>JAGPMT010000001.1 GCA_018052735.1 Phycisphaerae bacterium | reverse complement strand
GAAATGCCTTTCATGGCCGCCGGCAGAATCAGACCAATCAGCACCATCGTGGCCAGAATTTCCATAAAGGTAAAGCCGGCCTGCTTTTGAATAACAGAGTTAGTTGTATAATGTTTCATCATCGCGCAGCTCAACCAGCTCAAAATTTTCGCTTGGACTCCAGCACACCAGCGCCAGCCGCGTCCGATGGCTGTCCCGCAGTTCAATAGAACAGACTTTTGTGTAGCCCTGCGGGGTAAACTCAAAATAATAAATTCCGCCGTCCTGAGGTACATTGTCAATCGCCAATTCAATATCGGTTGGAATCAGATGCCGTGTGCCGAAGCTGGTTTTCAATTCTTCATAGACGCTTTCCCGGCGGGCCGACAGCCAGTATTCCCGCCGGTTGGGATCGAAGTTTAGCCGGTAGGGATATCCCGCAAAAATGGCCTGAAGCCGGGCATACCGGGTCATAATCAGCATCTGTTCAGCAATGTCGTTGAGCTTGCGGGACGAGAAAAAGCCCCGCAGCGACGGCGCTGCTATGGCCAATACCGTGCATAAAATAATCATCACCAGAATCAGTTCCAGCAGCGTAAAGGCCCCGGACCGAACAGAATGTCTGCTGTAGCCCCGCATTGCCGGCTACCGCCGTTCTTCCAGAGACCAGTTGATGATATCGTCTGTCGTGCCGGGCTGACCGTCTGGGCCCGGCGAAGACAAATCGTAGCCGAATTCGTTGTGCTGGCCGGGCTGACGGTAGATATACTCGTTGCCCCACGGGTCTTTGGGGACACCGCGCTTCAGATAAGGTCCTTTCCAGCCGTCGGCGTTGGACGGCTGCTCAACCAGCGCCCGGATGCCTTCACTGGTGGTCGGATACCGGCCGGTGTCGATTTCAAATGCATCCAGCACCACTTCCATATTGGCAATGTCGGTTTGGGCAGCTGTGATTTTGGCCTGTTCGCTCCGCTTGGTGAATTTGGGCACGACGACAGTAGCCAGCGCCGCCAGAATGACCAGCACCAGCAGCAGCTCAATCAAGGTAAATCCGACCGCTTTTGGCATTCGTGGTTTCTGCATAACCTCAAACTCCTTGAAATTAAGGGTTAATTGATCAATTCCTGCAGGTTGAATATCGGCAGCAGCATTCCGATGACGATGGTTCCCACCAGCGCTGCCATTGCAAACAGCATCAGCGGCTCAGCAAACGACACCGCCGTTTTAAGATTGCGATCCAGCTCCTTTTCATTGACTTCCGCCAGCCGCAGTAGCTCCTCGCCCAGCCGCGAACTTTCTTCGGCAACAGAAATCATTTCGATATTGGCACCGGAAAACAGTTGCGGGCATTCGGCCAGCGACTGTGACAGCGAAACGCCTTTGCGCACCTTTTCAATGGCATTGTTCATTGTATTGGAAAGCGTTTTGTAGCCGATGGCTTCTTTAGCTACCCGCAGCGCTGCCAGCAGCGGCACGCCCGCATTCAGCAGCGTGCCCAGCATTCGGGCAAACCGCACAAAGGCAAACCGGGCATTTAATTTCCCGATGATGGGGGTGTTCAGAATCCACCGTTCAAATGCTGCCTGTCCTTCTTCCCGCTGCAGAAAGCTCCGGACAGTCACCACTGCCAGCACGATGATCCCGGCAATAATAAACCAGTAATGCATCACTGCCTGACTGACGGCGACAATCCCCCGCGTCAGGGGCGGTAGTGTGCCGCCGAATTCGGCAAAAATGGACGAAAACCGCGGGATAAAGTAAATCAGCAGGAACAGCAGAATCAACACCGCCAGAAACATCAGGATAATCGGATAAATCAGGGCTGCCTGCACGCGGCTTTTGAGTTCCTGCTCCCGCGAACGGAAATCGGCGATCTGCCCCAGCACCAGCTCCAGAAAACCGCCGGTTTCGCCGGCCTGAACCATTGCCACATAAATGGAAGAAAAATAGCGCGGCCGCTGCCCAAGAGCTTCGGCCAGACCCATTCCGTTAGCGACATTGTCGTGAATATCCGACCAGAGCTGGCGGGCAGCCGCTTTGGATGATTCGCGGCTTAATATTTTAAGGGATTTGCTCAGCGACAATCCCGACGCCAGAAGGTTGCCCAATTCACGGGTGAATGTTTCGATATCGCTGCGCGTCACGCGGCCCTGACGCCGTACGGATTTGGTTTCGGATACAGTTTTCTCTTCGATTTTGGCCGGTTGAAGGCCGCGCGCAAAAAGCGCTTCTATGGCGTCACGCCGCCCCGGCGCTGTAATCGTGTCGGTAATAACCTGCCCGCTGCGGTCGGTGGCTGTGTAAATGAATTCCGGCATCGTTAGCTAACTCCTGTCAAATGAGCCGTGGCATCGTCCTTGGTGACGCGCAGCACTTCTTCGATGGTTGTCATACCCGCATCCAGAAACCGTTTGGCGTCCTGCCGCAGTGTTTTCATTCCTTCCTTCATGGCCTGCCGCCGGATCTCGCGGGCGCTGACGTTCTGCATCAGCAGAGCACGGATATCTTCGCTGACGACCATCTGCTCAAAGATGCCCTTGCGTCCGCGGTAGCCGGTCTGCTGACAGGCTTTGCAGCCTCGCCCCCGATACAGCTGCTGGGACACAAGTGTCGGATACCGCTTCCGCAGCGGCTCCATTTCTTCTTCGGTCAGCGGTTCGCGGCAGTCCGGGCATATCATCCGCACCAGCCGCTGTGCCAAAACCGCCGCCAGTGACGATGACACCAAATAGGCCTCCATTCCCATATCAACCAGACGGGTCAAGGCCCCCGGCGCATCGTTGGTATGCAGGGTGCTGAAGACCAAATGGCCGGTCAGCGACGCCTGAACAGCGATTTCGGCGGTCTCCAAATCGCGGATTTCACCCACCAGAATCACATCGGGGTCATGCCGCAGAATAGACCGAAGACCACGGGCAAATGTCAGTCCGGTTTTGGTCGAAACCTGTATCTGATTGACACCCCGCAGCTGGTATTCAATTGGATCTTCGATGGTGATAATCTTCCGCTCAACATCGTTGATTTTCGACAGCGCCGCATACAAGGTTGTCGTTTTGCCGCTGCCGGTCGGGCCGGTTACCAGAATAATGCCGTGGGGCTGCTTGATGACTTCTTCAAAAATAGCCAAATCCTGCGGTCCCATGCCGATTTTGTCAAGCCCCAGCAGCATCGAAGAGCAATCCAGCAGACGCAGCACAACGGCTTCCCCATGCAGCATCGGGATAATAGACACGCGAATGTCGATTTCTTTGCCGCTGACCATTACCTTGATGCGGCCATCCTGCGGGACACGCTTTTCGGCAATATCCAGATGGCTGAGAATCTTGATGCGCGAGATGATAGCCGACTGGAAGCGTTTGACGCTGGGCGGAATGGTGGCCGCTTGCAGGACACCGTCGATGCGGTAGCGCACCTGCAGCTCGTCTTCGAACGGCTCGATATGCACGTCGGTGGCCCGCAATTCGATGGCTTCGGTCAAAATCTGATTGACGAAGCGGATGATGGAAGCCCCTTCGGCAGCTTCGGCCAAATCGACATCTTCGCTTTCAGTCTGCGTCAGGAACTGCAGCTCTTTATCATCCGCTTCGTCCATCATGGTTTGAATGGTATCGGCGCCCAGACCCAGATAGCGTTTGACATAGCGGGAAATTTCCCCCCGCGGCGCCAGACCAATCTCATAATCGCTGCCTGTAAACAGACGAAGCTGATCAACGCCGGACAAGTCAAACGGATTGCAAATCAGCGTCAGGACACTGCCGTTGCTGCCCGGTACAGGTGCGATGTGCCGTTCGAGCAGAATCCGCGCCGGAAACCGGGCCAAAAAGCTTTTAGAAGACTCAAACTGGTCCAGACTTTCATAGAAGGGATACTGCATCGCTTCGGCCAGATGACGCAGAATCACCTCTTCCGGCAGCCGGCCGGTGGCCAATAGTGCGGTCAGCAGGTCTTCGCCCTGCGAAAGGTGCTGATTAACGCTTTCGATATCCGGCTCGGACAGAAGTCCGTTTTTCTGCAAAACGGCTAAGAATGGATTCATAAGAAACAATCCGGTAAAAGTTAATCAAGCATACCCATTAAGACCAGTTGGGCCTCCTGACGCAGCGTCAGCACATCACGCAGATCCTGCCGGGCCTTGGCAAGTTCCTGCTGGGCTTTTTCGCGGGCATCACGAAACGCCTGCAGTTTGGCTTTGATTTCCTCAGCAGAGGCATCAGTCTTGTCCAAAGTTTCCTGCAGACTGTCAGAAGCCTTCTGGACGGGATCGGTTTCAGCGGCCAGCGCATCCTGACGTCCGGCCACATCCGGCCGGCGTCCGCCGCGGCCGAACATGCCGCCCATTCCCCGCATCATTCCACCCATATTGCTCGTTGTCCGCTGAAGCTCCATCACTTTGGACAAGCGGGGTTCAATAATTTTCCATTCATCATCGGAAGCACCCAGACGTGTTTTCATCATCTCCATCATTCGCTGCTGCATTCCGCCCGGATCTGGATTGAATCCTCCGCGCTGACGATCGCCTCCAGGCTGGTTCTGACGGTCGCCCCCAGGCTGATTCTGACGGCCGCGGCGCCCGCCGTCTTCAGCGGCTAAAGCCAACGATGCCGTCAAGAGGCACATTATCGCTATTGCGAGTCCTTTTTTCATTCTTGCTGCCATACATTTCTCCTGTAAAACAAATAACCCAACAGTACAGGCAGGAATTGCGCCATGAATTCCTGCACGCATTCTAATAGTGATTGGACCCGCCGTTTCGTTACAAAAAAAACAGATGTGCCTAAAATACCATAAACCTGTTGTTTTCGTTGAAGATTAATCGGTCTTTTTTTCGTTTTTACCTTTAATTGAAAAATTTTGTGAACATTTTAGTAAATTTTCCCGAAAAGGATATTGACTATTTGGTCACAAGTGACTATATGGTCCGTTTATGGTAATGGATAATCTTGCTGAACATTCTGGAAATGGGCTTGAGATCTTTAAAAAAGCCGTTTCCAGGACTGAAAAACGGGTAGAAAAGACAAAAACAAAGCTTTTGAAAGCTGCGTTAGAGGTTTTCAGTGAATATGGCATTGATGCGGCGACAATAGGAGATATAACTCAGCGAGCTGATTTAGGCAAAGGGACATTTTATCGCCATTTTGCCGACAAATCGGAAATTGTGGCCTGTTTGGTTGAGCAGGCAATTGATAAGTTGATAGGAAAACTCCAGATTGTAGGGCAGGCAACCAATGTCGAAACTGCTCTTGAGGATATTATTAATGTCCATTGTCGCTTTTTTATGGAGCATCCGGAGGAGTTTATTCTATTGTTTCAGGGGCGTTTATTCCTGAAACTGGATCGTCAGATAACCGAACAAATGGAAGGGCCTTTCAGCCGGTATCTGGAGGTAATTGAAAACCTGCTGTCGCCCTTTATGAAAGAGAAAAAAGATATCGTGCGGATTCGGCGGCTCGCGTGTGCGGTCGCGGGTTTTGTGTTTGGGTTCTTTTCCTTCGCGATGATAGGGATGGAAGCTGAGGAAATTGAAACCAGCATCAAACCCCTCAGACAAAGCTTTGTCAAAAGTTTGTCTCTGTTTCTGGCACAATAACCAATAAATAGAAAAAGAAAGGAACGCTGAAACCATGGAGCAACACACTTACGCCGTTGCAGCGGAAGTCATGGAAGAGCAGTCCTCTGAACCCCCCAGTAGTATGAGGGCGGTTCAGTCGCCCTCCTCCTGTCCAACCGAAACCGAAACACCCCTTTGCAAGAAGCTGTCCCAGTGGAATGACTGGCGATGGCAGATACGCAACCGCATCCGAACGCTGGATCAGCTTGCGCAGTATGTGCCGCTGCTGTCCGGCCGGGGCGAGCTGCAGAAGGTTATCGACAAGTACCCGATGGCCATTACGCCGTACTACGCCTCTATCATCCGGCGTGCGGATATGTCCGATCCGGTCTTTCGGATGAGTGTCCCGAATATTCAGGAGCTCTTCGATTCGCCGTGTCTGACCGATGACCCGCTGGAAGAGCACGAAGATATGCCGGTTCCGGGGCTGGTGCACCGCTACCGTGATCGGGCACTGCTGATTGCCACAACAATGTGTTCGATGTACTGCCGCCACTGCACCCGCAAGCGGATCGCAGGAACACGCGAGACAGCTATTTCTGCTCGGCGGATGCGGCAAGTACAGGAATATCTGTTCAATCATCCGGAAATTACTGATGTTATCGTTTCCGGCGGCGACCCGCTGACAATGTCTGATGCGGCCATTGAAACCGTCCTGAGCACACTGCGGTCAGTCCCCTCGGTGCAGGTCATACGGATTGGAACGCGTGTGCCGGTGGTTCTGCCGATGCGCATCACAGACCAGCTGGTTGCGATGCTCAAAAAATACCATCCCCTTTGGATCAATACGCACTTTAACCATCCGCAGGAATTGACCGCTGAGGCCCGCGCTGCCTGCGCCAAGCTGGCCGACGCCGGCATCCCCTTAGGCAACCAGACGGTTCTTCTCCGCGGCGTCAATGATGACCCGCAGGTTATTGAGCAGCTTTGCCGCGGTCTGATCAGCACACGTGTCCGGCCGTATTATATCTATCAATGCGATTTGGTCCGCGGCGTTGAGCATTTCCGTACCTCGGTTAGAAAAGGCATTGAGATTATGGAATATCTGCGCGGGCGGGTCAGCGGCATTGCCATACCGACATTTGTTGTCGATGCCCCGCATGGGGGCGGCAAGATACCGGTTCTGCCGACGTATGTGGTTTCGATGAGTCCGACGCATACGGTCCTGCGCAACTATGAAGGGCTTTTGGTGACCTATCCGGAGCCGGGAGTTGATACGGTGCCGGCGGCGGGTGCGGCCAAAGCCGAACCGGGCGTCTGGGAGCTGGCTTCCGGCCGGGGTGATGTGATTCTGCCGGCGCATACCCAGAGAATGGACCGGCGGGAAAAAATCCATGCCAAGCGGGCGGGGGCTGTACAGACCACCGGTTATTTGTTTGATGCGTAAAATGAGGCCTGTTATTTTCAGCCGGGACGGACTGTTATGAAGCTCCTTGTAGGATTGGTCTATGACCTGCGCAGCGAATATCTGGCGCAGGGATATTCACAGGAAGATGTTGCCGAGTTCGATTCCGATGCCACGCTGATTCTGCTGCAGGAAGCCATAGAGCGGTGCGGCTATCGTACCGAGCGCATCGGCAACGGCAAGGCATTGGCACAGAAGCTGGCGGCCGGCTGCCGCTGGGATATGGTGTTCAATATTGCCGAAGGCATCGGCGGACGCTGCCGCGAATCGTATGTGCCGGCGCTGCTGGAGATGTACGGTGTGCCCTATACCTTCTCCGATCCGCTGGTTTGTGCGATGACGTTGGATAAGCGCATGGCCAAGCAGTGGGTTGCGCTGCACGGACTGGCGACTCCCCCGTTTGCAGTGGTCGAAGCGATGGAGGATATCCGGCAGGTGCATCTGAACTATCCGCTGTTTGCCAAGCCTTTAGCTGAAGGAACCGGTAAAGGGGTGGACCAGAATTCTAAAATCGATGAGCCGGCGGCCCTCGAGGCCGTCTGTGCCCAATTGCTGGACCGCTACCGGCAGCCGGTTTTGGTGGAAGAGTTTCTGCCCGGCCGCGAGTTTACCGTCGGCGTGCTCGGTACCGGACAGCAGGCGGCCGTACTGGGGACAATGGAAATTGAAATGGCCTCCAAAGACCACCCCCTCATCTATTCCTATCTGAACAAGGAAGAGTGCGAAACCCGCATTTATTATCATCCCCTGCTGGACGATAGGGCCTTGAAGGAGCAGGTCGAACAGCTGGCCCTGCAAAGCTATCGTGTCCTCCAGTGCCGCGATGCCGGACGCGTGGATATCCGCTGCGACCGAACCGGCCGGCCCTGCTTTATCGAAATCAATCCGCTGGCCGGCCTGCATCCGCAGCATTCCGATCTGCCGATGATTGCAGCTCAGGAAGGGATGAGCTACGATACGCTGATAGGAACCATTCTTGAAAATGCCTTTGCGCGTTATGCCCGGCAAAAAGAACACAGAAAGGCAGTGCCGCTGCTGTAAAAGCCTGTAAACAACGAACCTGATTTAGAACCGGCGGTTTGTTGATGATCCGATGGAATCTGTTCTGATTTTGCATAATACCTTTGGCGATGCAGGCGATGAGCTGTATGAAAGCCGTGCCGGCGTGATGGACCAGGTGCAGGCGGTGGCACAGGCGCTTGCAGCGCTGGGTGTCGGATTTGAGATTCTGGCGGTGGAAAACCTGCGGCATCTGACAGCGATTTTAAGCGGGCGCAGGGAGACAGTGATTGTGAATCTGGCAGAGGAGTTTCTGGACTCCATTCAGGAGGCCTGCTATGTGCCGGCTGTCTGCCGGGCTTTCGGCAAAAGCTGCACCGGCAGCGATACGCCGGCGCTGCTGCTGGCCCAGAACAAGATTTTTGCAAAAGCTGTCCTGCTGGGGGAAGGACTGCCCTGTCCGCAGGGCATCGCTGTGGCTGCTGGACAGAAGCCTGACTGGCACCGGCTGCCGGCGGGGCGGTATATCGCCAAGCCCGCCTTCTGCGACGCCAGCGAAGGCATCAGCGCCGAGTCGGTCTTTGTTCTGCCGGATGAGCGGCAGGCCGCAGAAATGCTGCTGGACAAGCTGCATCGGCAATTTGCCCAGCCGGTGATTGTCGAGCAGTTTATACCGGCCCGCGAATTAAATGTGTCGGTTATCCAGCACGGCGGCAGGACAGATGTGATGCCCCTTGCCGAAATCGACTTCAGTGCCTTTTCGGATGCCCAGCCCCGCATTGTGGATTATGATGCCAAGTGGCGCAAAGAATCGTTCGGCTACAGCCATACACCCCGCCGCATTCCGGCCGACATTCCGCCGCAGACAGCCGGCCGCATTGCTCAGCTGGCTGCGGCAGCGTTTGAGACGCTGGGCTGCCGCGATTATGCCCGTGTGGATTTTCGTCTGGACCAGCAGCTTCATCCGTATATTCTCGAAGTTAATCCCAATCCGGATATTTCGCCCGATGCCGGCTTTGCCGCAGCTATCGCTGCCGGCGGTCTGTCGTATGGCGATTTTATCCATGCAATTATAACCAATGCACACCATCGTCAGACCGAATCGTGAGGAGATATGAACCTGTCCATTCGCAAAGCGTCAGCCGCCGACCGTCAGGCCGTCATCGATATCATTCAGGCGACAGATTTTTTCCGCCCCGTCGAGATTGAAATTGCCTGTGAGGTCTTCGATGAAGCCGCTGCCGATAAGCCCGGCAATACCTATCAATCGTACACAGCCCAAGCCGATGGAACAGTTGTCGGCTGGATCTGTTTCGGCCCGACTCCTTGTACACTGGGTACTTTTGATGTATACTGGATTGCTGTGCATCCGGCGATGCAGCGGCATCATATCGGCACCCGCCTGCTGGCTTTTGCCGAAGCTGAGATTCGCCGCCAAAACGGCCGGCTGATTGTTAATGAAACCAGCGGCTCCGAGAAATATCTGCCGACCCGCTATTTCTACCAGCGCAGCGGCTATGTGCTGGCCGCCGAGGTCAAGGACTTCTATGCCCCCGGCGATGCCAAATGGATTTTCACCAAAACGATTGCCTAATACATTCGCCGGTCATGTCCGCATCCTGCCGGCTGCTGCGGTGCCGGTGCTCTTGGCAGAATCCTTTCAAGAGGAGATTAACCAAGCCGATTGATTGCCGGCTGTCAGAGCGTCAGCTGGGCGAACCTTTTCCGGCAGACCATGATGATCCTCTCAGAGGAATCTCTCACACACGCCCCCCTCTTTGGGGAGACGGTAGGAGGAGTATTATATTCTGCGGCTTGTTTTCGGGCCAGTTAATGCTCATACCTGAGCCAGTATAGAGCCGATTTACCGGCCTGTTTTTTTAAGCGGGTAAAGGAGGTTTGAAAGTCGGAATTAATCCATTGCAGCAAATGCAGCCGCAAAATCATTTAAAAGGGATTTTTTATGAAACATTAAGTATCGGTCTGCGTCTTTGTTATTAAACATCCCAACAGCAGGTATTGATACCGATTTGTTCATGTTTTCCTGCTGATTTGGGATTAAAATGCAATCGCATTCTTAAAAAAGGAGAAATTATGTCAGGCAGGATTAGTCCGGTTTGCAGTGTATTCCTTTCGGCAGTGCTGATTTTATCGGGATGCGCTAAAAAAAAGGATGCTGTGCCCCCGACTCCGCAAACTCCCTCGACAGCTCAATCGGAGCGGCCTATTTCAGATTCAACGCCGGCTGCGGTGCTCGATAAGGCGCTGGAATTGTGGCGGACGGGGCAGAAGGAACAGGCCGCCGATATCTTTTTGCAGATAAACTGGGAAACAGCGGCTGTCTTTACACAAAACTCTGTTTTTGCCGTTTCAGAAGGCCAGTTTAAAACACTGCCCCGACGGCGCCGTCAGGAGCTTCTGCAGAAAGCGTTGCTGGAATCGACCGCCGTAAGGGAGCTGACACAGTATTTGGTCAAACAAGCTAGGCAGCCCGGGACGAATATTGAAAAATACCGTCGTGCTCTTGCTGCCTGCGGTCAGCGGCGTCGGCCAATGACCAGCTTGCGATCATTCAGCTGGTTGGAAAGGCCGTATCTGAATATGCAAAGAAGAAATTAAATTAAGACGCCCTCGGCTGCGGCGTTGAAAAAATATGACTTGTCAGAGACAGAAAGGAGATTGACTATGGCAAACGGAGTATCGGAAAAAAGTGGAATCGCCTGCCTGCTGTTTTTGCTGCTGCTGGGTCCGCTGGGCATCCACCGCTTTTATGTAGGCAAGGCTGGCACGGGGGTGTTGTTTCTGCTGACCTGCGGAGGCCTTGGGCTGTGGTGGCTGATTGATTTGATTCTGCTGGTGGCCGGCAGCTTTACCGACGCCGACGGCAACACCGTCAAGCTGAACAAGTAAATGAATATTCAATAGGAGACCCATCATGATAAACGGAGACGCTGCCGGTTCTGCGATTGGAGTCGTGTACGCTGCGATGACCGATGCGATTAAAGCAATGGGGGTAATCGTTCAGGTAGAGCCGCATGTATTTGAACAGCTGCTGCGGTTGCAGGCCGCAAGTGTCCCGCTGGTTGTGTTTTCTCCGGTGGGTTTTTTCAAAAAGAATCAGTATCTGACGGCTTACAAAGGGCTTGTTTTTTATACGAAAACCTCAACGGCTCTGACCTTGCCGGCATACGTTGAACTGATTCAGGCAAAAAAGATATGGATTCCAAATATGTAAAAAATGATTCGAAAGGTTAACAGAATGAAAAATGCTCTATTCGTACTGGCATTGTTAAGCTTGCTCATGTGTTGTTTGGTTGGATGGTTTGCGAGCAAAGTAGAAGTTAGAACGGGCTATCCGAATCAATACGAAAGCCCTATTCGTGTAGCGGCTGCCTCAACCTATTCTGCCGGAGCAATCGGAGCCGGACTGATCGGGTCCGCTTCGGCAGTGGGTGCGGCTTTGATCCAGATGTCAGAAAGGAGACATTAACAAAAAGGGTGTTTATGAGAGAACTGTTGCGTGCCTGTTCACCGATGCCGACAGCAACACCGTCAAGCTTTCCAAGTGATTCATACAGGGCGCATAGAAGCTCCATGCGAATAGGCGATTCCTCTCGGTTTCCTTTTTTACAAAACGATGATGGACGCTTCAAAGAACAATAAAACATCTTACGTTTGGAAAAAACCCCGGGCGGTTGTGGAATTTTCTTGTCAGCAGCTTTTCAATATGGGTAAGGTAATTATTCCGCGTTTGCTGCCGTTGATTTTTATTATTGAATATGGCCTGTAACTTTATCTAAAAAACGTCTTGTCGGATGAGATAGAAATAAAGGCACGATTGTTAAAAATATTTTTAGGGATATTTTTGTTTGCAGCAGGAGGATCGCTTTATATGTTTGTCATATACCCTTATGTAATTCGGTATCTGGGTGGCTCACATCAAATCACTCAAAAGTGGTTTAATTACGCGGATAAATTTATTTATTGGAAACGGGTAATGGGTTACTGGATTGAAGCCAGCGAAGAATTTCCGGGACTCAAGAAGCTCATCTTTAAAACCAGGCAGCGCATTCACACTCTGTGGTTGCCAGAAGACCAGACACTTCATCCCGCCATTATAGATTTTATTGACTCCCACGCGCAACAAATTGAACCGTCCTATCCAAAACCAATTCCGGTTTTATCGAATGGTCAATGGTACTTTTGCCTGAGTTTTATATTTATCTTTTCCGTAGCGGCGGCGATTCTTATTGAAAATAGTCCTTTTTTGCAGTCGCATGCAATAGTTGTCTTTTTTGTGCTGTTGCTTTTTCCCGGGACAATCTCACTTGTATTTGCACTTGGAAAAGAATTTTTTAAAGATAAATATCTGCCCTTCGCTCTTGTACTGAACTGGTCAGCGTTTATGGTTTTTGTGATAATAATCGTCCTCTATGAATTTTATAAGTATCACAAAATAATCGATGGATAAGAGGAGATAAAATTGTGAGAAAACATAAGGTCGCCCCGCTGGCTATCAAACTGAATAAGTAAGCTCAACAAGCAGGGCACTCAAAACTATAAAACTGATTTGAAAGGATTGTAGCATGAAATGGGCATTATTGGGATTGGCGTGTGCGAGTTTGTTTGTGTGTTTTTGTCTGTGAAAACCTTTGCCTTTCCAAACGGGTATGGTAAATTCGGATGCAGGTACGATTGCCCTGGCGATCGCCTCGCCGGCTTATGTGGGAATGATTATGGCCGGACTGATTGGGATAACATCCGTTCTCGGCGCAGCATGAATCCAGATATCTGAAAACAAACGTAAGGATTAAAATTTAAGGAGCTTTTTGTGAAAAGTTTGCTGCGCATGTCATTATATAGTGTGGGGTTGGGTTACGAATGATTGTTCCGTTCTGGCAGAGTTGTCGGTTTCAGCTGTCTCGCGGGAGATCGCCGATGCCGTCGCTGAGCAGCTTGCAGTGGACCTGGTTCAGGAGCCGGGTCGGTTGGTGATTGTGCTTCGAAAACCGCAGGAACATAAGGACAACTATTGTGTGAGCGGCCGGATGACAATCACTGTGCCGTTGGAAACCCGGGCGGCAATCACGACCACATACGGCGACTGCCGCGCAGAAAATATCACCCGGCAGGTCGCCATGCAGTCGACACACGGGGATATTCTGTTCGATAACATCCGCGGCGACATAGTCGCGGTTTCGACGTATGGCGATATTAAACTCGCGAACACACAAAACGCTTCGGTCAACGCCACAACCACGCACGGCGGAATCAAATTGGATAATTCCAATATCCGGCAGGTTCGCTGTTCGACGATCTACGGCCCTATCCGTCTGAAAGCGATATTGGCCGATCGACTGGATTTGCAGACGTCACAGGATTCGATTGAACTGACGGCATGTACGGCAAAAGAGGCCGAATTGAATACAAGCTATGGGGCCATTGGCGGGGATATTGGGGGGATTGAACGGATCACGGCCCGGACAAGCCATGCTCCGATTGATCTGCGATGCGTCAATGAATCCAGCCCGAACCTTGCGGCGACGCTTAGTACCACCTATAATAATATCCCGTTTTGTCCGCCCGCCGGATTTGCCGGACGTGTCAGCGCCTCAACGTCGTACGGACACATTCGCACGGACCGGTCGATTGTGGTGCAGGGCGTTCTGGGTGAACAACTCAACGGAACCATCGGCGAAGGCACCGGCTCAATAACCCTGACCACCACCCACGGCAACATCGACCTGAAGAACCCAAATCCCCAATAGAAGGATAAACAATGACAAAGCGTGAAATTGCGTCGCTGGTGCTTAAGCTGATGGGCGTGTTTATCCTGCTCAAAACTATCGGCTATGTGCCGACGGTATTCGGTGTGCTGTTTACAACCGGACGATACAATTCGAATGCAGGATTTGCTTCTCTGGCTCTTCAGGTTATGGGAATGCTGCTCCTGCTAGCATTTGCGCTGGGATGGGCTGTCTTGATTATTGTGCTCAGCGATAAATTCGCAAAATGGCTGATTAAGGAGGATAAATCGCTTGAAATAGCCCATCCTATCAGCAAAGAGGATGTAATGGTCGTTGCCGTAAGCTGCATCGGACTGTATCTCATTGTGGCAGCAATTCCTTCGATTATGCACCATTTGTATAATTTTTTATTACTTCACAGGCCTGACGGGAACTATCCGCCCTACTGGTCAGGCGGATTTTCAAGGATACTCACTTTGATCAGTCCACTTGTCCAGATTGCTCTTGGCGTATGGTTGTTTGCCGGCTCAAGGGGAATTGTCAAACTCTGGAAGAGAATTCGGGGCTGAAACTGAAAAAAATACGGGAAGTTCCTATGGCAAAGTGTCCGTATTGTGAAAAAACGATAACGCTTAAAAAAGGTGAGCAAAAAACAAATTCGCCGCCAGACAGAGGGCGTTGTGAAAAAGGAAGTCCTGTATTCCTGCCCGCATTGTGAAACGGTATTAGGATTTGGATTCTTTTTAGGCGGACTGGTAACAGGGCAACCCTAAGAGGAATCACTTTTTTTGAGGGGGGATGGATTACTGCGTTCCGCCGCTGCGAATGCGGCCGGCATACTGGAGAGTTTGCCCCCCAGCTGGTGACAGTGAAGCCGAAGAACCATCCATCATCAGTACATTGGATACCCCCCCGTTGTAGGTTCCGTATCCTCTTGCTGTTTGGGGCATCTGGGCGGAAAGCTGGCCTTTCGAGACCTTGTGAAAACTGCCGAAGCAGTCGCCAGGGGTCAACAGGGCGGTGTCATTCAGGACATACCTGCTCAGTTTTGTCGAGCCATCTGCATCATACAGCGGCCACATATTTTCCTCTCCCCACAGAAATGTCTGCGAAGGTGAACTAGCTATCTGGCTTTTCTTAATTCCCTTGAAATTCCGCTGGTCGCCCAGAATCCCGTTCATACTGTAGCTGAACTGCGAGACAAACGGCTGGCCAATACAGGTCAGACCTGCTTGGTCGCCGCCCATATGAAATTGGCCGAATTGTTCGGCATATTTTCGAAACGTAGGGCAGATATTGGCCTTTGTGGCGGACAGATAAGACCAATACGGTCCGCCGTACCGGTCACCATAGGAATCAAGGTTATAAAGAGGATTATGCCATCGGCAATACCGCTGTATTTCATCGGGAAACTGGTATTCTTTATATAGGGAAACCCAAGGATTTGGATATGTATCATCCTCTTCTGTGGTGTAAAGTTCTGTGGCAATATGGTATTGGTGAAGATTGCTTCGGCACAGAATTTCCTCAACTTGCATTTTAGCCTTGCCTAAAGCGGGAATTATTATTGATAAAAGGAGAGCAATGATGGCAATAACCACCAGCAACTCAATAAGAGTAAATCCCTCTTTTCTGCCGAATGAATTATAAGACATTATAATACCTTATATAATAACAATCTATATAATAGCAATCGGATAACTGATTTTATAATTTAAAACGGCACAATTCAAACTTTTGTTTCTGAAAAATCCCCATCAAAACCAGATTTAACAATTCCACAGTCCCCCCCAAGAAAGTTTTAACCTTTTGTAATAAAGATAGTTGCGTATAACTAAAACGATTTTTAAAATGGGCAAATTAAATATAATGGGAAAGTGTATTTTTTTTGATTATAGGACGTTTCTTTGCTGTTTGCCGGACAGCACATCAGTTCTGTATTGAGTCGGAGTCGTACCGGTTTTTTTCTTGAAACAGGTAGCAAAATACTGGCTTGATTCGAATCCGCAGGCCATAGCGATGTCCAGAATAGTCTTTCCATTGGATTCGGACAGCATTTTTTTTGCACGTTCAATTCGGCAATGAATGAGATAATCAGCAGCGGTCATATTGGTAATCTGCCTGCAGTAATGCGAAAACCGGCTGCGTCCGAGATTGCAATGGCGAGCCATAGACTCCAGAGTCCAAGGGTATTCAAGATGTTCGGACAGTCCTGCCAGAAACATCTCGACGCTGCGATGGGTACTTGAAAGGCGGGCATTAAGCTTGATATTACGGGTCTGGAGCATTTCGAAGACTTCAAGAAGCAGTTCATTAATGTACAACTGGAGTCGGGTTTGAACAGATTCCGGCTTTTCAGCATTCTGTATATGCTCGGCGATTTGCTCGAAGCATTTTTCGATTTGCTTGTTTCCCTGCCAGACGACCTGTTCGTTATGACTTAATAGCTGGGTTAATTTCTGGAGGTCATGCGCTGCAAAATTGATCCACGGCGGCCATTTCCATGGGTCGTTGGGCCGCCGCACATTGACGTCTAAAATCAGCCAATGCATGCGGCTGGCAGAAATCAAAGGATTGCCGACCTGATGCGGCTGCCAAGGCCGGGTAATGGTCAGGTCTCCCCCTTTGAGCTTGTAGTGTACGCCGTCGACGATGAAATCCAGACGCCCGCGGGTTAGATAACCCAGCTCAATCCCCTCGTTGCGGTGCATTGGAAGCCCCCAGCTCTGGTCTTTATGGGCATCCCAGAAACAGGCCACACACAATTCAGGCAGCATTTTTGGGGGCATTTTGACGCCGGGATAGCATCCATGAGCCAACCCGCCCAAGTGCAGCTCGCCCCGTTTGCTGGCGGCTTTGAGGTTTTCACATGTATCGGCTTTATGAGTGCCGTCCACGTCGTAAAAAATAGCCGGCTGTGGTTGTTGCAGCAGTTTTACAGGCATTTGTATAAAATTTACCAATGGTTGATTTTAGTAGATATTTTAACTGTCTGCTTCTATGATGCAAGCGAATTTGTCAAAGAAGCAAGGGTGGTAATGAAAAATCCCGGCAGTTTGGAAACCGTCCCTGCCAGCAGTTCTCCGTATGGTATTTATCTGCCGGCCGAAACTTTTCTCCTTGTTTATTGGCCGCAGGAGTGATAGGATGCAGCATCCTCAGGGCGGATCGTTGGGGATGGAGGAGATAACTGACAACTTCATTTTGCGAAAGGAAGCCGTATGACTCTTGACAGGACATTGAAGATGGGAATGGTCGGAGGGGGTCCGGGGGCATTTATCGGAGAAGTGCATCGCAAGGCCGCACGGATGGATGGAGGCATCGAAATCGTCGGAGGGGCTTTTGACGTCGATCCCCGCAAATCCAAACAAATGGGCCGGCAGCTGCTGCTCAATCCCCGCCGGGTGTATAGGGATTATCGCGAAATGATTGACAAGGAACTGCGTTTGCCGGAAGGGGAGCGTATGGATTTTGTGGCTGTCTGCACGCCCAACAACTGGCATTATCCGATTGCCAAAGACCTGCTGGAAGCGGGCTTTCATGTGATGTGCGAAAAGCCGATGACCGTATCAGTGCAGCAGGCCCGCGAGTTGGTCAAAATCGTTCAGAAAACCCGCCGCGTTTTTGGGCTGATGCACAATTATACCGGTTATCCGATGGTCAAGCTGGCCCGCGATATGGTGCGCAGCGGCCGTCTGGGCAAGATTCGCAAGATTGTGGTGCAGTACCCGCAGGGCTGGCTGGCCACCGCATTGGAAAAGACAGGCCAGCAGCAGGCCTCGTGGCGGACCGACCCCAAGCAGAGCGGCGCTTCCGGCTGCGGCGGCGACATCGGCACCCATGCCGAAAATCTCTCGGAATACATCACCGGTCTGAAGATGACCGAGCTGTGCGCCGAGCTGACCACCTTTGTCAAGGGACGCAAGCTGGATGATGATGTCAACTGTCTGGTCAAGTTTAACAACGGAGCTCGGGGCCTGCTGCATGCCAGTCAGGTCTCTGTGGGCGAGGAAAACAATCTGGCTATCTGGATTTACGGCGAAACCGGCGGCTTGGAATGGCATCAGGAGCACCCGAATTATCTGTATGTAACCCCGATGGGCCAGCCCACGCAGGTCTGGAAGCGGGGTAATCCCTATGTCGCCCAAGCCAGTCCTGCCGCTGCCCGTGCAACCCGTCTGCCGTCTGGTCATCCGGAAGCCTTCATCGAGGCCTTTGCCAACATCTACCGCAATTTTGCTGATACCCTTCGAGCACGCCTGACGCATACCAAAGCTGACCCGATTATTACAGATTTCCCCGATGTCAACGACGGCCTGCGGGGAATGCTGTTTCTGGAGACGCTGGTTGCAAGTGCTGCCAGCCGGACAAAATGGACAAAGTTCAAAAAGTAATCCGCTTATGCTTTTAAGAGCAAGGAGATAAAATTATGGCACGACCTGTAACAATTTTTACCGGCCAATGGGCCGATCTGCCGCTGGAAAAGCTGGCCGAACTGATGGCCGGCATTGGGTATGATGGTTTGGAGCTGGCCTGCTGGGGCGACCATCTGGATGTGTTCAAAGCCGCCGAAGATTTGGCCTACTGTAAAAAGCAGAAAGCTATTTTGGAAAAGCATCATCTCAAGCTGTTTGCCATCAGCAATCATCTGGCCGGCCAACTTGTCTGCGACCTTAACAATGACAGCCGTTCGGATATGTTTGCTCCTGCCGATTGTGCCGGCAACGCCGAAAAAAAGCGTCAGTGGGCCGTCAAGGCAATGAAGGCCACCGCCAGAGCCGCCAAAAATATGGGTGTTCAAGTCGTCAATGGATTTACCGGTTCGAGCATCTGGCATCTGCTGTATAGTTTTCCGCCGGTCAGCGATGCAATGATTGACGAGGGTTTTAAGTTTTTTGCGGATATGTGGAATCCGATACTGGATGTATTTGATGAATGCGGCGTGAAATTTGCGTTGGAAGTGCACCCGACGGAAATCGCCTTTGACCTATATACCGCCAAGCGGGCCTTGGAGGCCATCGGAAACCGCAAGACCTTCGGCTTTAATTTTGATCCCAGTCATCTGCATTGGCAAATGGTGGATCCGGTTCGTTTTCTCAAGGAGTTTCCTGACCGCATTTACCATACGCATATGAAAGATGCGGCCTTGCAGCTGGATGGACGCAGCGGGATTCTGGCTTCGCATTTAAACTTCGGCAATCCAAATCGCGGTTGGGATTTCCGCTCGCTGGGACACGGCGGGGTGAATTTTGAAGAGATCATCCGCACGCTCAATCACATCGGCTATAACGGGCCGCTGTCGGTCGAGTGGGAAGATTGCGGAATGGACCGCATTCACGGTGCGACAGAAGCCCTTCAATTCGTCCGGAAAACCGATTTTTCGCCGTCGAATGTGCAGTTTGATGCGGCCTTCGATAAATAGGGCCCATTGAAATAAAACCGGACTCAGAACGGTTATACCATCTGTGCTGTACTTTGCGGATGTATTTAGGCAAAACAAGAGGATGTATATGAACAAAAAAGAGATAAGCCGAAGGACATTTCTGAAAACCAGTACCGCTGTTGGGGCCAGCATTGTGGGATTTCCTTATCTGATACGGTCATCGGCTTTGGGACTTGCCGGAACTGTAGCCCCGAGCAACCGGCTGGTTACGGCACAGATTGGCTGCGGTTCTATGGGAACAGGGGACCTGCAGTCGTTACTGAATTTTGCTCCGGCTGTACAGGTAGTGGCTGTCTGCGATGTGGACGATAACCACAGTGCCAACGCCAAGCGCTTAGTCGATCAAAAAAACGGCAATGCGGACTGCCGCGTTTACCGTGATTATCGCCAGCTTCTGGAAAACCACACGCTGGACATTGTCAGCCATGCGCTGCCTGACCACTGGCATGCGATTGTTTCAGTGGCCTGTGCCCGCAAGGGCATTGATATGTATGGACAGAAGCCGCTGGCGCGAACCATTCGGGAAGGACGGGCGATTTGCGATGCAGTCAAGCGCTATGGAATCATCTGGCAGACGGGGAGCTGGCAGCGGTCGGTGAGCAATTTTCATCAGGCCGCCGAGCTGGTCCGAAACGGCCGCATCGGCAAGGTGAGCTATGTGGAAGTGGGTCTGCCTAACGGCGGCCGGGGACCCAGATACCGACAGCTGGAGGTGCCGGCTGCTTTTGACTGGCAGATGTGGCTGGGACCAGCACCGTGGCGTCCGTATCAGGATTTCGGACGGGGCAATGTGCATTGGGACTGGCGGTGGATTATGGATTATTCCGGCGGCCAGTTGACCGACTGGGCAGGTCACCATGTAGATATTGCCCACTGGGGGCTGGGGCTGGATTACAGCGGTCCGGTTGAGGTTGAGGGCAAAGGCGAATACCCGACCGAAGGGATTTATGATGTTCCGATGGCCTATGATATTACCTGCACCTATTCGACCGGTCTGACGATGCGGATTGCCAATGAGGCCAAGCTGCCCCACAGAATGGGCACTTGTTGGTACGGAGACGGGGGCTGGATACATGTCACCCGAGGCGGTCTGTCGGCTTCGAATCCGAAAATTCTTCAGGAAACAATCGGCCCGGATGAGATTCATTTGGAAAAAAGCGAAGACCACTTCAAAAACTTTCTCGACTGCGTCAGAACCCGCCGCACGACGATTACGCCGGCAGAAATAGCCCACCGGTCCATCAGCGTCGGCTTTCTGGGCGAAATTGCAATGCTGACCGGCCGCAAGCTCAAATGGGATCCGCAGCAGGAGCTGTTTGTCGGCGATGCCGAAGCAAACCGCCTCCTGGAACGCAGCTATCGGGCGCCGTGGCATCTATAGCAGGGGAAATTTAGTTTAACAGAATATTGACGGTGAGGCCTGTATGAAACGATTGATAGATTTTGTATGGCTTTTGGTGCTGATGGCAGCAATGACCGGATATGCGGTAACAGAGCAGGAAAAACAGGCAATCCAGTCTGCAATGCCGGATCAGCCTGTTGTCAAGCCCGCTGCTGAGCGAACGATGCTGGTATTCAGCTTGTGCAATGGATTCAAGCACAGCTCTATTCCTTATTGGATTGAAGCGCTGAATGTGATGAGCCAAAAGACCGGCGCTTTTAAGGTGGTTCACAGCACCGAGATGAGTGTGTTCAATCCGGAAACGCTCCGGCAGTACGACGCCATCTGCTTTAACAATACCACCAAGCTGACGCCGGATGCAGCGCAGCAGAAAGCGATTTTAGATTTTGTCAAGAGCGGCAAGGGAATTGTGGGCATACACGCTGCGACGGATAATTTTTACGATTGGCCGGAAGGAATGGAGATGATGGGAGGCGTCTTTTCCGGTCATCCCTGGACGGGCGATGGCACATGGGCGGTTAAAATTGATGACCCGCAGCATCCGCTGATGCAGCCCTTCAAAGGGCAGGGCTTTAAGATCAAAGATGAGATTTACCGCACAGCTGCACCGCTGTATTCCCGCACCAAGCAGCGTGTTTTGATGTCACTGGATATGTCAGATCCGGCTACAAAAAACGCACGCGGTGTAACACCGGAAGATGCCGATACCGGCATCAGCTGGATCAAGCAGATAGGTCAGGGGCGGCTGTTTTATTGTTCGTTGGGGCATGACCATGCGGTAACGTGGAATCCAGCTGTGCTGCAGCATTATCTGGCCGGAATTCAGTATGCCTTAGGCGACCTGAAAGTCGATGACAGGCCGCTGGCCAAAACGCTGGAAGCTGAGAAGGTGGATGCCTTCATTGAGCAGCTCAGGCAGTATGACTGGGATAAACCGAAGGCGCCGCTGTATGCGTTTTCCGAACTCATCAGAGAATACGGTGATGCAGCGAACCTCAAAGGGCTGTTAGAGGCCAAGCTGCTTCAGGTACTGGAGGCCGATGTGCCGCTGGCGGCCAAGGATTATATCTGCCGGCAGCTTGCGGTGATTGGATCTGGTGAAGCAGTGCCGGTATTGGGGAAGATGCTTGATGCATCCGAGACTTCCGACATGGCACGCTATGCGCTGGAGCGGATACCTTCTGATTTGGCTGATAAACTGCTGCTGAGCAGGCTTCAAATGGCATCCAGCCCGACAGCACAAATCGGCATCATCAATTCGCTGGGTGTGCGCCGGACAGACGCTGCGGCCGCAGTGCTTGCGGAATATGCCGGCAGCGCGAATCCGGCGGTTGCTCTGGCGGCTATCCAAGCGCTGAGTGCTGTCGGCAGCCGCAGTGCTGCCGAGACACTGCAGAAGCTGACAGTGGATGAAGCGCTTCAAGAGCGTCTGGCCGATGCTTTGCTGGCATGTGCCGACTCCCTGTGCCGGCAGGGGCACTTGTCCGATGCCCAAGCGATTTATAAAAAACTATATGCCTCCGGCCGTTCAGCCGCAGCTCGTATCGGCGCTCTGAACGGACTGGCTAAAACCAATGCCGCGGAAATGCGCACAATTCTGCCGGAAGCCATAAAAGGCCAAGACCTCGTTTTGCAGGCAGCGGCGATTCAGATACTGGCCGGCATAGAGGATGCTTCACTGCTGGAAGAGGCAGCAGCTCAAATGGATACGCTGCCGGACAATGCCAAGATACAGCTCTGTGCAGCGCTGTCTGCTAATCCAAAAAAAATCGGCCGGGACAAAATCGAGCGGCTTGTCGGCAGTCCTGAAAAAGAAGTTCGCATAGCGGCCTATCAGGCACTGGCTGTGCTGGGGAACGCATCATCTGTTGAGCCGCTGGCAAAGGCAGCTGCCGCAGCCGCCGACCGTCAGGAAGCACAGCAGGCACGAGCTGCGCTGTATCTCCTCAGTGCTCCCGAGGTCAACAAAGTAATTATCGACCGTATAGAATCGCTGGTAAGTGCCGGCGATGAAAAGACGGTGGTTGAACTGATTCGGGCAGCGGGCCAGCGCGGCCTGTCCGAAGCGGTGCCGGCATTGCTCCGGACGGCCCGCGGGGAAGGCGATGCGGCATCGGAATCTGTCCGTGTGCTGCAGGGACTGGCTGGGCTGAAGGATATGGGCGAATTTGCAGATTTAGTGACAGAAAAGCCATTGTCCCGCAATGCCGACGCACTGGCGGCGGCGGCGCGGCGGCTTGATGATGCCGCCGGTTGTACGGCGGTTGTTCTTGCCCGTTATGACTCCGCCGCCAGTGAAGAGGCCAAAGTAACGCTGCTGCGGGTTCTGGGCAAGCTCGGAGATGCCAAAGCCGCTGCACTGCTGAGGAAGGAAAAAGATGCACCCAGTCAGACGCTTCGCCAAGGGGCGCTACGGGCGATGATGGATTGGCCGGGCGGCGACTTTATAGACGAAATGAAAACGCTGGCCGAACAAGAGCAGGACCAACGAACCCGGGTTATGGCTTTTACGGCTTACGTGCGGATGATAACGGAAACCTCAGATAAAAACAGCGATGCAGGTGTCGGTGCGTTGATCGAGGCCTTTTCAATGGCACCTCAGCCCGATCAGCAGCGGCTCGTAATCGGGGCACTGGGGTCCTTCGTGTCGCAGAAAGCCCTTGATTTTACTGCACGGTTTCTGGATAATTCGGCTCTGAAAGCCGAAGCCCAAGCCAGCGTCGTGCGCATCTGTGAGGCCGGCGGAATCAGCAAACTGCCGCAGGCAAAAGATCTTCTTGCAAAAGTTGCTGCTGCGGCAGAAAACAGAAATCTTAAAGAGCGTGCGGAAAAACTTTTAAGGTAACCATGAGGATGGAATTATGAAAAAGCAATTGAATCGCAGACTTTTTTTGCAATCGTCGGCCGCCGCTGCCGCATTTCCTTTTTTTCCTCGCACCGTTTTGGGTATGGCCCCGTCCGGCTCTGCCGGCAGCCGCCGGTTGAATATTGCCGGGGTGGGCGTTGGCGGAATGGGGCAAGGCAATCTGAATGCAGTAGCCGGCACAGAGAACATCGTTGCTTTGTGCGATGTGGACTGGAATTATGCCAAGGGAACATTTGAGAAGTATCCGCAGGCCAAGCGGTATAAGGATTATCGTGTGATGCTCGAAGAGATGGGCAAGGAGATTGATGCGGTTATCATTGCTACGCCTGACCATACCCATGCCTGCATTGCAATGGAATGTATGAAGCGCGGCAAGCACGTCTATGTCCAAAAACCCCTGACCAAGACGGTCTATGAAGCGCGAATGCTGACGGAAGCGGCTCGCAAATACGGAGTGATAACCCAAATGGGCAATCAGGGACACAGCGACGAAGGCATCCGCCTGATTTGCGAATGGATTTGGGACGGCGCCATCGGTGACGTGCGGGAAGTGCATGCCTGGACCAACCGTCCGGTCTGGCCGCAGGGTTTGGACCGGCCGTCGGAAACGCCGCCTGTGCCGGATACCCTTGATTGGGATTTATGGCTGGGCCCGGCCCCATACCGACCCTATCATCCGGCGTATCATCCATGGAACTGGCGAGCGTGGGTAGATTTTGGAACCGGAGCACTGGGCGATATGGCCTGCCATATTTTAGACCCCGTATTCTGGGCTTTGAAGCTTAAGTATCCCGTCAGCGTGCAGGGCAGTTATGTAGCCAATGTAATTGAAAAGTGGAAAAAGCAGGATGTTGCCGAATCGTATCCGCTGGGCTCGATCATTCATCTGGACTATCCGGCACGGGAAGGGATGCCGGCGGTCAAAGTGCACTGGTATGACGGCGGATTGATGCCGGAACGGCCGGAGGAGCTGGAAGAAGGGCGGCGGATGGGCGACAATGACGGCGGCGTGCTGTTTGTCGGCGACAAGGGCAAATTGATGTGCGGCTGCTATGGGAAAGCCCCGCAGCTGATTCCCTACAGCCGGATGCAGGAATACAAGCGGCCGCCAAAAACCCTGCCGCGGGTGCAGACCAGCCACGAGATGAACTGGGTCAATGCTATCAAAGAAGGCAAAAAGGCCAGCTGCGATTTTGACTATGCCGGCCCGTTTACCGAGATGGTGCTGATGGGCAATCTGTGCCTGTTCAAGCCCGGCCAGAAGATTCTCTGGGACGGCGAAACAATGAAGTCGCCGAATATGCCGGACCTTGATAAATATGTCAACCCGCCGTATCGGGAAAGGTGGCATCTCTAAAAACAATAACAGAAAAGGAAACTACCAATGGCCAAAATAACACTGGCAATCCTTACTTGCCTGATCATCGGACAGATTTTAGCCGAATCGCCGGCACAGCACGCTGACCCGCAGGCCTATGAGGGATGGCGGCTGGGTGTGCAGACTTGGTCGTTTAACCGTTTTACGCTGTTTGAGGCGGTTGATAAAACCCGTTCACTGGGACTTAACTGGATTCAGGCCTATCCAGGTCAGCGGATTTCCGATACTTTGACGACAGGTTTTGACCAGAACCTTTCACCCGAACAGCGGCAGCAGGTTAAAGACAAACTGGCGGAATCAGGCATCGGCATTTTTGCTTTCGGCGTGACCAGCATTCCCAAAGATGAGGCTGCCGCCCGCAAGCTCTATGAATTTGCCAAAGAAATGGGGATTGAGACGATTGTTTCGGAACCCGAGGCGGACCAATTTGACTTGATAGACAAACTCTGTGCCGAATACAGCATTAAGCTGGCAGTGCATAATCATCCCAAACCTTCGAAATACTGGAATCCGGACACCGTGCTGGCTGTCTGCCGGAACCGAAGCAGTTGGATTGGGGCTTGTGCTGATGTTGGCCATTGGGTGCGAAGCGGCTTGGATCCGGTGGAGTGTCTTAAAAAACTTGAAGGCCGGATTCGCGAAGTTCATATCAAGGAAATCGATGAAGGCCATGATGTTATTTGGGGTACTGGGCAGGGACGCATCAAGGCGATTCTCGAAGAACTGCACAGACAAGGGTATCAGGGGACTTTTTCGATAGAGTATGAATACAATTGGGACAACAATGTCCCTGAAATTCGCCAATCAGTGGCCTATTTTAATGCTGTTGGCTCCCAATTAAAGCCGACCGGATGGAAAGACCTGTTTGCGGCAGACCTTTCCAATGCAGATTTTCAGGAAAAGGGCTGGTACTGGGACGAAGGTGTCCTGACAGTGGTTAAGGGCAGCAAAGACATCTGGACAAAGGCTCAATACAGCGATTTTATTTTGGATTTGGAATTCAAGCTGGCCAAAGGCAGCAACAGCGGTGTTTTTCTGAGGGCCGGCAATCATGAATGGCTGCCGTGGGTTGAAGTGCAGATAGCAGATACCTTCGGCCAGCCGCTCAGCCGGCACATCTGCGGAAGTATTTATGATGTCAAAGAGCCGACGGTCAATGCCGTCCGGCCTGTTGGCCAGTGGAATCGAATGACCCTAACCGAAAAAGGATCGCGTCTGTGGGTTGTGCTTAACGGTCATCTGATTATCGATATAGACCTTGACGACTGGACAGAGCCGCACAAAAATCCGGACGGCTCGGCCAATAAATTTGACATCGCCTATAAAGATCTGCCCCGCCGGGGATTCATCGGCCTGCAGGATCACGGGACGGATATTTGGTATCGCAATATCAAAATCAGAGAACTAAACTGATAAACAGAAAGGTTTAAGGTGTTATGCAAAAAGGATTGAATCGCAGAGAGTTTATTCGCACAACCGCGGCACTCGGTGCCGGATTGTATGTCAGCGGAAAAGCACTGGGGGCAGATTCCGGCAGCAGTGATGTGATTAATGTGGCACTGCTGGGCGCCGGCACGCAGGGACAGGTGCTGATGGATGCAGTGATGAAGGCCAAAGATCCGAATATTCGGTTTATTGCTGTCTGCGATATTTGGGAGCAGGTCAATCTCCGCAAGGTATCCCGCCGGCTGAAGGCATGGGAAAGTCTGGGATACAAAGGAACCGCCTATACCGACTACAAAGAAATGCTCGATAAGGAAAAGGATTTGGATGCGGTGATTATTGCCACGCCGGATTTCTGGCATTCGGAGCATGCCTGTGCCTGTCTGGCCAAGGGTCTGCATGTGTACTGCGAAAAAGAAATGAGCAATACCATTGAAGGCGCCCGCAAAATGGTTGAAGCCCAGAAGGCCAGCGGCAAGCTTCTGCAGATTGGTCACCAGCGGCGCAGCAATCCCCGCTATCAATACTGCTACGACAAGCTTATCCGCGGTGCCAAGCTCATCGGCCGCATCACAACCATCAATGGTCAGTGGAACCGCAGCAAGGCCTCCTGCGAAGACCTCGCTGCCCCTGAAGGAGCCGAAATTGACGAGGCCACGCTGAATAAATACGGCTTTAAGAATATGCACCAGTTTATGAACTGGCGATGGTTCAAGGGCTTGGGCGGCGGCCCGATAGTGGATCTGGGTAGTCATCAAATTGATATTTACAGCTGGTATTTGGGCTGCAATCCGAAGACAGTTATAGCCAGCGGCGGCATCGACTACTGGAAAGCTCACGAATGGTACGACAGCGTGATGGCTGTCTATGAATATGAAACACCCGATGGACCGGTGCGGGCGATGTACCAGACATCCACCACCAACAGCGCCAACGGCTATTATGAATGCTTTATGGGCGACCGTGGAACGCTGATGATTTCCGAATCTGCCGGCCGCGGCAGTGTGTATCGCGAAAACTGGGTGCTGGAAGAAGAATGGGAACCGATTGTCAAGCAGGGTCTGATTCGCAAGGTCCAGACAGCCCCGGCAGAAAAGAAAGACGATGAAGCCGTGCTGGATGTCCGGGAAGGCAGTGTGGCGGTAGCCGAATACAAAATCCCTGTGACGATGGATGTGCCGTATCATCAGCCGCATCTGATGAACTTTTTTAATGCCATTCGCGGGCGGGAAAAACTCAACTGTCCGGCAGAGGTCGGCTTTGAAACGGCAGTTACCGTGCTGAAGGTTAATGAAGCGGTTGAAAAGGCCTGCCGGCTTGAATTCAAGCCGGAAGAATTCCGTGCGTAAGGATCAGGAATGGGTACGATGTTCCGACTTCTGCTGCTGGCGGCGATGGCTGCAGCTTTATTGACTCCGGCCGTTTGTGCTGACGAAAACGAAAAACTGCTGGGCGAAGGCAACGACGGCAACCGAAGCCGGCCGGTGCATTTAATTGAGTTATACGACCACGACGGCAACCGGATTCGTGCCAAGGACGCAAAGCCCAGACCGTTTTCAACCAAGCAGACCTGCGGCCAATGCCACAACTATGACCAAATAGCTCAGGGCTGGCATTTTAATGCCCATGATCCGCAGGTCGATTCGGGCCGCCCCGGACAGCCGTGGGTGCTGACAGATGTCAAAACCCGCACCCAGATACCAGTTACAGCCCGTCATTGGCCGCAAACATTCGCTCCCGAACAAGTAGGGCTTTCGCCGTGGGATTTTGTCAACACATTTTTCAGCCATTTTCCCGGCGGCAGCTATGGGCAGATGCCTTCAGCCGACCCGGCCGTGGCGATTCGCAAGCAAATCAGCGGGGACTATGAGATTAACTGCCTGGCCTGTCATAATGCCAGCCCGCAGGAAGACCAGAGCTTGGCCGCCCTGCAGGCCGCCCGTCAGAACTTTCGCTGGATTCCTACGGCCTCCAGCGGATTGGCCGTCGTCAATGGGGTGGCTTCCTCGCTGGATGATTTTTTTGATCCCGAATTTGACAAAGGCGTGGAAATCACGTGGCGGACGGGTCTGTTCGATAAAGATGATATGGTCTTTTTCGACATTTCCTCAAAACCGCTTGACCAGCGATGCTATTTCTGCCATTCCAATATCGATTTACGGATTGGACAGGAGGCCGAATTCACTCGCGACGACGATGTGCATTTGGCATCCGGTCTCCATTGCGTAGATTGTCATCGAAACGGCGATGACCACCGGATTAATCGAGGATATGAAGCCCAAGGCCCCGGCGCATCGCTGACATGTGAGGGCTGTCATTTGGGCAGGGATAAAACAGGGGCCCCCGAAGATGGCCGGCTTGGCGCTCCGCGGCCGCGGCACGCTGGCATTCCCGTCATTCATTTTGAAAAACTCACCTGCACGGCCTGCCATTCGGCTACTTGGCCGGAGGAACAGGCCGGACGGTGGAAAACAGCCCGTATTCACAGGGTTGGTCTGCATGGAAAACACAACCTTGACATTCGCCAGCCGCATATCTATGCACCGGTTTTGATGAAGGGAACGGATGGTAAAATCGGCCCCTATAAATTATTCTGGCCGGCCTATTGGGCACTGTTTGAAAACGATACTGTCAAGCCCTTTGCTCCCAAAGAGGTACTCCAGAAAGCCCGTACTATTCTGGACAAGGAAGTCGAGCGGGTGGACGACTGGCGGCCTTTAACTCCGCAGGAAATTGCCGAGGTTCTGGCTCTGTTAAGTACAGACCAGAAGCCCGCCGTTTATGTTGCCGGCGGGAAACTCTATCGTCTCAATGACGCGGGCGAACTGGAAACGGTTGCCCATCCGGCGGCCAACCCCTATGCCTGGCCGATGGCTCATGATGTCCGACCCGCCCGGCAGGCGATGGGGATTCGCCAATGCAAAGACTGCCACACGACCGATTCGGCCTTTTTCTTCGGAAAAGTGCAGATTGATACACCGGTTCAAATCGAAGGCGGGCCGGAGTTTGCAGAAATGGTTCAGCTTCAGGGCATCAACCGGCTGTATATGCGGGTATTTAACTTTGCCTTCGTATTTCGGCCGATGCTCAAAACAGTTGCCTTTGCCGCCTGCGGATTGATCGGATTAGTCGTAGTGGCTTGGCTTCTTAAAGCAGCAGCGGCCCTGACGAAGGCATTTGGCAGGGAGGAAGACTGATGTTTCGATGGATTTGTCTGTTTGGATTTGCCGCCGCAGCTGCGGCGCTGGCACTGCACCATCTGGTTTTCCCCTGCGGCTATAACCCCCGTTTCGCTGTACGGTCTGTGATTCGCAAACTTGTGCACCTCCTGACACTGCTGTTTCTGCCGCAAACGATGGGCTGGGCCGGACGCATCTGCAAACTGGCGTTTCTTCTCGGGCTGCTTTGCTTTGCGGTGCTGGCGCTGACGGGTTTCGGCCCGCTTTTATGCGGCGGACATCTGGAAGGATGGCTTCTAATGATTCATATGACGGCGGCGCCGGTTTTTGCTGTTTGTGCGGCAGTGGTTGTACTGCTGGCTGCAGGACGATACGCCTTTAACAGGGCCGATGCGCCCGCAATTTTGGCCTGTGCTGGGGCAGGGTCTGGACGCTGCTGGCTGACCGACAGCGGTATTGGAGTAAAAATAGGTTTCTGGTTTTTAGCCGCTGCTGGATTGCCGCTGATATTGGCGCCGGTGCTGAGCATGCTGCCGTGGGTGGGAACTGACGGACAGACTTTTCTGGCCAAGGTGCATCAATGGTGTGCATTGGTTTTTTCACTTGCAGCCATCACACAATTGTATATGCTGATTCGAATGGAAGTCCTTCGGGATATGAAGGCAGAATCACAATCGCTGTAAAATAATGCAGGATGTCGATTGGAAAGGAGTGTGAGTATGGTACAGGCAGTCGCTTTAATGTGCGTGTTCGGCTTGGGTGTATGTTTTTCACTGCTGGGTTCCATTAGTGTGAAGCTGATGCCCCGGGTCAATATCGATGAAAGCCGGTTTGGGACACTGATTTCTGGGTTTATGTTTGCCTGTCTGGTCGCCTCGCTGGTTGTCGGGATTGTGACCGACGCGATCGGCTACAAGTGGATTGCAATTCTCGGGTTTGTCCTGACGGCAATCTGCATTTTCATTTTGGCGACAGGCAAAAATTACATGGCTGTACTGCTGCCCTGTCTGCTGCTGGGCTTCGGAGCGATGGCCCTGAATACGGCCGGCAATGTAATGGCCCCGCAGGTGCTTTTCGGCGGCAAAGATCCGGCGGCAGCCAGCAATGTGGCCAATGTGTTTTTCGGATTGGGCCTGTTTCTGACGCCCCTAATTGTCAGTTTTCTGTTTCGGCAAACCAGTTATGAGAAAGCAGTCTCTGTGCTGGGCATTATTGTCATTCTGCCGGCCATTGTGGCTCTGATGGCAGCCAACTATCCTTCCAGCAGCGCAAAACTGGATATCGCGGCAGCCGTCAAGCTGCTGGGTCAGCCGGCAGTACTGGCGGCAGCTGTTGTTCTATTTTGCTATATTGCACTGGAATCATCGTTCTGCAACTGGCTTCCCTCATTCGGAAAAGAGGTGGTCAAAAAGGAAAATCCCTCGATCGATACCGCTGAAGCAGATGTATCGGGGCAGCGCTTGCTGTCCTATTTTGCCATTGCGATGATGGTCGGACGACTGGCAACCGGACTTCTGCCGGGCCGGCTCAATTTTGACCTGACAGCCAATGGCGGCTGGGTTATTGCAGCGGCGGCTGTGGTTGCCGGCGTGGTCATTTTCCTGATGATGAGCTGTTCCAAGGGTACACAGGCGGCCCTGCTGGCAGTCTTGGCGGGGCTGTCGTTTGCACCTTGTTTTCCGACGACGGTTGGAGTAACGTTCTCAAAATTCAAACCGGATGTTTACGGAAGTCTGTTTGGTATCATATTTGCTATCGGATTGGCCGGCGGGGTTATTGTTCCCAAAGCCCTCGGTAATGCTGCCAAAGGTGCATCCATTCAAAAAAGCCTCAAACTGCTGCTGCCGGCCTGCGGGATTTTGATTGTTTTAGCAATCATTTTGGGTAAACTCAAAGGAATTGCAGGTTAATATTGTTTTATTGTGGAGTTGTCGATGAAACGCATACTGTTTTTGATTGTCGTAACACTGGTTTGGGCTGGCTGCAGGAAGCAGGCCCCTGCTGAGGCGCCGCAGTCTCCTTCACAGCCGCAGACTTCGGATGTTCAGCAAGCGGATCCGGCCCAGCCAGCTGCCTCCGATAGTGCTGCTCCAAAGTCCGAAGAAAAAATGGTTCCGCTGCCGCTGGAGCTGCCCAAGCCGATGTTTGTAGGCACGCCGGAGAATTTGGCCGGGATCGAAAATCTGGAACCGGATACCAAAGGTCCGCGGCCCGTTTTTTATGTTCCCGAAGGAGTCAAGAATCTGGCACTGAACAAACCGGTAACAAGCTCAGAAATGGAACCCATAACAGGTGAGCTGTCGATGCTGGTGGACGGCGATAAGGATGCTGCCGAAGGCAGTGTGATTGAACTTGGGCCGTTTAAGCAGTGGGTACAGGTTGATTTAGGCCAGTCTTACAATCTTTATGCGATTGTCTTTTGGCATTACCACAAGACCCCGCGGGTGTATTTTGATGTCGTGGTGCAGGTCTCTGATGATCCGGAGTTTGCGATGGGTGTAACAACTCTGTTCAACAACGACACGGATAATTCGCTCGGATTGGGCGCCGGAAAGGATATGCACTACATTGATAAAGCCGAAGGCAAACTGGTCGATGCCAAAGGCACCAAAGCCCGGTATGTCCGTCTATACAGTCAGGCCAACAATCAGAACGACTACAGCCACTACATCGAGGTAGAAGTATACGGCAAGTAGTCCATGAAAACGGCGGTCATCCCGATTCTGCTGGTGGTGCTGGCTGGGGCAGCGGCTTTTCGCCTGTGGCGGCTGGCTGACCGGCCAATGCATGCGGATGAGGCGGTTCATGCTGAAAAATTCGGGGCCCTTCTCGAGAAGGGCCTCTATTGTTATGATCCCGATGAATTTCACGGACCAACCCTGAATTATTTTACGCTTCTCAGCGCTTGGCTGCGGGGGGAGCATACGTATGAAAATATCAGCGAAGTTACACTGCGGCTGGTACCTGCTGTTTTTGGTATTGCGCTGATTCTGACGCCGTTGTTTTTTGTCCAAGGCCTCGGATGGCGGGCAGCTTTCTTCGGCTGTATCTTGCTGGCGTTTTCTCCTTTGTTCATTTATTACAGCCGCTACTATATTCAGGAAATTCTGCTGCTGTTTTTTAGTGCCGTTTTCCTCGGTGCTGTCTGGCGTTATCTGCATTGCCAAAAACTTTACTGGGTAATTCTGGCCGGTGTTGCTTTGGGACTAATGCACACAACCAAAGAAACATTTGTCTTTGCAGCGGGCGCAGGTGCTTGTGCTGTGCTGTATACCATCTGGACAGGTACCGGCCGGTGCAAAGGATGGCATCTGCTGGCCGGATTCTGCACAGCGGCTGCAATATCGACGATGTTTTATTCCTCATTCGGCAGCAACTGGCAGGGGATTGGCGATTCTTTTGCAGCCTATGCTGGCTGGTTCCAGCGTGCCGGCAGCAGCAGTGTTCACAGCCATCCGTGGTATTATTATTTGGATCTGCTGACGTGGATTGAATTTCTTGAGCCGATCACATGGAATGAAGACGGCATTGCAGCACTGGGGCTTATAGGAGCCGCTGCTGTATTTTTTCAAAATAACAGCCTGCATGTTCAAGCAGCTCGATTTGTGGCGATTTATACACTGTTTCTAACGGTGGTGTATTGTGCTATTCCCTATAAAACGCCGTGGAATATGATGGGTTTTGTTTATGGACTGGCGCTGCTGGCCGGTTTTACTGCCGATCGGCTGCTCGATGCGGTTCAGGGATGCTGGTCGAAGTTTGTGTTCTGGACACTGCTGGGACTTTACGGGCTGGCCAGTCCGGTTGTACAGAGCTGGTTTCTTAATTTTCGGTATGCGTCTGATCCGATTAATCCTTATGTGTATGCCCACACCAGTGAGGATGTTTTTGAAATGGTTCGACAGGTCCAAACAGCTGCCGACACCCAAACACCGATTTCTGTTATAGCCGCCGGAGATGATTATTGGCCGCTGCCGTGGTATCTGCGGAGCTTTTCCAAAGTAGGGTACTGGAATCATCCTGATCCTTCTGTTTGTGATGTGCCGCTTATCCTTGCTCAAGCCCGGCACGAGCGGGAACTGCTGAATCTGCTGTACTCAGTTCCGCCGGCCGGTCAGCGCCATTTGTATCTGCCCTTGTTTGATAAAGCCTGCTGGCTTCGTCCGGGTGTTGAATGGCGGGGCTATATTCGTAAAGACCAGTGGGATAAAATGTTTTCTGTTTCGCCGATCCTTTCCGATACATCAGAGGAGCCAATGCTGATGCAAAGCCGACCTGATAAGACCCAGATTGCCAATCTTCTCAAATTCAGCCATCAGGCAATGAATACGACGTTTGAGATTTTTATCCAGCATACGGACGGTACATATGCCGGCCGTGCGGCCCGGGCAGCATTTAGAGAAATCGATCGTCTGGAAGCCCAGTTGAGCCGGTTTGTGGAAAACAGCGACATCAGCCGGATTAACCGGCTCCAGCCGGGACAAACAGCGGCAGTAGATGAGGATACATTGAACTGTCTGGCAGCCGCCAAACAAGCGTGGGAATTGACAGGAGGGGCATTTGATGTCACGATCGGCAGAATGATTGAGGTCTGGAAAAAGCAAGACAGTCAGCAGGCAGCCGAACTGCTGAGACAGCGGCCCTCAATGGCGATGCTGGAGCTGCATCCGCAGACGTGCAGCGTCGGCCTGCTGGGCGAGGGAGTCTATATCGATTTAGGCGGCATCGGAAAAGGTTATGCTGTAGATGCGGCCGGCCGCATTTTAAAGGAATGGGGCATCAGCCGTTCATTCATCCATGCCGGAACCAGTTCCGTGCTGGCTCTGGATGCCCCGCAGGGACAAAGCGGCTGGAAGGTTACGCTGACCAATCCGGCCGATGAAACAATTGTCGCCCGTCTGGCAATGGCCAATGAAGCGCTGAGCTGTTCGGGGCTTTTGCGGGGCAGCCATATTATCAACCCCTTTACCGGCCAGCCTGTTGCAGATCGGCGGGCCTGCTGGATTCGATTGGGTCCGAATGCCGCCTTGGCCGATGCGCTTTCAACGGCTGCTATGATTTTGCCTATTGAGAAACTAAAAGCCCTTTATGAAACAGTAGACGGAATTTCCATAATGGCTGTTCTCATTGAGCCGAATGGCCGGACGGAGCTTCTGCAATTGGGCCAATGGCCGAAAGATTAGCCAACCGGGCTGTGCGCACGGGCAATACGGCCGTCGCTGTCTTTGAGAACGTCGGCAAAACGGCGTTTCAGCGTCAGAAGGTCGCAGAAAACCCGAATCGCCTCACGGGCCGGTTTAAGGCGGCTGTCAGGATCCCACGCCCAGTCAATCGGAAATTCACGAATCGTGTAGCCGGCAGCCAAAGCCAGCAGAATGATTTCTACATCGAACATAAAGCCGTCAATGCGGCTTTGGGCATAAATCCGGCGGGCGGCCTCGCCCTGATATACCTTAAAGCCGCACTGGGTATCGGTCAGATTGGCAAGACGCTTGATGTCGTGAATCAAAAACCAGTGAAACAGTCCAGAGCAGATTTTGCGGTAGGCCGATTGGGGACGCACAATATGCACGCCGGATAATTTTCGAGAGCCGTGGGCAATCTGGCATTGCCCGGAACGGATCAGATCCAGCGCGGTTAAGATTTTGTAAAAAGGCACGCAGCAGCCGCTGTCGGCAAAGGCGGCAAATGCGCCTTGACTTTTGAGCATTCCGGTTCGTACGGCACAACCCTTGCCCCGATTGCTTTTGAGCTGTTCAACCAGACATGGCGTGCGAATCTGTGCTGCGGCTGTTCGGGCAGCATCGGCAGTGCCGTCTGTGCTGCCGTCGTCAACAATGATAATTTGGCCGGCGATACCGGATGAAATGCAGAACTGGTCAGCCGCCAGAATATCGCCGGCGATTTTTCGGCTTTCATTATAGGCTGGAATGATAATAGAAAGTTCAACCATATTACAGTATGCCTGTTTTTATGCTGCTTTGAATACTGTAGGCCATATTCGCTTTTAAATCAATCCTGTTCTGCTAATTTATATACCCCTCGATGCTGATTTATTTATACCTGGGTTACCTTCAATTCACGATGGCCGGTATCTGCGGGTTCTTGAGCGGCTGACTCCGCCTGCGTTTAGTTCCGAAGAGATTGAATAGGAGCTGGCATACGGCCTTTGCGGCGGATGAAGGCCGCAGCGGCCTTGCGGGGAACAGGCATAATCGGAGCTGTTCCCAAAAGTCCGCCGAAATGAACAGTCTGACCGGGGCGTTTGCCGGGCACAGGAATAACGCGGACGCTGGTGGTCTTGTTATTGGCAATACCGATAGCCAGCTCGTCGGCAATAATGGCGCTGATAACATCAGCCGGAGTTGAGCCCGGGATGGCGAACATATCCATCCCGACCGAACAAACGCTGGTCAGTGCCTCCAGTTTTTCCAGCGTCAAGGCGCCCTGTTTGACGGCACGAATCATACCGGCATCCTCGCTGACGGGGATAAATGTTCCCGAAAGTCCCCCCACACGGCCGGAAGCCATTGCACCGCCTTTCTTGACTGCGTCAATCAGCAGTGCCAAGGCCGCCGTTGTACCGGGCAGACCCATCCGGCAAATGCCCATTGCTTCAATAATTTCGGCCACCGAATCGCCGGCAGCCGGGGTGGCGGCTAAGGAGATATCCACAATTCCGAATTCTACACCCAGACTGTCTGCTGCTTCGCGGCCAATCAGCTCGCCGGCACGGGTTATCTTAAAAACGGTGCGCTTGATGACTTCAGAAAGTTCAGTTAAATCGCAGTCAGGATTCTGCTCAACAACGGCTTTGACAACGCCCGGCCCTGAGATACCGATATTGAGGGCATAATCGGGTTCGCCGATGCCGTGGTGAGCACCGGCCATAAAGGGATTGTCGCCGGGAACGTTGGCAAAGACCGCTACCTTAGCACAGCCGATGCCGGTTTTGCTTCGGAAAGCCAAGTCTTTTAGGATATGTCCAAACCGCTCGACAGCAGTCATATTAAGCCCTGTCTGTGTGGTGCCCAAGTTGAAAAACGAGCAGACGCGCTGGGTTTGAGACAAGGCCTGCGGCAGAGCGTTCATCAGATTTTCATCGGAAGCGGTCAGGCCCTTCTGGACATAGCCCCCAAAGCCGCCAATAAAGTTGATGTCGGCCTGAGCCGCGCAGTGGTCCAGCGTTTTGGCAATGCGCACAGCGGTTGCCGGCGTGTAGGGCAAGGGCTCGGCCAGCAGAGAAACAGGACTGACAGCAATGCGGCGGTTGATTATGGGGATGCCGTATTTTTTTTCGAGGCTGTCAGCGGCGGCGTTGAGTTTTCTGCCCATGGCAACGATGCGCTGCTCGATGCGGCCGCAGAAGTGGTCCAGATCCCGGTCCATACAGTCTTTGAGATTGATGCCTAAGGTGACAGTGCGGATATCAAAATTCTGCCGCAGCGTCATATTGACAGTTTCAAAAATTTCTTCAACGGTAATACTCATAATTTCTCCTGCTGATTCATTTTCAGTTCTGGGCTATTGTAGCCGCCGAAGGCTGCTTTTGCAAAAGCAGCTTGCTGTTATTGGCGGCCGGCTGTATGATGCCAATAATTAAAGACAAAAATCAGCCATAACTTGCGGGCATTGTCTCTCTGTCTGTTCAGGTGCTCATCCAGCAGTTTGCAGGCATAATTTTTATTGATTAAACCATGGCTGTAAAACTCTTTCTCAAAGATAAATTGACGAATAAAAGATGATTTCTTCACCCAACTCGAGATAGGAACAGTAAACCCCCGTTTTGGGCGGTGGATGATTTCATTCGGCAGCAGGCCAGCCGCGATATTTTTCAGCAGCCATTTGGTCCGAAAGAATCGTATCTTGTAAGCGTCCGGCAGGGATAAGACCAGCGGCACAAGCCGATAATCGAGAAAGGGCGTGCGGACTTCCAATGAATGCATCATAGAAGCCAAATCCACTTTTTTTAAGATATCTTCCGGCAGATAACGCTGAAAATCATTCAGCTGAATGCCGGTTAAATCACTCCGCCCAAGAGGACCGATGAAGTCCTCGGTTTTGATATAATGTTCATCCAGCAGCATCCGGCGATTGCGGTCGGTGAAGGTTGCCATCCAGTCCAGATGGCGGCGGGCAGGATGGGGGTGATAATCCTCAATAAATTTTTGCATCTTGAAAGTCAGATTAAGTTTCCTGTCGGAAGGCGGCAGCAAATGTGTCAGCGGACGGCTGAACTGTACGAATACAGGGGGAATAAACTTTGCAATATGATAAGCCAGATAAGAATCATATCCGGCAAAAACTTCATCTCCGCCGTCTCCAGAAAGACAGACAGTTACATAACGGCGCGTCATTTGCGACAGCAGTGCTGTCGGCAGAATGGATGCGTCTCCCAGCGGCTCATCCATATGGCTGATGACGCGCATAATCAGTGATTCATCGATATTTAGATATTCGATATGATGCTTTGTGCGGATGTATTCGGCCGCTTTTCTGGAAAAAGGGATCTCATCGTAGGATTCATCTTGAAAGCCGATGGAAAACGTTCGGAAATTTTCCCTCTGACGGGCAATAAAAGCCGATATGACGGATGAATCCAGTCCTCCGGACAGAAAACTGCCGACCGGTACATCTGCGACCAGCCGTTTGGAGACAGCGTCGCGAATAAGACTTTCCACTTTGTCCAACCGCTCTTTCACGCTTTGATTGGAGCACTGTTCTATCTGTTCGGAAAGTTTGAAATAAAAGTAATTGCGAATTTCTCTTTTTTCTAAATCAAAAATCAGATTTTCAGAGGGCCTCAATTTGCTGCATTGGTCGTAAATCGTTAAGCCGTCACCGATGTATTTCTGGTAGAAAAAGTAATTCACAGCAGCCGGATTGATTCGGAAATTGCCTGTACTCAGCCGGATGGCTTTCAGTTCGGAAGCGAAAACGAAGTGCCGGCCGTCAAAAAAATAATACAGCGGCTTCACACCGAAACGATCGCGTGAAAGAAAAAGCAATTTTTTGGAAGAATCATAAATACAGAATGCCCACATCCCATTGAAGCGATGAACGCAGTCGGTTCCCCATCGGTGATAGGCCTGCAGGATGACTTCAGTATCTGTATCGGAAGAGAAACGGTATCCTGCCGACTCCAATTCTGACCGCAATTGGCGATAATTGTATATTTCACCATTGTAAATGATCTGAAGACCGTTATAGCCCATCGGCTGGCGGCCCCGTTCTGACAGGTCAATTATAGACAGCCGGCGGTGGCCGAGACTGACCAGCGGATCGCAGTAATAGCCCTTGTCATCGGGACCGCGATGACGCAGCCGCTCTGTCATCTGTTCAATCAGATGGGGGTCATTCCAGTTGAATCCGGCTATTCCGCACATTGTTTGTCGCCCGAAGCAGCAAGTTGGTGATAATATCGTATATACAGTTCGGCTGCTGAAGACCACGAGAACCGTTCGGCTATTGTACGCGAAGTTTTGCACATTTGGCTATAAGCGGCCGAATCCTGTGCGATTTTGATAATGGCATCTGCTAAGTTCTGCGGACCAGCATGTTCCACTACAATTCCATTATTTTGCACCAGTTCATCAGTGCCTTCACAGGGTGTTGTGATGACGGCTAAACCGCTGGCCAGCGCTTCCAGCAGAGCATTGTTCATTCCTTCATTCAGACTGGTCAGCAGAAAGCAGTGATGAACCGGATAGATTTCCGGCAAAGTATCAGGATCCAGCCATCCGGTAAAATGAATCCTGCGGCTGATCTCAAGAGCATCAGCCAGCTGTTTAAGACGGGTTGTCAGATTGCCGTCGCCGACGATGGTTAATTCGACATCTAAACCGGCCGAAAGTGCCTTGCAGACAGCTTCCAGTGCCAAGTCCAGACGCTTGACCTCTGTTAAGCGGCCTACGGTAATCAGCTTAAACGGGGACAGAGCCGGTTTGTCAGAAGCCGGCCTAAAACGCTCGGTATCTACTCCATTGGGGATAACTGGGTAATCCAGATCCGGAAGAAAGGCTTTGGCACGCCGAGCCAAACCTTTGCTGTTGACTGCCAAAAGCGAAGCGTTTCTCCAGATTTTACGGAAGACAGGCCCCAGTAATTTGTATTCCAGCGTCAGACGGGGATTGGCCCCGGGTACATCCGATCCCCGCAGCGAGATAAGATAGGGCAGTATCTTGCGGCGGCGGCAAGTCAGCCAGCCGGTCGGAAAGCCGAAAAAAGCATGAGCCAAGTCATAATTATTGCTGGATAACAGCTTGTTTAATTGCCGTTCTGCTTTGAACAGCCATTCAAGAACTTCGCTTTTTTTCCAAAAGTGCAGATTGGCCTTGTGGATGCCGACTCTGTATAAGCGAATATTATCTGAAAATGTTTCTATGGTAAGGCCGATTGCCGGAGAACTGGTAAGAACATCGATCTGCAGCTCCGGATGGCGGCTGTATTCTTTCAGCAGGCATTGATGGGCATATCCTCCCCCGCCGCCGATAGGCGGAAATTCATAATTGAGCATCAGGATTTTCATGCTTCTTTGCGACGACATAAAGGTTTGTTTGCAGACACAGCGGCAAAGACTCAAAAGGAAGAATAGAAATAAAGCGTGCCAAAAAAGCAAACCGCCCTAATTTTTTTGCTAGAAACAAAGTTCCCGGATTCATTTTATAAAACTGAACAGAAAACCCGTGCCTGTGCAGCCGTGCTTTCAACTTGTGCGGAGTCTGAAGAGACGGATGGTACGTTTTCCAGCTTAGATTCCCAAGACGCAGGGTATCATAAACGGCATGCACATACTTGTTGGGTGTTTGAAAGGCATAGCAGCCGCTTTTTTTGAGAACCCGACGGATTTCACGAAGGTGCTTATCCACATCGAAAAGATGCTCCATTACATCAAAACTTAAAACCACATCAAAGGATTCATCCTCATACGGCAGTTCCTCCGCAGAATGCACCGCCAAATCAATCCCGGGGTATTTATTTTTTCCGTAAGCAACCGCATTGGCGGCGATGTCGCTTCCGCTGGCCTGACACCCCTGCGACCGGAGATGATCAACGATTGTGCCGATTCCGCAGCCGGCTTCATGGATTTTCAGTCCCGGCTTAACAATACGGGCTTTTTCAAGAAACCGCAAATTGGCCTCTAGATTTCCGAGCTGTTCCCTGCCGCTGGACAAGGCCCATTGCCAGCCGGCGGCATTCAATTGTTCAATATTATCCGGTGCGTGCATTATTTTTTTTCAAACACCATATGATCTCCAAATTGTCCGGCGAAGCTGTAATTGTGCATCACAAATTCCCGCAGTGGTTTCATTGCCTCATAGCGTTTGGCTTCGTCGGGCCCATGCTGTTTTTCAAGAAAAGCGGCATACGAGGAGTCAAAAGCAGCCGTCTCCTGAGGGCTGCTGCTGAGCAGTCGGGGTTTTTCGTTGCCGAACAGTCTGGCCGGCACCATCGGCCATAGCTCCAGCGGCGGTCGATCAAACGGGAAATGCCGTTTGCGGCTGTCCACGATAAAATGCGGCGGTGCCTGCTCGAAGCTGTTTTTCATCTGCTCTATTTCGGCTGCCAGCTCCGCCGGCGGTGTGACATGCATATTGCCTTCGTAGGCCTTCGGCAGCCCAGCCATACGCTGGGCCCGCACATAAATGCCGGGTACCCAGCCCCAAACATAAATTGTATCCTGCTCTTTGCTGTGCGTGCGGATATAGTCGCCGGCAAGCTGCCAAGGATAGGGCGTATCGGCCTTGATGCGGGCCAGCGCTTCGGCAAAACCGCGGCGGCGGGAACCGTAATTTTTGATGTAGTCAGCACCGGTATCAGGGCTATAGCGCTGGCCGATAAAGATGGGAATAGACAGAACCGCCAAAAGAATCACCTCGGCAGCGCCGATAAACAGCCACGGCATTTTATTGGCGGCCGAAGTCAATTTCTGCTGCCACCTCCAGACAGCAAAACTGCCCAGCATTGCCCCAGATGCACACAGCGGCAGATAATACTGCTCATACGAATGAGGACTGACCCAAATCAGCCCCATATCAGTGATCCACCAAATCGCCAGCATCCAGACAGATTGATGCCGTTTTTCAAGCGGTGATTTGAGAGACAACAACGCCGTACATATAGAAGCTAGTGCCAGCAGAATCGGAACACACAAGGCCTTGTAGTAGCGAAAAACCTGCGGAGCCAGTTTGCTCAGAGTAATGGCTTTCCAGCTGTATCCTACATAGCCGCCTTTAACTCCTGAGGCAATAATCAGACGCTCTAGACTGCCGGTCGCGATGTGGTAAATTTTGATAGAAGCATTTACTATCGGAATGTCAAATATATACGAAGCAACATCGCGGGCGGCAGAAACCGTAGGATAACTGCGGCTTTGCGTCCAATACCGGTTGGCGGCAGATACTCCCGCCACTGAAACAGTCACTGCAATCAGAAGCGCCGCAATGCCGGCCAGCCAGATGCTCCGGCGAATTTGTTTAAGCTGGGCAATCAAGTGCAGTGTGTGGGCATAGTGAACGGCATAAACGATTACAGTACCGACAGCCAGAAATACCAGTGTTATTTGACCAGCAACAACAGGAAATGTGCGTAAAAAAGAATGGATGTTCTTTTGCCAAATAAACAGAGATGCCGGAACAACAAGACCGATGAGGATACCGCCCAGAAACAGAAGAAATTCTGTCAGCAGGTTTTTCCAATGACGGCTAATGCAGCGGCTTATCAGCAGATAGGATGTGATGGCCAAAGCAATCGCAGCACCGGTCGGCTTGCAGTAAAACGGCAGTATGGCAAAAAATCCGCATGCCGCAAGCCAAAACCGTTTACGGTGGTCTTCATACAGCAAAAAGCTGCATGCAGAACAGACAGCCAGTGCAATCATATACTGTTCTTTGACGTTGCCGAACTTGGCAATCAGCGGCGCAGACAGATAGACTGCCGCAAGGATAGTGCTCACAGCCGCCGGTGCAGAACCAAAAATTCTCCATAGGGCATAAAACATAAACACCAATGCGGCGGTTTGCAAAATGGTCTGTATGATTTTCGGTCCGGTTTCGCTGAAGCCGAAAAATTTTACGCCGAAGATGTTAATCAGCAGGGTCACTGGATGAGCCGTCGGGATTTCATCGATCCCCATTCGGGCACCGTCCAGAAGGTGTTTTGCCGAATACACATAAGCAGCGCTGTCAAACGGATCCGGCGATTTGAATTCGATATAGCGGCCAAGCGCAAAGGGAATGCCCCCCAGCAAAACGGTTATCAGGATCGACGCCAGCAGTCCCGTTGGGATAACAGGGGACAAAGCGGACTGGGACACCGGTTGGCGGGGATGAGGGCTTTTTATTTTGCGGCGGACCATAGGCAATCGTCAGGACATCTGGGGTTCAATAATTTTATCAATAACATAAATAGGCCGATCCTGCGACTCATGATAGGTCCGCACGAGGATTTCAGCCAGCAGGCCCATCAGAATAAATTGAATAGCTGTCGTCATCAAAATCAGCGAGATAATCAGCAGCGGATTGCGGTTCATTGAATAATTCTGCAGCAGCTTCATCGCCAATACGGTTATTCCCGAAATAAAGGAACCGATGAAACACAATACCCCCAATCCCCCGAAAACGTAAATAGGTTTCGTTGAAAACGAAGCTAAAAACTTAATGGTAATCAGGTCCAGAATGACCTTGAATGTCCGATTCAAGCCGTATTTAGTTTTTCCGCGCGTACGGGGCCGGTGATTGACAACCATCTCGGTAACATTCTCGCCGCCCCAGCGTGCCAGCGCCGGGATGAAGCGATGCATTTCTCCATACAGACGTATGGATTTGAGCGACTCGGCACGATAGGCCTTCAGAGTGCATCCGTAGTCGTGCAGGCGGACTCCAGTGATCCGCCCGATGAGCCAGTTGGCTGCTCGCGAAGGAAGTGTGCGGGTTACGGCGTTGTCCTTGCGATCTTTCCGCCAGCCGCTGACAATATCAAAACCTTCTTGGAGTTTGCTGACCAGTCGAGGGATATCTGCCGGATCATTTTGACCGTCGGCGTCTAATGGAACAATAATGCTGCCGCGTGCATATTTGAAGCCGGCGCTGAGTGCGGCAGTTTGACCAAAGTTTCTCCGAAATCGAATCAAGCGAACATTTGATGTATTTTTCTGTATATCAGTAAGAACAAAAAAGCTGTTATCGGTGCTGCCGTCATCAACAAAGAGAACTTCGTATGCAAAATCCTTTAAGGCCGCTGCGATTTCAGCATATAAAGGACGAAGATTTTCCTCTTCGTTAAACACCGGTATCACTATTGATAACGCGGGATGTCCTGTTTCTGGCATAACCGGCTCCTAAATACAAGTAGTTTCAGCAGTTCCGTTAATTTTACAGGGACCTGCGGATTCTGTAAAGACTTATCTGCAATAGACCGAAAACACAGTTGTCAATCCAAAGTTTTGTGCTAAACTGTAAAATCATTATCGGCTTATTTGAACAGAAATTATGGGCAAAAAGAATTAAAAAGGAAACGGGTATGAAATATCATAACACTACCAAACTTTTTTGTATTCTGTGTGCTGTATTGGCTGTGGGGAGTTTGGCCGGATGCCAGCGGAGTGAAACGAAAACTGCAGAATTGAAGACGGAACCAGCTCCTAAAACGACTGAGCCGGCACCGCAGACACAGGTTGGGCAGACGGCTCGACCTTCGGTTTCTCCGGCGATACAGGCCCCCAATGCACCTTCAATAAAAGTCGAAAATCCCTCCGTTAATTTCGGTCAGGTAGGTCCAAATTCTGTTCACAAAGCCGTATATGCCTTCAGTAATTCGGGCAATGCCCCTTTGTCAGTAACCAATGTCCAAAGCACGTGCGGCTGCTCTCTGCCGACTTTGATTAAAAACGATCAGCGGTTTGCGATTCCATTAAGCGAGCCGGTTTTGTACGAACCTGGCCAGTCGGGCAAAGTAGAAGTGACTTTTACAGCACCTTCTACAAAGGGTTTAACGACGAAGCATCTCTATATCATCTCCAATGACCCTGTTACACCGCGAGCCGAACTGCTTATAAATGCGGAAGTAACTGTAAAAATAGCAGTTAGCCCTGAAAATGCGGATTTGCGCTTCGATAAACCCAATGCAGGAATGCCTTCCCTTATTGTCAAAAGTTTAGATGAACAGTCTTTCTCTATTCGCTCAATATCAATACCCAACGATGTGATGAAGATTGATTTTGATCCCGGCGTAAAGAAGAAAGAGTTTGTTCTGGAGCCGGTGGTTGCCTTGGATAAGCTGCAGCAGTACACCACAGGGGTTATTCAGATCACAACAGACCATCCCCAGTCCGGTACGCTGGTAGTGCACTATGCAGCCCAGCCTAAATATGAGGTCTCACGTCCGCGGATTATCCTGCAGAATGTCGAACCCCAAGTTCCGGTTATTAAGGATGTTATCATCCGAAGCAATTACGGTGAGAAAGTGGAGATCGCTTCTGTTCAATCCCGTCAGGGTTATATGACCATTGAAAGCCAAGAGCCGGATGGCAATAACATCAAACTAATGGTCAAAATTACCCCGCCCGCTCAAGGTGCCCAACGGTATATCACGGATGAGATGATACTTACCCTCAAAAACGGTGAAGAATTATCGATCCGCTGCAGCGGCTGGTTTAGAGTCAACTGATTTTGGCCGAAAACATCTTTTAGGCCAAAGCCGCCTTTTTTCGGCCGTTTTGTTTGGGGGAACTTTCTTGGTCCAAAATTGTCTAAGGAAGTACGAGAAGGGCTGGATTTTGTCTATACAGGTGTTATTAGGCCTGAAAAGTAAGAAATCGTCTGTTTCGGAGAAGAAATGCTTAAAACCCTTCGAATAACCAGTTTAATCGCCGTGATTTTAGCGATATGCGGGGTTATTGCAGTTATATTTTTTGGACTGAAGGGTGATTCCGAAATAAGGGCTTACTTAGAAAAACCGGGCATTGTGGAGGAGTTAAAGTCAAAAATAGGCGACGCAAAAGGTAAAGGAGATGTTGTGTCTCCATTGGTAGCACAGGCAAAGAGTTTTGCCCTTCGTATTAATCCGCCGCCTCCGCCGGAACCTGTAAAACCAAAAATAGAGCCTAAACCTGCTCCAACACCGGCTCAGGCGAGTACACAGCCGGCACAACCCCCCGTTCCTAAAGTGCAGGCCTCTGTTAAATTTGACTTGTTGGCTACAGTCAGATATGAGACAGCACCAGAAAAGTCGCTGGCTTTGGTTTCCACCGGCAGTAAGCTCGAATGGTTTAGACAGGGCGAAAAAGTCGGTCAGCATGAAATCAAAGAGATTCGTGACGGCAGTGTGATATTTACGCAGGCAGGCGGCAAACCGCAGGAAATCTTTGTACCGGCAAAAACTGAAGTCAAATCACTTCTTAAAAATGAGCAAAAGGCCGTTTCAGCAGTCAGAGGACCGACGGGGATACAGGATACTCCGGCTGCTGGTCCCAATGGCATGCAGGACCAGCCGGGGGTTGCTGATGCTGAAGCTGTGCGTGCAGCGCGTACCCGTGAGACTGCCGTTTCAACGCGAAGCACAGTAGATGCCCGTATCCAGCGCGTACGTTCAGCCCCGCCGGTACCAACTGTGGAAGAGCAAAAGGCCTCAATCGAGAGTTCTATATTGGGGATTCATGAGATTATGGCCCGTCAGGACGACAATCTCTCCGAGGAAGAACGGCGTCAGGAAAATCAAATGTGGGCGGAACTGCTTCAAGCTCTCAATCAGGAAAAGGAAAATCTTGAAAAAGCTGCACAGACTAAACCGTCCGAGTCAGTGCCGGATAATCTCCCCGGCCGCAGCGATTCCCAAGAAACAACTGCCGCGGCTGCAGAAAAAAATCAAGATGCCCCTGCTGTGCCGCAGCCGGCGGCATCTTCTTCTGCCCAGACTCCTCCAGCAGAAGGGCCGGCTGAACCCAACCAGACCGGATAAATAAGTTTTTTACCCAGCAGACAAAAAGATGTGACTGAAAAGCAGAAATAACGAGTAATGCAGAGGAAACAAAGATATGCAGTCGTATAGAGAAGCAGGTATTGGACAGCGGAAACAGTGGCTGGCAGGATTGTGCATATTGTTTTGGCTGTCGGCTGTCTTGATGGGACAATCCGGGGGTGTGCTGCGCAGCCGGGTTTACAAACTCAAGCACATAACAAGCCAGCAGGCCAAAGAACTGCTTGTCCAGCTTAATATCGGCAAAAGCTACAATACCCTGACCCGTGATGTGCTGATTGTAACCAGCGATGTCGGTACAGACCTGCTTAAAGCGACAGAGATTGTTCCTTTTCTGGATCAGGAGCCGCCTGTTCAAATTCGTGTGCTGATGACCGCTGCAGATTCGGCCTGTCTGCCTACTGTGGAGATGCTTGCGGCCCGATTAAAAACAATTACTTTTGGTACGATGAATGAAGCTCCGGTCAGAGGAGCGGCTAAGGCAGCTATTGTAGATACTGTAAACGGCAAACTGCTTGCGATTGGTACAGTTGATGTTTTAAATGAAATCGAAGCAGCGGCGGCAGATTTGGGGCAGCAATCCCAGACATCAGCATCTGCTCAAAAAGCTGAATCGGCCGCGGCAGAAAAGCCGCTTGAACCGAATCTGCCGGCAACTCTGATGCCTTTAGCCGAAACAAATCTTCCGGCACAGGAAGAACCGAATGCCTTGACGCCGCAAACTTCAGCGTTTTCGACTGAAAAGCCGTTGGAGGAGGCAGCTCGTCAGATTTTTGAAGGAGTGCCGCAGCTGTCTGATGTTAATGCGCCGTCGGATTCAGCGCCGGCGGCCGCCGCAGAAAAGTCACCGGAAGAGGATTTTCTCAGTGAAGAATTAATGAAAGCGCTGGCTGATGCAGAAGAGACGGCGCGTGCAGCCCAGTCAGCTGCTCAACCGGTACAGGAAACGGCCCCCGTCAAAGAAGCCCAAACACAAGTCCCGGAACCAAATGCTGCCCAAGCAAAACCTCAGGAAGCAAAATCCGAGCCAACTCAGCCGGAACAGACTGCACCGGCAGAGCCGATTGACCCGATGAAGGTTTTACAGGCGCTGATGGCCCAAGCCCAGCGGGAAGAGAAGGCTTTGGTAGAAGAGCAAGCACAGGCTGAAGCTGCCCAGCAGGCTGCTGCTTCCAGTCAGGATAAGGAACATCTAGAAAAGCTGCAGACAGAATTGGCCCAGCTTCGTCAAAAACTGGCCGATCTGGAGGCCTTAGCCGGCCAAGCAGCCCCTTCGGGCAATGCGGCCGAGGCGAAGGTTCAATCTGCCGGCAGCGCCCCGATACCTGCCGAGATTGCTGAAAAAGAGCTGGAAACCGTTATTGATTTACCCCAAGAAGTTGAGCTGGAAGCGCTGGTGGATTTAGTCGGCAAACAGCTGGGACTTAACTATATGTATGATCCCACAATACTGAAAGGTCAGAAGGTCCAGCTGAAAATTCACGGCGGCAAAATTAAGGTGAAGGATACTTATGCCCTGCTCGAATCTGTTTTGCGATTCAAGGGATTTATTATGACCCGCCGCGGCCAGCTGGTCACCATCATGCGGGATTCGGAACTTGCCAAAGCGGAACCGGTTCTGCGAGCGCCGGATGAGCCGATTCAGCCGGGTGATATTGTGGTCAGCAGTCTGTTTACGCTCCAGTATATTGATGCGGCCACGGCGCAGAATATGCTCAAGACGATGAATCTGGGCACAAACTTCACGCCGTTGGAAACAAACAGCCTGATTGTAACCGATTACGCTTATCGGATGGATCGTATCCGTCAGGTATTGACGATGGTGGATGTGCCTGCCGCAGCTAAGGAATATCGATTCCGGACGCTCAAGTATATTAAGCCTTCGGATATTGTAGGCAAACTCAAAGATCTGGCAGGGCAATTGCAGGGTGTTACGCTGCAAATCAGTGCAGCAGCAGCCACTCCCGCCGCTGCTACGCAAACCCGTACAGTAACGACCCGTAACCCTCAAACCGGCCAAATGGAAACCCGTCAAGTGCCGATTCCGACCCCGGCGACTGCTGCTGCCACGCCTGCTCCGCAAACATCTGCGGCAGTTACTGGAGCAGCCAAGGATACAGTATTTATAGATACGGATGACCGCACCAATCGGATCCTCATTGTCGGCAGAGCAGACCAGATTGCATTGATTGAGGAGTTGGTTGATGTGCTGGATGTGCCGCAGTATGACCTGAAGTATGTGCGGGAATATATCATCCAGAATGTCGAGGCAATCGAAGTGGTCAATGTGCTTAATGAATTGGGACTGGCCAATGTAGCTGTCGCGACACAGGCAGCTGGCCGCACAGCTGCGCGAACGGCCGCTCGCACCGTATCGCCCCAAGCACAGCAGGTCCAGGAGGCGGCTGTTGCGGTGCAGCGCACACCAACAGCCGGTACGGCTGCCTCCGGCGATCAGCCGTATGTGTCGATTCGTCCTGCCACCAATTCGCTGCTTGTCAACGGCACTGCTGAACAGCATCGGGCGATCGAGCTGGTTATTGCCCATGTGGATGTAGTGCAAAAGGACCAGCGAACTATCCGCCAATATGAAATCCAGTATGTAGATACTCAGACTATTATCGATGCTCTGACGGATTTGGGTATTATCGCTCCGTCGACTAGTGCATCGACAGGTGCTGCCGCACGCAGCACCTCGGCTCGGACGTCTTCTTTAGGCCGTACTACGGCTGTTGCGCAGGCTGTACCGACAGCAGCCGAGCAGGCTGCGGCGCCCATGGTTCTGCCCACCGCCGAAGGCGGCTCGGAAGTGGAATTGACAGCCGACTACCCGCAGATTACGGTTTTGCAGACGACTAATTCGCTTCTGGTCTATGCCACGCCGCGTCAGCACGATGCGATTGCTTTGGTAATTGCACATGCTGACCGTCAATTGGATGTTACCACTACGCCGTATGTAGTTTATGCGCTGGAAAATCAAGATCCTGAGGAACTGGCCGAAGTGCTGACAAAACTGATTCAGGAAACGGTTGAGGAACGAGCCAAAACCTCCTCGCCCGAAGCCAAAATTCAAACGGCACCGGCATCAGGCACTGCTGCCGGCGGTGGGGCGCCTCCAACGCTGGAGGAACAGAGGATTCGCATCATCCCGGATCCGATGTCCTATTCGCTGATTGTCTATGCCAACAAGCGCAACCAACAATGGATTGGTGAACTGATTAGGGAACTGGATGAATATCGGCCGCAAGTGCTTTTGGATTGTACGCTTGTGCAAGTAACAAGAGATGATGAATTCAAGTACGAAATTGATTTAGTTTCAAAGACCTATTCAGATCTTACGCTCCGACCCGGCACTACAGGCAGTCTCGGTGGTAAGGTAACGACTATCGGAAACGTAGGTAGCAGTACCAGTTTTGACAATCGTACCTATGCGCAAGGAAGTACCAATGCAGGTATTTTCACGGGTTTCTTCAATACCGATATGATTCAAGGTGTCTTGACTGCAATACAGGAAAAGAACTATGGTCGAATTATGGCAAGGCCTAAAATTCTTGTCAATGACAACCAAGAAGGTGAGATTAAAACCGAAGATATTCGCTCGGTTCCTGAGATCAAAACTAATGTGATTCCGGGGACGGCTACTCAGACATCAACATCTTCGCAGGATGTAACTTTTAAGGATTATACCGCCGGTATAACCCTTAAGATTAAACCACATATCAGTAAAGGGGATATGCTACGGTTGGAAATTACTTTAAGCCGTACGGATTTTGGAACAGAAGAAAAAAAAATTCAGGTTAAGAATGAGGCAGGCGGCACAACCGATGTTCCTTATCCTCCAGATCGAACAAAGACAGACATAACCACCGTTTCCACAATTCCTGATGGTACGACTATTATTTTGGGCGGTTTGGAGAAAATTAAACAAGATAAGTTGCAAAACAAAGTACCGATATTGGGCGATATACCAATAATCGGCGGTCTATTTAGGGATGTTAGTGATACAGACAGCCAGGGCAAAATGTATATTTTTGTCAAGGCAAATATTCTACGACCCAGCGACCAGGTTGAAGGGATAGAAGATTTACGCCGTGTATCAGGAAAGTATCGGACTGAGTTTGAAAAGATGGAAGAGAAGTTCCAAAAAATGGACGATTGGCCCGGCATCAAACCCAAGCCGATGACTCCTGAGAAAGTATTGGAAGAAGATGATTTTGAACAGCTCCGGCAGGAACTTAAGGAACTCAATGAAAGGTAAATAATCGGCAGGCGGGCATGTCCCGCCGCCTGCGGAAAATATGAAAGAACTATTAATCCAAGCAGCCCAGCGCAGCGGGGTGGTGGATGCCCAGCTGCTGCGGGATTTTTTTGCTGAGCATGCCGATGACCAGCGGCGGATCGATCAGATTTTGCTGACAGCGCCGACATTTACAGAGGATATGGTGCTACGGCTGTTTGCCGAAGCACTGGGGATTCCTTTTTTCGATGAGATAAATCCCTCTGATGTGCCTCGTGAGTTTATTGAGCAAATTCCGGCCCCGTATGCCCAGCATCATTATCTCATCGGCATCCGGCCGCAGGGTGGAAATGGCCTGATACGGGTTATTGCAGCCAATCCGCTCAATATGACAGCCGTCGATAACATTTCCAAAATGCTGCGTTGTCCGGTCGAGATGGGATTGAGCACCCGAGCGGCTATTACCGCGGCGATTGATGTGGCTTATGAACAGAAAAATACGGTCATCGAAGAAGTAGCCGAGGAACTGGATGCCCAGAACCTCGACCAGCTGGCCGATGAAGTCAGCAGTGCCGAAGACCTGCTGGATGTGGTCAATCGACCGCCGGTGATTCGGCTGGTTAATGATATTCTGTTTCGCGCCCTGCAAATGCGGGCCAGCGATATCCACATTCACCCCTTTGAGACCAAAATTGTCGTGCGCTACCGCATCGACGGCATTCTGTACGATACCCTAACCCTCAACCGCAACGTTCTGCCTCTGGTGATTTCACGCATCAAAGTGATGGCCGGCATGGATATTGCAGAGCGCCGAATGCCGCAGGATGGGCGGTGCAGCGTCCGCATCGGCCAGCGTGAAATCGACCTGCGTGTCAGCACTGTGCCGACCAGTTATGGGGAAAGGGCTGTTCTGCGTTTGCTGGATAAAAGCACCGGCATCCTGACCCTCGAGCAGCTCGGCCTGTGGCAGGAAGATAAAGAGATTTTTGATAAGATGATTAACCGCACGCATGGGGTCATTTTTGTAACGGGACCAACCGGCAGCGGCAAAAGCACAACGCTGTATGCCTGCCTGAACCGCCTGGATTCGACCGTCAAAAATATAATGACAGTCGAGGACCCTATTGAATACCAGCTGGAGGGCATCAGCCAGATGCAGGTGGCGCCGAAGAAGGGGATGAATTTCGTCAACGCCCTGCGGCATATCCTGCGGCAGGATCCCGATGTCATTATGGTCGGCGAGGTTCGCGATCAGGAAACAGCGGCGATGGCGATTCAATCGTCGCTGACCGGGCATTTGGTTTTCAGCACCCTGCATACCAACGATGCGGCCGGTGCTATCAGCCGCCTGCTGGATTTCGGGGTCGAACCGTATTTGGTCAGCTCCTCGCTGGTCTGTGTGCTGGCGCAGCGGCTTGTGCGGCGTATTTGCCCCGACTGCAAGCAGGCCTATGACCCGCCCGAGCATGAGCTGCGGGATTTGGGAATCATACAGAAGGACAAGACGCCTTTTTATATGGGAGCCGGCTGCGCCAAATGTTTTGATACGGGCTACCGCGGACGCACAGGCATCTATGAATTGATGGTCATCAATGACGAGATCCGCGATATGATTTACAGCCGCCAGACGGCAGGCGCCATCAAGCGCAAGGCCCTTGAATACGGAATGCAGACTTTGCGGATGGACGGTGCCCGAAAAGTTCTGGCTGGAACAACGACTTTGGCAGAGGTTCTCCGGGTTACGCAGTCGGATAACATATAAGGATTGTCAGAAGTACAATTGCTTATGCCGAGATTTGAATATATCGCTATCAATGCCGATAAGAAAACGGAAAAGGGCACCATTACCGCAGAAAGTGCCTTGGCAGCCCGCAAGCACCTTCGCAGCCGCGGACTGCATCCGATGGACGTAACGCAAGTCAGGGTCGAGGCGGCCCGCAGGACATTTAAGGATGTATTTGCCCGCGGCGCCCGCCGGGAAGTTGCCTCTTTTACAAAGGAACTGTCGACGATGCTGAATGCCGGCATCAAATTGACCGATGCCTTAAGCGTTTTGACCCTTCAGGTCAGTCACCCGCACCTGCGGGCAGCTGTAACGGAAATCCGTGACCGTGTAGTAACGGGCGAATCGTTTGCGGATGCCTTGGCCGAATACGAGCAGTTTTTCGATGTTATTTACGTCAGCATGATGCGGGTGGGCGAAGCCACCGGCACGCTGGGAGACAGTCTGGCAACAATGGCCGGCTTTATGGATAAGCGCCAGCGGCTCGAAGCGAAAATGACCACGGTGATGATGTATCCGGCCATTCTGCTGGTTTTCTGTGTAATTGTTGTGCTGGTTATTACCATTGCTGTGATTCCCAAGATAACCGAGCAGCTTGTTAAAACAGGCCAGCAGCTGCCGTGGATTACTTCGGTGATTATGAAGCTTTCGGCACTGCTGACGAGCTGGTGGGTGCTGGTGATTATGGCCGGCATTGCCGGTCTTGTGCTGCTGTATAAACGGCTGATGAGAACACAGCGGGGGGCTTATCTGCGGGATAAGCTGCTGCTGGGGCTGCCGGTCGTGGGCAAGCTGATCCGGCAGGAAATTGTAGCCCGCTTTACCGCAACACTGGCTACGCTGCTTGGTTCCGGCTTATCCATGGCTGAATCACTGCGGGTCGTCAGCCAAGTGACCGGCAATGTTATTATGATGAATGCCATTAAGCAGGCCCGCGAGCGGATTTTATCCGGTGCTGATATTTCGACTCCTTTGCGGGACAGCGGTGTTATTGATCCGGCAATAGCCCATATGGTAACTGTCGGTGAAAAAAGCGGTGAGCTGGAGCAGATGCTTCGGCTCATCAGCGAAAATCTGGAGGCGGATTCAGACCTGCGAATCGAACGGTTCAGTCGGGTGATTGAGCCGGTGATTATCATTTTTATGGCTGGCATTATCGGCATCATTGCCTACGCTACGCTGCTGCCGCTGTTTAAGTATTCGGTAACGCAATTTTAACAGAATCCAGATTACAGAAATGACAGAAATCTTAATTTTGAATAGTGAGGTAACTATGAGACAGGAATCAAAAGGATTTACGCTGGTTGAACTGATGGCAGTGCTGCTGATAATTGCTCTGCTGGCGGGGCTGGCGGCTACCAATTTTATGGGCCAGACCGACAAGGCCAAGGTGATTACCACCAAAGCAACAATGAAAACGCTGCACAATGCGGTTAATATGTTCAAGCTGGATACGGGACGCTATCCCAGCGAAGATGTCGGGTTGATTGAACTGATTGAGCAGCCGACGGATGTCGAGGGCTGGAATCCGCAGGGCTATCTGGAAAGCACAACCCTGCCCAAGGATGCGTGGAAGAACGACTTTGTCTATATGCTCAATCCCGAAAGCGGCAAGCCCTTTGTAATAATCAGCTATGGAGCTGACGGCAAAGAGGGCGGCGAAGGATATGATGCGGACTTGTACAGCACGGATACGGACTAGACCTCTGTTTTGTACGGATAGTCCGGCCGGTTTTGTGCTGGTTGAAATGCTGCTGGTTGTCGGGCTGATTGCCCTGATGACCGGTGTGGCTGTTATCAGTTTCGGGGCGATGTGGGGCAATTTGCGGTTTAAGCGTCAAGCCGAGCAGCTACTGACGGCCTTTCAAATGGCTCAGGATGCCGCTGCTCAAAGCGACCGCCGCTATGCGGTTGTTCTGGATTTTACTGAGCAGGCCTTTATTCTTCGCCAATTTAAATCACTGGACCTTCAGGGAATGGATCCGCAGGAAGCGATTATTCAAACAGTGCATTTTGATGATTCACTGACTTTGGATTACGTGCTGTATGATGATTTGGAAGATACGCGGCAGTCCGAGAATGTGACCGAGGCCCGTTTTCTGGCCGGCCGGTCCGGCTGGCAGTACGGCGGCAAGGTTGTTCTGCGGGATGCGGAAGGGCGGCCATGGACCATAGTCATCCATCGTTTTGCCAAGCCGCCGGAGCTGTTTGAAGGCGAAGTCGAGATCTATCTGCCGCAATATCCGGAACAAGTGCCGTTTTAGTGAAAATGGGAACGTCTGGTCTATTATTGGAAATAATGAGAAAAACAAGCAACATAACGCCAAGCGGTTTTACTATAGCAGAAGTGGCTGCAGCACTGGTGCTGCTGTCGCTGATATTATCCTCGGTGCTGGTACTGATGAACCGGTATGCCGCGGCAGTAGTTGATTTGCAGCTTCACCAGCAGGCCTTTGAATTGGCGCGAGCCAATATGGAGCGGCTGCTGTCCGAACCGAAACTGTCGGACATAAGCGACTACGGCACCAGCGATACCAATCCTGAATTGGAATGGCAGACGGTTGTTGAGCCATTCTATGAGCCTGTAACCAATCAGATGTGGATTCGGGCTGTCTGCTCAGCGGGGTATATGGATACCAAGGGACAGTATCAGAATGTGGAGTTGGAACACTGGATTACAAATCTGACAGCTGAGCAGGTCAAGCAGATTCTAGCCCAGCAGAAAGCCGAAGACGCCTATTTGGAGCTTCTGCAGGAAGGTCAGCTGACGGCAATTCAGGAAACAACCCGTGCCTATCTGGAGCAGATGGGCTTGGATGTGGAAGCATACGAGAAGCTGATGGCTCAGCAGCGTCGGAAAAAGCTGGAATATCTTTCCCGCAATGGATTTGAAGGATACCAAAACTTTCTTGGACAGCTTGAAGAAGAGGAAAACGCCTTTCTCGAAAAGATTGGAATGAACTTCGACGGGTATAATGAATTTGCACGGACTTATGTACCCAGAACCGAAGCAAGCGAATCTTTTTCCGTCGATTTGCCTCAAGAAGGATCGGAAACGATGCAGGATACGGCAAAAGATGCATCGGATACCGCCCGCCCGGCGGAAAGGTCTGATCCGAGCCGCAAGCCGGCATCCGACGGCGGATTTAACTGGGACAATGTGCCCCCCGAACTGGTCCCGCTGATTGAACAATTGCTGGGAATTAAAAAGAACGGATGAAAAGGTCTAAGCAAAATGCGTTTACACTGGTTGAGACGCTGATTGTGCTGATGCTGGCGGCCTTGATTGTCACAGCAGTGCTGGGCATTTATCAGCAGGTTCGCGGTGCAGCGGTTGCGATTCTGGAGCGGATGGAGAAGAATCGCCTCCAGACGGAGATTCTTCAGAAAATTGCCGAAGATATCGACCGACTGGCTGCCCCCGGTTTTGATGCTGCTATTCGGTTTCGCAGCAAGCTGGATAACGGATTCCGCTCATCGCAGCTTGTTCTCGAAAACAGTTATTACGGCAGCACCAACCAGAAACAGACCTATGAACGGATTATCTGGCAGACGTCGTATGATCCTCAAGGCAAGACTCTGATTTTATATCGGATGCACGACGGACTAAATGTAGAGGATAAGGTTCTTGAAAAAGATGCTGCCTCATCACCGAGTGCTCAGATGTTTATTCCCGTTGCCGCCGGGGTAACCTATTTTGATATTCAGGCCCAGCAAGGTGAGAACATCTTGGGGGTTTGGCTGTCTGATACCCTGCCCAAAGCCGTACGAGTCGGCATCTCATTTGCCCCGCTGCAGCAATTAGCGGATGGAAGCATCGGTGTGCCGGAAGAAAATATCCTCTATCGGACAGTAGCTGTTGACCGCACACGGGCGATACCGTATGAGTTTGTCAGAAAAAAGCTTGAACTGCCGATGGAGCAGGATCCCAATGAACTGCTCAACGAAGCCGATCCAAATGCCGTTTCCGGTAAACAGCACAGTGGTGTGAAAAAATGAAATCAGGCCGAAAAACAACATGTTTTTCTTTGACGGCGGACAGATCCAGCGGATTTGCCTTTCTGGTAACACTGATAGTATTGGTTGTGCTGGCTTCGCTGGCTGCCGGATTATCGGTGCGGCTGACCATGGCCAAGCGGCGCCAGCAGTATATGGTTGATTATCAGCGAGCCCGCTATGGGGCCGACTCTGCGATGAAATATATTTTATCTGTGTTGCCGGCCAAAAATTTCCCCCTGCAGAACCGCAAGGATAAGCCGGATTTTTCTGACTTATACTGGATGGATCAGCAGGAATACGGCCGGTTTATTGCGGACTGGGCAGCTGACGCCACAGATGAGCAGATTCAAGCTGTGCTTAAGCCGGGAGCGTCGCTTCGGCCTGCTGAACAGTCCAATCCCAAAGACCTGATTGCCCAGCTGCTGGCCTTATTTGGAGCAGAGGAGAAATTGAATGAGACAGAGCAATCCAATAGGATAGATGCAAATATTCCAGATTCCACTATTTCTTCAGCTGCCATGGAAGGATTCGAAGTGGTCGAACTGGATCCCAATGATGTCCAAGTGCCGGGGCCATATGGGCCGCCTTGGCCTTATGTAATTGAACCCATTGAGCTGGAAATGGGGCCTTGCCGTATTACTATTGTTATTGAAGATGAAAATGCCAAGATGCCGCTAAGCTGGCTGGTGACCAGCTCGGCACAGGCCAACAAGCGTGCGGAAAATGCACTTAAGACATTCTGCGAATGGATGGCTTGGGATAAACAGAGTCTTGCTCGGCTGCAGAATATTATCGAGACGGCGATGAAGGAAGTGGCCAAAAAGAAAATGTTTACCCTCAATCCCAGTCCAATTCTGCTCAGGCCTGTTTCCCAAACGCCCCAGACACCTGCTGCAACCCCCCAGACACAACAAGCAACCACCCGGATGACGACTTCTCCAGCCGCGGCCCAAGCAGCCGCCCAGCCCGCTGCCCAGACGCGGCCCCCGTCTGCCCACGCAACGGATTTTGCCAAACTGTTTCACAGTTCCCTGCTGGACCTTGAAGCCTTGGCTGAGCCGCTGCCGAATACCGGCCAGCGTCAGGAAAGTCCGCTGAAATATTTATCCTTGTGGGGAGCACAGCGGGTTAATATCAATACTGCACCGCGGCATGTGCTGGAGGCTGCGTTTACACTTGCCATTGATCCGCTGACTGCCAGCCAGCTGGCCCAGTCGGTTATCGTTCAGAGAAGGGAAAAACCGTTTCGGACGGCGGCCGAATTAAGGGAACTTGGCCGTTTGGATTCAGAAACAATGACTGTTCTGCAGAATTATATAACGACCACCAGTACATTTTTTCAGGTGCGGGTTATCAGCCGAAGCGGCAATGCCCGTGCTGCGGCAGTGGCTACAGTTATTAAGGAAGGCAGACAGATAGAACGGCTGGCCGTTATGTACGAATAACCTAACACCGATATAAAACCGGAGTCAATAACATGGATGAAAAAGGAAGCTTAGGACTTTATATTTCGCGGGGTAAAGCGACAGCGGTATGGATTTCTGCAGATACCCAGCCATCCGTTAAGCTGCTGTTCCATGTGGTGCCCCAGCCCGGTGAATCACAGAGTATAGCCCTGCAGGCCGCCCGGACTGCAATGCAGCAGGCAGCGGCGTTCGGCGAGGTTTTCGCTGCGATCGATTGCGGCTGCTATACGCAATATTTCCTGCATTCGGAATTCGAAGATTATGCGCAGGTAGCCGGCACGATTAAGTATGATGCCGAAGAGGCTGCCGCTGCTGATGCAGCGAATTTGGCGGTTGCCTTTGATATTACCGGACGGGATTCTTTTGGTTCAAAGGTTACGGTTTATGCGGCTGACAGACAGTATCTGACAGATATTCTGATGGATTTGCAGGAGGGCGGTTTGGATCCGACGTATATGGAGCCGGATGCTGTTTGTCTGGGACGCGCCCTTTGTCAGTTGACGCCTATGGACGAGCAAGTCGATGCGCTGTTTGTGATTTTGTCGGAGCCGAATTGTTATTTAATTCGCCCGAAGCAGGATTATGCTCCTACGGTACGCACATTTCTGGCTGGACAAGGTCAGGATATAACGGCAGTGCTGGCACGGGAAGTAGTGCTTTTGGCCGCAGCGGAAGAGGCCCAAAATCCGCTGACAACACTGGTGCTTATCGGGCGAACAGATGCAATTGATAAAACCCGCCTGCACCAGCGCACCGGTTTGGAAATAAAAACAGAAACGCCCGAAAAATCCCTTGGCATTGCGGATGCCGAAAGGGCCGGCTGCTATGAACTGCTGGCCGCCTATGGAGCAGCACTGGCAGGCCAAACGCGCGGTCATAAAGCTGATTTTCGCCAGGACTTTATGCCCTATCAAGGCCGCCGCAAAATGCTTGTCGGCAGTTTGCGGACCATCAGCATTTCTCTGACGGTACTGCTGACGGCGGTTGCTTTGTTCTTTCAGCTGAAGGCCTTTCAGATGCGCCGCTATGTAAGCAGAATGAGCGAAAAAACTCTTCTGGAACATAAGGCGGTTACCTATGGCAAACTGCCTCCGCGGGGAATGACGCCTTCTTCCAATCTGCGCCGGGAATACACCCGCGCCAAAGAGATGGAAGAAGGACTGGGTCCCGGGGATGAAAAATCGGTTCCTGCCAAACTAACATTTTTCTTTGAAGCCGTCAGCAAAACACCGCCCGGAGTTGATATTAATATTCAGCAGATTACCATTACCGAGCGTTCCATGAAGGTCAAGGGCGATACCAATAACAAGGCCGGCACAATGGCTTTGTTCAATGAGATTAACAAACATCCGAGGATATCCCTGACATCGGAGAGAACCAGCTCAAGTCCCGATGGTCGCGATACATTTGAAATTACGATTGAACCCAAGAAATGACGAGATCGACCAATGAAGCAGATGCTTAAAAATCCAGCATTTTATTATATCTTATTGCCGGTTCTGGCGGGTCTTTGGTTGCTGACGGCCGGATTTATTTTTTATCCCCGGTCAGTAGCCGCCTGGGAGGACAGCCGGAAAGAATACGAAAGCAGCCGGGAGTGGATAGAAAAATTGGTAATCCTTCAGCCCAAACGGCTGGCCTTTCAGGTGGATCCGTCTGCCAAGTCGGAAGAATTTGATTTTACTCGGACAATTTACGAATTTGCTCAGGTTTTTTCCATTTCTCCCAATAACTATACATCCAATGTGCGAGGCCTAGTCAAGCGGGCCGGGCGACCGAGCCGTTCAGCAGCAATTACGATTAAAAGCATCGATATTGAACGGCTTGCACAGTTTCTTTCTGCCATGCTGCTCCGCTGGCCGGAATTGAATTGCGAAGTATTAAGTTTGGAAAAAAACAAGGCCGGCAAAAATGACTGGAAGGTCGAACTGACTTTGACCTACTATTATTAGCAAGACTGGAAAGCGGTAAATCATCCTCTTGAATAGGAACTTTTCAGGGCATTTCTTGACGTCCGGCACGTTTTCTGCGATACTTTATAATTGATGAGTAAAAAAGTTGCCATTTTGGGTTCGACCGGCTCTATCGGGCGCAATGCGCTTCGTGTTCTTGAGGCGCTGCAGCCTGATTATGAAGTTATTGGACTGAGTGCCCATAACAACATTCGTCTGCTGGCCGAGCAGGCGTCGAAATTCAATCCCCGCTATATTGCCATTACGGACAATCCCGGCCAATTGGCTCTAAAGCAGATTTTTTCCGGCTTTCAAGGGCAGATTCTAACGGGACCTGAGAGTTTGGTCGAATTAGCTTCGCTGGATGAGGCAGATATCGTTCTCTGTGCGGTTGTGGGCGCAGCCGGACTTCCGGCGGCGTTAGCCGCTGCCAGATTAGGCAAAACTCTGGCGATCGCCAATAAAGAACCACTGGTTATCGCCGGTGAACTGCTGACCGAAGCCGCCCGCCAAAGCGGCGCTGTTCTGCTGCCGATTGACAGTGAGCATTCTGCGATTTTTCAGGCTATGCAGGCCGGTCAGCCCGACGAGATTCGCCGGATTATATTGACTGCTTCCGGCGGGCCCTTTCGCCAAACCCCTTTGGAGCAGATAAAAAATGCTACCATCCAGCAGGCTCTTGCTCACCCGACTTGGTCAATGGGGCCTAAAATTACAATCGATTCTGCGACGATGATGAATAAGGCATTAGAGGTCATCGAAGCCGTATGGCTGTTTGGTGTGCCGGTTGAGAAGATTGAAGTGCTTGTCCATCCTGAATCAGTTGTCCATTCAATGGTTGAGTTTATTGACGGGTCCATCATTGCCCAGCTTGGTACGCCGGATATGAAAGTGCCGATTCAGTATGCTCTCACATGGCCTAAGCGCATGCGTGGAATCGGGGACCGTCTGCAGCTAAGTAGTTTGGGGCAGCTGCATTTCGAGACGCCGAATCTGGAGCGTTTCAGGGCGCTAGAGCTGGGTTTTGAAGTAGCGCGTACCGCCGGCTCGGCGCCGGTGGTCTTTAACGCCGCCAATGAAGCAGCAGTGGCAGCATTTCTGGATGGGCGAATTCATTTTGGACAAATTGTAGAACTGATTGAAGACTGTCTTCTGTCCCATTCTGTACAGAGGCATTTGACACTGGACGAATTGCTGTCCATTGACGGCTGGGCACGGCGGTTTGTGGCTGAAGCACTGGTGCGGCAGACGGCAGCAGGTTAACAGGAAACATTTTAGGGGATTTCATGACAAATAAGCAAACGACATCACAGGTTGCAGAAAAAGGGGGGAAAAATACCCCGCAGATAATCGTCTTTGTGCTGGCTGCAGCAGCCGTTGTTATTTGGGGAATCAATAATCCATCTGTTGCCTTGCGCATTCTGGCAGTGATGCTCGGATTCGGCGGCATCGTGATGATTCACGAGTTTGGGCATTTTATCGTTGCCAAATTAGGCGGCATCAAGGTTGAAGCATTCTCCATCGGCTTTCCACCTGTTGTTGTAGGAATACGCAAGCTTAAAAAGGGCTGGCGGATACGTCTGCTGCCGAAAATCGGCCAGCCGCAGCATCTGGAAGAAGGCGATAACGAAACCGAATACCAAATCGGTCTGATACCCGTCGGCGGATTTGTAAAGATGCTGGGCCAATCGGATTCCGGTGCCGCCGAAGCCACCGATGACCCCCGTTCGTATGCCAACCGTCCTATATGGATTCGTATTGCCACAGTGGCGGCAGGAGTGGTATTCAATGCGATTGGCGCTGTAATTATTTTTATCATCTTATTTATGAACGGCATCAATCTGAAACCTGCTATGGTGGGACAGGTGGTGCCCAATTCTCCTGCTCAAGAAGCCGGTCTTCGTCCCGGTGATGAGATTATTCAGGTAGACGGAGAACGTTTTGTTGATTTTGAAGCCGTATTGCTGGCACCTGTGCTGTCGGTGCCGGGTGAGCCGGTTACTTTTGTGGTGCGGGAAGCAGACAGCGGCCGGGAGAGGAAAGTTAGAATTGTTGCAGAAAAGCAGGCCGGTGATTCATCCAATTTGCGCAAAATGGGAATTGCTCCGCTGACAACCCTGACGGTTGAACCTCAGATTGCCCGTTCGCCTGAACTGGTCGATGAGATCTATAAACTGACAGGTCTCTATCCGGGTGATCAGGTCAAAGCTGTGAATGGACAGCCGGTTGACCATCCTTGGGATTTTGCTCGAAAGGTATCAGGGATTTTTGATTCGACAGTAAGGCTGACGATAGCGAGGCGGTGGCAGTCAGCCGACGGTTCTGAAATGCTGGTCGATGTGGATTTTCCAATGCAGGTAGGGCCTGTGGTGGAAAACTTCCGTGATGAATTTGATCTGGCACACTTTAGCCGGCTGGTTCCGCGTCTGAAAATAGAAGCTGTCATGGAGCCGACTCACGCCGATACTCTGATACGATGGTTTCAAACGGCGATACTTCGCCGCCCGCTTGAGCCGGCGGCCTGGGATCTGCTCAAAGCGGGAGATATTCTGCTTAAGGTGGCTGATGTTGAATATCCCAATTACAAACAGCTTCGGGAATTGACAACGGCTTATGAGGGCAAACCGCTTCCCATTACAGTCCTTCGCAGCGGCCAGCAGGGCGATACTTTGCCGATAGAAATAGTTGTAACTCCAAAAGCCCGAATCGGCAGCAAACGGATTATGATTGGCTTTGCGGCGGGTCTTGATTTAGACAATCCGGTGGTGGGGCAGGTTTTGTCCCGAACCGATCAGGCAGAAGACCTGCCGGCCGTTCCTGCTGGAGCTGTCATTACTGCAATCAACGGCCGGGCGGTAGAGAATTTTTATCAGATTGCAGCGATGCTGCAGGACAACGCTGGCCGAAGCGTCAGCATCGATTATCAGTACAATGGTCAGTTCGGCAGAACGAACCTGTCGGTGGATGCCTATGAGCCTGTTCATGCGCAGGCGATGATTGCCGTCGGCATTCCCTTTGAGGAACTGACGCGCTGCTACAAGGCCGCCAATCCTGCAATGGCGGCAAAAATGGGTTTCAAAAAGGCCGGTCAGTTTGTCCTGCGCAGCTATGTGACGCTCGGACGGCTGTTTCAGCGCAGCGTTCCGGTCTCCTCCTTAGCTGGTCCGGTCGGCATTCTTTCGATGTCTTATCAGGTCGCCGGTGATTCACTGGCTCATTACCTCTATTTTCTAGGCCTGATCAGCTCTTGTCTGGCAGTGATGAACCTATTGCCTCTGCCGGTTCTCGACGGCGGGCATATTGTGTTTCTGCTGATTGAAAAGATAACCGGCCGGCCTATCCATGAGCGCGTGCTGGCGCCGATTATGTATGCAGGCATGGCATTGCTGCTGGGCCTGATTCTGTGGGTGACATATCATGATATCCTGCGGATTATGTTTGGATAGGAATCTTGGGACATTGAATCGGACGTTTCGAAAACTATGGTATTTCGGGCGAAGCCGCTATTGTCCAGTCTGCGGCAGCTGGGTAAGAAAGTTTAATTCCTATGGCCGGGTATGCCGTAGCGATGCTCAATGTCCGGTCTGTCAGTCTTTAGAGCGTCATCGTTTCGTATGGATTTATTTCAAACAGCGGACCTGCCTGTTCGACGGCCAGCCCAGACGGATGCTTCACTTTGCCCCCGAGCCGGAATTCACACGACAGTTCAGAAAAATCCGGACGCTGGAATACATATCAGCGGATTTAATGAATCCGGATGTCTCATTGAAAACCGATATTTGCCAGATTGACTGTCCTGACGAGTCGTTTGATATTGTCTATTGCAGCCATGTTCTGGAGCATGTTCAGGATGATTGCAAGGCCATAAGGGAAATCTATCGGGTGCTCAAAAAAAATGGACTGGCAGTCATTCTGGTGCCGATTTCGGCAAAGGCGACATTTGAAGACCCTTCTGTAACCGACCCTCGTCTGCGCGAACAGATGTTTGGGCAACATGACCATGTCCGTCAGTATGGGCCTGATTTTCTGGAACGTTTGGCTGCGCAGCATTTTTCTGCCGCGGCGGTTTATGTATCAGAGCTTCTTTCTCCGCAGCAAGCCGAAATAATGGGATTAAAAGCGATCGATGAAAGAAAAATGCCGGTTTTTTCTTGCCAAAAACTGTAACAATTCAAGGGGTACTGTGTAAAGGATGGGAATAACGCGGGCCGTTTCGATGCATGACAAAAGAAGCATCAGTGTTGTAATCCCTGCATATAATTGCCAAGCGTATATCAGGCGGGCAATTGACAGCGTTTTAGGCCAAAGCCGGCCGGCGGATGAAATCATCGTCGTTGACGACGGCTCCACCGACGGCACAGCCGAAGCGGTCCGAACCTACGGGGCCAAAGTGATTTTGATTCAGCAGGAGAATGCCGGCGTCAGCGCCGCCCGAAATGCCGGCATCCGTGCGGCATCCGGTGATTGGATTGCTTTTCTGGATGCCGATGATGAGTGGCTGGCCGACAAGCTGCAGGCACAAGACGATCTTTTTACCCATTACCCGCAGCTCAAGTGGAGCTATGCCAATTTTGTCAAACAGAGCGGCCCGGCTGCCAAACCGGAGCATCCGCAACGGAAAAATCCGGACAAACCGTTTTTTGACGATTATTTTAATGCCTATTGTCACGGCTTTTTTGCTTGGACAGGTACCGTAATGCTCGATCGCTCTGTATGCGATACAGTCGGCCTGTTTGAACCGGGTATGAAGCGCGGACAGGATAATGACCTGTGGTATCGGATAGCTTACCAATACCCGCAGGTCGGCTACCTATCGCAGCCGCTGGCTGTTTATCATTTGGATAATCCCGTCAGCTCAACACAGATTAACGACAAAATTGATTTTATGCTCAGTCTGATAGGCCGCCATGAGGAGCTTTCCAGAAGGTTCAATCGCTATGAGGCTTTTCGGCCCTGCATAACGCATATGCTGCAGGTCTGGCTTCGCCAGCTGACAGCCCAAAAGCGGTTTGCTGACACACGGATTCTGCTGGACCGGTTCGGCAGCTATCTGCCGGAGCGGTTTGTCCGTGAAATGGGCTTTCGGCTGTTGTTTCCGTCTTTGACAAATCCGATTGCCGATGCATGGATGAAAGTTAAAAGGTCAATTCTGCTGACAGGCAAGCCGTGACCGATAAGCCGAAAATAGTGTTTGTTACCACAGCATTGCTCTCGCCGCCGCATATCGGCTGCATGCAGCGGACGGTCAATATCTGCCGCTGTCTGGCTATGACAGGGCAGGTAACAATGCTGGCGGTATCACATCGGTTTGATGAGCGCTCGGTTGAACTGTGCAAAAACGAGTTTCCGTCTTTTTATCAGATTAGACTTGGCTCCTATGATGAGTACCCGCCTTTGCAGGGGGCATTTAAGCTCAAATGGGATATGCATTGGCCGTTCAGTCATGGCATACAGGCTGATGCTGCCGGCCAAAAGCTGTTTGCTCATCTGATTGAGACCAGTGATCTTGTCTGGTTTCACACCCTTGGCGCGGCGTTTCCTTTCAGCAAACAGACGCTGCCGTGTCGGTCGGTGATGGATTTGGATGATATCAATCATCTAAAATATACTCTGCGGTCGCGCTGGGATTCTAATTTTCGCTTCCGCTGTTCGGCTCAGGTGCAGGCGCTGAAATGGAAACGGCACGAGTATCGGGCTGTCAAAACATATGATATTGTTGCTGTTTGCAGTGAACAGGACCGAAGATATCTGAATGCTGCCAATGTGCGGGTGATTCCCAACGGTTTTACGGCATCGGCAAAGCCGCACTGGCAGCTGCCCAATCCGTTCCGAATCGGCTTTATCGGCACACTCGGTTACGGTCCCAATTATGACGGGCTGGTCTGGTTTCGGGACAACGTGTGGCCGGACATCCGCCGCCGCAAGCCCCAAATGGAGCTTCGTATCGTCGGTTCGCCTCCTCCGCTGCAATACCGTGTGGAAGCGGATGGCTTCACGCAGTTGGGCTATATAGCCGATCCGGCCGACGAGATAAAAAGCTGGTCTGCGCTGATTGTGCCGATTCATTACGGCGGGGGGACCCGCATCAAGATACTCGAGGCATTCAGCCGTCTGTGTCCGGTTGTTGCAACATCGGTAGGGGCACAGGGCATCGATGTAACCGACGGCAAAGATATCCTGTTGGCTGATAATCCGCGCCGATTTGCCGACTGCTGCCTGGAACTGTCAGAAAATCCCGAAAGAGGCAGGCTGCTGGCTCAGGCTGGCTGGGAGCTGTTTGAGCAGAAATACACGTGGGATAAAATTGCGCACAGGGTGCGTCAGGTTGTGGAGGAAGCAATTGTTCAGCGATGATGCAGCAGACCATTCAGATCAGTGCTGTTATTCCGGCCTATAATGCCCAAAAATATATTGCACGGGCAATAGAAAGCATTCTGCGGCAAAGCCGGCCGGCAGATGAAATTATTGTTGTTGATGACGGCTCGACCGACGATACTGCTGCAGTGGTCCGCTCATATGGAGATAAGGTCCGGCTGATCAGCCAATCCAACGGCGGCGCCAGTGCCGCACGCAATGCCGGTATACGGGCTGCAAAGGGAAACTGGATTGCCTTTCTCGATGCCGATGACGAATGGTTGCCGGAATTTCTTGAAAAACATGAAAATCTGCTAAAGAAAAATCCGTTTCTTGTTTGGAGCACTGCCAATTACATCACTTGTTCCTGTAGCGAAGGTCAGCAATCTCCATTTGTGGCTGTTAGTGATGCCGAGCGGTATTTAAAAGGCAGTGAGGTTATTGATAATTACTTTTTGGGAGCTATTAAGGATCTTTGGGGTTGTTCGGATACGATGATGATTAGAAAGGATCTTTTTGAAGAGGCAGGATTCTTTAATACAAAATTGCGTAAAGGGGAAGATTTAGATACATGGTGGCGGATTGCGTATCGTCATCCCCAAATTGGGTTTATTGCATCTCCATTGGCAATCTATCATCTGGGAGTACCCAACAGCGGGTGCAAACGCACGGAATCTATCGGGTATTATGCTCAGTTAATATCGCAACATTTAATATTGTCTCAAAAATTTAATAGGCAGTGTGAATTTAGTTTATTGGCATGCAAAATGCTTCGTGGTTGGGTCCGCAGTATGTTGTTTGAGGCACAAAGGGAAAATATTCGGTTTCTTTTAAAACAATTTAAACCGCTTTATCCTGTTTGGTATGTCTGTTTGATATGGATTTTAACTGCATTTCCGAAGGTAACACAAGCAGGATGCTTGTTACTGTCAAAGATAATCCGTACATTACATTTACGCAGACGAGTTGTTTTACCGCCCGCAAAAACATGAAAAATAAATGTTTTTCTAATTGGTATTATAAGAGCGAATTTTTTAAGGTTTATTCTGATTCCACCAATAGGGATGTACAGGATAGCCATCCTCTCCGATTTCCCAAAAGGTCTGGTAGCGAATCCATTCCGTATGGCCATCAAATAAGGCGACATTGCATCCCCCGCGGTGGATCTTGGGTAAAGCCCAATTAAAGGGATATAAATTTACAGAAAGAACACCGGTATTGGAGTCGTTTAATCCATCCCCGTCAAAATCAGTGTCCCATTTCCATTGAAACGACTCAAAAACGCGGTCACGCTGCGTGTCAAGCATCATGAGATAATTGGCGGGGGACTTAATGGAAAGGGCATTTACTGGATTACTCTTTTTTTTCAAAATAGATCCATTCCACTCGTTAAGAAAAACGAAAGGTGCTCTTTCAGATGCAAAGAGACCATAATACACACCAATCCACACGGCCTTTTCTCCCCAGTTTTTCTTGGCCATCGGACATCGACGGACCTTGTGGTCCATTCCCCAGCTTCCATAGGATTCTTCTGTCAGATAGCAGGAAAGACGGTTATACCAAAAGGTATTAATATCCAAAGCGTGTCCGCTGTTGGTCCAATCACAAGTATCAGCATAGGGTGGGATTTCGCTGTCGTTTTCCGCTGCATAAGTTAGTGTTGCCAGCGCCCATTGTTTCATCTGGGCGGAGCAGATGACTTGTTTGGTCGCCAATTTGGCATTGTTCAGGGCCGGAAGAATAACCGATACAAGCAAGGCAACCGCCGCAATTACGGTCACTAATTCGATGAGCGTAAATCCCTTTTTCTTCATTAGTTGAGACTGTAGCACCATAACGGATTTTTCTGAATCTGTGTGCAACATCATTATACAATAAAAAAGGATAAAATAATATTATTTCCCCGTGATTTGGCGGTAAATATTATGTATTTGACTGACCAACTCCGGGACACTGAATTGCTGCACATAAGAAGAAGCATTTGCAGTCAGGTGCTGTCGTAAATCCGCATCCTCGACCAGCTGAAGAATGCTTTGGCAAATATGCGCCGGCGTATTTGCCTTTAGAATCAAGGCATTTTGACGGTCGGTTAAAATCTCGCCGAAGCTGCCCACATGGGAAGCAATCACCGGAATTTTCATGCTCATCATCTCGATTGCCGCCAATCCGAAAGCTTCTCGCCGGGAAGGGATGCAGCCGATATCAAAGATATTCAGCACATCGGCGATGTCTTGACGAAATCCGAGAAACTTGACCCGATGGCCGATGCCAAAAACTGCGGCTCGGGCATGCAGGGATTTTTCCATATTTCCGTCGCCGGCAAAGACCAGCAGAAAGGCGGGATTTTTTTTAATCAATTCGGCAAATGCATCTAAAAGAATGTCGGGCCCCTTTTCATACGAAAGCCGGCCGGCATAGCCAATCACGATGTCGCTGTCTGTAATGCCCAGTTGGTCCCGAAACGATTTCCGCTTGTAGGGATCGAAAGTAAATGTCTTGGTATCAACGGCATTATAGACAACTTTGATTGACCGACGAGGGATGCTGGAGCAGCGTTCGAGGTCTTTTGCGACGGAATTGGAAACCGCAATATACAGGCGCGCTTGACGTCTGAGAATTTTAAGCAGAGTCCGGTACAGCGAATACTGAAATCCCTCGATTGCTATTGAACCATGCTCATGCACAACCACCGGAGTTGTCATAAAATAGCGCGCCAGCAAAGCGGCCAGAGCGGGCTTATGCAGGTGAGCGTGGATGATGTCAATGTTGTATTTGCGGCACAAAGAAAAAATCGCAAAAAACTTCCGCGGATCATAGTGCGGATAGTTCAGTTGGATCACATTGCCTTGTATCGGAATCGCCAGCGGCTGGCTGCGAAGCGGATAAACATAATGCTCAATGGCCGGATCATTGTTATACTCAATAATCTGCTTGAGGCACCTCTGTGCCCCGCCTAATCCCAAACTGCCGATGATATGTAATACGCGAATAGGCATCGTATGATCAAATGAAAAGTTCCTTATAGTGCCCAATAATGCGCCGAATGTCATGATGTTGCCGGGCATAAGCAGCGCCGTTTCGGCCCAATTCCTGATAGCGGTTATTCTCAAGCATGCGGCTTAAATATTCGGCCATTTTTTGTTCTTGGCCTTGGCAGCAGCAGCCGCATTGATAGGTGTCCAAAAAGCCGTCCGGATTTACCGCAAAAGATAATATGGCGGCGCCGGCTTTGCATGCCTGAACAAATGTATTGGGGAAGCCTTCTGAATCGGAAGTATTGACATAAATCTTTGCTGTTTCAAAATAATGGTCTATTTTGTGAAACGGCACACGCTCGATAAATGTCAAATTGCCGATAGCGCCGGCTTCCTGAATCAGAGAGCCGTAATGTTCATCTCCGGTTGCATTCTGACAAATCATCACGAAGGATTCATTGGGAAAGGCCCTTGCCAAAGTCAAAAACCGACGAGGTCCTTTAATCGCAGCACTCCGTCCTACCCACAAAATAATGGATTTTTCGGCCGACGGATACCCTGATACAATAAGGCCGTTCGAAATAACACGGGCATCAATCCCACCCTGCTGTTTGAAGTTGTCGGCATCTTGCTGATTCTGAACAACTACCGCAGCAGCATTCTTAAGCGACCAGAGAAAAAGCCGACCGGCAATGGGATGATCGTGCCGGTATGTTCCATCTGCTTCTTGCGTAGATGCGGTGCGGTAGACAAAGCGGCGGCGATGGATTTTGCAGAACAGGGCAATCAGAAATGTCCCCAGCGAGCAGGCTTCCTGCATATATACATCCGCATCAGCCCGCCGCAGTGCCTTCCAGATCTTCCAGCCGTGCAGAATTTTAGTTTTCTTTGCATCCAGCGATTTTATCAAAGTAACGCCTTGTCGGACTTCGAGCGGCGGCTGCCCGTAATCGCCTACGATAAACGACACTTCAAACCGTTCATCGTTTGCCAGTTCGGTTGCCAGCATATACAAATCCACCTCCGCCCCGCCGAACACACTGCTGATATCCGGATTGAAAAGCGGATAGGCTTTGAGCGATACGAAACAAACGCGATTTTTTTTACTGTGCGCTTTACACATCATGTTAACTTTGCACCAAAGTCATCGCTTGCTGGTATTCCTTAAGCAAATATCTTTCATCCGGACCTCCCAGATGGCCCCACGGTGTGGTGCCGCCGGGGGGCAGCGCGTGGGCGGCCTCTTGCTCTAAATCCATGCCGGCTGACGCAAATGCTGCCTGCCAGACGGCGAACTTAAATCCCTCATCCCATAAGTCAAATTTGGCGCCGTTTCGCCAGGCCGTTTCGATGACCTCGCACAGCCGCCGGCCGCCGCGTCCAACAGCCGATTCCAGAATACTGCGCTCAATTGAATGAAAATTAAACTTCACATACCGCAGATTCAGCTGCCGCTTGCGGTCTAAAATCAGCCGCCGGGCCTGTTCGAAATAAGCACGATCCCGCTGCCCCAGCCAGCCGAAAGGGGTGTGGGCTTTGGGCACCAGCCAGCTGACTGCTGCGTTGACATCCGCCCATTTGCCGTCGGTCTCTTTTCGCAGTGCTGAAATCGTTTTGGATAAGTCTGCAATTTTCAAAATATCCTCTTCCGTCTCGCCGGGAAAGCCGACCATAAAATACAGTTTGACCTTCAAAAAACCGGCTTCAAAGGCAGCCCGAACTGCCGCAAGCAAGTCCTCATCTGCTATCGGTTTGCCGATGACCTTGCGCAGTTTTTCGCTGGCTGCCTCGACAGCAATTGTCAGACCGCTTTTGCGAACCGATGCGACCATCTTGGGCAGGAGCTGAAGCTGCTTTTGCACTCGCAAACTCGGCACCGACAGCCCGACATGCAGAGGGCTAAACACAGCATTCATGGCCTCGACCAATTCTTCCAGCTGCGGGTAATCGGATGTCGAAAGGGACAGCAAGCTGACGGTGTCATATCCTGTTGCTTCATATTGCTTTTTAGCAGCTTCAACAATTCGCCCGACACTTCGCACCCGCACAGGCCGCCGGCACCAGCTGGCCTGACAAAAGCGGCAGTGTCCGGGACAACCCCGCATAATCTCAATGCTGACCCGGTCGTGAACGGTCTGAACAAACGGCACTATGGGTTTTTCAGGAATAGGAGCATTCTCGAAATCCCGTACGACCGCATTCATAAATTTGTCCCTTACTCCCTCTTTTGTCGGCTTAACATAACTGCTGCTGTCAGGAGCATCATTCACCTGGAAAAACTTCGGCACATAAACATACGAGAACTGCTGTGCACACGCTTCCAGATAATCCTGTTTTGTGCCGTTGGCGGCCTGAATGCGGCGATACAGCTTGATCAGTTCTACGGCAGCTTCTTCCCCCTCCCCCAGCACAAACAGATCGGCAAAAGCGCTGATAGGTTCGGCACAGTTGGCCGCCTGACCGCCGACGATGACAAGCGGATCGTTGTCGGACCGGTTTTCTGCTCGTATCTCCAGCCCTGCCAGATCCAGCATATTCAGCAGATTCGTGTAGCAAAGCTCATTGGTCATGCTGAATCCGATGATATCGAAGTCGCGAACCGGTGCATGCGATTCAAGCGTAAACAAGGGTATCTTTTTGCTCCGCATGACTTCTTCGGCTTCAAACCATGGCGCAAAGACCCTCTCTGCGGCTGCACCTTCGAGATTGTTAATAATGCTGTAGAGCACTTCCAAACCCAGATAGCTCATCCCAATTTCGTAAATATCAGGGAAACACAATGCAATCCGAACATCGCAGCGATTAAGGTCTTTGCATATCTGGTTAAACTCGCCGCCGATATAGCGGGCGGGCTTGCGCACATACGGCAAAAACTGCCGACTTATAATATCCTTTATGCTTTGTATTTGTTTATGAATCATAAACTTATTATACTTACTTCGACATTTGCTGACCAGAAGCCGACATAAAAATTCAGGAATTTTTAATGCTTCAAGAACGAACAAGGAAATCAGTTCAAGCTGTTATCGGACTATTTGCGGCTGCCGCTCTTTTGTGGGCAGCGTTCAAGGACCGCCCTGTAGCGATTGGCAGCGGCTGGCGGATGACGATGGGAACCATCGCCCGCATTGTTGTTGTCACAGAAAGACCATCGGATGGTCTAAAAGCGATAGAAGCCGCCTTTGAGAAAATATACGACATTGAAAAGCGGATGAGCGATTACGACCCCAACTCCCTCCTGTCGAAGGTCAACAGGGAGGCGTTTGAATCGCCCGTAGAGGTGGATGCAGAATTGTTTGAAGTGCTGGCTGCTGCGGTTGAATACAGTCGGCTTTCAGAAGGGGCGTTTGATATTACCGTCGGACCGGTCGTGCAGATATGGAGACAGGCCAGGGTAACCGGCGCTGCCCCCGCGCCCCAGCAGTTAGAGGCGGCTAAGGAACGGGTGGGTTACGGCAACCTTATTTTAGATGCGCAAAACCGCACAGTGCGTTTCACTAAAGAGGGAATGTTCCTCGATTTAGGCGGGATTGCCAAGGGCTATGCGGTTGATAAGGCCGTTGAAATTCTTCAAAAAGCCGGCCTGCGCGGAGGAATGGTTGATATCGGCGGCAATATTCGCTGCTTCGGCACACCTGCCGATGGGGCCCCACATTGGCTTATTGGTCTGCAGGATCCGGCCAGCGACAAAAATATCCTTGCCAAGCTGAAATTGGACAACCGGGCCGTTGCCACCAGCGGTGACTACCGGCGTTTTACTATTATCGCCGGCCAAAAACACAGCCACATCATCGACCCCACCACCGCCGACAGCGCTCAAACCCTCTCCAGCGTAACCATCATCGCCCCAACAGCCATGCAGGCCGACGCTCTTTCAACAGCTGTAAGTGTCTTGGGCGATAAAAAAGGGATGCCGTTCATTGAATCCCTCCCCGATGTTGAAGCTATTCTCATCCCCCGCGGAGAAAAACCGGTGTTTGAGAAAACTGCCGGTGCAGGCCGTTATCTGCTCGATTGAAGATGCTTGACAAAATTGCAATCGGCTGTCGTTTTTTATGCTGTTGATATTTAACCGGCTTGGCGAGGCACGGGCGCATTTGTGCCGCGATAGACAATCGCCCCGGTAGGGCATTTGTCCATTGCTGCCTGTGCTGCTTCGGATGGGGCATAACGGGCATAATCGATTCGTGCCAGATTGTCGGAAACTGCAAATAAGTCGCTCTGCTTAGCGCACAGTCCGCAGCCGATGCAGCCGACTTTGCAAAAGGCACGCGTATTTTTTCCGTTTTCCCTGCTGCTGCAGGCTACGGTCATCATGATCGGATGCGTGAACGGCACCATTTCAATCAGCCCGCGGGGGCATCCTGCTGCGCAAGCTCCGCAGCCGGTGCACTTTTCATAATCCACCACTGCCAGCCCGTCAATAATATGCAGGGCGTCAAATTTGCAGCGGCGGACGCAGCCGCCGAAGCCCAGACACCCGAACGCACAGGCCTGCACATTCGGCTGGGCGTTGGCGCTGGTGCAGCCGATGATACCCTCGTATTTGGCAAAATAAGTTTTATCCTGCTGACAGGCCCGACAATGAATAATCGGCCGTCTCGGAGCGCCGCTGCCGGACAGCTGAAGATTCAGAATGGCCGCTACTGCATTGGCTGTATTGCTGCCCCCGGGAGCGCACTTGCCCAGCAGTTCGGGATTGGCCGCTACGGCCTTCGCATACGCCGCACAGCCGGCAAAACCGCATGCCCCGCAGTCGATATTCGGCAGGGCCTTGTGAATCTGCTCCACCTTTGGATCTTCCTGTACCTTCAGCTTGATACTGGCAATCAGCAGCACCGCTGCAAACACGGTTGACAACCCCAGCGCCAGCGCTGCTGCTGGCCAGGCGTTATTGATTATTCCGGCAAGTAGGATATTCAGCATCGTGGATTCCTGTCTAATATGTTATCAAAGATTTTTGACGGACAACCCCTGAAGGCTGCGGCTGTCAGTCGAATGTTATCCATTGTCAGCTGCCCTTTATCATTCCCGCAAACCCCATAAATGCCAAAGTCAGCAGTCCCGCTGTAATCAGCGTAATCGGCGCCCCGCGCAGGCACGGCGGCACATCGGCCAGCTGAAGATTCTCACGGATTCCGGCCATAATGCAGATGGCCAGTGTAAAACCAATGCCGGCTCCGGCACTGAGTACGGCGGCCATCAGCAGACTGTCGATAGCCCACAGGTTGATAAATAAACACATTCCCAGAATTGCGCAGTTGGTGGTAATCAGTGGCAGAAAAATACCGAAGCTTTCATACAAAGGCGGAAAGAATTTCTTCAGATACATCTCGACCAGCTGCACCGCTCCGGCAATTACCATAATAAAGCATAGATAGCGCATCACTTCCAGCGGCGTGCCGATAAGAAAGCTATGGTCAATAATCCATGTCAGCGTGCCGGCCAGCGTCACCACAAAGGTTACCGCCAGTCCCATCCCGAAGGCCATATCAATCCGCCCCGAAACACCCAGATACGGACAAATGCCTAAGAACTTAGTAAACACCAGATTGTTGACAATCACAATCCCGATAAAGCCCAGCAGCAGTGTTTGTGCAGTATCCATTGGTTTATCTTTCTATAAAGTTGGCAACCTTCGCCTGATTTTCAGTTTTTTTCCTTGTTTTTTTTCGTTATCAGGTTGACGCCTGCCAGAATCAGTCCCAGCGTGACAAACGCCCCGACCGGCATCCCCATCGCCGCCCACGGGACAAACGCCGCCGGCATCACCGGTATATCAAACCATTTGCCGGTTGCCAGCACTTCGCGAATCGATGCCAGCAGGCACAGCGCCAGCGTAAAGCCCAGGCCCATTCCAACCGCATCGACAATGCTGACCAGCAGGCCGTTTTTGCTGGCACAGGCTTCGGCCCGGCCGATGATGATGCAGTTGACAATGATCAGGGGGATATAAGGTCCCAGCGCTGCACTCATATCCGGCAGATAGGCCTTCAATGCCAAATCAGCAATGGTCACAAATGCAGCGATCGTCAAGGTAAACATCAAAATCCGCAAGTGGGGCTTGAGCAGATTCCGCATCAGGCTGACTACCGCATTCGAGCAGAACAGCACGAACACAACGCTCAAGCCCATCGTCACAGCCGGCTTGACCGCTGCCGTAACTGCCAGCGTTGGACACATCCCCAGCATCAGCCGGAGCACGGGATTACTGTCCCAAATCCCCGCCAAAAAAGTCTTTCCTATCGAAGCATTACTGGACATTTACAGGTCCTCTTTATTTTTTTTTGTTATCGAAATCAACTTCCAGCGGACAATCAGTGTTCAGTTTTTCAGCCGGTGCTTCTACGGAAGCAGGCCCTGCTGACGCATCGCCTCTTTAACCGGCAGCAGGGATGCATTCAAAATAGATACCACCGCTTCACTGCTGATGGTTGCACCGCTGATGGCGACAATCTCACTGTCAATTTTGGATGCATCGCCGGTTTTAGTCAATGTCAGCGTCTCCACCGGTGCACCAATAAATTGGGGCTGATAAAAGCCGCCATCCTCGGGTTTAATCGTAATCTTATCGCCGAAGCCCGGGGTTTCATTGCTGCTTAAAACCCCGAAGCCGGCCATTTTTTCAAATGCCGTATCTACTGCTACCACCAGTTTGATTTTATCGGCAAAGCCCGCCCCCTCGCACACAAACGCCCATCCTGCCGGTGAGCCGTCGGCCGTCAGGGCTTTCATTACCGTAATGCCGTTGAAGGTTCCAGCTTCTTTGAAGCTGACTGCCCCAGTCAGCAGGCCTCCAGCCAGCTGGGCAAACTTGGATTGCTGGTTGGCTTCAATCCGCGGACTCCAGAGGGCATTGAAAACCGCCAGCAGACATCCGAAAACAACGGATGAGACCATTAAAAGCCAGCTTTCCTCCAGAAAATACACAATCCGATTTTTCGTTTGCTTATTGGACATTGGGTTTGCCTCCTGCCGGAATACACGGCGTTGCACGGTCAATCAGCGGCGAAAGGGCATTCATTATCAGCACCGCATACATGACGCCTTCGGGATATTCACCGACAATGCGGATCAGCATAATCAGCGCCCCAACTCCCAGCCCAAAGATACACATTCCTTTTGCGGTCAAGGGTGCGGTAACCGGATCGGTAGCGATAAAAAAGGCGCAAATCAGCATCCCGCCGCCAAATAGATGCAGCAGGGGAGACGCATAGCGATCCGGATTGACACAATAAAATAGCGATGCCAGCACAGCCGCCGATAACAGCACGCAAACGGGAATATGCCAAGTAACCGTCCGCCGAACCAGAAGATACAGACCTCCGATAAGCAATGCCAGCGAGCTGGTTTCGCCCAGGCATCCGCCTACCGTTCCGAAAAAAGCCGCCCCAATCTGCTGATTGGCCGTCTGGGCAGATGCTTTATGCTTAATCGCTTCCTTGCTCCAAGCCAGAGGGGTGGCCTGCGTTACCGCCAGAGTGTTTTCGGCCTTCAGCAGCGGCATCGACGGATCAAGCGGCGCCGGCACTGTCCAGGTGGTCATCAGCAGACCGAATGAAGCCGTCAAAAAAGCCCTTGCAGCCATTGCTGGATTAAAGATATTCGAACCTAAACCGCCGAACAGCATTTTGCAGATAATAATGGCAAATCCGCTTCCGATAACAACCGCCCACAGCGGAATGGCCGGCGGCAGCGACATCGCCAAAATCAGCCCTGTCACCACGGCACTCAAATCGCCCAGTGAATTGGGTTTCTTGCGGATGGCATTGCACATCCATTCGAAAAACATGCACGACCCAACGCTGACCGCAAGCACCAGCGCTGCCTGCGTTCGGAAAAAGAAAATTCCCGCCGCTATCGCAGGCGACAGGCCGATAATTACATCCAGCATCACACCGCGGGTAGTCCGTTTCTGGCTGATATGCGGCGCTGGTGAAACCGTAATTTTGCTTAACATTGATTTTTAATCCTCTGCAATATAGCGTATTCGAACGTTACCCCAGACGTTTTTTTTCCCGTGCCATCAGAAGTTTTCCAGTCTTGATATAGCCCGACAGCTCGATATGAGCCGGACAAACATAACTGCAGCAGCCGCACTCGATGCATCCAGTCAGGTAGTTTTGAACGGCGATATCCATCCGGAAATGCTTAACGGCGTGGGCAATTTTGGTTGGGTTCAGCCGCTCCGGACAGACCGCCAAGCATCGCCCGCAGCGAATGCACGGCGTCTGCTGATGGGAGAATTTGGCTTCCGTAACATCCTGACGGGTCAGCAGTGTCAGCGCACCGCTGGTTTTGGTAATCGGCTGGGACAGGTCTGCAATCGCAAATCCCATCATCGGCCCGCCCAGCACAACCTTGGCGGCCTGCTCGGTCAGTCCGCCGCAGTAATCAATGAGTTCAGCAGCACTGATGCCGATAGGCACATAATAATTGCCCGGACGGCTGATAGCCCGTCCGGTAACCGTTACCACCCGGTGTGTCAGCGGCTGATGGAGTACGACAGCCTCTGCCAGAGCCGCACAGGTTGCCACATTCAGCACACAGATGCCGATGGCCGGCGGAATGCTGCCGGTGGGGACAGTTTTCTTCAATATTGCCTGAATAAGCTGCCGTTCGCCGCCCTGCGGATATTTGGTTTTAACCGGCACAACTTGGATATCCTCTGTGCCGCCCAGCGACTGGACTGCTTCTGTCATCACGCCAATGGCCTGGGGCTTGTTGTCCTCAATGCCGATGCGGATTTTTGATACGCCTGCCGCTTTAGCCGCCAGCCGTATCCCTGCCAGCACCTGCCATGTCCACTCGAGCATCAGACGATAATCGCAGGTAATAAAAGGTTCGCACTCGCAGCCGTTAATAATCAGGGTTTCTTTGGGCATCGACGGATTCGGCTCTATTTTGACACGTGTGGGAAAGCCTGCGCCGCCCATACCAACCAAGCCGCCTTCCTGAGCTGCCCGGCAGATGTCTTCGACAGAGTACGCCGACGGATCAAAGTTTTTGTCAAATTGTCCTGCAGCAGGCTGCTTAGGAACAGTAATCTGCTGGTCAACATCGATGATAATCCCCATAGTGCGGCCGATGACCGGATGCGGCAGCAGCGTAATATCCCGCACAGTTCCATTGACCGGAGAATGAACCGGAGCTGAAACGAAGGCATCTGTCTTGCCGATCATTTGGCCGGCAGTGACCTTATCCCGCTTGGCTACCAGCGGCTTGCAAACTGCTCCCAGATGCTGGCTGAGCAGAACGGCCGTCTGCTTGGGCGTCGGTACCACCTCAATCGGGCATTGTTCGCTGTATTCTTTGTTTTCCGGCGGATGAACCCCGCCTCGAAATGTAAAAAGTCCCCGTATCTTGGCCATGGATGCTTACCTTTTATCCGCTATGTCTTTTTTGGGTCGGCGGTAAAACAAAAAAACTGCCGCTGTTGTTATGCTGACAGCTCCTACAAAACAAACCAGTGTCAAACTTGTTCCTTCAAAATATCTTTGGAAAAGCAGATTTGCACCGGCTGCTGAAGCGACAAAAATCGCAATCGGCACAACAAATGCCCTGATGGCCTTCCAGGCAATGTTAGGACCTTGATAGCAGCCTAACTTTTCATATGCCTGTCTGCAGGTCTCTTTTTGTCTGCAGCCGGAACAATAATCGTTTGTATTCATTTCTTTAAGTACTTAAAAAGAACATATATACCATAATCAATGCTCTTTTCAAGCAAAAATGGACAGCATTTTATCTGTTGAACAGGGCCTTGGTGCAGGGCAATGGATAGTTCCATCCGGGCATTTTCGACTCCATCAGCAAGCCGATGAACCAATGCCCTGTACAGGATGTCTGTCCGATGCTATAGAATGCTGGCTGTTCCTGTTTCAGCCAATTTAAGAATCCTTGCAGGTTCTTCGGCCATGCCCGTGCGGGCTGATAAATACGCTGCTTCAATCACGGCCATCGTATTCAAATCAAAACCGTGTTCAGGATAAAGCGGCTGTTCGGGCGGATTCTTCAGCCCTGCTGCCAGATGCTGCAGCATCCGCATTTTGCTGGGGCGTTCATCGTTCGGATAGGCCTTCTGCTCCAGCAGATTTCCCAGATTATCGCAGATGATGATTTCTTCTTTGGTTGCCGTTAAATGCTGCAGTTTGCCGTGTACCCGCAGATGCCAGCGGGCCGGACCCAATGTCCGGCTGGCGCAAATCTGCGCAATCAGCGCATCGGTAAACTGCATTGCCACAACAGCCGTATCTTCCGTCAAGCTCATCCGCTGCTGTTTGTCGGGGGCCTGATTGATGGTCAGGGCATACACCCGCTGCGGCAGCCCAAAACACAAAATCAGCTGGTCTATCAGATCATAACAGTGATGCAGCAGCACACCCCCGCCGGCCATCGTCGGGTCATACAGCCAGCGCATCTCCTGTTCCGGCGGCCCCATCGGTACATGGCAGACCGCCGAAATCAAATGCCAAGGATGAGGATCGTCTTGCCCTATTTGGGATAGATAGTTCCGAATATGCTCAAAGGGCAGTCCGAAACGTCCATTCTGAGCTGTGATAAAACAGACATGTTCTTTGCCGGCTGTGCGGTAAAAATGCGCCAGCTGTTCGAAGTGCAGCGCCGGCGGGCAGCTTTTAAGAATATGACAGCGGGCTTCCATTGCCGGCCGGATAAACTCGGCACATTGGTAAACTGGTCCTCCAAAAAACACGATGTCTGCGGATGTTTGCACCAACAGCTGCCGGTAGTCCGTATAAGCCGGACAATCAAACTGGCGAGCGGTTTTTTCTGCCCGTTCGTTGCGCTCATCTCCCACAGCCGCAATCGCGTATAAGCCGCTTTCCTGCGCGATATCCAAAAGCTCAACGGCTTCGTCCGACAGGCCTATCGCAGCCAGCTTTAATGGATGCTCTGCCATAGATTTCGGGGATTATCAAACCCGTACAAACTGATCCGGCAGCGGAAACTGCCGGCACAACTCTATTACCGCTTGTCCAATCCTGCTGATTACGTCATCGTTATCCAGATTCCGGCTGATGGTATCAATCCAAGCGGCTATCTGGTCCATCTGTTCTTCCTTCATCCCCCGCGTGGTTATAGCCGGCGTTCCCAGACGCAGTCCGCTGGGATTAAAGGGGCCGGCCGTATCGCCGGGAACCGAGTTATAATTGCAGACAATATGAGCCCGATCCAGCGCTTTGGCTAAGGGTTTTCCGGCAAGGCCTTTGTTGCGCAAATCAATGAGAATCAGGTGGTTATCAGTTCCGCCGGAAACAAGGTTAAAGCCATAGCCCAGAAGTTTTTCGGCCAGCCGCTTGGCATTTCGAACAATTTGCGCGGCATAGGCCGCAAAGTCAGGCGTCATCGCCTCGCCCAGCGCCACAGCCAGAGCCGAAATGGTATGCATATGGGGCCCTCCCTGCAGGCCCGGGAAAACAGCCTTGTTGACGGCCGCTTCGTGTTCCGCTCTACATAAAATCATTCCCCCGCGGGGTCCGCGCAGGGTTTTATGCGTTGTTGTTGTTACGATGTCTGCATAAGGAACAGGACTGGGATGGACTTTTCCGGCAACCAAACCCGCAATGTGGGCCATATCCGATACATGATAGGCGCCAACCCTGTTGGCGATTTCTGCGAAGGCCGAAAAGTCAATAATCCGCGGATAAGCACTGGAGCCGGAAATGAGGATTTTCGGACGGTGTTTTTTTGCTAAATCGGCTATCTTGTCGTAATCCAGCCGGCCTGTGGCTGGATCCAGCTCATATTGCACCGAATTGAAAAACTTGCCTGTATAGCTGACCTTCCAGCCGTGGGTTAAATGTCCGCCGTGCGGCAGCGCAAGCCCCATAATCGTATCGCCCGGCTGGGCCAGCGCACAATAGGCCGCAAGATTGGCCGGCGACCCGGAATGCGGCTGTACATTGGCTGCTTGGGCTCCAAATAATGCCTTGGCTCGATTTTGTGCCAGCGTTTCAATCTGGTCGGTAATCTGCTGGCCTTCATAGTATCGTTTGCCCGGATAGCCCTCTGAGTATTTATTGGTCAGGCAGCTTCCTGTGGCCTGCATGACCGCTTTGGAAACATAATTTTCCGACGGTATCATTCGAATCGAAGCCGCCTGCCGCTGCTCCTCTTGACTGATTAAATCAAATACAACCTTGTCTGTCTGTTCAAGGGCCGATGACATAACTATTTCTCCAAAGTGAGTTTAGGATTATTAAAACCGGCTTATATCATATTGATAGGGTAAAAACAAGCATTTTATTAATCCCCAATATACCGAAAAGCCGCTTTTCAAAAGGGCCAATCCCATTTTTTGCTTTGGCAAGGCCGCATGTTTAATGCTTGTTGATTCCAGCTGTTTTTTGTCTTTTTTAAGGGCTTGTAATACCTGCATCTTATAGGATGGCACTGGCGATGTATAAGATAAATTGATAGGTACTGTCTGCCCGGCAAAGAGGACTAACCGCCGGAATGACTGTGCCACCGCAAAATGTAATATTTTCTCGGCAATGTCTCCATCTCGGTTGCCGTCTTTCGTATATATTGTTTCATTACTCAAGAGGCAGCTGATGCATCGGCCTTAGCCCCGAGAATGCGAAAAAATTATCTCTGAATAGTGAGCAATAATTCTGAATTACAAAAATCGTCTATTGTCGCAGAATCTTTCGCAGGAAAGCCAGAAGGGTTTTGATTTCAAAATAGGATTTTTCAAGCCGAATATGAACAGTTCGCGGGTCGGGTATGCGTATTGTTCCCGAATAACGTGCAAAAAGATCTATCCCGGAAGCCCCGTCAAAGAAGGTAAAAATAATGTCGGGTTTTTGGACAATGATACTCTGGATACGCCATCGGTCGGCCCAGAGACGGATTTGTGCGGTATCCAGCAGCATATTTACTTGCTCCGGCACTGGGCCGAACAAATCCCGCAGTTCGGTACGCAGGCGGTCGATGTCTTCGGCAGTTCGTGCTGTACCGATGCGCCGGTATACCTCCAATCGCTGTCGGTCGGACGGAATATAGCTTTTGGGAATATAAGTCTCAAAACCAAGGTCAATAACGGTTTGGATTTCTTTTTCAATTGGCTCATTTTTCAGCCGCTTGACGGCTTCGGCCAGCAGGCGGCAATAGAGTTCGTAGCCGACGGTATTGATATGGCCGGACTGTTCAGGCCCAAGAATGCTGCCGGCGCCCCGAATCTCCAAATCGCGCAACGCAATGCGGAAACCGGCGCCAAGCTGGGAGTATTCTTCAATGGCTTTCAGACGCCGTGCTGCAATCGGCGTAATCGGCCGCGATTCCGGCAGAAGCAGATAGGCATACGCACGGTGCTTGTACCGGCCGACACGCCCCCGCAACTGGTGAAGCTGGGCAAGCCCAAACCGGTCAGCGTCATAAATGAAGATGGTATTGGCGTTAGGGATGTCGATACCGGATTCGATGATGGTCGAGCAAATCAGCACATTGGTGTCGCCGTTGATAAAGCGAATCATGGCATCTTCCAATTGGTGCTTGTGCATCTGGCCGTGGGCGATATCAATGCGCACCGACGAATCATTGACGATGGCCCGTATCGTATGGGCAAAATGCTCGATGGTTTGTACCCTGTTGTATAGGAAAAAAACCTGCCCGCCGCGGCTGATTTCAAACAAAATCCCTTTGCGAATAACCTCGGGGCTGAATCGGCAGACCTTTGTTGCAACAGCCCGCCGGTCCAGCGGAGGCGTAGACAGCGAACTGATGTCGCGCAGACCGATCAGCGACATATGCAGCGTGCGCGGTATTGGCGTGGCGGTCATTGTCAGGATATCAACATTGACCCGGAATCGCTTCAGCCGCTCCTTGTGTTCCACCCCAAACCGCTGTTCCTCATCGATAATCAGCAGCCCCAAATCCTTAAACGCAACATCATCGCTCAGCAGGCGGTGCGTGCCGATGAGGATATCAACGGTGCCGCTGCGGCAGCCGGAAAGAATCCGGCGGGTTTCTTTGGGCGTTTGGAAGCGGTTGAGAATCTCAACGGCAACAGGAAAGTCAGCAAACCGCTGCCGAAAGGTCCGGCCATGCTGCACACATAAAACTGTCGTTGGTACCAGAACGGCAACCTGCTTTCCGGCCTGAACGGCTTTGAAGGCCGCCCGCATCGCCAGCTCGGTTTTGCCGTAACCAACGTCTCCGCACAGCAGACGGTCCATCGGCCGACTGGAAGCCATATCGTCTTTGATGCACTGGGCAGCGGTTGTCTGGTCCGGCGTTTCCAGATAGGCAAAGGCCTCTTCAAATTCTTTCTGCCAGATTGTATCGGATCCGAAGGCAAATCCGCCCATCTGCTGGCGGCGGGCCTGCACATCCAGCAGCTCGGCAGCCAGTTCTGCAACACCCCGGGCGACATTTTCCTTCTGCCGCTGCCATTTTTTTGTCCCGATGCGGCTGAGCATCGGCCGTTTAGGACTCGAACCGATAAATTTCTGTACCAGATGCATATTGGAAATCGGCACATGTATCTGGATTTTGTCGGCATATTCAAGTGTTATATATTCGGCCTTGGCGCCGGCCTTTTCCATCATCTGAATGCCGCAATATTTGCCGATGCCGTAGGTCAGATGAACAACATAGTCGCCTTTTTTTAAGTCCAGCGCGGTATCGACCGGCGAAAGCCCCTGAATCCGCTGGACCCGGCGGCGGATGGAGACCTGACCGAAAACCTCGTGATGAGTAACAACAAGGGTGTTAAGCGAGCGAATCATAAAGCCGCGATGAATAAAGCCGGATAGCAGCAAAAAGGTATCGGGAATAACAGTAAATTTTTCCTGCAGGATTTCGCTGACGCGCTGAATTTCGGCCTGATTTTCGCAATAAAAAAGAACCTGCTGAGTCCGGGCTTCACGAAGCAGCTCTGCCAGAACGGCCTGTTGGTCTTTCCAGAGAGAGCCGGCCTTCTGCTCAAATTGCTGAACACTGCAGACATCCAGCTGGAAGTCAGGCGATGCCGAACCGGCGAATCGGCTGATGTGCAGTGTCGTAAAACGCTGAATGGCTTTATAAACCGCTGGCCACGGATACAGTCCGCGCACATCTTCCAGCCGGCTCAAGAATACATCGGATACCTCTGCAATCTCTGCAGGTTCCTCCAGAATAATCAGCGTTTCCGCAGGCAGCAGATTAATAAACAGCTCGGTGCCTTCGGGGGCAATTGACAGCGGCGGGGCAGTGATCTGCACCGAAGACAGCATTTGATGGGAAAGCTGCGAATCTAAATCAATTCGGCGAATGCTGTCGATACAGTCGCCGAAAAACTCTATGCGAACCGGCATGGCTTCGGCTGTATTGGGTGTGTTGCCTGCTGTACAGACCGGAGCATAAATATCGATAATGCCGCCGCGCTGTGCAAACTGACCGGGCATATCCACGCTGTCGGTGCGTTCGAAGCCATGGTCGGCCAGCCACCCAATTACAAGGTCCGGCTCTACTGTCTGACCGACAGACAAAGACAATCCCAGTTCAAAAAGCAGTTGCGGGCGAGCAACCGGCTGGTTGAGAGCTTGAACGCAGGTTGAAACAACAAACGGCTCGGCAGGCGGCTGCTGTCGGGTCATCCACAATGACAGCCGCAGTCTCTGGGCAAGGATTTCATCGGCGGCATCGGTAATTTCATCGGGGCTTTCCCAGACTGGAAATGTCTGGACAGGCAGCCCGGTGAAAACCTGCAAGTCGTCGGCGGCGTCATCGGCATCGTCAATATGCGGTCGGATATAAAGAATCGGACGTTTGAGTGTTTTGAGCAGATAGGCAGCCAGCAGAGGCGCAAACGATCCCCATGTCCCGCTGACTGTTACAGGCCCCAATGCAGGATTGTGGTCTGCCAGACGGGCTGCAATCTGACGAACTGTTTTATCCTGACCTAAATCCAGCAAATTATTGAATCCGGCTTTATGCCGGTATTACTATACGCCGAAGCTCGTGCCGACGGCTTTGGCAGCGGCGATAAGCGGGTCATTTGGCCGGACGGTTTTGATTTTACCCGCAATGCGGGCCAGAGGCACACTGCCCAGCCGTCCTTCCGTCCAGACAACAAGCTGGTTGATCTGTCCTTTCATCAGCAGCTCCAGTGCATAATGACCGAAATTGGTTGCCAGCACGCGGTCGAAGGGGGTCGGCGATCCGCCGCGCTGAATATGGCCCAGATTGACCGCCCGACAGGACAGCCCCGTCAATTCCCCCAGCTGTTCGGCCAGCACAAATGAAATGCCGCCTAGACGAACCGGATCGGGACTATCTTTGATGGTTTTGAAGACAACCGCTTTACCGCCTTTGGGTTTGGCGCCTTCGGCAACGGTGATAATGCTGAAGCGTTTGCCTTTTTTGGAGCGGGCCAATACATATTGAGCAATCTTCTCCAGCTGATAAGGAATCTCGGGAATCAGAATCACATCAGAGCCGCCTGCCACGCCGGCATGCAGGGCAATCCAGCCGGCATAGCGTCCCATTACTTCCACAATCATCACCCGATGGTGCGAGCTGGCGGTGGTATGGACCTTGTCAATCGCTTCGGCTGCTGTAGTTACTGCTGTATTGAAACCGAAGGTAATGTCGGTTCCCCAGATATCGTTGTCAATGGTTTTGGGTACGCCGATGATCGGCAGTCCCTTTTTGGCAAATGCTGCCGCTGAAGCCATTGTCCCGTCGCCGCCGATGCAGACCAAAGCCTCAATCCCCCGCTTTCGGAGGTTTGCAATGCAGGTATCGGATACATCTTTGTGAATGGTGCGCTGGCCCCGACGAACCGGAAATGAAAACGGATTGGACGAATTGCAAGAGCCCAAAATGGTGCCGCCCAGCGTGAGGATATTACTGACATCATTGTAGTTTAGAAGACCGATACGGTCTTCAATCAGACCGCGGTAGCCATCTTCTACGCCCCAGACTTCCAGTCCGTACCGGTTGATTGCACTTTTGGTTACGGCTCGAATGACAGCGTTAAGCCCGGGGCAGTCCCCCCCGCCGGTCATCACGGCGATGCGTTTGATTTTGTTCCATTCCATTGTTGGCTCCTAAGAGTCTGCTTTTCTTATACTTTACGGCATCCAGCGCAAAAAACAAGGCCTTGATGGATAAAAACAAAGGCCTTGTATTTCAACAGACTCCGGCGGCTGTTATGCTTTTGCGATGGATTTCTTAGCCGCTGCGACGACCGCATCCACGGTGAATCCAAAGTTTTCGAAGCAGGCCTTATAAGTTCCGCTGGCTCCGAACGTATGCATGCCGACAAACTGACCGCAAGTGCCCAGATACTTCCACCAGCCGTTTTCTACGCCGGCCTCTACTCCTACACGGGCTTTGACTGCCGATGGAAGAACACTTTCTTTATAAGCATCATCCTGTTTGTCAAACAGCGTCCAGCAGGGCATCGAAACAACTTGGGCTTTGATGCCCTCAGCAGCAAGCTTGTCATGGGCGGCTAACGCCAGCGCTACTTCCGAACCGGTGGCCAGCAGCAGCACATCGGGTTTGGTTTGTCCGATAAGGACGTACGCACCTTTGTTGAAGTTCTTCATGCCCGGATATTTGGCCGGATCCAGCACGGGCAGATTCTGACGTGTCAGTGCTGTTGCCGCGGGCATATCGGGATGTTCCAGAATATATTTCCACATCAATGCTGTTTCGTTGGCATCAGCCGGCCGGAATGTCAGCAGGTTGGGCATAATCCGCAAAGAGGCCAGCGTTTCAACCGGCTGGTGGGTTGGACCATCTTCACCGACTCCGATGCTGTCGTGGGTAAAGACAAAAATCGTCGGATAGCCGGACATTGCCGCCAGACGAACAGCCGGACGCATATAATCGGCAAATACCATAAATGTGCCGCCGTATGGCCGAAGGATTTTGCTGACGGCTATGCCGTTCATAATTGCTCCCATAGCATGTTCCCGAACCCCGTATCGGATATACCGCCCCGCGCGGTTGGTCTTCTGAAAATCCTCGGCCCCTTTAAAGCGGGTATTATTCGAGGGTGTCAGGTCTGCCGAGCCGCCCAGCACCAGCGGCATTGAAGGCATTAGGGCATCCAGTGTCTTGCCCGAGGCTGCACGGGTGGCCAGAGGCGTCGCCGGATCAAAAATAGGCAGTTTTTTCTCATCAATGACGACTTTTCCGCTCAAGGCGTCTTGAAGTTCTTTGGCCAGTTCTGGGTATGCCCGGGCGTAGGCATCCCAGAGCTTCTGGTAATCGGCATACAATTTCCGACCGGTTTCTTTTGCTTTGCCGGTATGTGCGGTAACCTCGGCGGGAACAACGAATTTCTGCTCTGGATCCCAGCCGGCATTTTTCTTAATCAATTTGATTTCGTCTTCACCCAGCGGTGCTCCGTGAGCCGTATGCGTATCCTGAAAATTGGGGCTGCCGTAGCCGATATGAGAGCGAAACTTAATCAGCGTGGGCCGTTCGGACTGGGCCTTGGCAAACTCCAAAGCGCCGTCGAGGGCATCAATGTCGTGCCCGTCGCCGCCGATTTCCAGCACGTTCCAGCCATAGGCACGATACCGCAGTGCTACATTTTCGGTAAAAGACAGGCTTGTTTCGCCGTCAATTGTAATATGGTTATCATCATAGATGACAATCAAGTTATCCAGCCCCAGATGGCCGGCCAGGCTCGACGCTTCCCCGCTGATGCCTTCTTGCAGACAGCCGTCGCCGCAGATGACATAGATGTGATAGTCAAAAAGATTGAATGTCTCTTTGTTATAGCGTGCGGCCAGATATTTTTGGGCTATGGCCATTCCAACCGCATTCGAAATACCCTGCCCCAATGGACCTGTGGTTACCTCAACGCCGGGTGTATGACCGTATTCCGGATGGCCGGGAGTTTTGCTGCCCCACTGGCGAAACCGTTTGAGTTCATCCAGCGGCAAATCATAGCCGAATAAGTGCAGCAGTGCATATAAAAGCATACTGCCGTGTCCGGCCGATAGAACGAACCGGTCGCGGTTAATCCATTCGGGATGAGCAGGGTCGAATTTAAGATGACGCTGCCATAAAGCATACGCAGCCGCTGCCATCCCCATCGGCATTCCCGGATGACCGGATTTTGCGGCCTGTACGCCATCCAAAGCAAGAAAACGAATTGTTTGAATACATAGATTGTCCAGTTCTGTCAGTTTGGCCATAGTTTACTCTCGCTCATTTTTAAGTTTGTTTTTTAAGCTTGATGTATTGAATACCCTGTCCCAGCATCTTGGATGTGTGCAGCTCTAAGAATATTTGAAGCTCATAATTTGACAGAATATTTCAAACAAAATCTCTGTTTTCACGTCTAAAATAAAGAGAATTATGTTAGCAGTCAGGATATGTTAATGCAAGAGATTTTATAGTTGAAATAAGTATGGCCAATTGAGCCCAACTTTAGTTAAAGCAGAAACAAAAATCAATAATATTAATACATATATTAGTATATCTGATATGTATTCTTTCTATAATTGAATTTATCTCACACTTTGTGCTTTTGTATCTATATTTATAATAAGGACTTATGTATATAAACAAAGAGCGTTTTTGTTTTTTTACACAAGAAATGTTTATACTTCATTGACTTATTGGATTTTTTGTGTTAGCATTACAATATCTATGACAGCAACAAAGAAAAGACCAGGGAAGACTACTCTTTCAGAAACGCGTAAAAAGAAACCCTCATCCGCTTCCGTCGCTACTGTCAAACGTCCTGCGAAGGCGTTTCATACGTATGAACAGGCCATTCAGTATCTGTTCGATAAGACGGACTATGAGAAGCAGCAGAAACTGCGCTATAATGTAACTGCTTTTGACCTTGAACGGATGAACAAGCTGCTCAAAGGGCTTGGCAATCCGCATCAAAAAACAAAACTGGTTCATATCGCCGGCACAAAAGGCAAGGGTTCGACTGCTACAATGCTGGCCAAAATGGTGGAAGCCAACGGCTACAAGGTCGGCTTGTATACCTCGCCTCACGTGATGACTCTGCATGAGCGGATTGTGGTGAATTCCCAGATGATCAGCCGCAAAGAAATGCTCGATTTGATGAATCGCGTCTATCCGGTTATCGAGAAGCTTTCAGAGGCCAATGAATGTCCGACTTTCTTCGAGATTATGACGGCTCTGGCGTTTATGTATTTTGCGGATCATCAGGTCGATTTAGCCGTCATTGAAACGGGACTTGGCGGACGTTTGGACAGCACCAATGTGATTATGCCGGAATTGGTCGGCATTACCTCCATCAGCATCGATCACCAAAATCTGCTGGGGCCGACGATTGACTGCATCGCCAAAGAAAAGGCCGGCGTAATCAAAAAAGGTGTGCCGGTCGTTACTGTTCCGCAGGATGCGGCAGCCATGCGGGTTCTCAAGAAATATGCTGCTGTTCAAAAGGCGCCGCTGATTGTAACCGGCAAGGATATTGATTTTTCGTATCGGTTCGAATCCTCCCGCGAATACGGCCCGCATACGCGGATCTGCCTGACAACGCCCAGCAGCCGGTTTGAGCATTTGCGTGTGCCGCTGCCGGGAGATCATCAGGCCATCAACTGCGGCTTGGCTTTGGCTATGCTGGACCAGCTGAAAAACCGCGGCTATACAATTGACGACCAGAAAGCCGTTATGGGATTGAGCGAAGTCCGGCTGGCCGGCCGTATGGAAATGATCAGCGAAGATCCCCGCATTCTGGTGGATGCGGCTCATAATGCCGCCAGCATTCGCGCTCTGATTCAAGCTATTGGTCAGCATGTGCCGTATGATTCAATGGTCATCATTTTCGGCTGCAATAGTGACAAAGATATTCGCGGGATGCTCACTGAGCTCCAATATGGAGCCGACAAGGTTATTTTTACGCGCAGCAATTCGCCTAAAGCGGTGTTCCCGACCGACCTGGCGGAAATGTACACCGAATTGTGCGGGAAAATGTGCCAGACGGCTTTGTCGCTCAAAGAAGCCATTCGCGTGGCCTGCAGCGCTGTAACGCGTGAAGATTTAATCTGCATCACCGGCAGTTTTTATCTGGTAGGTCAGGCCAAACAGATGTTTCATCCGGAACCGAGCATCTGATTTGTTTTAATCCGAAGAACGCAATTTTATCTCTTGCGGCCGGGGTTCTGATGCTTCGGATTATTTCTAGTTTTTTTCTAAAATAGGTATTGAAGTCTGTATTTTTTTAAGTATATTTGACGGCGCAAGGGTGGAAAACATCAAGGTTTTTTTCGGAATAGTCGAGATATAATAATTAGTGAAGTAGAGTCGAAAACCAATTTTTGTTAAGGAGATCAAAAATGAAGAAACTGTTGGTAGGGATTGTACTGGTGGGGTGTGCTGCTGCTGTAGCAAGCGCCGCGGATGTGAAGACAACCATTGATTTAACGTATGCCAGCAAGTACATCTGGAGAGGTTTCGACATGCTGGATGATGCCTCTGCCTGGCAGCCGAGCGTGAATTTCGGCTTTGACAACGGCTTCAGCGCCAATGCATGGGCATCCTATGCAGGCACCGGCGGAAATGACCAGATGAGCCGGGTCAATGCGACCGAATACCGCTACACGCTGGCCTACAGCGGCACCTATGCCGAAAGCTGCCCGTGGAAGACGGACTACACAGTCGGCTGGCGCTACTATGATTTTATTGACATGCCTACAAAGGATAAAGATGTGCAGGAAGTGTTTGCAGAGTTTGCGATGCCGTCTCTGCTGGGCGACTCCGGTTTGGTACCCCGCGGCGCTGTCTATCAGATGTGGGATTCCAAGGGTGAAGGATTAAATAAAGATTTCTCCGGAACCATTTATGCGATGGGTTTTGGATATAACTTCAAGCTCGAACAGGCCCCTGATCTGCCGATGATGTTCGGCTGGGATATTGTGTACAATGATGGGACCGGCGGTCCGGATGTTGATAACGACTGGTCGCATATGGTCTGGAGCTTAAAGACCTCCTTTACCTGCCCGCTGACCGGCGGTAAGGTTGTTCCGGGTGTTTACTTCCAGAACTCCTTCGAAGATACTGTCAACAATGAAGACGAGCTGTGGGGAATGATTTCCTACGCCCTGACATTCTAAGAAGTTTTGAAGACAAGAAAAGACAAGGCCGGTTTTGCAGCCGGCCTTGTTTTTTTTATGCGCGGGCCGAAAGACGCTAAGCATTCAAAACTGTGCGTATCGGTTCTGTAATATGGTCTGCCAGCATCTTCAGCGACTGGCGGGCCGGCGTATCCGGCAGACTGTCCAATTGCTGTTTGGCCTGCTGAACCTCCTGCTGGGCCTGCTGAAAGGCGTAATCGATGCTGCCGTCCGAACGCATTTGATTGATTAGTACGCGGACATCCGTTGCGCTGCTCCACTGGTTAATCCTTGCCTGCCGGTCTGAGCCGTCCTGACTAATCCAGCGGATGACCGGAAGCGTCCATTTTTCCTGTGTCCTGTCAATACCCTGTGTCTTGCCGGTTTGGGCAGCCGTGGACAGGATGTCCTGCAGGTCGTCGGCTATCTGAAAGGCCATTCCGAAGTGAAGCCCGAAGTCTTTCAGTGCCTTTTCCTGTGCCTCCGAAGCGCCGGAAGCCATCGCCCCCAGCCGGCAGCCGCATGCAAATAAAACAGCTGTTTTGGACTCGATGATTTGAAGATAATCCTGTTCGTTCAGACTCGGACGGCCTTTGAGAAGATTCTGCTTCAATTCCCCCGTACACAGCGTTTGAGCGGTTTGCCCCAACAGTTTGGCGGCATCGGCAAGACGGCATAAAATGCCCAGAGAAAAAGCTCGACAGAGCAGATAATCACCGAGCAAAACCGCTGCGGTATTTCCCCATAAGGCATTGGCGCTGGGAAATCCCCGACGGAGGTCGGCTGAATCAATCACATCATCGTGCAGCAGGGACGCCATATGCATCAGTTCTATCATGGCCGCAAGGTCTCTATGCTCCGTTGTTAGACGTTCTTCTATGGTTTTCCCGCACAGCAGCAGCAGGGCCGGACGAAGCATTTTGCCCGGCCGCTGGCGCAGAAAACGCAGGCAGCTGTTTATCTCTTCTTCCGGCGATTGCATCTGTTCAGCAATCAGCCCCTGTACTTCTGCCAGTTCATTTCGAACAGGTTCAAAAAGGGCATCTATACCTGCCGTCAACCAGCTGCCCAGAAAAGCCGCATTTTCAGGAATGGGCGTATTCAAAGAATTTTTTCCTCAGCCGCAGCGTAATCGGTCCCGGATTGCCTGAACCGATTGTCCGGCCGTCCATTTCTGCCACACCGATTACTTCAGCGGCAGTCCCCGTTAAGAACATTTCATCGGCTACATAGAGATCAAACCGTGTCAAGTCGGTTTCCACTACATTGATGTTTTCTTGTTTGGCCAGACGGATAACCACACGCCGCGTAATGCCTCCTAACGAGCCGGCCTGAATCGGCGGAGTATAAACAATGCCGTTTTTAACAATAAAGACATTATCCCCGGTTGCTTCTGCAACATATCCGAGATGATTATACATAATCCCTTCATCGGCGCCCGCCTGGACCGCTTCTATCTTGGCCAAAACATTGTTGAGGTAGTTAAGCGATTTTACCTGCGGCGGACAAGTCAGCGGATGGTTGCGAACACTTGAAACGCTGATTACTTTTATCCCTTTGTCGTACAATTCCTCAGGATACAGCTGAATTTGGTCGGCAATAATGATAATCTGTGCTTTTTTGCACAAAAAAGGATTTAATCCCAGATCCCCAATCCCGCGCGTAACAATCAGACGAATATAACCCTCTCGTATCCCGTTAGCCGCAACTGTGTCCTCCATTGCGCGGGTTAATCCCTCCATTTCCATTGGGATTTTAAGCATTATAACTTTGGCTGATTCATAAAGTCGGTCCAGATGTGCCTTGCATTCAAAAATGCGGCCGCCGTACACCCGAATGCCCTCAAAAACGCCGTCCCCATACAGAAGTGCATGGTCAAAAACCGACACCTTTGCTTCCGCCTGGTCAACTAAACAGTTATTGATCCATATTTTCGGTCCCATAAATTCTCCATTTGTTAAGCAGTTCTACTGATTTACCGCAACCTCTTTGACTTTTCCATCGACCAGGCGGATAATCCGGCTTGCGCGGGCGGCAATGCGCTCATCGTGTGTAACCATAATTATCGTCTGTCCTTGTCGGTTTAATTCGGCTAAGGTATCTAAAATACCATGTCCGGTACGAGAGTCAAGATTTCCTGTCGGCTCATCGGCTAAAAGCAGGGGCGGCTGGTTTATTAATGCACGGGCAATTGCGACCCGCTGCCGTTCTCCGCCGGACAATTCATAGGGTTTGTGGTCAAGCCGGTCTTTAAGACCAAACTGCTCCAAAAGCTCATATGCCCGTTTGCGGATGCTCGCTTTTGTCTTTATCCACCTGAAAATTCCCGCCGAAACCATCGCCGGGGTCATCACATTTTCCAGCACGGTTAATTCGTCCAGAAGATGGTAAAACTGAAAAACAAAACCTACTGTACGGTTGCGAAAATGATTTAACTGGGACCATCGCATCCGGTCCAGACGCTGGTTTTCGTAATGAACGGAGCCGCTGTCGGGCTTATCCAATGCCCCAAGAATATGCAGAAGTGTGCTTTTTCCGCTGCCGCTTGCCCCGATAACGGCCGCAAATTGTCCCCGCGGAATTTCAAGATTAATCCCGCGCAATACCTCCAGGCGGACTTTCCCCATTCGGTAGGTTTTATGCAGATTCGTTGCTTTAAGAATTATTTCCATAATCCATTTCTACAGCTGATTAACTTGTAAGCTCTGTGCCGGTTTTTTCCGGGCGGCCTGATAGCTGGGGATGATGGCTCCGAGCAGACACGATAAAACGGCCGCCCCGATGACAGCCGCCAGAACATCCGCATCGACCTGATGGGGGATATCGCCGATAGCATATACCGCACGGTCCCACAGCTGCCACTGATAATGCTCGAAAAGCCAATCTTCCAGCGGATTTATTTTTGACAAGAAAAACCACCCGCCCAAACTGCCTAAACCGGCACCTATCAAGCCGATAAAGACCGAATAAAGAAGAAATACCCCCAGCATTTCCGCAGCCGAAGTGCCGATGCTTTTCAAAATGCCGATATCTTTGCTTTTATGACTGATAATCATATACAACACCACAAGGACGATAAACACAGTAATAAGACCCAGCATGATAAAAAGCATGATCATCATGGTCTGCTCTTTTTCCATTGGGGCAATGATGCTGCGGCGGTTTTCCTGCCAGCTTTGGACACGGACGTGCGTCAGCAGTTCGCCCCCGGGCTGGCTGCCGTAGCGGGATTGATGCTCGCTCCACAGCGTCCGGACTTTCTCGAGGGCATCAAGAGGCGATGTTCCCGCAGCAAAGCGAATATGAATGGAACTGGCACGCTTCAGCGGGGCATCCATACCGCACAAAATCTGTGCCTCGGCCAGCGGCACATAGACCACCGCTCCATCAACCTTGACCAGCCCGCTGTGGCTGTCATCGCTGTAATAAAACGATTTGGTGCTGATAAAGTCTGTGCCGGCTCGTGCCAGTCCGCCCCGCAGATTAAGCGGAAAGGCACTGATAATCAGCTCCAATGCAACAGGGGTATCGGGATGATAGTAGCCACCATCGGATTGACGGCGAGGACTCATGATATCGATGCCGACAATGCAGCCGGCGGTTTCTGGTAAATAAGACGGCCGAAAAGCATCAGCCGGAGCATCTTTGTGATAGTAAAGGGTGTCAGCAAAACCGGTTGCCTGCGAATGCAGGACCGGATCAATACCGTGAATTTCAATGCCGATGTTCCAGTCGGCCCCCGGCATTGTGAGCAGTCCCACTCCTTTGACGACAGGGGATGCCGCATGGATGAAAGGCTGCCTGCCGAGGGTCTCCAGAAACTCCTCATAATAAGCAAAGCCCGTCAGTGAATCGGATTCAATCACACAGTCGCCGGCATAACTGTGGTTTTTCTGCTTAAAATCTTCAACCAAACCGTTCATCACCGTCATAACAACCACAACGATGAAAACGCACAGCGTTACCGCAGCGACCGCCAGAATCGAAATCGGACGCCCAATAAAATACCGCCATGCCAGAAGCCATTTAATCATTTCTTTTTCTGCTTTCCGCTCGAATGCAGTCCAGCCGTGCAGAAACCGGCTTATTGTTTATTCATATTGCAGGATTTCTACCGGCCTGATGCGGGCGGCAGCAACCGCCGGAATCAGCGACCCAGCCGCTGCCGCTCCGATGCCGCAGGCGGTAATCCAAACGACGGAGCCCCAGTGCATTGTATTGGGAATCCGGCTGAACAGGTAGGTGCTGGCCTTCCACAGCTTGATGCCGAAAACCGACGCAACCGCCTGTTCAATTGCATTGATATTGTCAATAATCAGCCAGCCCAGACCGATGCCGGCTGCTGCTCCAATAAGCCCCACGACGGTTCCAAACAGCACAAACAACGCCGCCACAGAACCGCTGGACAGGCCGCAGCTTTTCAAAATTCCGATATCCTTGCGGCGGGTCATCACAATCAGGTAGAAAATACAGAACACCAGCAGAATGATGCCCATTGAGACCAGACCGAAAATCAGCAGCAGAACCCCCATCTGCTTTTTGTATTCTGCAATCAAACGTGCCTGCATTGCCCGGGCCGATTCAATGGAAGCCAAATTATACCACTCCAATCGCGTTTGGGCAAAGGTATTCCATAGACCGCGCACGACGGCCATGGCCTCTTGCTCATCCGCACCGTCGGCCAGACGAATATGGATAATATTGGCTGCCGGCGGGCTTTGGGGATTCAGCTGTCGGGACAGATAGTCCAGCGGCAGCATCACAAAGGATTCGTCAAAGTCATTAACCCCGGTCATCATCACATCTGCCAGCGCAAACCGCACTACCCGGCGTGAAAAGCGCGGCCGCCCGTTGGTTCGGTCTTGGCTGTCCTGCTCATACGATGCTGCACCGCAGGTCAGCATCATCGGCTGTCCGAGCATTCCTTTGACCGCTTCTATATCGTATTCATCGGTCATTTCGTCGGGCCGGGTCAGAATCCCAATGCCGACAATGCCCCCTGTCATTTCTGCTGCACCCGGCACATCAAAACTCACCTGCTGAGCCGATTTGTCTTTTTGAAACAGCAGGGACTCCTGCAGCGGCGTCACCTCCAGCCGGCGCGGCAGCTCGATTCCCCAGACCCGGACCGCTCGCACCTTCCCCGGTGCCGACAGCAGAAGCCCCTGACTGCTGAGGACGGCTGTTGCCGACCGGATGCAGGCAGCCTGCTGCAGCGATGCAATCAGGACATCATAATCCGTAATGGTGCGATTGGCCGGCGCCTCGAGAATAATATCCCCCAAATGCTGGCCGACGCTGTTTTCAACGGCGCTGATAAAGCCGGTAAACAAGCTGTCTGTTGCAATCAGCAGCGCACAGCTTAACGCTACGGCGGCGATGCTCAGCAGGACAATCCGCCGATGCTGAAGATACCGAAAACACAGTAACACGCTGATTTGCTTCAAGCCATCTGTCCTTATTAATTAATGACCGCAGGCACAAGAGCATTCATCCATGATTTGGGAGGCGTCTTCAAGAGCCGCTCTGGAGCCTGCAGCGCAATACTTAGTCCGTATTTTCTGCCGTGCCGGCTGTTTTGACGGCCAGCGGTTTGAGCAGGGGAAACAGGACAACATCACGGATACTGGTGGCGTTGGTCAGCAGCATGATCAGCCGGTCAATCCCAATGCCCAGTCCGCCGGCCGGCGGCATTCCGTATTTGAGCGCCTGAATAAAATCCTCATCCATCTTCGCCATGCTTTCCTCTTCCGACAGACCCCGAAGCTGCATTCGGAAATTCCGCTCCTGCACGTCCGGATCGTTGAGTTCTGTATAGGCATTCGCCAGCTCCATCGTGCCGATAAACAGCTCGAACCGCTCGGCATAGCGCGGATCAGCCTTGCTTTGCTTGGTCAGCGGACAAATCGCTGCCGGATAATCCATCACAAAGGTCGGATTAATCAGATGCGATTCAACTGTTTCCTCAAAAACCGCGTTGATGACCACCGCATCGTCCATATTGGTTTCAGGGATGCCCAGCTGCCGGGCTTTTGCCCGTACCGACGGCATATCATCGATGCGGCAGCCTGCATGCTCGGCCAGCAGGTCGGCATAGCGAGCCCGGCGCCAAGGGCGGGAATAATCGATTTCCATCGAACCGAACGGCAGTTTCCAGCTTCCGACGTGTGTTTCAATCAGTCGGCTAATCAGCTCTTCGGACAGATCCATCATCACACGGTAATCAGCGTACGCCTCATACAGCTCCATCATCGTAAATTCCGGATTGTGCCGCGTGCTGAGACCTTCGTTGCGGAAATTCCGGTTGATTTCAAAGACTTTTTCCATTCCTCCGACCAGAAGCCGTTTGAGAAACAGCTCCGGCGCTATCCGCAGGTACAAATCCAGATTGAGAGAATTGTGATGCGTGATAAACGGGCGCGCCGCAGCGCCGCCGGCCTGCGCCTGCATCATGGGAGTTTCAACTTCCAAAAAGCCGCGCTCATTAAGGAACTGGCGTATTGATGCAATAATAGCACTGCGGGTCTTAAAGCGCTTCATCACTTCGGGATTGGCCCACAAGTCCACATAGCGCATCCGATACCGCAGATCCGGATCCGCCAGACCGTGGAATTTTTCCGGCGGCGGCAGCAGGGCTTTGCTCAGCAGGGTTACCGAATCGGTCCAGATGGTAATCTCGCCGGTTTTTGTCTTGCCCAGCTGCCCCTCGGCCCCGATAATATCGCCAAGGTCAAGCAGTTTCAGAAAGTCCCACTGCTGGGCCATCAATTGTTTGCTGAAGCCCAATTGGATTGTGCCGCTGGAATCCCGCAGCGTCACAAAAATCAGCTTGCCGATATCCCTGAGCAGTACAATTCGTCCGGCACAGCGGGCCCGCTGGCCTTCCTGACCATCTGTATAGCCGGCTTTGACCGTCTCGGCAGGAACAGCATTTTCGAAACGGCCGCCATAAGGATCAATCTTCCATTGGCGCAGCTTCTGCAGTTTTTCGCGGCGCTGCCGCTCAAATTTACTGATATCTGTAAATGCATCTTCTGACATCGCTTAAATTCCTTTACGGCACATTCACGGCGTTCGGTTCGGCGGGACGATTGTCGGCAGCTGTTTGCGTCAATGCCAGTGTACGCCCCTGCGCAATCAGCTTGCTCTGAAGCACCAGCAGACCGATAGAAAGCTGCGGATCGGCCCGCAGTGTTTCCTCGAGCTGATGCCGGCGGCTGCCTGCACCGTTTTCAGGATGATCGGTTTGGCTCAAGACATCGTTGTCCCGCTGAATATCGAGCATCTTCTGGACTTCATTGCGAAGCATCTCGACTGTTACATCGGGCGCAATGCCCCAGTCTTTCCGTCCGAGTTTTTCCATCTGGTAGCGGTTTTTGACCTGCTGGTTGCTGGGCAGATGGTAGTAGGCGACGGTGTATTTCAGCTGCGATCCGCCTCCGGTAAAGCCGGTTACAACCTGCACGCTGCCCTTGCCGTAGGTCCGCTGACCGACCAGCGTAGCCCGGCGATGTTCGGGATCCTGCAGGGCGCCGGCGACAATTTCCGAAGCGCTGGCGCTGGAACCATTGATAAGAATAACCAGCGGATAATCCGGATGGGTGCCGCTGCGGTGAGCGATTTCATATGTATCCAGACCATAGCGCGGGCTGCTTTTGACAATGATCCCTTCACGAACAAACAGGTCCACCACTTCCGCGGCGGACTGCAGATAGCCGCCGCTGTTGAACCGCAAATCCAAAATCAGCCCGGAAAGGCCGTTCTTTTCCAACTTGCTGAGCACTTCATCTAAATCCGGTCCGGATGTTTCCGTAAAGGAAGTCAAACGGACATAGCCGATGCGGTTTTCAGGATCAATGAAATAATTCCACCGGCCGTCAGCCTCCCGTGTCCAGCCCCGCAGCGGCTGGACCACAATCTTGTCGCGGGTAATGGTGACATCCTTTACCTGTCCGGTTGAAGGGCGGCGGACCGTCAGCGTTACCTTGGTTCCTTTGGGACCTGTAATTTTGCTGACAGCACAGAAAATGGTCATCTCATCCGTCGGTTCTCCGTTGACCGCAATGATTTCATCGTCAGCATCCAGCCCCGATTTATAGGCAGGCGTATCCGGCAGCAGACTGACGACCTTCAGCACGCCGGTGGCCTTGGAGATTTCAACGCCGATGCCGGTAAATTGCTGGGTCATGCTTTTTTCAAAATCCTGCACACTCCACGGCCAGACCATATTGGTAAACGGATCCAGTGCCGCAAACGCTGCCTCTGTAACATGGGCAATGATTACCTCATCCGGCAGCTTCAGCGTAACTGCATTCAAAGCCAATACATCTTCAAGGAAATCGGTCATCTCGGACATCTGCAGCGGCTCAGAAGGGGCTTCGGCCAGCTGCTTGTCCAGTACTTCCAATCCTGTGTTCCACCGGTCAATGGCTTCAGCGGGGGCAGTCCAAGCCGTTTTTTCCTGTGTCTTGGCCAGCATGATGCCTATCCGGCGGCAGCGCACCAGAGCTTTTGAAATCATTGCCCGGTAATCCACGCCATTGACATAGTTGGCATCCAAAAGCTGCAAAGCCCGATGGAGCATAACGGCCTGAATGCCTTCGTACCGCTGGGCGGCCGTTTCGCCGCAGCTGCTGTCTTTCATCGACAGTTCGATTTCTGCCAAATCAGCCAGCTCTTCGGCCTTATCTCGCAGGGCCGGGTCATCTTCATACAGCAGCGTCAGCCAATAATAGCAGTGGGCATAGGCATCAATCCATTTGCCCTGCTGCTCATACTCCGCCCCCATGGCCTTCATCCGGCTTAGAAGGTTCTGAATAAACGGACGGGTCAGCAGCGTCTCCTTTTCTTGGTCTTCTGCATATTCCCGCGCCTGATAGACAGCTGCCATTGTCTCATCTATATCATTGGCGTCAATGGTTTCTTTGCCCGACAGACGCTCTTCGATGGTTTTGAGTTTTTGGGACTGTTCCTGATACGCGGCGGCCTTTTCTTCTTGCCGGTGCTGCTCAATCTGATAGTAGCGCTGGATCAAATGCAGCAGCTGCTGTGCCTGCTGGGTATCAGACAGCGGCGCCAAAAGCTGTTCAGCTTGGACGAACTCCCCACGACAGATGCTTTCGACCGCTGCATCCAGAACCGTGTTGGAAGGACCTGCTGACGAGGACTTCTTCTTATCAGAAGAAGCACCGTTTCTGGTTTCCTGTTCCGGGTTGCAGGAGCTGCCTGCTAAAATCAGTATTCCCAGAACGATGATTCCAATGCTTATGAATGTTTTTTTGCCTGGTTTCAAGTATTGTGTACCTCGTGTCTTGGGCTCTTGTCTAAGCAATAGAGCAGGCAGAACGGCCGAAGCCGTTCTGCCGCGGTTAGTCGATTGGATTCGGCCTGCAATCGGTTACAGGCATTCAGCGGCCTTGCCGGCACAGCCCAATACATGCAGTTTGTGTTTGACCATTTGCTTGATGGCTTCCCGGCCGGGACCCAGATAATTGCGAGGATCGAATTCGCCGGGCTTTTCGGCAAAGACCTGCCGAATTTTTGCTGTCAGCGCCATCCGCAGGTCAGTATCAATATTGACCTTGCAGACAGCCATTTTGGCGGCCTTGGAAATGGCTTCTTCCGGCACACCCATTGCATCGGGCATCTTGCCGCCGTATTTATTGATTAATTCCTTGAATTCCGGCAGCACGCTGCTGGAACCGTGCATAACCAGCGGGAAGCCGGGCAGTTTTTCACTGATTTTCTCAATCACATCAAAGGCCAGCTTCGGAGCAGACTTGAACTTGTATGCACCGTGGCTGGTGCCGATGGCCACAGCCAGTGAATCTACTCCCGTCCGCTCGACAAATTCAACCGCCTGATCCGGGTCCGTCAGATGCTTGAGCACGTCATCATGGCTCAGACCGACAACATCTTCTTCGATGCCGCCCAGCTGCCCCAGTTCGGCTTCCACTACAACGCCGTTGTCGTGGGCATATTCGACGACCTTTTTGGTCAGCCGAATGTTTTCTTCAAAGGGATGATGCGAACCGTCAATCATAACCGATGTAAACCCGTCATCCACACACTGCTTGCAGGTCTCAAAGGTATCGCCGTGGTCCAAATGCATGCAGATCGGAATGTCCGGATTTTCCCGAACGGCCACATCGATGATCGCTTTCAGATAGCTCATGCTGGCATACGATCTGGCCCCGCGGGATATCTGGAGAATCAGCGGTGCCTTCTCTTCCGCGACCGCTGCAACGATGCCTTGGGTAATTTCCATATTGTTAACGTTGAACGCACCGATCGCGTAGCCGTTCTTGTACGCCATCTTGAACATTTTTTTGGTTGTTACTAAAGCCATGAGAACTTCCTTAAAAAATAGGTTAACAGTTACTATTTACCTGCTCGAAGTATTTTAATCTTCCCATCGGGAGCCGGTCAGGGCGGTATATTTGCGGGAGCCGACCGTCAGCTCTTCAACACCCTGAGGCCAGACGCTGAACATCACCGAACTGCGGTTGAGGGATTCATCCAGCGACAAACTCATCGCATAAAAGAGCCGGTGATAGTGGCGTATGAGTGCCAAATCGCTGCGAATAGCTTTGCCGAAATCAAAGTTGTATTCCTGCGAAAAAGTCGCTGTGTACCGCTGGCTCAGACGATAGGTAACCGCCGCCACAAAGGAATTGGATCCTTTTTCGTAAATGTCGGGAATGCCGTCGCGGGTTTTATCGACCGGCAGAACAACCGGATACAGATACCGCGTCCCGAGGTAGTAGCTGATATCCGGATAAACATAGCGGCTGACGCCTGCATCCAGTTGCTGAATGCGGCCGCTGTTGATGTCGTAATTCATATCGCTCAGCAGGGAGAAGGTATCCGAAATTCGCCAGATGTATTCTGTATTCAGGGTGTCTCTGACTGTTCCGAAGAAACTGTCGTCGCGGCGAAGCAGCAGGGGGATAGACGGATCATTATAAATAAATCCGGCCGGTCCGTACACCTGACGCAGACCGTACCCGAAGGGGTCGTCGGCCAGCGGACTGACAGCTGCTTTCGCATCCTCACTGACCCATGTTGTCTCAATGTCCAAACGCATCCAATCCAGCGTGCGGAGTTCCTGCTGGCTGCCCCGGTGGGTCTGCCAGCGCTGCTGAATGCCGGCGTGGATCACATCCCGCATATCGGCCGTCTTGTCACTGGCTTCGTAAACAACAGCCTCCATGTACGGCGTAATAATATGACGCAGTCCGCTGATATCCCACAAGGCGGAGCGAACGAACGGATCTTCCTTCCAGAACATGGTAGAGGCCCGTATGCCCGCTTCGCCCAGAATCACCTTGTTTTCGCTGTCAATCCGCCGCCCGTCAAGCGTTCTGTCAAAACCGTAATCATCCTCATAGCCGTAGCTGCCAGCTGCAAAGGGCACCAGTTTGACGGTGTTCCACATCAGCGGCCAATCCACCTCGTTGCGGGTATAGGCAAAGGTGTAAAAGTCGCTGGTATCGGTCGGTCTTAAATCCGCATCGTTGTCAAATCGGTTTCGAAACCGCCCCAGCTGGCTGTCGCTGTACCACGTCAGCCGGTCATCCCAGAACGACTGGCCTGTTCGATGGTATTCGACGCTGGGCAGTTCATCGGTTGTTGTTTCAAAATCGTTGATGCGGATTTTGCCCAGAATCGAAAAGGCCTGATTGTCCCAGATGCGTTTCAGGTGAAGGACTGTTTCCTGATCTTTGTCGGTATAGAACTCGTTGCGGTACATCGCCTCCAAAAAATTGCGGTCCGACAGATAGCTTGTCTCAAGCGTCAGCTGCCAGTCATCCGGCAGATACTGGCGGTGCCGAAAGCTGAACCGCCCTCGAATATCCTTATCCGGCTCAATATTCTTGCGGTACCGTCCCAAATCGTCCTTGCCGCGGTCGGTCATGATATAACTGATCAGCGATCCTTTGGAATCATCCGTCTCGTACTCGTTTTCAATTCCTGCTCCCACGCCGCGGTCGCTGAAATAATCCGCCGCCAGCCGGCTGTTTGCCCAAACGGGATCGCGGATCCCCAGCAGCCGTGCCAAATGCCAGCGGGTTTCCACCGCCGTGCCGAATTCAGAATCGCTGCCGACAGTCAGCCGGCTGAGCGGAATATCCGGCCGGGCGAAATTGGTTACCATGCTGGGCCAGCCGAAAAAGGCCGTACTCCCATAGCGGACGGTTACATCCTTGAGTTGACCTTCGTATTGAGCGGCTGTATCTTTCTGTTCCGTCAGACGCCGCCGCATTTCCAGCGCCTCGCCGGTCAGCAGCACCATCCGAGAGGCATTGACCGACAGCTGCGGGAAATAAAATTCGCTGCTGGTCAGCTGCACATCTTGGGCTTCAAAAATATCTTTGCTGACGCGTCCGAGCAGCGAAGCCCGCAAATAAACAGGCAGGCCTCTTTTTTCATCAAAAATCCGCATTGATGCATTCACCACCAGCGCCCGCTGATTGGTAAAATCGTAATACAGCTCATCAGCCCGTGTCGTTCGGCGGCCCTCTGTCATTACAATATTGCCTGAAAGATAGACCGCCTGAATGGTCCCCATTCCCAGCTGGCCGCTTTTGGAAGCATCGGATTCCAATTCGAATTGTCCTTTGCCGAAGAACAGAACCAGCTGATCAGCCATAAACTCTATGACAGTATCATCAGGCCGTTTCTGCCATAGATAAAACCGCCCCGAAGCCGTAACAACTTCCTGCCCATCGGGCATCTGGGTTTTCTGAATCTGCGGGACCGGCTCCCAAACGGCCGACAGGTGAACAGGGTAAACCGGTCCTGTCGGTGCGGATTTGTCTGGTTTCCGACTGTGTTCAATTTGCTGGGCAATCGAAGTTGCCATCCGCGAAGCCGTTTTTTCCGGCTGAATTTCAGGATGAGCAATAACCTCTTCAGGACTGGGTACTCGGGCTGTCTTGCGAACCGCAGGCCCCAACGGTATCTGCTGGCCGGCTTTTACTGCCTGCTGGTATAGCGGGCTGTCTGCCAGATAATCGAAAGATACCGCCGTGTTTGTATCTGCTGTGGCAAACACCTGACCGGTTGCCAGAAATTGGGTAACAATCGCTTGTGCCCCCTCGACGATGAAATGCTGAATAGGAGTGGCTTTGGACCTGCTGCCCTGCTGAACGGAAACATCTCCCTCCATATACACCCGCGTCTGCCATGCCTGCCCTATGCCAAAAGCCGCTTGTTCGCGGCCCTGCGGGCGAAGAAAGATAACGGCACTGCGGCTGGATAAAAGATTGTCTCCTATTTGGACTGCCGCGCCGCCTTCCAGCAGGATAACCTGAGGCCATTCGGCCTCCGGCTGATGACAGACTGTCATTGTCGGGGCGGTCAGATGAAGATCCTGCCCCGCTAAATCGGGCGCAGTTTGCGGCTGCGTCTCCGCAGCCAGTCCGCTGCATAGTGCCATCGACACCATTATCAGGACACTGTTTGCCATGAGGTTTGTTCCCAATGACATAAATCCGGTTTTACCTGCTCCTGAATAGTCCTTTTTAGGAATAGGATTAAATGTCAGAGATTATAGCGTTTCACGCTGTCAATTCCAGTTAAAAACCGGAATAATCATGGTGAAAGTCACACAGGATGGGTTTTGTATCCTTACAGTTTTTGGTAATGAATCACCGCGCGGTAGAGGCCGTTGACACGTCCGGATTCGACAATAACAGGGGCATAAAGGTTATTGCGCGGCTGCAGGCGAATTCTGTTGTCTGGTTCGAAGAAAATACGCTTGAATGTCGTCTCATGGGGTTCTCGAAGGCGGACAAAACAATCATCGCCATTTTGAATATCGGCGGCCGGCGAAAATATAACAACATCACCCTCTGCGAACTTCGGCTGCATTGAATCCCCTACAACGCGAACGGCAAAGGCATTGGGGTCATGAATATCCGGACAGCGGACATAATCGTCCCCAAAACCAACCGGATATCCCATGTCGTCAAATTCTGCCGGATAGCCCGCAGGAACCTTGTTGATAATAGGTACCCACTGGCCCGGTTTTTCCCTGTAAGGGCTTTCGGCATCGGCTTGGAGGTCACAGCCGTTCAGCAGTTTGTCGAGTTTTTCGGGATTGATTTTATGAGCGATAATATCTTTAATAATCTGCCGAAATCGCCGATTTTCGGCATCTATTGCTTCGTACTCATGACGTATATCAACCGGCATCCGTTCAACATGGGCGAGGTGCTGCAAATGACCCGGCTCGAATTTGAGATATTCTTCGAGTTTGCGAAGCAGTTTGTCACTGGGAGGATTTTTGACATGACCGGTCTCAATTGTCGAAAGATACGGCTTGGAAAAGCCGGTCAATGCAGCCACCTCATCCAGTGTCAGCTTAAGCTGTTCCCGACGCTTTCGAAGTATTTGACCTAACGACATAATGGCCTATTATAATGCGGTGGAGTACAATATGCAAGCCATTTTGTTATTTATCCAACAAAAAAATAAAACTCCTGAAACACAAGGATTTTTAAATCCGGCCGAAAAAATTGGATGCAAGACGCATCTTAATTGCATAAGATTATGCCTGTTTTGCGGGACATAAGGGGGAGCAGTTTTTGTCATAAGGGTATTGATGCGGCATTCTGATTTGTTTAGAGTAGGGCTGACTTTCGGAGAGTCAGAAGGGCAGGGATAAAATACATGACAGCATGGACGGAAGCACAAAAGGCGGCAATCAGCGCTGTCGGGCGGAAGGTGCTGGTGACTGCATCGGCTGGAACAGGGAAAACAGCTGTACTGGCAGAGCGGGCCGTAAGACGAATCAGCGACTCCCTTGCGCCGGTGCATGCCGATGCGATGCTTGTTCTGACATTTACCGATGCGGCAGCCGAAGAGATGCGCAGCCGGATTGCAGAGGCACTCTATAAAACCTATCGCCAGACAGCCGCCAAAAACCTCCGTTTAGAGCTTCTCCGTCTGGATCGTGCGTATATCAGCACCATTCATGCTTTCTGCAAACGCATTCTGCTGGAGTTTTTCTTTCTCATTGATTTGGATCCGGCTTTCGGCATCGTCGACGAAGATGAGCAGCGGCTTGTGAAGCACGAAGTACTGACGGAAATGCTCGAAGAGGCTTGGGCGGATGAACAGCTTGCACAGGCGATGCGCACGCTGTTTGACGGCCGCAGGGTTCAGGCCGGTTCCAGAAGTTTTATCGACCGCATTATCCCTCTCAGCGAGTTTCTCGACAGTGTTGTCAGCCGGGACGACTTTTACCGCCGCGCAGCTGAAATCAGCGACATTCATAGTCAGGCCTATCGGCAGCTGCAGGATACCCAAAAAGAGATTCTGCTGCAGGAGCTGGCTTTCTGCCGTCAGAAGCTGTCTGCTGCGACGGCTCTGGACAGCCAGTGGTGCAATGGTCAATACGTATCGGACTATATCCAGCAGACGGTCCTGCCGGCGGTTTTGAAGTGCGAACAACTCATTGGGCAGGAGAAGTATGAGGAATGCCGGCAGTATATAGCAGGTATTAATAAGTGGGGCCAGCTTCGAAAGAAAGATAAAATAAATCAGTCTCAGCAGGAGCTCATCAAGGATCTTATTAAGGCTGTAAAAGATCAATTAATGGCCCTCTGTGATTTTGCCTTGCTGGCCGACGGCTACAGCCAATGGATTGCTCCGCAGGCTGGATTGCAGACTCAGACACTGCTGGAACTGCTCAAGCGGTTCGACAGATGCTATCGGGCGGTAAAACAGCGCCGGAATGTGCTGGATTTTGCCGATCTGGAGCATCGGGCCTTGGCCCTGCTGGAATCGCACCCTGATGTGTCCGCCCAGCTGCGGAAGCGTTTTGAGCATATCTTTATCGATGAATATCAGGATATCAATGCTGTTCAGCAGCGGCTTATTGAGCATCTGGCCCGCCCGGATAATCTTTTTGTGGTAGGCGATATCAAGCAAAGCATTTACGGTTTCCGTCAGAGCAGACCGGAGATTTTCCTGTCGCATTTGGAGTCCGCCGCCGATATTGCCCAGCCGTCGAGCCAGCCCGGCCGAGTCGATCTGCAGGATAATTTCCGATGCCGCCCCGAAATCATCAGCTGCGTCAATGCTCTCTTTGAGCGGGTGATGAAGACCTCGGTTGCCGGAATGGATTATGACCATCGGGCACACTTGAGAGCGGCCTTTCCCTATGAGCCGTTTCGTAGTTCGGCAGGACCTGCCCATCCGGTGGAGCTGTATCTGCTGGACCGGGAAGAAAACGGTCAGGCAGATTCCGACGACACTTCCGACAGTGATGCCGACTTTTCGCAGACGCTGTCAGAGGTTCAGCGGCAGGCGGCATTTATTGCGCGGCGGATTCGGCAGATGGTCGGAAGCCAACCCGAGTTCAGTATTTTTGACAAGCGCCTGAACGCATACAGACCTGCGGCGTATCGCGATATTGTCATTTTGCTCCGTTCGCCGGCCGGACGGGCGCAGCAATACGTCGAAATCCTTCGGCTGGCAGGGGTGCCTGTCAGTTCTCAAAGCTCCTGCGGGTTTTTTGAAACCACCGAGATTACCGACTGCCTATGCCTGCTGAAAGTTCTCGATAATCCCTGCCGGGATATCGAATTGGCAGCCCTGCTGCGCAGCCCGCTGTTCGGCCTGACCGATGCCCAGCTGGCTCTTATCCGGCTGCATGCAGAAAAGAAAATGTCCTTTTACACGGCGCTGCGGAAGTATGCGGCAGACGGAGCGGATGCAGCGCTGCGCAGCACGCTGTCGGCGATTCTGGAGCAGATCAGCGATTGGAGACGGCAGGTGCGGCAGGGATCGCTGGCCGATCTGCTGGATGGAATCATGCGTTCCAAAGGGCTGGAAACATTTTATGCGGCGATGCCCAACGGTGCTCAGCGAATAGCCAATCTCCAGAAACTGCACGACTACGCCGTTCGATTCGAGCATTTCCGCACCACCGAACCGGGCACAGCGCTGGTGCGCTTTGTGGAGTTTTTGGAAAAATTAGCCGAGGCCGAACAGGACTGGGCTCCGGCCGAACCCGACAGCTCGGCTGAAAATGCCGTGCGGATTATGAGCATACACAAGGCCAAGGGGCTGGAGTTTCCTGTCGTGTTTGTCGCCGAACTGAATGCGAAGTTTAATATGCAGGACACCGCCGGCGAGTGTCTCATTGATGAACAGATGCTCGGCCTTCAAATACCGGTCCGGCCGGCGGCTGGACGGTTTCCCTCGATGGCGCATCAGGTTATTGCCGAGCAAAAGCGGCGCTCGGGTCTGGCCGAAGAAATGCGCATTCTTTATGTGGCCCTGACACGGGCAAGGGAAAAACTGATACTGACCGCAAGCGCCAAATCCGATGCCTGTACCTGCCAGCTGTCTGAATGCAGCGTGTTCGATTCCCTGCCCGATTGGAAGCTGGCCGAAGCATGCTGTCCGCTGGATTGGATAACCGCCGGCTTCGCTCGCCAGCGGGCGCTGGCTTCATTGTATTATATTGACCATCCTCGTCTGGCAGATGACAACCTGTTTTATGCCCAGCGCATCCGGCGGAAGGATCTGAATCAAATGACTGAGGAGATTCTTCAGGCCAAGCGGTCAGTTCCATCTCTCTGCCGACCGCCGAAGGCCGGTTCAGAAGCCGACCGGCAGGCTGCTGCCGCTTTTGAAGCCATTGGCAGGAATCTGCGCTGGCGTTATCCCTTCGAGGATTTAACATGTTTGCCGGCCAAGCTTTCCGTCAGCCAGCTGAGCCATCGGGATGATGAGTTTGCCGCTGGGGGCATGCAGGAGGCGTTTCTGAACAAACCTGCCGGACAGCCCGCGGCAGCCGCCCCCGGCGGAGCCGTGTTGGGTTCGGCTGTTCATCGGATTTTGGAACATATCGACATGTCCAAACCCCTCGATGTCGCTGCTGTAAAAACAACAGCAGAATCCCTGTGCCGGGCAGGACTGCTGGATCCGTCCGCAGCAGACGCCATTGACCCGGCGGCCATTTGTGCTTTTTTCAGCAGCCGACTGGGCATGCTGGCCCGGGCAGCAGGCGCAGCACTGCTGCGGGAATGGCCCTTTACCTATGCGCTGGATGCGGCTGCTGTCGGCGCACAGAGTCAGGGAGAATTTGTTATTCTGCAGGGCATCATTGATATGATTATTCCTGTTGCGGAAGGGCTGGTGATTGTGGATTTCAAGACGGACCGCATTGAACAGATGCATCTTTCTGACCGTGCCGCCCGTTATGCCCCGCAGGTCCGTCTCTATGCACAGGCCGCCGAAGCCATTCTCAAACGCCGCGTTGTTTCGGCATGGCTTTATTTTCTCACACCTGCAACGGCCGTTCCCGTTGAGTTGAACACCGCAGAACCGCTCCGTGAAAATCCGTCGGCTTGATTAAACCGGCGATTGCCGGCATCAGCTTTTCTGTGCCAAAGGTTCGCCGAAGGCGTAGCGCTGCAGAATGTCGCAGATTTCTTTTTCGCCCAGCGGCTTCTGGAGAAACTCCGTATAGCCGACTTTCGAGGCATTGCGCCGAATGCCTTCTACGGTTAAGGCCGTCGTGGCGATCAGCGGAACGGTCAGACCCTGTTCGCGAATCTGTGTGGCAACCATAAAGCCGTCCATCTCGGGAATATGGATATCAATGAAAATGGCATCGTACTCATGGGACAGCGCTTTGTCCAATCCCGTTCGCCCATCGAAACAGCAATCGCATTGGCAGCCGGCACGCTGGATGTAAAGCTCAAGCAGTCTCTGATGACCGGGATCGTCTTCAATAACAAGGACTCTCGGCTGTTTTTCCGCTTTCTGCTCCATATAGGCAAATTATACACACAGCCCAGCCGTTGTGAAGAAGAAAAGACACATTCAGATATTTTTTAACGTGTTTAGAGACCGCAAAACTGGAAATCGCATATCGTCATTTTTTGGGGGGGTACTGTCTGCCGTACTGATGCCGTTGCACGAACGGGCTTATGTCTTTTGCCTGCGCAGAAACAGCAGGATAAAAATTGAATGGCAGTATTGAAAATGCAGAAAAATATTCAAACTTTTTCGTCTGACGGCCGATATAGTATGTAGAAAGAGCATCAATTGATGGAACAGTCAAAAATGGCTCTTAACCAATAACCCAAGAGGTTATGTTGGCAGGAACTTGAAATGCCTGTCTCGCGAATGCACACAAGGCCGATGGTAATCAGGGCACGACAAGATATCCGCTAAGCATGGTACGAGAAGAGCCATACTAATCCAAAAGGGCAGAGCTGTATGCTCTGCCTTTTTTATTCGGCCTAAAAAAATCGCCCAAAATGACTGCAGGGGATTTGTATTCCAGACGCTTCAATCAAATGCCTTCTCTATCCAGCCTGTGAAAAATAATCACACCTTTTATGCTTCCAGCAAGATAGGCAAGATAGAAAAGATAAAATGAGATGGAAGCCTTATAAAAGAGAGTAATCAACAACTATCAACAGCTCTGGATTTTTACGCTAAAAATCAGTGTTGTTGAATGTTGTCGACGGTATTTACCGGCCTCAACAGGCACACCGCCGCCTTTGGAACAGTATAGCGGATGCCGTTATGCAGGAATTGCCGGCCGGATAGGCAGTGCGGATTGCCGCTGCCGGACGTTATTTGCAAGGTTTGAGGGGGAAATCAGCAGCACCAGAGACACCGGATTTTCAGCCAAATAAAACAGAACCGCTGAAATCGCCGATTTGCCTGAATGGTCTTAATGTGGCATCAAAACAGCCTTTTTGCGCCGCCTGCCTGCCGCTGGATATTCATTTTTCAAACCGCTTGAATTGGATAAGAACCATTTAAGTTTTACGATAAAGTATCGAGAATAATAGTAAAGGATGGTCTTACTCCTCCATTTTCTTTTGCTTTATCGGACGCTTTTGTTCAACAGGGACGTTTGTTAAAACGCATATTATACCTCGAATGGAAAGGGCTGGCTTGTGAAATCAGGACGATATAGAGGTCTTTTGGCAATCACTGGAATAGCATCTGCAGGCCTGCTGCTGTCTTCGACAATGCTTCTGGGCAGCCAGCAGTCGGATTACAGACGCCGTCCTATCAGGCAGGAATTCACTATTCCCCCGGCGCAAACCGAAATGACATTGATGATTGAAGCCTATGAACGCCTCATCAATCAGTATGCCGGCTTGGCAGAATCGGCTCAACGGCAATTGCAGGCAGATGTGGATGGCGTCGGTCGAAAATTAGAGGCTATTGACAGAAAGATTTCCTTGCTTTCGGCACAGGTTGAAACGATTCAGAAAAAATTGGGCATAGAACCGCTAAAGCAGCAGCAAACACTTCCTGTTTCGGCATTGCAGGAGCCGGCAAACACGGAAGCACCGGCAGAAAATCACTGATCTTCTATGAACGAATCGGTTTTATTGCTGTGTGATAAACCGGCATCTGATGAAAATGTCAGGGGCGGTGATTTTCGGTTCATTAAAGCCGAACTGCCGGTAGCCGAAACACAGGTGCCCCTTACAATCAAACTGCTGCCAAAACCGATATCCCTGCCGGACATTGTGCCTTTGGCACGGGCCATTTCGGATAAACTGTGTTCGGTACTTTTATCTTCTCTTGCCGCCGGCGGGCATTCTGTCCCCTGCAGCAAGGGCTGCTGTGTATGCTGCCGGTATCTGGTCTCATTGTCAATGCCGGAAGTGTATCGGCTGCGGCAGGAATTGGCGAGGATGGAGAGTTGGTATCGGATGCCGATTTTAAGTTCGTGTCTTTCGGCGGCACGAAAGATTTTGGGCTCTGCTTCTGTGATGAAGGCTAAGGATGCCAAGGGGCTGAGCCAATGGTATTGGCAATTGGATATCGAATGCCCTTTTTTGCATCACGGCGTCTGTTCCATTTATGCAATCCGGCCGCTGGCCTGCCGCGAGCATTTTGTAACGACACCGCCAATGCTGTGTCGGCCGGCCGGTTTGAGTGAACCATCGGTTGTATCAATACCGGTGAGCATCTTAGAGGCATTAGGGCAATTGGCCGCGGAGCTGGAACACAGGGAAATTGAATCCGTTATGCTTCCTTTTGTCTTTGCGGATGTGGACGAAGACAATGTCCGCTGCAGGCGCACATGGCCGGCGGACTATATGGTGGAACGCTTTGTTCAAATCCTCCAAACGCTTGCATCGGGCCAGTCTGCGGATGTTTTGCGGCCGCGCTGAATGAACATTACTGGGACTGCCCCCAATAGATTAAACACCAAATTTCAGGATATTTTGGGCTGCCTGCCGTATGTTTTCGGGAGTATCCAATTGACCGGACAGCAGCAGCTGGCGTGCCCGTTCCACAACGGCTCCATCGTCAGCATCAGCTGATTTCAGAGATGCCTGTTCCATAAGCGATTGGCAATTCAGCTGCAAAGAGGCATCGGCTTGGATGTTGGGCCGAATCGACAGATCGCCGGAGGAAGGGGAACAAAATTCCTTGGCGATATTCTGAATCTGATTGTTATATATTTTCTCAATCATTCTATTGCCTTATATTTTTTCTAAATGGGCATTCATCTATCTTCGCTGTTTCTGATATTATTTTCGAGGATTTTACCGCAAACTTAAATATTTTTTTATAATTTCCTTAAAGACAGTCTTTTAATGTGCCGATAAAAAACCTCTTAAAATTCAGATGGCAGCATCATGGCAACTTCATGTGCCACAAACTTGAAAAACTTCAGCGAGCTGATCGACCCCAATTGTCCGCCGAGATTGCTGCTGTCGAAAAACAGATGTTTTGGATTGTAATAGGCCTCAATTCTGTCCAATGTTGACTTATCCGTTGAATCCCAGACCTGTTCAACTGCCCATAGCAATTGCCCGTCCGAAAGGTCAACCAGACGCAATCGAAGCCCAAGCGTCAGATGGGGATAGGGTTCGAATTGTGTTATGGTGCCCGTCAGTACGGCGTTGCATTTGAAGGTTTTTCTCATCCATGCCATTTCTTCCGGCGTGTAGCTGCCGTCTGCTTCAATCGGCATGCTACGCCAAGCCGGATCATCTTGACGAATCCTTGTAAGACCGAAAATCTGCCGTTTTTGTATCTCCTCAAAAAGCGCTTCGGTTACATCCGATTCAACCCGATAAGCGGAAGAATGATGGGCCAGTTCTACCAATGCTGTTCGCCCCAGTGCCTTCAGATTTTTGGTCGGATTCAGGTAATAGCCTGTTGGTGCCGGCTTGGAGGCTTCATTGACCCCGCAGCCGAAAACGGCTAAAAGCGGCAAAATCAGAAATAAGCGGTATTTGCTCATACAGTCACCTACTCTGCGGCTGGGTGTTTTGCAGTTTCCTGTTTGGGATTTACAGAAGCCGAGTTCGGCTCCGCTTCTGTCCCTTGGGGATTTAAGATTTCAAGTATCTTAATCAGCGCTTCCAGCTGCGCCTTATCGGCCTGCCGCATCTCTTCCCGGAAGCCGAGAACATCGGCTTTCCAGTTGTTCAGTTCAATCCGCATTTCAACCAGCAGGTCATTGGCCTCCGACAGCTCTTTTTGGGTTTGTGCCAGTTGCGGCTCCAATGCAGCCACCTGTTCTTTCAGCCGGCTGTTTTCTGCGGCTAATGCCTGTTTTTCCAGCTGCAGTTTTGTCATTTCCTCTGACAAAGCCGCATATTTTTTAGACAGTTCAATCGCAGATTCGATGACCGTCGGGCCTTCCGTCTGCGGTTCCTGAAACCGTTTGGCAGCCATACCATCGGTTTTCATCTCGGTTTGCGCCGGCTTGACTGCGGATTCAAGCGGCTGTCCCGGCTGGACGCAGCCGGCTAAAACGATGATTCCTGACAATATCGATGGCATTAATAGTTGTTTTGTTTTCATATAGATTCCTCTGGATAAATCCACGAAGCGGCAGCGCCGCATTTCTATAACAGCGTCAGGCGGTTGTGGCATCATAGTCACACCGCAGGCGGATCTTGGAACCGCATCCGCATGTAATTTCGATTACGGCATAGTCGGTATTTTTTTCCAGCAGCCGCACCTGCGGCAGAACCGAACGGTGCGAACTTTCGCTGTCCGGTCCGGGCTGGTTAATATTCAAACAGAACCGCCCTTCTACGATCACGTCATTGGCTTTCACGATGCTGGCTACTGTTTTCTGCATTATACATCTCCTGTTGTTGTCATGCACGCTTAGGCCCGGATGTCGATGAAATGCCCATTGCTGTCAGTGCCGGAACAATCCTTGCTGCCGCTGGGCGAAAGCTGTCCGTCCGGCGTAGATTCCGCCGCAGCCTTTTTAGGCTTCGACTCGCTGGGAGTCTTCTGTCTTTTTTCCCGTGCGGTATTGCCGTCAATCCGATGCAGGCCGGCAACAGCCGGAAAATTCTGCAGCGGCTGGACGATTCGATAATCATTCTCGGTCATATTTCCACGCCCTCATTTTGGATGAAAGAAGAAACAGCGCTTTTGCATGAAGCTGACTGACGCGGGGTTCCGTCAGCCCGAGGACCTGTGCAATCTGCTTCATCGTCAGGTCCTGCTGGTAATACAGAATAATAATCTGCCGCAGACGTTGGTCAAGCTGGCTGATGGCGGCGGCCAGCTGGTCAACCAGTTCCGTTTTTTCCATTTGCGCAGAAGGATCCGGTGCACTGGCGGCCAGGCGGTCTGCCGGTCCCGACTCGTCATCGGCAAAATGGTCATACGACACAAATTGGCGGATACGGGCACTGCTGAAAATCTGATAAAGCTTATCGACAGAAATATGGAGCTGCCCTGCCAGTTCTTCATCCGAAGGGGCTTGGCCGTGCTGGTCGGTCAGGTCAAGGCGGAGCTGAGCAGCCTGACGAATCTGCTTATTGACAACGGCGGGAACGAAAGACTGGCGTTTCAGCTCATCCAGAACGGCGCTGCGGATGCGGATATAGGCATAGGTCTGAAATTCGGCTTCATGGGAAGGATTGTAATCGCGTGCGGCTTTGACCAGACCGACCAGTCCGGCCGAGACCAAATCTTCACGGCTCAGCGGCGGCTTCAGATAGACAGCCACGCGCTGAACGACTTTGTGCACCAGCGGAAGATACTGCGCGATGGTCTCATCGCTCAGTGCCGGATGATTCTGCCGGCGGTAAGCGTTGCAGGCAGCGGCTTTCAGGCAGACCTGTTCAGCCGCCGGTGGCTGTGTCATTGTTTCAGAATCCACGTCCGTCTAAATCTCCTTTGTGCTCGTCCGACTGAGATTTAATCCACAGACCAATAAGCATCCGATTGACCAAATTCACCGCAGCTGCAGTTGTAATATAGATAATCAATGCCCCTGCTCCCGCTCGTTTGCAGCAGGTCAGCGGAGGCAGTTCAGCAAACCAGCCGATAAAGGATAGAATAAAAAATGCCGCTGCGGCAAAACGGATCGAGATAGAGCGAACATCCAACGGCATCTTAAATTATCCCTTTCCCTGCGCTGCCAAAACCGGTTCATCCGTTTCCAGCTGGCCCTCCTTCGGCAGAGAGACAGTCTGCACCGGCTCAATTTCTGTACCCAACACAATCTCATCGTAGGCCAGCACGCCCAGCAGCGGTACGGCGCGGGACAGCATCGCCGACAGGCTGTACCGCAGCCGCGAATCACACAGCAGAACAGGCCGTTCTACGCCTTTGTCTGCCGCTGCTTTCCAGGCCTGTGCAATCCGATGGGTCAGCTGCATCGCAGTTTCCGCCCGAAGTCCCAGAACCAGCGTGTCGCCTTCTTGGCGAAGCGAGGCCGTCAGCTGATGCTCTAAAGCCGGCTCGAGCGTAAGTGCCGGAATCCGTCCTTTGTCGTTTTTATACTGCTCGCAGATGGTCCGGCTCAGATGCTTGCGCACCATTTCAGTCAGCATATCGGTATTTTTGGTTTTGACAGCCGCTTCGGCCAGCGCTTCGAGTATGATCGGCAGTTCACGGATAGGAATTCCGCCGGCCAGCAGATTCTTTAAAACACGCTGGAGAATTCCAATCGGCACCAAATCGCCTACGACATCCCCAACCAGTGACGGCTGTGTTTTGCGAAGGCGGTCTACCAGCTGCTGGACATCATCCCGCGTCAGCAGTTCAGCGGCATGTTTTTTCAACGTTTCAGATAAGTGGGTGATGAAAACCGATTCCGGATCAATCACTGTATAGCCGTTCAGTTCGGCAGTTTGACGCTGCGATTCGGCAATCCAGAGAGCCGGAAGACCATAGACCGGCTCTGTTGTTTCAAGCCCGTCGATCTTATCCTGAACGGTGCCTGAATCCATCGCTAGATACATCTCCGGCTGTAATTTTCCACGCGCAACAATATGGTCAAAAATGCGGATTTCATAAGCATTGGGTTCCAGAGAAATGCTGTCTTTGATGCGCACCAGCGGCATGATGATTCCCATCTGCTGGGCGAACCGGCGGCGGAGGGCACCAATGCGGTCAAAAATAGCGCTATCTTTGCGGGGATCGACCATTCCAATCAGCCGAACCCCCACATGGACCGACACTTTATCCACATCCAACAGCTCTTCCAGCGGCTGCTTTTGCTCTTTGGCGGGCTTCTGTTCGGCCGCATGTTTCGTCTCCTGCACGGCTGAGGACGATGCCATCATGCGGCCGGTTAGAGCTGTAGCCCCGGCCAGCAGGAAAAACGGCAGCATCGGAAGGCCCGGAACAAATCCCAGTGCGGCTATCACCAGAGACGCCACCGTCAGCGGCTGGGAGTTTTTCAAGAATTGTCTGGATAAATCCTGACCGACGCTGCGGCTGGAAGAAATTTTGCTCACCAAAAAGCCCGAACTGATGGAAATAATCATCGACGGGATTTGGCTGACCAGACCGTCGCCGATAGACAGTACCGAATACGTCCGGATCGCATCGCTGATGGACATTCCGCGGGCACAGCCGGTTGCAATGCCCCCGAGGATATTGATAAGAGTAATAATAATGCCCGCTTTGGCGTCGCCGCGGATGAACTTACTGGCGCCGTCCATGGCGCCGTAAAATTCGCTTTCCTTGACAATTTTGGCGCGCCGTTCATTGGCCTGTGCTTCGGTGATAGCGCCGGCGTTAAGATCTGCATCAACGGCCATCTGCTTGCCGGGCATCGCGTCAAGCGTGAAGCGTGCGGAAACCTCGCTGATGCGTTCGGCTCCTTTGGTCACTACAATAAACTGAATAATAAAGAGAATGACAAAAATCACCAGACCCACCACAAAGCTGCCGCCTGCGACAAAATCGCCGAATGTCTGAATAATTTTTCCGGCATCCCCCTGCGTCAGAATCAGACGGGTCGAAGCGACATTCAGCGATAGCCGGAACATTGTGACCAGCAGCAGCAGCGACGGAAATGCCGACAGTTCCAGCGGTTCATGGGACGAGATGGTGACAAGCAGAACAGCAATCGACAGAGAAATGCTGCACGCAAGAAGCATATCCAGCAGCGGGGTGGGCATACGCAGCAGCAGGGTGGCCAGAATCACCACAAGCCCAACCGCAAAGACGATATTGCTGCGCGAGGAAGCGGCTGTCTGTGTCATCCCCAAGCTGGGAGTGCTTGTTTTGCCGGAAGGGGTCATGAAACGGATTTCTCCCGCGGATAGCGATTAGGATTTTTTGGTTTTTTCCGATTTTCCAGAGGGATTGCGGGGGCCGATAATATCCCGAATCCGCACGGCAAACTGCCCATCAGCCGCCACAATATCTCCAAGAGCAAACAGCGTATCCTTCAGATATAATTCCGCCGGTGCATCGATGGTCTTGTCCAGCTTCACCACCGATCCCGGTCCAAGCTGCAGAAGCCGCTGAATGGAAATGTCCGCCTGCCCGATGGCCACGGTGATGGGGACTTCCATATCCAGCAGAATATCCAAACTGGCCGGCGTGCCGGCTGCATCCTTTTCCTCAACATTGGTAAATTCAACTGACTGGACGGATATTGGAGAGACGCTCTGTTCTGCCTGCAGGGCATCTTCCGGCTGTTCCGCTTTTTTTTCTTCTGCCATAACTGCTGTTTCAGACATAGTTCGCTTCCTTTATAGAAAGTATGGAGTTATTTCGAGTTCTTATCGATTATCACAACCGCCCGATGCTGCCCTGTTTGGGCAGGCAGACCATAGAAAAGGATTTTGTCCCCCCAAAGCAGTTCGACCGGTTCTGCCGTTTTTTTCCCAAGCAGCACCACATCATTGACCTCCAGATTCATAATGTCTTTCAGACACAGTGACGCATCAGCCAGCCGAACGGTTACGGTAACCGGCAGGTTGCAGATGTGTTCACGCATCATCGCCGCTGCAGGTGCAGCTGTTTTTCTCTCCTCCGAACCGCCGGTAACAGCACGGACCTTATCACAGCCGATGACAAAATAAAACGATGCCGTTTCATTCGGATGGTCGGGCTGCTGGACATCAAGAACAATCTGGCAGAGTGCATCCGGCTCTTTCTGCGCAGCTGTCGGCCCGGACGAAAAGCATGCATGGGAAACTAAATTTTTGCCATAGGCCTGTGAGAATGCCTGAATCAGTCCTCCTGCCATATCCAGCAGAAGCGATTCTTCCAATCCTGACAGTTTGCGGCCCGCGTCTTCTATTTGCCCTTTGTCTCCCAGAATCCGACTTGTCCACAATAAGGCACTCGGCATCGGAATGCAGATCCAGCCGCACAGTTGACCGGCATCCGGCCCAAAACCAATCCGGTATTCGGCGGATGTATCCTCAGGATTTGGAGCTTTCAATGCATCCGGCAGGCACAGCCGGACATCGGCCAAGGATACACGCATAGTGCACGGATAAAAACGGATGAACTCTTTTGTACATTCAGCGGCAACTGTGTCTGCAAACGCTTTCAGTTTTGCACGCTGGGCGGTGCTGAGGCGCGGCTGGCGCCAGTCGTACGCAGACACCACCGGCTGTTTTTCTGTCTGGGGGCTGCCCTTGCTTCCCACCGCAGACAAAAGCTGGCGGATTTTGAAACTGCTCAAAGTATCAACAGAAAGCTTGCTCATTGGATATTAAATTCCCGAATCAGAATTTTCTTAATCTGCGGTTTCCCGTCCGGCCAGAGAATTTCGTTGAAACCATCGCATATTTGCGACAAGATGCGGCTGATATCTTTATCCGTTTCCATTTCGCTCAGCGACAGGCCCTTGAAATACAGATTCAGCCAGTTGATAAGCAGGGGCTTCTTGCTTTCAATGACGGCTTTGGCTTTGTCCTGACTCATACTGCTGCTGATTTCCAGAATCAGCCCCACCCGAACATACCGCGTGGCACCCGGTTCATTCGGATTGACCACCACCGACTCCAGTTCGTTAAAAAACCACGTGTCTTGCCTGCTGCCCGCCGCATCTTGTGTACCGGCTGGACTATCGCCTGCAGCGGGGGCAGCGGCCTCCGAGGGACCGGACCGTGCCAGCAAGCGCCCCAGCACAAATCCCGAGCTGGACAGCAGCACAATAATAGTTATCATAATCAGCCACGTTAATAGACCGATTTGAACCGCAGGCTGACCAGCGGATTCATTTCCGTCGGCTTGTTCAAGATCTTGTTTAGCGGTGTTGTCTGCCATTTGCTGCCTTTCTATTTATCTGCAAAAAAAGATTCTTTGTCTGCATCAGCGGCACAGACACTCCTGCTGTTGATACCGGCGAATTTTATCACGCAGTGTTCTGTCGCTGATGCCGAGTATTTTAGCCGCTTTGGACTGATTGCCGTCTGTTTTTTCCAGCGTAGCCAGAATGGCCTGCCGTTCCAAGTCAGACAGAGCGATTCCGCCCAAATCGGCAGGAGACTCTTCTATTATCCCGTAGTCCTTCTGAGAACGGGGCTGCCTATCATCGAGCATCCACGATGCATCCGCCAGCGACAGTACCGGCCCGCTGCCCAGCAGCAGAGAGGTCCGTACTACATTGCGAAGCTGACGGACATTTCCCGGCCAATGGTAAGTCCTGAAAAGGTTCATCATATCCTCGCTGAGCCGGCTGATGCGGCGGCTGGTCTGATGCGAATAGAGATTGACAAAAAACCAAATCAAATCCGGCAAATCCTCCAGACGCTGCCGTAGCGGAGGCACTACCAGCCGCATGCCGCACAGACGGTAATACAAATCGCGGCGGAATCGTCCCTGTGCAGTCTCCTCCGCCAGATCGCGATTGGTCGTGCTGATAATGCGTACATTCACACGGACACGGTTGCTGCCCCCGACCCGCTCGAAATCCTGCTGTTCCAGCACCCGCAGCAGGGCGGCCTGAAACTTCAGCGGCGTTTCGGTTATCTCGTCCAGCAGCAGTGTGCCCCCGTGTGCCATTTCAAAGCGTCCCTTCCGCTGGGTATAAGCGCCGGTAAATGCGCCTTTTTCGTGTCCGAACAGCTCGCTTTCCAGAAGTGTATCGCTCAAAGCGGCGCAGTTGACCTGCAGGTAAGGCCCGCCGGCCCGCCGGCTGGAGTAATGAATAAGCGAAGCTATCAGCTCTTTGCCGGTTCCGCTTTCGCCGCTGATTAAAACGGGTATCGACGTGGCTGCCACTTTTTTAGCAAGTTCGACAGTCTGCAGAAGGCGTGGACTTTTTCCGATGATCGGATAGCCCTCTTCCCCGGATGCCGGCCAATGCGCTGCGGCAACAGCCTGATTCGGAACAAGTGTGTCCAGCACGGCTTCAATCGCACTTCGCTCCAGCGGCTTCAGCAGAAAACGGCGGCAGCCGACCGGGACGGCCTGAACGGCCATATCCAGCAGCATCTGCGGCTGAAAAGTTCCGGTTTGAATTTGACCTGTCAGCACAAGCGGCAATTCCGGAAATGCTGAATGGATTTGGCGAATAAAGCGAAAGCTCTCGGCCGGCTGGTCAATCGGCACATTCGCAAAAATAAGGTCAGCCGGACTTTTGTCCAACATTGCAGACGCCTGCCGAAGGTCCGAGGCCACGAGGCCGCGGATGCCTCTGCGGGCCAGTACCTCCAGTATCTGACGCACCGCATCCTGATTGTCATCGATAATAAGCACGGATGCTTCTGCGGTTTTCATTTTGATTCAATTCCTTCTGCCGTTGACAAGGGATTCTGTTCAATCAGTTTCCGCGGCTGCACCTGCAGGTTCCATTCTACCCACATGCTTTTTGTTTTAGCCAGCGCTGTCCAGGGCGAATTCGGATAGTCCTGTATGACCCTCCTGTAGCTGTCCAGCGCCTCGGCCGGATTGTCAACCCGCAGACAGTCGCCCAGCCGCAGCAGCAGCCAAGCTTTGTCGTCTGCGGAAGTCGGCTGACTGTTGAGCCGGTTTAACGCTTCTTTATAACAGATTGCGGCCTCTTTAAGGCATCCGCCCTCATATAGAATTTCACCCAGTTGATATGGATTTTTCAGTGCGTTTGGATGCTGGGCAGATTGGCGGAATAACGCCAGAGTTTGGGCAGAAATCCTGCCGTCTGCGGCAGCGGTTTTTACGATGCCGGCATCGTCTGCTTGCTGGGGTTCTCCGCCGGCGGATTTTTCCGCAGGTTTTTCTGCTGGAGCCGGAACCGATACAGCGGCTGTCGGCTCGGCAGGCATCTTAGGTTTGATTTCTATCGAGCGGATTCGCCGGATAAGTCCTTCAAGTTCTTCTTTTGTCGGATTTGAAGAAAAAGAGGGTGATGCACTTATCCGTGCCTGCCATACCTGCTGCTGCGCTGTCAGGGCTGCTGTTCGAGGGGGCGGAAGCAAATGGATGAGGTCGCTGGATGCCGCTTGTTTATCGATGGCAGCGGTCTTTTCTGTAATCGTAACCGTATTTGGTTCGGCAGTCAGATTCGGCATTTCTTTTGTTTCAATCTGTAAATCATTTTCTAACAGCTGGAAAAAATCTGACTCCTGTGCCAAATTTTGCCCCAAGCCGGTCCGGCTGGCAGCTGCTGTCATCAGAACTGCCGCCAAAACAGCTGCCGACAGACAGCAATTCTTCGGATGGTGCTGCATCCTGATCTGTCGGTCCTCGGAGAATGGTCGAAGTGCATCCATCATTTGTTCTGCCCCAGCAATTCCAAAACCGCAAGGTCATAGTGTTTCTGTGTCTGATATATGCCTGCCTGTATTTCGGCGGCCTGCTGACGGATGGAGTCAGCAGGATTTAAGCTTATCAGCTGTGAACAAACAGCAGATGCTTGCGTATGCAGCCCTCGATTTACACACACCTGCGCTAGCCGCAGCATTGTCTGATGCATAAGCGGACCGGATTGGACCCACTCCAGCGTTTGCATCAGTTTTTTATAGGCATAATCCCAATTGCCTTGTTCCATATAGCATTGGCTTAGTTCGCTGCCGACCATTGCTTTAAGCGAATTATCCAGCAGATAGCTTTCTTTATCGTTAAGAAAAGCAATCGCCTTATCGGTTAATCCCATGCCCCGGAATACCCGGCTTTTAAGCACCAGCAGATGAACCATCTCTTGTTGCGTCAAATGCCGGCGGAGGGCCTCATTTAGAATATCCAGCGATTGAATAAAGCGTTCCTGCACGATGTACTCTTCCACCACCGCGGTGACAGCTTCCACATAATCTGCCTGTGAAAGATTCCCCGAAAGCGCTAACAGCAGTGCATCGGCGGCAGATTTGGAGTTTCCCTGCCTGCGAAGCATTTTGCCCAACAATAGGCAGGCCTGATGAAATTGACGGTCTTGCCGTGCATTTTCATCTGTAATATACCGGTTGAACCATAATTCGGCATTTTCGAAATCCCCATGCTGATAAAAAAGCTGTCCGGCTGTCAAAGCCGCAGACAAACGGCTTTCTGGAGACCGGTTAAGATAATACACCCTGCTGTATAATTTGGCCGCCTCCGATGCAGATCCTTTTTTAACGGCTGCATCTGCCAGAAGCAGATAAACCTGTTCGATATTGGGATAATCAGGATATTGTTCGGCTGTATCCTTTAAGAGGGTGTAAGTGCCGGCGTAATCATACAGATCTGCCTTGTGCTTGGCTGCTCTTACTAATGCATAGGGTGCCAATTCGGAGTTGGGAAAGCGATGGGCTGCCGTTAGGAATTCAGCAACGGCTTGATTTGTCCGGCCGCTGACGGCTTCTAACAGTCCCATCGTAAAATGGACATTGGCATGACCGGCATCTTCATCATAAACTACCAGAAAGCGCTGCCAGCATGACAAGGCATCTTTTGCCAGCAGGTCAATCTGTTCTGAAACACGATTGTAGTCGGCTGGATTAAAGAGTCTGATTTCGGTTTGCGTATCTGGTACGGCTGCCAAGCCGGCACAGCCGGCGGCAATTTTTACACAGTCTGGTTCTGTTGCTGACCTTAAATAGAGGCTTACGGGTCGGTTGTGAATGCCTGTTTTATCGGACGCAATGTCCCAGTATACATTACTGCCTGTATTTACTGCAAAACGGCTTGTCAATTCCCCAATTGATGTTCCGTTACTGATTACAGTCCAGCGGCGAACGGGCTGTCGGTCAGCGATTTCAATCACCGGTCCTGTCAATGCCCGACTGAACTCAGCAGCACCGGTATTCAGCACCGCACAAAGTGACTGTTCATCTATTTCAGACAAAATATCCAATCCCGGCCAATTCCACAATGCCGCTGGAAGCTCTTTATCTGCGTCCGATAATGCCAGCACCTGACGGCTGACGGCCTGTGCTGCAAGGAAATCACAAGTTTTCCGCAGCCGGCTGAATCCGCTTAGCGGCGGATGGACACAATCCAGCAGTGCCAGAGCCTGATATGCTCTTGAACGGGCAGACAGGTATTGGTGATTGCGCATTTCTGCCTGACACAAGTAATAATTGGCTAATATCCGTATCAAAGGCAGGTGGCTGACCTGCAGATTTTTCAGCAGCCCATAAGATTGCTCGCTGTTGCCTTCTTTATGAAAACATAAAGCCGTCTTGAGTTTCACAAATTCCTGCAATCCATCATCCTCGTTTTTCTCAAGCCCATCCAGAATCTTGCTGTATATTGCACGAGCATAGGCATAATTGCCTTGACGATAATAATCCTGTGCTATTTTAAGAGATATTGGATGCTCATCAGGCAAAATTGCAGGTTTTTGCAAAGCAGCCGTTTGGCCGACTTTATTTTGACCATCATCGGTCTGCCCCCATGCTCTCATCCGAATAGAGTGACAGACCCATAGATATGTCAAAATCTCGTAGATCCCGATAACCAATACGCTCAAGATCACTCCTGCTGCCAGCTGTTTGAGAATACCAATCCGTCGGCTTTGGTTTGTTCCAATTGCCGGATAGAGCTGCCGTTGGCCGGCGGCAGCGGCGCCATGTTTGATTTCCTCACGGAGTATTGCACTGTTGTCAGAAACAGTGTCATCCGGCAGCCCAGAGAGTAATTCATCGCTGGGGGAAACGGTGCCGGCGTCATCCTTGGCATCCGACAAGGACTCACTTTGAGCCAGCTTGCGAATATCTTTAATCCGCTGCGACCATTCTTGGCCTAAGGCGTCAAGATTGTTGTTATGAATCTGGTCCGTCATCGTTTCAGATGCTGCATTTGTTCTGTTTATTGAGGCGCATAAACCCGACACTTATCCAGTGCAACAATTGTGCCATAGCAGCCGAGGCGCTGCAGACTATCAAAAAAATATCTTATCTGTAAACAGTGGGCGAATTTTTGGGTTCCTGAACTGTATAGCAGCGGCGGTAGGTGTCAAATTCTTAAACAGGATCATTACACTGCTGTGTGATGCGGATGGCTGCGATGATATAGGAGCCGCCTACTCAGACGGAACAGTTTCGTTCGGAAAGAACCGATTTTGCAGCGAAACAGTCCCAGAATCGTTGGCAGTAATGCCCGTTAAGCTATGGCAGCAGATTCGGGCATCAAATCTGACGGATTGATAGTTGTGTTGTTCTGCTCATCCGATTCTGCATCAACAATATTGTGCTGTTTCAGCTTTGCATATAAGGTTGCCCGGCTGATGCCTAGCAGTTCGGCCGCTTTTGTCTTGCGTCCGTTTGTCTGGCGAAGAACACGGGCAATGAGTTCCTGTTCGGCCTTTGCCAGCGAATAATCTTTGATTTTTTCACTGCTGTCAGAGTTAAAGAAGTCTTTCGGCTCATGGGGATTGATAATAATGCTGTTAAGGCCGATTTTGTCTGTGGTTTCGAGAAGAACAGCACGCTCGATAACATTCCGCAGTTCACGAACATTGCCCGGCCAGTCGTATGCTTCCAGCGCTTCGAGTGCCAGTTGAGTAATCGATAGATTCCATTTGGCTTTTTCAGGACATATGGTCTGTGTGCGAATAAAATACTCGGCCAGCAGCCGGATATCGCTGCGGCGTGACGGTGACCGCAGAGGGCTTAGATGGATTGGGAAAATACACAGCCGGTGGTACAAATCGGCACGAAACCGCCCGTTGCTGGCCTCCTGCCGTAAATCGCGATTGCTGGAGGCAATAATGGTAGCCCGGCAGACGATTTCCCGCGTGCCCCCGACCCGGCGAAACTTCTTTTCCTGAATAACACGAAGCAGTTTGGCCTGTAAATCCAGCGGCATTTCGCTGATTTCATCCAGAAAAATACTGCCGTCACCGGCCATTTCCAATAGCCCGATCTTTTCACGGTCAGCGCTGGTAAAAGCACCTTTTTCGTGGCCGAAAAGCTCGCTTTCAAGCAGGTTGGCGTTCAACGATGCACAATTTACGGCAATCATGTCCCGGCCGGGCGAGCGCTGCAAGTGTATCGCATAGGCTGCTAATTCCTTGCCTGTTCCCATTTCGCCGGTAATCAAAATCGGATTGCAGGCACTGGATCCAACTACTTTAATCATCTTAAGGGCATAAAGGACAGCAGGGCTTTTTCCTGCAAGTCCTGCTGAAGCGGCTATATCATCGGCAAAAAAATCGCCGTTATTATAGGTAGCCAGCGGCAATTTGTGTTTAATCAGCTCCATAATCCTAATCAGCGAGGACTGATCGCCGGGGCTGTTTAAATAGTAGACATTATCTTTTTTTATAGGACCACAGGAATTTTGTTCTCCTTCTTTGCCGGTACCTACAATTACAACAGGTATATTGGCAATATGGTGGGCTGCCTGCTGAAAACCGTCGATTTCTGCGGCGGTAAAATGAGTGCCGAATAGAATGAGATCTGGACTGAACCGGCGCGTCAATTCAATGGCTTCTGAGATGTCATCGGCGGCATATACATTTTTTGCAAATGTCTGGGCAAGCGTCTGAATTTCCCTCTGACGGCCGATAATAACGATATTGTTTATACTCATAGCGTCTTCCGATGTCTGATTCTGTTATGAATTCCCATCCTTGAGATTCATATAAACACAACGATTTTTCAAAGAGATTAGAAAAACCCTGGAGAAATAAGCGGGTAAAACGGCAGATAATTGAGCAATCCGTCTGGGATCACTGCCTTTAAGCCGGTTTTATAGAACCCGGACTCCAGAATACTTATTTTTTATGTCGTAATTTACAACCTCAAAACTTTAATAATTTTTATGGGACGATTTTTTAATTATAAGACTATAGAAAACAATGTTTTAAGCTTCAATCAGACCAGTGCGGCAAACGTATTTTGATAATGCTGCTTATACAGAGCAAGTGTATTGCAGAAAGGAAATTTTTTCCGGCAGGGAAAATCTTTTTGTCTCTAAGCGATACAAGTTAGGAGTTCCTTTCTCTGTGTCCTTGCTCATGCAAATTCTTTATAACGTCTATTAAAATAAAACGTTATGCTTTTTGCGGATATTCCTGCGGCTGGTTAATGGCACGGAATTTGCTCATTTGTTGTAAATGTGCGGCTGGATGCTGATTCAGCCGTTTGCTCTTTGGACCCAAGATCTGACTGGAAAGGTAAAGAATAATGAGCGAAGTCTTGTCGGCAAGCTCGCTTCAAATTGATTATATGAAGCTGCTTACTGCCCAATTACAGAATCAAAATCCGCTGGAGCCGCTGGATAATGCGGATATGACAGCCCAGCTGGCTCAATTTTCGCAGTTATCCCAGTTGGAAAAGATGAATACGGCCTTCGCTGATGTCCTCAAAAGTGTGCAGCGGCAATATGCCTCATCATTGATAGGAAAAGAAGTTTCATTTGTAGGCGAAACCGGCGACGGCAGCGTCAATCTCATCAGCGGACAGGTTGACCAGATTGCCAATATTGACGGAAAACTTCTGCTGGGTGTGGGGGATTATACCCTGACCTTGGATGATATTTTGCGTGTAAAAACGTCAGTCGAGTCAGCAGCCGATTCCGATAGATAACAAAGTGTGAACCCGAAAAACAGGAGATAAACAATGAGTTCGGCACTATCCGCAGGCGTAACGGGACTGCAGGCGCATCAAAAAATGCTCGATATTGCAGGAAACAACCTTGCCAATGTAAATACCACCGCATTCAAGGCCAGCCGCATCACATTTTCCGAGTTGTTAAGTGAGACTGTCAAAAAGGCCTCCCAGCCGACCAGTGCGATCGGCGGCACAAACCCGCAGCAGTTGGGCAGTGGCGTAGGGATATCCGGCATTACGCCCAATATGACCCAAGGCAGCATTGTCAACACCGGCAATCCGCTTGACCTGGCAATAGAAGGAGAAGGGTATTTTGTTCTAAGTTCCGGTTCCCAGAATATTTACACCCGTGCTGGGGCCTTCTCGGTGGATGCCAACTCCAATCTGGTAGATCCTTCCACCGGCTATGTCGTGCAGCGCATCGGATCTATTGGCGAGTCCGATGGTTTTCAAATTCCCGGCAACAGCAACATCAAGGTCCCCTATGATGTTGCAATGCCGGCCAGTGCCACGACGCTTGTGCGGTTGGCCGGCAATTTAAGCTCGGATGCTTCTTTGGACACCCCGCAAACCAATGTTTTGAAATCCAACATCGCTCTGCGAACAGTCAGCGGTGAGCTGGCCGCTTCCAGCACTCTATTCAGTCAGCTGTCATCGGGGACATTCGAGTCGGCAGCGATTACAGTCAGTGGCTATGCCCATGATGGAACCGCATTGACGCCTGCGACAATTTCTATCGCAGATGACGGCAGCACAACAATTGGTGATTTTCTTTCAGATTTGAATGCGGTACTCGGAGCTGACAACGCCGTAGCAAGCCTGCAGAACGGCCGAATTGTGATTACGGATGCCCAAAGCGGATACAGCCGATCCGACATCAAGCTGGAGTTTTCCAACAGCGGTACAGCGGATATCGAAATGCCGGCCTATTTTGAAACGGCGGTAGTTGGCGGCAGCGAGGTGAAAAACATCAACATTACAGTGTATGATTCGCAGGGCGGAGCGCATGTTCTTTCCGGTGCTCTGGTTCGAACCAATACAGACAATACTTGGGATATGATTTTAACCTCGGTTACCGGAGACATCAGCAGTATTGCGATGCAGGACCGGCGTATTAACGGCATTCGCTTCAATGCCGCCGATGGAGCATTTGCCGGATTGGCCGAATCAAGCGTTCCGCAGTTTACCATCACGTTTGCTCATGATCCCTCCAATCCCCAGACGATTGAAATTGGGCTGGGAACAGAAGGCCGGCTGGATGGACTGACCCAGTATTCAGGGAATTCGACCGCTGTTGCCCGGGAGCAAAACGGCTATCCGGCCGGACGTTTGACAACCGTATCGGTGAATAACGAGGGCATTTTGATTGGAGCATTTTCCAATGGTATCAAAAAAAATATAGCCGCCATACAGGTTGCCCTGTTTCAGAATCCGGCCGGCCTTGAAGCTCTGGGCAACGGTTATTACATTCCCTCGGCCAATTCCGGAGAAGCGGTGGCCACACAGGCAATGAATGGCGGTGCCGGCTCTATTCACGGCGGAGCTTTGGAGAAATCAAATACCGATGTAGCCAGCGAGTTTGTCAATCTGATTCAGGCCCAGAACGGCTATCAGGCCAATGCCCGGACAATTAAAGTCGCTAATGATATTCTCAGTGAGCTGACAAATCTAATCCGTTAAGCAGGCAAAAGCCAGCCATGACAGAGATAAACAGCATATGGTTTATTTTGAATGAGGTGCTTATTGGTCTGACTCCTTTGGAGCGATGGGATGCCCTGACAAAATATCACAGTAGTCCGGCCGCCAGTCAGCGTCTTTTAATGATATCTGCTGCTGCAGTGGGGGCAGTGATAGCTGCGGCTGTTATTTGGAATTGGTTGAACCGCCAATCGGCTGCAAAAACTGACAATCGCCGGTTTGATGATTATGCAGGCAAAAAACAGCTTACGGACCAGCAGAAGCAGCTCCTTCTGAGAGTTGTCAGAAAGGCGGAACTGAAGCAAAAGGAATCGATTTTTACCCTTCCTGATGTGTTTGACCAGACAGTAGCCGGGATCATTGAACAGATTCGGCAGACGAAAGGGATTTCCGAAGCTTTGCGGCTGGAAGAGCAGTTTTCTTCGCTGCGTGAAAAACTTGATTTCCGGCAAACCGCCCCTGACAGACAGATGACTGCCGCTGCACAAGACAGCCGGCAGATACCGGTGAAAAAAAAACTCTATATCAGGCGGAATCCCCGGATGAGCGGCGAACTTGAGGCCACAGTGATCGATAATTCGCCGGCGGGCATTACGATTCGATTTCCGGAACCGGCGGAGATTGTTTTCGGCCAGCCGTGGACATGCCGCTATTACACGGGGGGATTTGTGGCAGAATTTCAAACAGTGCCTGTTCAATGCCGCGGCACTGTTGTCGTCTTAAGGCACAGCGATAAGGTTCGGCTGGTGAACCGGCGCCGGTTTGTGCGGGTGCCGGTGAGAAAGGCAGCTTTTGTTGCGGATTGCTCCTTGGGCAGATCGCCTTTTGTGCCAAGGCAGATGTCAAGGCGAAAAATTACGGCTCTTGATCCGGTTTCCGGCTTGTCTCAGACGGATTTTGAGCCGCCTCAGTTTGTGCCGGCGACGGTTACCGAGCTGGGAGGGCTGGGGGTGCGGTTTGAAACAAGTCTGAATGTTCAGGCAGGCGATCGGATTGTGCTGGTCTTGCGGCTGGAAGAAACCGAAATGCCGATGGAGTACCAGCAGCCACCCGGAGGCGAAAAGGGTATTGCCGGTATTGCCCGGGTTGTTCGTGCCCAGAGAAAGGAAAGCGGATTTTCTATTGCCGCTGAATACATTTATCTTGAGGATGAGCAGCTTGACGTTTTGGTCTGTGCAGCCAACGCGGTTCTGCATCAATTAAATCGGGGACAGCATTCGGCTGCTGCTGTGCTGTCGAGCCGGCGCGTACCGGATGCTGCAGCTGTGTAGAAATACAAAAGTCGGGAAGAAAGAATGTCAGAAATATCAGCACAAGTCGGTTCGGCCATACGAAGCTTGACGCAGGAATTTGACCTGATTGCTCATAATCTGGCCAATGTTAGCACGCCGGGATTTAAGCGGCGATACAATGATTTTTCCAAATCGCTGTCAGCATTGGAACAGACAGCCGGCCCCGCAGAAAACAGCCGCAAGCCGGCTAATATAGCGGTCGATTTTACCCAAGGATCTTTTATCGAAACCGGCCGGACGCTGGATATGGCCTTGTGCGGAAAAGGGTTTTTCGTTATCGAAACCCCTCAGGGACCCCTGTATACCCGCAATGGGGCATTTCGCCTTAACGAAAACGGTCAAATTGTTGATATGATCGGCCGCATTGTAGCTGGTGAATCGGGGCCGATTACCGTCCCGCAAGCAGCAGGACTGTCGCAAATCAATGTGGCTGCCGATGGAACGGTTAGTGCAGCAGGTGTTCCGATAGGAAAGTTTAAGCTTGTTGATTTTCTGGACAAAGAAAACCGGCTGACGCCGGCTGGTCTAAACTGCTTTGCTGCACCGCAAAATATGGATTCGGAACCGGCTGTCGGTCTGGTGGTCAAGCAGGGCTTTCAGGAAAGCTCCAATGTGCAGCTTACGGAAGAACTGGTAGATATGATTATGGTCAGCCGTCTTTATGAGGCCAATATGAAGTTGATTTCTAAAAGCGGAGAGACTGCCAAAAATCTGCTCGATGTGGCAATGAGCTGAACACGGCATTAGGCCGAAAATCAGAAAAATTAGGAGTACACGGATGTTACGAGCATTTTCCACAGCGGCAACCGGCATGAGTGCCCAGCAAATGATGGTGGATGTTACGGCGAACAATCTTGCAAATATTAACACCACCGGCTTTAAGCGCAGCCAAATTGACTTTCAGGATCTGCTTTACAGCAAATTGCGGGACTTTGGAGCGGAAGTATCCTCGGGAATAAAAACGCCCGGAGGAATGGAAATCGGAAGCGGTGTTCGGGCCGGCTCGACAGTCAAGGTCTTTTCAGGAGGGGAACTTGTCAACACCAGCCGGCCGCTGGATATCGCTATTGCCGGCGATGGTTTTCTGCAGGTCAGAATGCCAGATGGCTCTCTGCGCTATACCCGTGATGGGGCGCTTCAGATTAACGCCGACGGCGAGCTGGTAACTGCTATGGGATATTCGATCGAGCCGTCCGTAAGCATTCCGTCCAATGCGGTTTCCATTGATATCGGCAAGGACGGCAGCGTCAATGTGCTGGACGACAGCGGGGCACAGAGCGTGGTGGGGACCTTGCAATTAGCCCGATTTGTCAATCCGTCGGGTCTGTCAAGCGAAGGCGACAACCTCTTGGCTGAGACTGAGGCCAGCGGCACCCCCATTACAGGCACGGCCGGCGAAAACGGATTCGGAATGATACAAAGCGGATTTCTGGAAAAATCCAATGTGCAGATGGTAACCGAACTGGTTAACCTTATCACAGCCCAGCGCGCTTATGAAGTAAACTCCCGTGCCATCAAAGCAGGTGATGAAATGCTCAAAAATGCGATCCAGATTGCCGGCTATTAGGAAGGAGATTCAATGCAATGAAATCCAGACGCATGGTTCTATTTTATTTGGCAGGCATTTTTGTGTCAGTCTGTCCCGAGGCCGCTGGAACATCGGAAGAAAGACTCAAAATATTTTTGCCGCGGGATATCACCGTCAGCAGCACCGCGCCGACACTCGGACAAGCTGCTGTCCTGCAAGGCAGCGAAATGCTGGCAGCAAAGGCTGGCAGCGTAGCATTGGGATATATGGCCGAGCCGGGACAAACTCTCGTCATCAGTCGCAATGTTGTGCTGAGCCGTCTGGCCTGCAGCGGAATTCCTTTGTCTTCGGTAACACTGCTTGGCGCCGAAGAAGTGCGCATCCATTGTCTGGCTCGCATTGTTTCGGGAAGTCAGATTGCCCAAGAAGCTGCTGATTTCCTGAAAGAAAATCCGCCGGACAAATCTGCTTGTCAGTTTGATATTCTTCGAAGCCCTGCGGATTTGGTGCTTGCTGATGTCTCGGGGGATATTGAATTTGTGTGCCGGCTGCTCGAAAACGGCTCAAAAAGCCAATGCCGGGTAGAAGTAGCCGCTGTTCGACAAGGACGCACAATCGGCCGGCGTGAGGTCGTGTTCCGATGCCGTTATCCGTGCCGTCGGGTTGTGACTACCCGCGCTATTGCCAAGGGCGAGCTTATCAGCCCTGAAAATACGGCGATAGAAAATGGATTTTCCGACAGCCCTGAACAGTCAGACTGGTCGGTGCCCTATGGACAAGCTGCTGTTCGTTCGATACCTGCCCGCACCGTTCTGACAGCTCAAATGACAGGTGCTGCAAAACCCCCCATCGCAGTAAAGCGCAATCAAAGTGTAGCAATTCGAATTGACAATCCCGGTTTTACCGCAACGGCCAGCGGAAAAGCGCTTCAGGATGGCGCAGCGGGAGCTTTGATCAAAGTACAGAATGTCAATTCAAAAATAATCATTCTGGCCAAGGTTAACGAGGATGGAACGGTCGAACCTGTTTTCTGAAAAGGAGACAAAATGAATCAGAAAATAAATCAGATTTTTCTTTTCCTGCTGGCTGCGGTCAATGCCGTTCAAGGCGGTTCCATCTGGGCCAGAAAAGACGCCAATGCCAAAAATATTTATGCCGACGATGTAGCCCGAAAAATTGGAGATGTCTTGACGATTGTTATCAATGAAACCAGCAACATGACCAATACATCCGAACGGGAGATGTCCCGGACAACCTCCCGCAATAATCAGTTTGACGGCAAAATTGGGGTCGAGCATATCCTGACCAGCATCCCGGCTGTCAATTTCGGCAGCGGCACCACTTATACCAATACGTTTGAAAGTGAGGCAGACAGCAAAAACAAGCGGGCCTTTTTTGACAATATTACCGTCGTAGTCGTCGATATAATGCCCAACGGGAATCTGGTCGTCAACGGTACCTGCAAGCGCAATATTTCAGATGACATTCAGGAGATTGAAGTCAGCGGGATTGTAAGGCCCAGCGATATTTCCTACAGCAATACCGTAGACAGCAAGCGGGTGGCCAACTTCAATATCATCGCCAAATACAAAGGAGTAGCTGCGCCCTACAACAAGCCCGGCTGGCTTGCACGCATCCTCGATGTACTATGGCCGTTCTAACCGCACAGGGAGTTTAACGCCGTATGAAACTTCAGATGATAACAGTTTTGCTGATAGGGACGACTCTGGTTTCACCAGCCGGGGCCGAACGCATCAAGGATATCGTCGATATTCAGGGAATTCGAGGCAATACGCTGGAAGGCATCGGTTTGGTGGTGGGTCTGGCCAATACGGGCGACAGTACGCTCCCGTCGCGTCAGATGCTGACAAATATCCTCCGGCGGTCCGGTCTGGTGTTTTCGTCCAACGATCTCAAAAGCGGCAATATTGCCATTGTGTCTGTAACAGCAGAATTAGGGCCGTTTGCTCGTGAAGGATCCCGTCTGGATGTCGATGTTTCGTCTATCGGCGATGCTAAAAATCTGCAGGGCGGGACACTGCTGATGACGGAATTGTACGGCGCTGATGGACAAGTGTATGCCGTTGCGCGCGGGACAGTATTTATCGGCGGCTGGTCAGCGGCTGGAGAAAATGCCTCGATTACAAAGAATCATCCAACCGTCGGGCGGATTCCCGGCGGGGCGATCGTCGAGCGGGCAGAGGTAGCCAGCTTTGTGGAATCTGTTTCCGGAAACCGCTTTATCACCCTGAATCTGCGGAATTCTGATTTTACGACGGCTGAGAATATCAGCCGGGCTATCAACGAAAAATACCCCAATTGTGCGGTTACGGCTGATGCAGGAACTGTCCGTGTGGCTATTCCCTCTTTTATAGGCACTGCGGAAATCGGGGGTTTTATTGTGGATATAACACAGCTTGAAGTGGCTGTTGACACGCCTGCAGTGGTTGTGATTAATGAACGCACCGGTACCATTGTGGTCGGTAAAAATGTTGGTATTTCTGCTGTCGCAATTTCACAGGGCGGACTGGTTATAAAAGTCAAGGAGCAGCAGAATGTCTCCCAGCCGACGGCGCCGTTTACCGAAGGGGCCACCACTCAGGTTGTCAATGAAACACTGCTGGGTGTTGAGGAGTCCGACGGGTATCTGGTACCGATGCCCCGCGTGGTAACAGTGGAAGAATTAGCCAAGGCGCTCAATGCCATCGGTGCCACGCCGCGCGATATGATTGCAATTTTTAATGCCCTGAAAAAGGCCGGCGCTCTGCAGGCGAACTTGGAAATTATGTAGCCGGAGGATGCCCATGAATCCACTGCCTTTAAGCAACAGCACCCGCTCGCCGGTGCCCCTGACAGAGACAGACAGTCTTCGTCAAACATCCCAAATACAAAAAGAACAGTTTGCCCGGGATTTTGAATCGGTTTTTATCGAAAAACTGCTTGAAGAAATGCAAAAAACCATCGGCGAATGGGGTTTGGAACAGGATAGTACAGCCCCACAGATTCAGGGATTATTCCAGATGCATCTGGCCCGCGATGCGGCCGCAAAGGGAGGCATCGGTTTATGGAAAGAGATTGTTCAGTCGTTGGAGAATATGGACAGCAGGAAGGGGGACATTAAAGAAATGGATAATCGTCTATGAATTCGGATCTATATGCGACAGAACTGGATAACTGCATAGGCCGCCTGCTGGCTGTGCTGGACGCGGATATTGAATATCTTGAAAATACAATATTACGGCTTGGCGAACTACGTTGTCTGGTTATCAAGCATCGGTACCAGCCGCTGGAACAGATGCTGCAGACAATACGAACCGAATACATCCGCTATCGCAAGAATGAATCTCAGCGGCAGGCAATTTGCCGAAAAATAGGCCTTCTGCTCGGTTGTCCATCCGATGTAATGACACTGTCGGATATCGCAGCCCATTTGCCGCCTGACAAACGAACACGGCTTCTCGAACGGAGGGTAAAGCTTCAAACGCTGACGGATCTTCTGAGGCGGGAATATGCCGGAGTGCAAATGCTTTTAGCCGACTGCGCCCGGTTGAACCGGATGCTGTTGGCAAACCTGCTCGGAACCGGCTGTGCTGAATCAAAAACCTACCAATCTACCGGTACAGCCGAACGGCAGACAGGGACCCTGTTTATGGATGCGCGATGTTGAGTAAGGAAACTGACCCATGACCAATTATTCGATAGGCCTCAGTGGCCTGACAGCTGCCCAGCGGGCGTTTGAAGCCATTGGCAACAACATTGCTAATGCCGCTACCGAGGGATACCATCGTCAGCGGCTGGAATTATCGCCGGCATTCTCCCAAAATCCGGGAAGCACCGTTTTCATCGGCGGCGTCAATGTGGAGGGCATTACACGGATAATTGATACGCTGCTGGAGCAGGAGCTGCTGCGTCAGCGTTCCGTGTTGGCGTCGCTGTCACAGGAGACATCTGCTTTGGGGACTATCGAAGCGGCATTTGGGGAATTTGCCGATGAAGAAAGCGGCTTAAATGCAGCTATGGATAATTTTTTTACATCCCTGCAGAACCTCAGCGCCCATCCTTCTGAGAGTATCTGGCAGAATCAGACGGTTAGTGCCGCCCAGACCTTGGCGGGCCAATTTCGGTATCTGGGACAGATGCTGACGGATATGAAAAGCCGTCTGAAATTTCAGGCTGAAACCTGTGCCGATACTATCAATTTGCTGACCTCCCAAGTGGCAGAACTGAACAGCCAAATCGAACGTATTAAAATGGTCGGCGGAGATGCCAACAGCATCAGCGATCAGCGCGACCGGTATATTGCCAGACTGGCCGAGCTGATTGCTGTTGAGACCATCGAACGCGAAAATGGCGTGATAGATGTCAGTTCAGGCGGCCTGCCTCTGGTTACCGGCGCCAGCGCCAATCGCATCGAAGCCGGTTATGCCGACACAGGCCGATTGGGTATTTCCATTCTGGGAGCTTCCACCTATACGACCGCCATCGAAGGCGGAACGGTAGGAGGGCTGCTGACCCTTCATAACAGAATTGTCGCCGGTATTCAAGAAGATTTGAATTGTTTGGCTAACTCCATTATTCAGCAAATCAATCAATACCATGCAGCAGGAATCGGCTCGGCCGGCTCCTTTACCGAGCTGAGCGGGATTTCCCTGAAAAGTGATCAATTATCCGATATCGGCTGTGTTACCGACGGCACATTTTATATTCGGCTGTCCAATACAGTCTCCGGTCAGGTCAGCCGGCATGCCATAACAGTCAATGCGGCCTCCGGCACATTGAATGATGTAGCAGCATCCATCTCATTGATCCCCGGTTTAAGGGCATCGGTAAACTCACTCAACCAGCTTTGGATTCAGGCGGATTCCAATTATACATTTGATTTTCTGCCCGGCGCCTTGCCGGAACCAACCATGGTTTCTTTTGCCGATGTTTCTGCCCCCTCTGTTGCTGTGGCAGGCATTTATACAGGTACAGAAAACGATACGCTGCGGTTTACAGTCAGGGGGGACGGCAGCGTCGGCAGCGGCAGTCTTCAGCTTGAGGTTCGCAGCCGGGATGGCAGCGGCGACCTGCTGACTGTGCTGAATATAGGGGCCGGCTATGCAGCCGGAAAACCCCTCGAACTGGGCAATGGATTGACCGTTGCATTGTCGGTCGGCAGTCTGTCCGAAAGCAGCGGCGACAGTTTCAGCATAGATGTTTTGGCCGACAGCGACTCTTCCGGTTTTCTTGCCGCTGCCGGATTAAACGTCTTTTTTACCGGCACATCAGCCGCCGACATGGCCGTCTCCAGACGGATCGAAGAAAATCCCCGTCAGATAGCCGTATCGCTGGGAGCCGACGGCCATGATAATATCAATAGTCTGCGTCTGGCGGCTGTCAGAGATAAAACCTTCAGCCGTCTGGATTCACTGACGTGCAGCGATTTCTACCGAAAGATGGCAGCCGGAATCGGAGAGGAACTGTCTGTGCGTCAAACGCAGCAGACAACCGCCGAAACGGTGCTGCTGGATCTGACAAACCGCCAAAGCGAAATCAGCGGCGTGGATATCAATGAGCAGGCGGCTGAGCTGTTGATCTTTGAGCAAATGTTTCAGGCAATGGCGCAGTATCTCAATACAATTAAAACATCCCTGTCCAATCTGATGGACATCCTGTAAGGAATCACAGCTATGAGCGGATTAAATGCACTGTATAACAATGCAGCTTTTGCGCTGCGTCTGCATGCAGCGGCGATGGCTGTGTTGCAGGAGCAGGCCTCAACCGGCTCACGCATTAATCGCCCCTCGGACGATCCAGCAGCGGCCAGCCGCCTGCTGGGCTTATCGTCGCAGCAAAAGTACCTGAAAGCCTATATCTCCAGCATCGATTCTGCCGTCAGCACTCATGAGATGGCTTCCACCGTGCTGCAGCAAATGGCCTCTGCGCTGACCGAATCGATAGTCCGTCTGACCCAGATTGTCAGCGGCACCTATGGAGAGGGGCAGGAAGGCCAAAATGCCCGAGACCGCACTGCCGCGGAGATAAACGATGTCCTTGAACAGATGGTTGCCTTGGCGAACACCAAGTATGTAGACCAGTATATTTTCGGCGGGAATAATACTGCCGATATCCCTTACGCAGTACAGCGCAGCGGGGGTGAAATAACGGCCGTGGCGTATTGCGGTTCTTCGGAAAATCGCTCCATAGAAGCGGCTCCCGGCGTCTTAGCCTCTATATCCCTTGCCGGCGAAAATCTCTTTTCTTCCGATAGTCCCCAGACCCCGGTTTTTTACGGCAGCACCGGAGCCAAAGCCGGAACCGGCACCTCCACTATTCGGGGTCAAGTATGGCTGACAGTGACTTTTGACGGCAGCAGTTATTGTCTGTCCATCGACGACGGCGCAACCCAGATACAAGTCCCGACGGAAGGGGATTTAAGCAATATCGCTGTATCTGACGCTGCCGGCCGCGTCCTGTATGTCGATGCTTCAAATTTAACCTCTGCCGGTGTTGAAAAGGTTACAGTGCCCGGCACGGAAGATGTTTTTACTGCCTTGATCAACTTACGCGATTTGCTGCGCAATTCCCGCGGTTTTACAGATGCAATGCTGGCCGACCTCATTAAACACTCTTCTGATTCGCTGGAATCGGTCAAAAATAGTCTTGTTGAAAAAGAAACCCTGATAGGTGCCCGTGTTAATTTTCTGGCGTCGCTGAAGGATAATCTGGAAAATATACAGTTTAACCAACAGCAGGAGGCAGCGATGATTCAGGAAGCCGATATTGCCCAGATTGCTATTGACCTTTCACGCCGGGAAAATCTGTACCAGATGTCGTTGCTTGTTTCGGGCAAACTGATGTCAATGTCGCTGCTGGATTTTCTAAAATGAATGAACAATTGTCCGGACAGCTGTATTGGATTTGAACAGGCAGCGTTTTTCCTGTGAAAAAAATATCCTGCTATGGTTTGCTCTTCACATAGGCACACATTTTGCACATCTGCAATGCAGACTGGGTAAAATTCTGGGAAAATAGTTTAGATATGGAGTGAATAGTACCGTGCATAACATCCCTGCAGACAACAAACATGATGTAACTGACGGTGCAATATTGCTGGAACGAGCCGACTATTTCCTGTCTGTCGGCAGCTTGGAGCAAGCCCGATATTATTATGAACAGCTCGCTGTGTTATGCCCTGATGAACCGGCCTCCTATACCGGATTAGGTATCGTAGCTCTGCGAAACCGTCAGCTCGACGATGCACAGCTGGCTTTTAGGGTGGCTTGCCGGCTGGATCCGATGCATGCCAGGGCCTATGAAGGATTAGCCATGACGGCTCAGCAGAAGGGTGATTATGAGACAGCATTCGATATGTACCTTAAATGTCTTGAATTAGATCCGGATAATCTGTCCGCACTTCTGGGATTGTTTCAGACATCTTCCCGTATGGGTTCGTTTGGACGGATTATTTATTATCTTGAAATGTATTTGAAAAAGCATCCGGACGATGTTTCTGTGCTGTTTTCGCTCGCAACGCTGTATATTAAAGAAGACCGTTTCGACACAGCTCAAAAATTGCTGCGGGATATTCTTTGTTTGGAACCGGATAACAAGGATGCTAAACATCTTTTAGAGGAAGTCCAGCAGCATTTAGCCCGGGTGATGTCCTGATGACGCGTCAAATCACAAAACCTCTGGAAGATCTGTTTGACCAATTGGATGCTGTGTTGAACAGGATGGAATATCTGATTCGAAAAAGTGATTTTGACGGCGTGGAGATGCTCTGTCAGAAGGCGGATCTTATTATTGCACGGCTGGACGATATGCGGCTGTCCGGTTATCCGGAGCTGAAAACTCGCTGCAAACAGGTTCTCGGGAGGTATGAAAGACTTGTGTTGATGCTTCGGAGCGCTCAGGCAGCGATATACCAGCAGATGCATAAATTGGAGAATGGGAAAAAGATAATTCAGGCCTATAATGGGAAATAATATACATATGTTTCCAGATTTGGAATTACAAAATGACAGAGATTCTTCATAAAGTTTTTACAGAACAAATCGACAATATAAATAGGTTTGAATTTCTAACCGCAAAGATATTGTAGATATTACAAGTCCGATAAGGAACCTTTATGGGACAAATAACTCTTACGGGGCTTTCAACCGGCGTTGATACCTCTGCTATTATAAAGCAATTGATGGTGATTGAAAGCCGCCGGCTTGCTACCTATAAAGTCAGCAAATCAAATTTTGAGAAGCAGACAACGGCACTGAAGGACCTGCGGTCAAAAATTGCTGCAGTCAAGTCCGCAGCATCCGAACTGGCAAATGTCCGGAAAATGCAGCTTTTTTCAGCCAGTTCGAGCAATAAAGACATTGTTAGTGTTAATGCATCTTCTGAAGCCAATCCCGGCTCGCATACCATACAAATCAATCAGATGGCTGCTGCTGACGCATGGATACAGGAAACATCGGTATTTAATTACAAAACCGATTATGTCGGAGGGGGCAGTTTTATCTATACGTATAACGGACGGCAGCGCATTATTACAGCGGTTGCCGGTGAAACAACGCTGGAAGATTTGGTCAATTTGATCAACAACGACGAGAACAATCCCGGTGTTACTGCCAGTCTGCTGTATCAGTCAGGCAAGTATCATCTGATGCTAACTGGCCACGAAATGGGGCAGGATTTTCAGATTTCCATCGATTCAAGCACTCGGGAGGTATGGAAGCCCGACTCCAATCAGCCGCACAGCACCTTTACCAGCAGCCAGCTCAATGCCTCTTTGTCGACAAAGATTATAAATCTTGATCAGTTCGGCGGCACCTTGGGAACGGCCGATAAAATCATCATTTCCGGAAAAAATCATGCCGGTTCTAATCTGCCGGATACGGAAATTTCTGTTACCGAAAATACAACACTGGGGCATCTAATAGATGCGATTAACAGGCATTTTGACGGAACGGCGACAGCCCGGCTTGAAAATGGTCAGATATGGCTTACAGATAATACCTGCGGTTCCAGCGGTCTGGAAATCAGTTTAAGCTATTCCGGGGATGCCGTGCTTCATTTGCCGTCTATGACGGTTTCTGCCGAGGGAGGAAGAGATTCAGAAAGTTTGGCTTTGCTCGGCTCTGCGTCTTTTATCCAGACGCAAAATGCCAGTGATGCACAGATTAAAATTGACGGTTTTCCGTTCAGTACGGCCAATGAAGTTCAAACGCTTTCTATAACCGGCGGTATCCCTGCTGCCGGCACCTTCCGGTTGACTCTCAATGGACAAACCACAGATCCTATTGCCTATAACGCTTCTGCTGCCGATGTTCAGGCTGCCTTGCTGAATTTATCCGGTGTAGAGGAAGGGGATATCGTATGCACAGGAAGCGCTCTTCCTGCCGGCCCCATTGCGATCGCCTTTGGCGGCAGACTGGCCGGAATGGATGTTTCTCAGATTACCGTCAGCGATGACGGCAGTTTAGATGCCGGTGTCGTGTCAATCGTTGAAACGGTCAAGGGCAGCGACGGCTGGATTCACCGAAGCAGCAATCATATTACGGATGTTCTTGCCGGAATAAACCTGACCCTTAACGATGTAACGCCGGCAGATAATCCTGTCAAGATAACCGTTACCCGGAACACCGCAACCCTTACCAAGAAAATCCAGAGCTTTGTTGCGGCTTATAACGATCTGATGGATGAACTGGAATCGAAAACAGAATACAATGCGGAAACAAAGACGATGGGAATTTTAAGCCGAGATGTTGCCGCAGCGTTTCTGAAAACTCAGGCGTCCACCCCGTTCACAGCCATTGCCAGAGGATTCCTCGAATCAGCTGATGCCTTTGTGCAGGCTGACGGCATCGGCATTACGCTGGATGGAAATGGCCGGATGGAATTGGATGCCGAAAAATTTGAAAAGGCACTGGCGGCAAATTATCAGGCGGTCCTCGAACTGCTTGGAGCGGCCAAGAAGGGCGCCAGCAGCAATGCCGCCGTGCAGGTTTACAATACAAGCGAGAAATACACTGCCCCCGGCATTTACCATGTCAAAATTGAGGTTGATGAAAGCGGCAGCATTGTTTCAGCCAAGATCAAACTGTCAACGGAATCGGAATATCGGGATGCAGTCTCATGGAGCGGCGGCATCATAACGTTTGACAGCAGTTTTGACGGCACTGGCAATCCCCTCTGGCCGGAACACAGTCTGCAATTATCGGTGGATGCTGTTGCCGGAACCTATGGGACGGATGCCAATCCGGTAGTGGTCCGCATCAAACAAGGCATCTTCGGCAATCTCAATGATATGCTGACCCAGCTGACGAAAACAAACGGCCAGCTTGATGTCAGCGCCGAGGCACTTGACCAGAGAATATCCCGTATGACCGCCAAGATAGAGAAGGAGGAAGCACGGCTGAAGAGGGTTGAACAGCGGCTTACGGAAAAATACAGCCGGCTGGAAAAAATACTGACAGCGATGCAGCAGCAGATGAATGCTGTCAGCGCTATGTACAATTTTTAAGCGGCTCTCAGCGGCGGCTGCGGCGCAGCCGATAAACCATCGCCAGCACTTCGGCAACGGCGGTATATAAGCCGCTGGGTACCGGCTGTCCTTCTTTTACAGTTGCAAAGATGGTTCGGGCCAGTTCGGGTTTTCGAATTATCGGCACACCGTAAGCACGGGCGATCTCTCTGATTTTTTCAGCGATGTGGTCAGCCCCTTTGGCTGTCAGCACCGGGGCACTCATCCGGCGCGGATCATATTTCAAGGCCACTGCCACATGGGTAGGGTTGACGATAATGACGTCAGCCTTGGGGACTTCCTGAAGCATGCGCTTGCGTGCAATGGCAATCTGTATCCGCCGGATGCGGAGTTTCAGTTCGGGAGAACCTTCTGTATCCTTTTGCTCCTGTTTGACCTCTTGTTTGGTCATTTTCATATCCATCATATATTTCCATTTCTGGAACACTACTTCCGCCGCTGCAATCACCAGAACTGCTGCACACACACGAAGCAGCATCCCAAACAGCAGTTTTGAAAATTCCGCCGCAAGCTGTGCCGACCAGGCCCACCGCAGGGAGGCAAGGGAATCGAAACGGTTTTCCAAGTAACGCCATACCACAATGGAAATAAGCAGAAACTCGGCGGCAGATATCGCCAGTTTAATCAGTGACCGAAGCGTAAACAGCTTTTCGAACCCTTTAACGGGGTCCAATTGGTCCAGCCTTGGTTTAAGGGGTTGCAGCGAGAAATTCCACCCGCTGACGGTGATGCTGGACAATACAGCTCCGGCCAGAAGAGCTGCCAGCAAAGGGGCTGTCACGAAAAGAGCGCTGCTTAATTTTGCATTCAAGTACTGAACAAAAGTTGCCGGATCAGCGAATACCCCCGATTCGCCGTACAGTCCCTCCCGGAGCTGCGTCGTAAACCAATTCAGCAGAAAGGGTGTCAAGGCCAATCCGGCAAGAACAACAGCTGCTAATGAGACTGCTGCCGGAAATTCCTGACTCTGGGCAACCTGCCCTTCCTGACGGGCTTTTTCCAGCCGCTTGGGTGTCGGCTGTTCAGTTTTTTCGGAAGCAGGTCTGTCTTCCATAAGCGGCAGCCAATGAGGTTCTGTTAGACTTTTATCTTCTTACAAGGGCAGGAGTTTGCCCATCCAATCAGTCAATTCACCAATAAACGAATGAATAAACGGAAACATCATTCCTGCTATCAGCAGTCCCAGCCCGGTCCGCAGCGGCATGCTGATAAATAGGATATCCATCTCAGGAATCATCCGGGCAAAGACAGCCAATACTCCCAGCAGCAGCATAAACGCCGCCAGCATCGGTGCCGCCAGACGCAAGCCTGCTAGCAGCATTGTGGAGCCGGCTTGGACAATGCCTTCAGTCAGGAGCGCATAAGAGGGAATCTGTCCTGCTGGAAAATGCTCGTAGCTTCTGGAAATAACCAGCAGCAGCAGATGATGACCGTTGGCTGCCAGAAATAAAAGAATAAAGATCATTTCCATCAAAATGCTCAGGGGTTCTGCTGTTTCTCCAGATAGGGGATCAAGCATTTCAGCCATAGCCAACCCCATTTCCCGTTCGATCATTTGCCCGCCCATCTTCACCGCAGAAAACAGCAGCACAGCAATCAGTCCCAGTCCCAGTCCGTACAGCGCTTCATTGATAATAAGAACAGTCATCCCCAGAAAAGAAAGTCCTGCTGTCGGAATGACAGAGGGAATGGCTATCGACAAAGACACAGATACCAGAATTGCAGCGGCTGCCCGAATCCTTACGGGGACTGTTTGGCTGCCGAAAATCGGTACGATGGACAGAAAAACCGATGTGCGTATCAAAACGGCACCGAATCCGAGCAGTTTAAGCAGAATAAAGTCCATCCTCTCAGCGTCCGATCTGCTGGATGTAGCCGAAGATATCGCTGGTAAAGCGAATCATCCGCTCCAAAGCCCAATGACCGCTCAGAAGAATCACGATTCCCACGGCAATGAGTTTTGGAACAACCGTTAAGGACATGTCCCGTATCGATGTCACGGCCTGAAACAGGGTAATCACCACACCGACTGCGATGCATGTGATCAGCACAGGTGCCGATACGAACAGCGCTGTTTCCAGCGTTTGTTTTCCCAGAAAAATAACCGCGTTTTCATCCATAAACGGCCGACGCTCTTTCTTAATGAAATCCAAGTCCCAAACTTTTGGCCAGCAGTCCCCAGCCATCTACCAAGATGAATAAAATCAGCTTAAACGGCAGCGAAATCATAACTGGCGGCAGCATCATCATCCCCGCACTGAGCAGCACGCTGGAAATCACCAAATCCACAACCAGAAACGGGATGAACAGCAAACAGCCGATTTCAAATCCTGTCCGAAACTCGCTGATGATAAATGCCGGAATAACAATATGCAGCTCGAGCATAGCGGGGCTGGCAGGGGCTTCGATGCCGGCCATTTGTACGAAAAGTGCTAAATCCGCCTGACGGCACTGCCGCAGCATAAAGGCTTTCATTGCCTCTTGGGCTTGCTCGCTTGCTGCTGCAAAGTCAATCTGGTCTTTCAAATACGGCTGGATGCTCGTTTCGTTAATGATGGAGAAGGTTGGCGCCATTGTGAACAGCGTTAAAAAAAGTGCCAATCCCATGATGGCGATGTTTGGGGGAATAGTCTGAGTCCCCAAGGCCCTTCGGACGAAAGACAATACAATGACAATTCGGGTAAATGATGTCGTCATCGCCATCAAACTGGGAAGGACTGCCAGACCGGTAAAGATAATCACCAGTTTGACCGGTGTTGACCATTCCTTACTTTCCGCACCGGCGGATGTTGCCTTATCGACGGCATTCAGCAGGTCGCCTATCGGTGGAACTGCTGCCGGCCGGCGTCCATCGTTAGAAGTCGGATTCTCCTGCGCCCAGCATACGGCAGGGGTGTTAATCGCCAACACAATGAGCAATAAGAATCCAATTTGTTTATAATACATTGGGTGTATCCATTAGTTTTGTTTGGACAGCCGGCGAGACATTTGACGGGACCTTGTCGAAGCTGTCCGACAGCCGGCAGATTTGATCATTGGTACAGCCGATCAGGATTTGACGGCCATTGATTTCCAGCAGATGCAGCGTCCGGCGGGAACCCAGATAAACAGTCTCGACAACCTTTATTTGTTTGCCATGAACAGGAGTCAGCCGCGGCATTACTTTTTTGGATGCCATGAGTGCCGCTATGCCCAATACAACCACAACCAATGTTCCTATCAGCATCCGGTGCAGGGCGCTGCTGAGATTTTCATCCGGATTGCCCGATTTTTGTGCTTGTTGGGTCCATAATTCAATATTAGAAGAATTCTGTTTTTCGACAGCCGATACCGTGTTATTACTCATCACAACTGTACAGAAAAGACACAACATTATCTTTAAAATGACGCTGCTTTCGTATCTTAACAAGATAACACCCCTGTTTTACGAGTAATTGTCAACATTTTCTGCACAGTTGATAGTGAGCAAATAATATGCCAGAAAATTTCCGAAGCAGCTGTCGAAAGAATAATATGGTTTTTAATCTATATCTTTCTGTTCAGAGGTGTCCAATTTTGGAAGTGCACGCATCCGGTTTTGCTGTCATTGGATTTTGTCAACCCGGCGAACGGCCAAGAGAATATGTGTCTGCTCGGAATCGCATTTTTCCTGAGAAAGCCAATGTCCCCCTGCACCGGCTCCCCACGCATATACCGGACATTGAATACCCGATTCTCGCAGAAAGTCCGCCACATTCTGCGCTCGGAGAGACGAAATAATCCATTGGTTTTTTTCCGTTGATTCGTCACCAGCCAGCCCAAGGACGTATATTTCAATTGTTTCGGCGGCTTTCTGCTGAAGATGCATTGCAAATTGGGAAAGATATTTCTGATCGGCGTCTTTTAGTGCCGCTTGTCCGCGGGGAAAAACAATACTTGTAACGGTATAATCAGACGGCCGGATTTCGATTTCGGTGCGTACAGCATGCATGGATTTAATGACCTTTTGAAACAGCCGGCGAAGATCCTCCTCTTTGGAATCAATTATTCGCTGCGGCGGTTTTTCATCCGGAGCAGGAGTCTGATATTTGATCTTTAATTCTCCCAGCTCCGGCACCAGCTGCTTGCCGGTCAGCATTCCGAGACCATAACAATCGATATGGGCGATAAATGCGTTTCGGCTTCGGTTTAAAAGTTCCGGATCCCGTACCTGTGCCAAACTCAAAAGCATTACAAAAAATGTCAGCAGCAGCGTGACCATATCCGAAAAAGTAACAATATAAGCCGGCACATTGGGGCTTCCGGATTCCTGCTTTTTGCGGGATTTCAGCATCTCAGCGTCCTCCCGGAAGCATCACAATCTCCAGCATCCGCTCCGAAACGGGGGAGGGTGTTTCTGGGTCAGACGGCACGGCATAATCCATTGTGCCGGCCGCAGAGAGACAGAACCGTCGGGGATCAAGCCCGTGTTCTTTTGTCAAATAGTCTATCACCGTCCCGGCACGCTGAATCCCGTAATTGGGTGTCAACTCGTCAGAAGAGGATCCGCTTTCGCTGACCATAATCAGGTGATTGGGGAACTCTTTGAGAAACAATGCAAGATTATAAAGAGCCTGTTTGCCTTGAACTGACAGTACCATCCCCTTGCCCCAGAATGCTTCGCTGGAGGGCATTACAAATTTTTTATATTTTAAATAATCGGCCGGAGACGTTGTATTTCGAGAGCGATTTTTTTCCTTTTCTTCCAAGGTCTTCTTTTCGCTGCCCCAGTCCAATTCATAATTCGGGACCTGCTCTCGGATAAAAACGACAGAATCTTTCTCCGTCTGGCTCTGCTGACCGAATGAAAACTGCTGGGCCATCGAAGATGTCATTTTCAGATAATCATCTTGGTTGTCAAAAGATGAAAAGCTCAGCAGAAGCACAAAAAACGTCAGCAGCAGCGTCATGCAGTCGCTGAATGTAACCATCCATTCCGGTGCACCGGCTTCCGGTGCCGCATCGGCATTTTGTTTGTCCCGAGCCATTAAATGACGGCCTTGATATCCTTACGGCTGCTGTGCGACATAAACGCCTGCATGCGTTCTCTGACCAAGGTCGGATTTTCTCCCTGCGCAATGGCACACAGCCCTTCGGTAATCATTTCTTTCAAAAGGGTTTCCGTTTTCGAGTAGATTCCCAGTTTGCCTGCAAGCGGTATAAAAATCAGATTCGAGGCAAATGCCCCGTAAAAGGTGGTTACCAGTGCCGTTGCCATCCCGACACCCAAGCCGCTCGGATCGGACAAGTTGGACAGCATTTGAATCAGGCCAATCAGGGTTCCAATCATTCCAAACGCCGGTGCCGAAGCTCCCATAAATTCAAGAATTTTTTTGCCGACAGAGTGACGCTCCTGGAGGTATTCAATCTCCAATGTCAGATAGTCCCGTATCGTTTCTTCGTTCTGGCCATCCACGAGCATCTGCAGACCCTTGGCGAAGAAATGATCATCCAGCTTGTGAATTTCCGGCTCCAGCGCCAGCGCCCCATCCCTGCGGTTGATGGCGGCGTAATTGACCATTTTCTGAATGATGTCGGCTTGTGCCGGCAGCTTGGAAACAATCGTTTTTTTGATAATCGAAAAAATACTCAAAAATTGAGACAGTGAAAAATGAATCAGCGTAGCACAAAGCATTCCTCCAATGGTAATAATCAGCGACGGTACATTAAAAAACATTTTTGCCCCGGCGCCGACTGCTATCGCGCCGAGGATGAATACAAGCCCCAGCAGAACTCCGATAATCGTTGCGATGTCCATTTGCCTACTCCGCTGACAGCCGTTTTAAACGCTGGCAAATATAAACCGACACGGCGGGTTCTGCTTCGGCAATCGCTGCCAACGTCTTGGCTTTCGTGCGTTCCGCCATATAATAAAGAATCTTAACAGCATCATCGGCACCGGCCGCTGCACTGGGATTTTTCACCATTGCCATTAAAATGCGGGCTGCGCTTTCAGCGTCCATTTTGTCATAAGCGGCCGCAATCGAAGTAAGATTTTCCTTCTCATTCTGCTCGATTACAAGCCGGCTTTGCATCAGGCGGTCCTGCTGCTCCTTCAGGGCAGCGGCAGCAGCGGCCAGTTCAACACGCAGCTGCTCCATTTCTTCAATGTCTTTCTTGAGGGATTCCTGTGCGGCCTGCAGACGCTTCTCCTGAGTCTCCAGATTGCGGAGTTTGGAATTGTATTCGCGTATTTTTTCCCGTATTTCATAGGTAAGCGTCTGAAGCTGCTGGTCTGTCATCTTTATTCGGGACGGATCGCCCGCCAGCGCCTCTTGAATAATCCCGACGGCAGCCTCAGACGACATCGTACTGGTCTTTTCTTGTTCGCCTGTACCGGCGGTTTGGGCGCCGGCAGCTGGTAGATGCGCTGCAGGTTTGGTTATCCAGCCGACGGCAAACATACTCCCGAAGCCGACCAATCCAATGCCTGCTGTGAATGCAGCTAATTTCAGTTTCATTCTGTCACCTCTTCAATGATTTGTATGCCATGTTTTACTCTGGGGCAGCTTGCTGCAACTGCATCAGACGCGCAAAACGAAAAGCGGTTTCTTCGTCCTGCTGTTTTTGTTCCGATATTTCCTGCTTTTGTGCAAATTCCTCTTCGGCCCGGGTCCTCAGCCGCTGGAGGGCATCCGTAAACTGTTCCACACGGGCCAGTTCAGCCTCTTTTTTTTTCTGCTGTTCTGACAGCTGTTTAATTTCGCCTTCCAGCCGGCGGATAGCCGAGTCATTGGCTTCTGAATATCTCAGGAAAAACGCCTGCTGTTCAAGCCGCCTGCGGGGCGGATCGGACTGCAATTTCTCAATCAAATTCTCCAGCATCTTTTTCTGCAGCATCAGTTCACAGCGCTTGCGGCCCAACAAGACGGTCAAGGCAGACAGTTCCGCCCGCAGGAGCTGCATCTGCTTCTGCCGGATATCCAATACACGCTGCAGCCGCCATCTGAATGTTGACATTATTTAACAGCCGTTGAAACACTCTGTCTGTTTTTATCGCTGTCGCTGCTCAGTAATTCATACCATCTGTCGGTAATTTCCGTCATCTGTCGAATGGTTTGCTCAAAGGAAGTCCGGTCGCCGACCCGCTGCACCAGAAAATCCCGAACTCGGTCAATCAGGGCAACCGCTCCGTCAATCCGCCGGTTGCTGCCTGCGGCGAAAATACCGATGTTAATTAAATCTTCCGCATCCAGATATGTCGCATAAAGTTCCTTTAATCTCCGGGCAGCCAGCTTGTGCTGTTCAGAGGCCACCATCGGCATCAGACGGCTGACGCTTGCCAGAATATCAACCGCAGGATAATGGCCCCGGTCCGCCAGCTTGCGCGACAAGACAATATGACCATCCAGAAGACTCCGTGCACTGTCTGCAACCGGATCGTTCATGTCGTCATTTTCCGCCAGTACCGTCAAAATCCCCGTGATGCTTCCGCGGTCCGAACAGCCCAGCCGCTCCACCAATCGCGGCATCAGAGAAAAAACACTCGGGCAATACCCTTTGGCTGCCGGCGGTTCGCCGGCGGCAAGACCAATCTGCCGCTGGGCCTGTGCAAATCGGGTAAATGAATCCATCATAAATAAAACATGCAGTCCTTTGTCCCGAAAGTATTCTGCTATTGCCACAGCAGTGAATGCTGCTTTGACACGCTGAATCGGGGGCGAATCGGATGCTGATACAACAACGACGCTGCGGGATAAGCCCTTCGCCCCGAGATTTGTTTCGAGAAATTCTCTGACCTCGCGTCCCCGCTCACCGATGAGAGCCACGACATTGACATCGGCGTCGCTGGAGTTGGCAATTTCTCCCAAAAGAACACTTTTGCCGACACCGCTTCCGGCAAAAATTCCCACACGCTGGCCCCGCCCGCAGGTCAGCAGACCGTCGATCGATCGGATTCCCAAAGCCAGAGGATGGGTAATTTTTTCTCGCTGAAGTGCCGGCGGGCTTTCCGAATCAAGAGCTTTTTGCTCGCTGCCGACCAGCGGCCCGCGTCCGTCTATCGGTTCGCCCAGACCGTTGAGAACCCTGCCCAAAATATCTTCGCTTACATTTATATAGCGCGGCGTACAGCGGGCTGTAACGCGGTCCCCGGGCGAGATGCCTTCGATATGTTCAAGCGGCAGCAAAATCAGCCGCTCTTGCTGAAAGCCCACAACCTCCGCCGGAATGCGCTTGCCGCTGCGAAGATGAATATAGCAAAGCTCCCCCAGACCGACCTTCGGGCCGCTGGATTCAATCGTCAATCCTGCCACCCGCACGACAATTCCATGACAGCTGCCCAGATTGATGTTCTGCAGCACCGATAGCATTTTATTGATATCAAGGCGCGGCCTGTCTGTCCTGAATCTTGTATTCGATCTTGGCTGAGGCGGCGGATTGTCTATAGTCTTGTCGAGCATCGCTTAATGTGTTTTTGCAAGTGCTTTTCCAACTTGTTCCAGCTGTTCATTGATCAGATAGCTGACGATCCCGCGGGGACTTTCTACCACACATTCGGCACGGCCGAGGGAGGCATCTGCCGTCAGTTGAATACCTTCCGCCGCAGACGGATGTTCCTGCTGAAGGGATTGGAGATCCGACAGGTCCTGCGGATTCAGCCGCACTGTGATGCTGCCGCACTTGGGTACAGCATGGAGTGCCTCTCGGACCCGCGCCTCAATGTCATAATCTCCTTGACTGATTTTACACATCAGAATCTTGCGGGCGATTTCAACAGACAGCCGGGCGATAGCTTCCTGATGACCGGCCAGAAGCTCGTCGCAAAACCGGTGCATCTGCTCGGCAGCTTCCTGAAATATCAGACAGGCATTCTGGTAAAGCTGCTTCTGTCTGTCCAGTGACTTCCGGCAGGCATCACAGGCCGGCCCGCTCGGGCCGCCGGCGGATATTTCCGTGCTTGCAGCACCTTGGCTGTCCGCCAGCTTCACAGCGGCAATTGGTTTGTCAACAGAAATCACCAGTGCAGAAAACATGGCTCTATTCTTCGTTAAAATTCAATTCGCCTTTTTCATTCATCTGCCGCAGCAAGACTGTAATATCCTCCCGCGCCTGCTGGATATCTGCTTTTCGGGGAGACGCCAAAAGAGCGGTTTCCTCATCCAGCATCGCCGCGGCACGCTCGGACATATTGGCTTTGATTTTCCGGGCGACGCCCTCATCGGCGCTGACCAGCGCAAGAGCCAGCTTTTTCAAATCGGCCTGCCGCAGCGCCTCCTGCAGCGATCGGTCCGCAATATCGGGAATATCCTCCCACAGCAGCATCTGTTCTGAAATCAGCCGACCTGCTTCCGCATCTTTCTGTGCAATGCTGCTGATCAGACCGTCTCGAATTTCTTTGCTGAGATTGCGGAGCATCAAAGCGACTTTACGGGGCGCCTTTTCCAAGCCGGCGGTATCACCCTGTGCGGATTCAAGCCGGCGGCATACCATTTGAGCAATCCGCATCTTTGTGTCTGCCAGAACAGGTTCCGCCGCAGCCATTCGCGTCACCACCTTCAGCCGAAGCGGCTCATCCAGCAAGGCCAGCACCTCGGAGCTTTTACGGGCAGGCAATTCTGCCAGAACGACCGAAACGGTTTGAGGATGTTCGCCGGCAAGAATGGATGCCAGCGTTTTGGAATCGGCATGGCGAATGGCAATAAAGGGATCGCGTTTTTGAAGCAAATCCCGTATCTGGGCCTGTATGCGTTCTGCTTTTTCCGGCCCTACAGTCATCTTCAGCATCGTTGCCAGAAAATTCTGAACATCCAGTCCGCGGCTGTTTTCCAGCGATAGATAAAATTGACGGGCAACCTCCGTGGTTTGACTGATGCTGCTGAATCCGGATGCATCCAAATAGGCCACCTCCACGGCCAGCTCCTGCACTGTCTGCGGGTCAACACCCTTGAGCAGTTCAGCCGCCGTAGCGGCATCCAGCCCCATCAGCAGCAGTGCCGCTTTTTGTTTTCCGCTCAAGACCACCGGCTAGCGCCCCTTTTCTTGAAGCCAGCTTGAAAAAAGCTGCTTGACCTGTTCAGGATTGTTCCGCAGACTGACGGCAATCTGTCTGCGAAGCATCATCGATTCGGACATATCCGGCGAAGCTGCCGGCAGGCCGGCGAAAGAACCGCTGGAAGCGGCCCCCAGCGGACTGCTTGGCTGGGCAAAGGCCTTTTTGCCGGCTCCGCCGAAAATCTTCAGAGCTATCAGCGCGCAAATGGCCATAATCCCCAGAGAGCTTTGCCGGGCAATTTGGATGTAATCCAGCCGTCTTGTTTCTTCCTCCGCCGGTACATCGGCCGGACGATTGAACTTGACATTAACCACCTTCAGCCCATCTGCCGCCAGCTTGGGTCCGACAGCTTTACGAATGATATCCTCTATTTCCGAGACGGGCATAATGGGCTCTTCTGAAGCAGCCGGTGCCGCTTCGTCGCCGCCGGCTGCCTTGCTCTCTTGCGTCAAATCAACGAAGGCTGCAACTGTCAGCGATTTAATTTCTCCGGCCAGAGCAACAGTCTGCTGCACCGTCTTGGGAACAGCGTATTCCGTAATAATAGTCTCGTTTTTCTTGGTATTGCCAGCCGGCGATTCACCTTCCCCGGCCGCCTTGGCACCTTCTATTTGGGATTCGTTGGTAATCTCTTCTTTGGTGGCGACCCGCTTGCCTTCGTCGTAGGTTTCTTTGGCAGTGTTGATGCTGGTCATATCCACCTCGGCACTGACTTTTACCGATGCCCGGCCGGGCCCGAGAACCGCCGTCAGCATATCCTGCACCTTTGTCTCCAGATTGTGTTCGATGCGTTCCCGATAGTCTGCTGCTGTTCCTGCACCGCCCGGCAGCGCATCGTCAGTTTGACGGGACAGCAGGCGTCCTTGACTGTCAACTATCGTAACGTTTTCCGCTTTCAGCCCTTCCACACTGCCGGTTACAATATGACAGATAGCCGCGACATTTTGAGCACTCAGCATGCAGCCGGGACGAAGCCGCAGAATGACGGATGCACTGGTCTGTGTTTTCGATAAGCTGAAGTAGTTGTTTTCAGGACAGACAATATGCACCCGCGCATGCGTAACGCCGTCAATCATCTGAATGCTCTTGGCCAATTCCTCCTGAAGAGCACGCTTGAGATTGACGTTTTGAACAAACGGGCTGACGCCGACCTTTTCATCATCAAAAAGACTGTATCCTTTCTGGCCGGTGCCCGGCAGACCTTCTTTGGCCATATCCAGCCGCAGCTGGCTGACATGCTGCTGAGGAACGTAAATGGTAGTGCCGGCGCTGCTGAGTTTATAGACAATGCCTTTCTCGCTGATTTTATCGGTGATTTTTGCGGCTTCTTCAGGATCAAGACCGGAATACAAGACTCTCATCTCGGGCATCCGTGCCCAATAAGCAAATAATCCGCTGACCAGCAGCACTGCTAAAACCATTGACACCAGCAGCGCCCGCTGAACAATGCCGATTGCCTGCCACAAAGCCACTGTTTTCTGGAAAAAACTCATGACAGTCCTTCACCGCTGAATGGACGTCCCTGCCCGGAGCAGCCGGCCGTCGTTTACAGCGGCATATTCATCGTTTCCTTATATGCCTCTACAAGCTTGTTGCGAACTCCCACCAGCAGCTTAAAACTCATATCTGCACGGGCCACATCAGAAACCACAGCCGTAATGTCTTCATTTCGGCCGGCAAGCAAATCACGGATGGACACATCGGATGCCCGTACAAGATCATCAACTTTGTTGAGTTCGGCCTGCGCCGCTTTTACGGCATCCTGAAAGACCGACCCGGAATCTGCAGGTTTCGTGCCTGCTGGGCGGATATTTCCAGCTGCCGAATTGGGAAAGGAAGACGGAATAGAGGGATTAAACTGGATCATTCGACAAACAATCCTATCTAAGCAGTTCGAGTGTTGTTTCTACCATTTGCTGGTACCGTTTCAATACAGCCGCGTTGGCCTGATAGGTGCGGACGGCGGTGTTCAGATTCATCATCTCTGTCGGCACATCCACGTTCGGCATGGCTACATAGCCCTGCTCGTCCGCATCGGGATGCCCCGGCCGCAGGATCCGCGGAAAATCGCTCATATCCTCAGCTATTTTTTCAATCTTGACTCCGGCGATGCCCTTGCCGTCGGTTTTCAGTATTGCTTCTACCCGGCGATAGGGCTGTCCCTGTCCATTATCGGTCGACTGGGCATTGGCCACATTGGATGAAATCAGCTCCATATGTCGGCCTTGCGCCCGCAAACCGGATACCGCTATGTCGATTGTCCCCAAACCATTTACATTCATCTGTATGCCTCTTTGTCTGCTGATTCAGGAAACGGCAGCCAGCCGTTCTGATTATTTAATGTTCATTGCCAAATCAAGCTGGGCGTACTTTTTCTGGAGGAGCCGAATATAGGTTTTATGGCGAAGCGTGTTTTTGACCATTTGGCCGACTTCTCCTTCCAAACTGACATCGTTGCCGTTTGACTGGACCGGCGTTGTTTCCGGCTGGTAGATCTGCGGTTCAACCGCACTGGCATCAGCGGCATCCGATGCAGATAAAGCTTTGGCAAGAAGCTCCTCGAACTTTACATCGATCCGCCGGTACCCCGGCGTTTCGAGGTTGGCCACATTGCCGGCTATGGCCTTCTGCCGCAAGGTCTCTGCCCGCAGGCCGGCGTTGAGCAATTCTGTAATGGTGTCTATTTTCGTCATATTAAAAAGATTCTTGTTTCGAAACCATTCGTATCCGCAACAAGCATCTGCAAGAATTGTGCCAAAAAGGCCGCTCGTATTTTTTCTTGCTTCTGTTAGATGTATTTTTGCAGCAAATAAGATCGGGTGTATGGAACTTATAAAGCGGCTTCCTTCGGCTGTGTCCGGTTTTTAGACACCTCCCTGTTCTTGACCGAAGTTCAGTTTAGACAATACCAGCATCAATTTCTTCTGGGACAGAATTTATTATCTTGCTGCAACGGAATTTTCTGCCGGCAATAAAGTCCTTATTTGCGGTTTTCCTCATTTTTTGTGGGGCTATAGGGTTTTATCTTGCTTTCTAAATGGTTTCTATATTTATCTGCATTAAGGACTTATGTGTTCTTGGCTGGTTTCATATAAGACTGGCACGCCAATTGCACCTTTTTTACTGTTATGAATACCGCCAATACCGCCATGATGACAGTATGTAATATTTTAAACCAGCAACTCGGTGCTTCGTCGGTTGATAAGACCAAAACACCGAATATGGGTGATGCTCCATATATGCCCGATGCCCCCAATCAAACCTCGGATAAGTCCCATAATAATGAATCGGGCGCAAGGATTGCGATTCCAAACCAAGATAATAAGTCTGCTTTCAATCACAAGCTTGCTGAAAAGATAAATGCGCAAACAGGCGGTTGTGTTTCTCTTGGCTGTAAGCAGGTTTCAGAAAAAAAGGATGAGAAAACAGCGTCTTTGGCGGATATTCCCATCCCAATTGCTGCACCGAATGCTGTTCCGGCGTCTTTGGATGTTGCTGCAGTCCAGCCGGTCGAGCAAACAGACGAATTAAGCACTCTGAACAATTATAGCAAATCAGGAAAACAAATCGCCGCCGAAGCCTTAACACGGCAAATCCCTGACAGCAGCCCGGCTGTTAAGACCGTTATCAGCAATTCATCTAAGCCAGTAAAAGATTGGATGCCTGTTGTTTCGGATTCTGTCCCAACAACAGATGGCAGCAGAAGCGATAACCTGCAAAAACCGCTGTTTACAGGGTACGAATCCAGACTAACAGCTGGCAATGACAGGATGCCGGCGATGCATTCGGATTCCCAATCAGCAAGACTTCTTGACAGTCCGACTGATCAAGAATCGACCGACCAGATGAAATCCGCCGGTTTATCGGATGATATAACTCAGCTGCACCGGATAAGATTTAACCACAATGCGACACCGGACAAGATTGCCCCAGAAAAGATAGTGCGGGATTCTATACATACAGAACAGCAAAAACAAGGCACCCCAAGCAAAGCAGTTAATGCTGAATCTGATGCTCATCCCTCAGTTTTAATTGAGAGTAGCAAAAGTGAGGATGAAAATAACCTCATTTTGGCTAAAACCGCCGTACAGAAATTGAATATTGCAGCCGAGCAGATAAAGCCCTTATATGCCGAAAAATCGCAAACGGCCAAAGACGAATTTCGTCTCAAGCCAGCGTCCGATAACCATAATCTGATTCAGGGTTCTGACCTTGTCGCTGGTAAAAATCCTGTCCAAACAGAAGACGGCCTTCCAAGACCGGTGCAATCGATTCACTCTTTCCTTGGTCTTGGCCGGCAGATTCAGGAATCGGTTGCGGTTTTTTATCGACACGGGATGCGTCAAATTGTTATCCGGCTTGATCCGCCTGAATTGGGTCGGGTGACGATTAAATTTATTGAACACCATAACGATATTACAGGCATTCTCCATGTGGAGAAATCCCAGACAAAACAGGAAATACAGCAGATACTGCCCGAACTTCTCTTGAATCTTCAAAGTTCCGATGTGTCTATTAAAAAACTGGAGGTTGCTTTAAGCAGCCAGCAGAATAATGTCGCCCAAGAACATTCTGCCAGCGATAATGGAAGCACAGGGCAGGAATATCAGCACAATACAGTAGGCCCCTCTTCTGAAGAGTGGTCATCCCGGAACGATGCCGGGCCGGAACATGGAGACGGCCTTTCCCAGATGCGGCTGGAAGTCTCGGACAAAACCATCAATCTGCTGGCATAGCGGGTTGGAGTCAATCGGGTGTTTTGCTGACATTCATTTCAGTATTTTCACTGAAAATTTGTTCCTTAATCCCCTGTCTTCCTCTTCATTGGAGCCCTTTATCAGTACAACAAAGCTGATTATTACAGGGCGTGCCTTCTGCATTTTCTGCCTTGCCGATTTTTAGGGAAAAATACCCTTAAGTTTTTTGCGGTCCCATCGAGAATAAGTGCAGGTGAGAATTTTGTACTTGTTCGTGTGTTTGATAATCGCTATCAAGCAGGGACAGAAACGAGTCATTTTTTTAAGGAGTTACAAACATGTTAGCAATTAAAAACAACATTATGGCAGGCAATGCAGCACGGCATTTGGGCAAGGCCTACGACAGTCTGGCCAAGAGCGTCGAACGGCTTTCTTCCGGCCTTCGCATCAACAGCTCCCGAGATGATGCGGCTGGTCTGGCCGTGCGCGAACTGATGCGCGCTGATATCGCTGTACTCCAGCAGGGTGCACGGAATGCCCAAGACGGTATCAGCATGCTTCAGACGATGGAAGGGGCTATGGCCGTCATCGATGACAACCTGGTTCGCATGAAAGAACTGGCCGAACAGGCCGCCACCGGCTCCTATTCAGATGCCCAGCGTGCCATTATGAATGCGGAATTTGCCGAAATGGCCGACGAAATCGACCGTATCGCCGAAGCCACCAAATTTAATGACATTGCCATGCTGAACTCCTCAACCGGTTCGGTTTCTATCCATGTGGGAACCAGCACCACCATTGATATCAATAAGGTCAATATGACCAAGAGCGGCTTGGGCATCAATACCGGCGTAGAAGTTGACGAAGTCATCTTTAAGGGCACCGAATCCGCAACAACCGATGATTTCCTGACGGTTGCAGATAATGCGGTTAATCTGGTTATCCAGTTCAGCAATTCCGCAGATGGAACTTCGGAAGATGCCATTACTATTGATTTAGCCACAGGCTCCTATTCAATGGCAGCAGTTGTATCTGCCATTAATGCCCAGACGCAGGCTCTTGGCTATGCCCCGGACGGCACCGACAAGAGCTATAATATGGCTTCTATCGTCACCAACGATGACGGAACCTATTCGCTCAAACTGTCCTCTCGAGATGAAGCCGATACAGTTTCGATTCAAGTAGTGTCAGCCACAACCGATCAGCATGGAACGGTCTCCGGACTGGGCGGCACTGCGACCACCAGCACCAACGCCGGAGCTGAACTGAATACAGATAACTACGATGAAGCACAAGTTGCCGGCGGCGTCAACATTGCAACAGCCGCTGCGGCTGCTGAGGCCTTGGCAACAATTACCGCTGCTATCAATACCAAAGACCAGGCCCGTGCTTCTTTCGGCTATAAGATGAACCGTCTGGAAAGCACGATTGAAATTCTGGATATTCAGGCCGAAAACCTCAGCACGGCAGAATCACGCATTTCCGATGTCGATGTTGCCACCGAAATGGCTGCCCTGACACGGACACAGGTATTAAGCCAGGCCGGCATCAGCATGCTTGCTCAAGCAAACCAGATGCCGCAAATGGCTCTCCAGCTGCTTCGCTGATAGCCGTTAAAAAAGCCGGGGAGATGAAGCCGACAAGGGCTGTCTCCCCGGCTCTTTGAAAATCAGGAGAGGATGCTCTATTGACTCTGAAGGATTGAGGAATAATGAAGGGACTTGAAACATATCAGGAAATTGCAGTTACGACACAAAGCGGAGGACGTCTGGTGGTGATGCTCTATGACGGCGCCATCAAATTTCTCAAACGGGCCGTCAATGAACTCAACGCCGGCAATATGGCCGAAAAAGGTCTTTATATCAATAAAGCACTGGATATCATCAACGAACTGAATAACGTTTTAGATATGGATGCCGGCGGTGAAATTGCTGCCAATCTCCGCACACTTTATTTGTTTATGGCACGCCATCTCAATTCGGCAAATATCAAAAAAGACCCCCAGATGATTGGAGATGTAATTTCCCTGCTGGAGGAGCTGAATCAGGGCTGGAAAGCGATTACCCGCAATTCGACTCTTGAAAGCGAAATATCCCGCAGGTCCGCAGAATAGCCGACACAGACCTTATCCCTCTCGTTTGCGCGGGGATTGTTTGGAAAGTACCGACTGCAGAGAGGGGACAGGGCATATCCAGTGGCAGAACGCCGGCATCTGAATGTCTTGTAACCCGATGCCGGCGGTTTCGTCTGCAGTAAAGTAAAACACACCCATAATCGGCTGGTCGGTTTCAATTCGGTCCAGTGTATGAGCTTGCGGCATATAAAACAGTATGGTATCAAAATGACCAAGCAGGTCTGTTTTGCCCAGAAAGGCATTCAGTTTGGGAGGCGGAACACAGCAGACCCACAGATTGTCCAGCCCGCTGGGTACAATTTTTCTCTGAATCAGTTCCGGCTCCATATCAAAGACACGAGCCGCCGCATTTCGCTGGTTATCCGTATCGGCAAGCAGAATCCGCCGCTTTTGCTGTGCCAAGCCGATAGCAGCATTCACTGCCACTGTAATCGGCAGTGTGCCGGGGCTTTGTGAGACCAGCCCAATCAGACGCGGCTGGGTGTTTCCTTTGCCGATAAGTTTCACAAGCTGTTGATAATATGCTTTGGGATCCCGACAGGGGGTAGCCGGCCAGACAGGGTTTGAACCGATAACGGCGGGTTCTTGCGGTTCGAATTCGACGATATGCTCTTCGATTGGCTGCTTAACGGGCGGCGGCTGTATTGCGGAGGGCCGCATATCGCTTTCGGACCCGGGGCCGACAAGATTGGTCTGGATTGCAGAAATTGTCGCTTCGGCCCCATTAAGCCGCATCATCAGGCTGTTTTTGCCCGCAAGAAAACCGCAGGCGGCGGCCATTGTCAGCAACGGCAGTATAGAAAAACCGGACAATGCTGCTGCATCCGGAACAAAGCCCATTACGGCAGCCGGATAGTGTCGAGCAGAATAAACCGGAACCAGCAGACAGGCCAGCAGAATGAAAATGCCGACCGCCCCCGCTGTCCTCATCAGAACCGCAGATGAATGCATGCCGGCAAAAAAACGGCTTTCCAGTAAAACACGTCCGGCCAGAACCAATGCCTGCTTTTCATCGACAGCACCAAGCCGCAAATCCGTTTCGATCCCCATTTGCTTAAGCGGCAAAACCCGGCGGAAATAGGTGGTTGAAGAAAGGACAATTTTCTGGCTGAAAACAAAAATAGCAAAGACAGCAGCCATAGATAGAAACAAACAGACCATCAATATCGCCAGCGGCTGACTGAAAGATAATGCCGCCTCTGCCCAGCTGAACAATACACCTGCCTGCCGATCCTCAATGATGCATCTTGCAGTTGACGATTGCACCGCCACAAGCAGCAGGATGACGCCCCGCACGAGGGCGGTAAATCCAATAAGTTCAAAAGAGTTTTTTGCCGCAGCACAGATAACTGCAATTGCTCCGGCCAAGCAAAATAAGCAGATCCACAGGATGTCCAGAAGTTTATTGGGCAGAGGTATTAGGAAAAAAGCTGTTAGGACCAATGCTGCGACCGCAAACATTGATTTTATTTCTGTTCTGCCGTTAGGCAAAAAAGATGTACAGTCCTTGTGTATATCCATTGTCTGCTTCCATTTATAATGTGCGGTCTAAGTATAACGCATTATTTTGAAAAATTCCTACTGCAAATGTTTGTTTGGGTATTTCTTTAGATTTCAGATTACACAAGACATACCATACCCAATAATATTTATATTCAGGTAACCCCCAACCGCTGGTAGAAAATAGCATTTTCTTTGTTTGCCTGAACGGATGATTATATACAACTGCCCAAAAAATGCGTTTGAAATAAGAAAAAATGTTAAATAAAGAAATTAACATGTTAAAATAAATCCATCAAAAAATAATATTTAAATATATTTTATAAATACTGAAATATAAATAAGATAAAAAGTGTTAAAAATTAAAAATTAACGTTAAATATATTTTTTTATTTGATTTTTATTGCCGATAAAGGTATTATCTTGCTTATGTCGATTGTTGAAGTGGCAAAACTTGCTGGAGTTTCCCACACGACTGTTTCACGCGTTCTCAACAAAAGCGGGAAGGTGAACACGGCAACCGCAGACAAGGTTCGGAGGGCGATGGAACAAATCGGTTATGTTCCCAAACCGCCTCATTTAAGACGCGGCCCCGCTGCAGGTTCCAATCGCGGATTTACGACAAAAAACCTTGCTTTTTTAACTGTCTCTGAAACCCTTCGCATTCTTTCAACATCTCCTTTTTTAGTCAATTTGGTTCACGGCCTTCAGGAGGCCTCATCGGACAATGGCCTCAGTCTTTATCAGGGCGTACTCAGTGCGGATCGGCCGCTGCCGCCGTTTATTGCCCGAGGTGAAGTGGACGGGCTGATTATCTATCCGGGCCTTGAAAGTGTTCCAGAAGAATATGTGAAAGCGATCCAGCGGTATCCGGTGGTTTTTGTTCTGTCCGGCAGAGATAAATATTTCCTCGGCGACCGTGTGATGTGCAACCACGAGCACATTGGCAAAATTGCCGCCGAGTACCTAATTGGCAAAGGGCGTCAGCGTCCGGTTTTTTTCGACCTTAAAAAAAGTCCCAATTATCATCAGGAGTTGTTCATGGGACGATGGAACCGCTTTGAAGAAGTCTGCCGACAGGCAGGAATTCAAGCCAAGCGGGTTGAAATTCCCCTGACATCTGAAGAAACCCTGTTTGACGGAATCAAGGTCCAAAAGACACTGACGACAGTGGTGGAAAACGTTTTTGTCAACTGTTCATCCGATACACGTCCGGACGGCGTGTTTGTCGTCTTCGACAGCTTGACAGCGGTTTTATATCCGGTTCTCCAATCCTGCGGCATCCGGATTGGACAGGATGCGGACATTATTTCCTGCAACAATGAAGTCTCTCTTCTGGCCGGCTTGCATCCGCGTCCGGCGACAATAGACCTGCAGCCGGAAATAATCGGCCGGCGTGCGTTTGAACAGCTGCGCTATCGGATTCAGAATCCTAAAGATCAAACACGGGTAACGCTGGAGATATTGCCGAAACTGATTGAAGGTTTCCCCCAGTGGCAAATGGAAAAACAGGAATGAGCAGTAGGCAGACAACAGCCGGAATGATTCTGCTTCTGTCTTCTTCCGGCACGGGGAGCCGGTTGAGCCGGTACGGCTGCCCCCGCAAGGACAAGGTGTCTTTCCAAAAGCTTTAGGCACAATTTGGTGCTGCATGAAGGCGTCTTTATTATTGAAAGAATAGTTGACAAACAGTGTATGCAGTTCCTGGGCCGGAGGGTTGGATTGGCGGCAATGACAATTTTCAGGCAATCTTGATGCTCAGGGGAAAAAGAGAAGAAATTATTTTTTGGAAAGGGTATGGTTATGAAGTGGAAATGTCTGTGTTGGATGGTTGCAGCGTTTGTGCCGGTTGCGGCGGCGGATATACTCTATACCGCCTATATCAATGCCGATACCGGCTACCTTTATCGCTATGACGACAATCTGAATCTGATTTGGCAGACTTCCAATCAGCGGGGTATTCACCGTTTTGCGGTCAGCCCCATTAACGGGAACATCTATGCCGGCTATGATGGAACAGACCGATGGGTCAAGCAGTTTGACCGGCAAACAGGTGCTCTGATTGGGACCACAGTGCCCACAATCTCCGGCCTCAGCAGCAACCATGTCAATGATGTTGCATTCGGCCATGATTGGAATCAGGATGGTGTGCCGGATTTATGGATTGTTACCCGTACCTCGCTGCTGGTTTTCAATGGTGCCCAGACAGTCGGAAGCGGAGCCGCGACGGAACTTGCCCGCTGGACGGTTGCCGATTCATCATCAACGGTTTATGACGGTACCGGCGGTTCGGCGATCCTTTTCGGCCCGGATATCACCGGCGACGGCGTTGCAGAACTCTATGTCGGAAAAGGCGGCAATAACAGCTATGGAAGGATCAATGTGTATAACATAGCAGCCAGCACGGTGGACAATCTGGTGAAGGCCGCAACCTATTCGGCCGGCAATACCCGGGATATTGAGAATCTGCTGTTTGGTCCGGATGTTTTCGGCAATGACGGACATTTGGATTTGGTAGGCGTCAGTGCGCGAAACTATCAGCTCCGCTGCTTCAATTTCCTCACCGGTGCGGATATGGGAGTTATTGAAGAAGGCCTCAATTCACGGTATTACCCTGTTAGTCTGGCACTGATGCCGAATGGATCGTTCCTGCTGGGTACCCGAATGAAGACCGAATTGGATCCTCTCTGGGTCAGCGGGGCAGAAACAAGCGGAGGCAACCTGGTTCGGCTGGATCGTGTGCAAGGCCCTGCTGTTGCGTACACCCCAACGCTGCTGATGCTGTCGCCGCTGGGCGGAACAAACGATTACCGGTTTGTTGATGTCCTGTATCTTGAAGAAAAGGCGGCCTATGCGCCGGTTCCTGCTCCCGGCAAACGGGTGCCGTTGGATCTGGCTCAAATAAGCTGGACGAATCCTGAACCCAATGAACCGTCCGGGGTTATTACCTGTGATGTTTGGTTTTCGGCCAATTATCCTGAATATCTGCCGTTCCCGGATCCGAATCTGCTGAAAATACCCGACCCGAACGACAGAACAGCGTGGTGGCTTGAAAACCGCAATTTTACAAATTATGCGGCCAAAGTTGTCAGCAATCAGCCGATTAATTCGCTCAATCTGGCTTCCGTCACAACACTGCCGCTTACATATGGACAAACGTATTATTGGCGTGTTGATACACGGGATTCATCGGATCCCGAAGCTGGAACAACCGTTGGCCCCGTGTGGATGTTTACGGCATACAACTCGGCACCGCAGGTTGATGCCGGCCCGACCATCTATACGTATCTGACGGACGGTACGGTTACCGTTCAGATGGCTCCTGTGGTCTCAGACGACGGCAGACCCAGCCCTCCCGGCAAATTGACGTTCTTGTGGTCGCTGCAATCGGGTACATCGGAGGCGGTTACAATCAACAGCCCCGAAGTCCAAGATACGACCATTACTGTTACAGCGGCGGGTACGTATGTGTTCCTGCTGACAGTCAGTGACAGCGAGCTGAACAATGCCGACACAGTTACCGTTGTTGTTTCTGCGGATGCCTGTGCTGCGGCCAAGAGCATTCCCGGTTACGTACGCAGAGCCGGCGACATCAACGATGACTGCCAAGTCAATATCGCCGACCTCCAGCTGCTGGCAGCTGATTGGCTGAATTCAACGGCATTGAAGTAACGGTATTCAACAGAATTAAAGAAGTACCTGAAGTAATGATGCTTTCCGGGGCGGTCGCTATGACCTCCCCGGAAAGTTCACATGCAAGCATGCAATTTTATTTGGAGGAAGCGGAAAATGAGAAAGTGGAAAGTAGTATTGATGACAATCGGCATTCTGCTGATGCTGCAGACTGTTCCGGCCGCAACCGTTGATTTTGATGGCACTGCGGGCGACGGCACCTCGTGGGAAGATCCCGGCAACTGGAGCGGCGGTCCCACAGGTGCTACGGGCTTGCCGGGCAGCGGCGATTATGTGGTCATCTCCGGCGACATCGGGGGCGAAACGATCAATATGGATGCCGGCACGTGGCAGTATTTCGTAGACAACAGCCTGCTGACCGGCGGGTCCGCCGGCGAGTACCGCACCCAGAGCATTCGTCTGGGCTGGACCCATACATCGACTCTCAATGTGGATATAGGCGATGGCAATATCTGGCGCACCACCAACTCGACCCTTCAGGGCGTCGGCTCGGCCAGCGGCTCAAATGGCACATGGAACATCTACAGCGGCGACATCCGCATCGAGTCCAGCAGTTTCCGAATCGCGGAAAAAGCCGGGTCAGCAGGACTGGTCAACATCGCCGGCAGTGCGAACACCAGACTGATTATCCATCGCGAGACCGGCGGAGTCAGTATGCAGGTTGGCACCGGCGGCGCTGGCATATTCCAGATTGACAGCGGCAAGTTTCGCACCCGCGCTGGTGTAACCGTCGGATCGAACGGCCTGTTTCGTGTTCTGGGGAGCGACGTTACAGAAGTTTCCATCGGCGATGAGAGCACGCTTGACGGCAACTGGACTCAGAATGCCGGCGGCATTCTGGAATTCGGCATTGATGCAGGCGGTGTTACACCTATCGTGATTGCCGACAAGGGCGGCTCCGGCACCTTTGCAATCTTTGACGATGGCTCGCTGCTGAATCTTCATTTCCTTGATGCTCCCATAGCCGGCACATGGACTCTTATGGAAGTCAAGAACGGTTTCATTACCGATAACGGCTTGATGCTTGCTGCCGGCGTAGATCCGGGCTGGTCTTTCAGCATCGATAACAGCGGCCCCAACGGTCTTCTGACTGCCGCTTATGTTCCGGAACCAGCGGCGGCGACATTGCTTGGTTTTGGCTCCTTGATTCTATTGAGAAAAAGAAAATAAGAGTACCCGCACGGTCCAGCCGGCATTTTAGACCGGCCGGACTGCCTGCATAATAAGGAGAAATCAGCTGACATGAGATGCCGAATAAGCAGACAGGGATTTACCTTAATTGAGCTGCTTGTGGTAATTGCGATCATTGGATTGCTGCTGTCGATTATTCTCCCTTCGCTTCGGAAAGTCAAAGAATCTGCCCGCCTTTTGGTCTGTGCAACCAATCTGCGGAGCATACACGCCGCGCTGGCAATGTATGCCGAAAACAATAATGATAAAGTCAGCGATCCCCGCGGGGATACAACAGCCAGTCCCGATCCGCGTCCCAATCCGGCGGTTTACTGGAAAGGATATGCTTATGATCGATGGTGCCGCAAGTGGTATCTGCGGTTTTATGACTACCTCGAAACGCCGGAAGTCTATGTATGTCCCTCGTGGACAAAAAGAGAAGGCGACAGCTATATTGCTTACGCTGTCGGGGACGACATCTATTATGTGACCTATACAGGAAACGAATATATCCTCAGTTTAAGAGAGCACGAGAGTCAATCAGGCGGCGTGCGAAAACCTCATGAGTGGAAATACACAGAACTTGTTCGCAAAGCTGTCGGCAACAATCCGATGGCGTTGTTTCTGGCAGACGGCTTTTATGAGGTTAACGGATGGGGCAACTGGAAAGCATGGCAGCGAGAAGGTGTAATGGCCCCGGGCGGGTCTGGAAGAGCCAGTTATCGCCATGGCCGACGGGCTAATTTTCTTGTAGCCGACGGCCGTATCGGCTGTCTGAGTATGGAACAGGTCGATTCTTGGAGCAGCCACGGTTCATATGATGAATTCAAACCGTCTGAACTTAAATAAATAGGTGAATTCGAAGCAGTGTTGCCTGTGTGCGGGGGATCAAGATGCGCAGATATTGTATTCTATTAGCATTTTTGGCTATGTGCGGATTGTGCCGGGGCGATGTGTTAGATGGTATTGTCTTCGGAGATACGCATTCGGAATCCGCTCATTCTGTTTTGGCGCCTATGACCGCGATAGAGACAGGCGGACTGGGGCAGCCCTGCAGACGGCTCAGCGCCAGCGGTTCCATTACATTTACGCTTGCCTGTGATCCCGTCAGGCAGAATTACGTAACGGTCAAACTGTGGGGTTCGGATGTTGTCAACGGAACACAGTATTTATATTTGTACGATGCGGCCGGCAGAATCGGCACGTATCAGGATGACTGGCCCGAAATAGCCGTCTGGACCAGTCAGCCGCCGTTTCCCGGCCGGTTTGTGTATTCTACTTATCTGATTCCCAAACAGTTAACATCCGCAAAGACGCAGGTAACCCTCACATTGGCCGATGCCCAGCTCGGGATTTATGGTGTATATTCTCATGTGGATGCTTTTTTTAATCCGCTCGGCGAAGTTCACGGGCAGCATCCGGGGCCCGGTCCTGTTCGGCCTGCCGGCTGGCGCAGTCCTTATGACCAGCTGGTTTATCAGGCCAACCTCGGTATTGCAGAATTTCTCACTTGGCAGAAATATGGTCCTGCATGGAATGCCGCCGTGGCCGCCGGCAATGCTCCGGCGGTGATTACGGGAGCGATTACCTTTGATGGACGCGGCGGCAGCCCCTCTTGGACGGTTCAGCAGTGGAAGGAAGATATTTATGCCCGATTTACCGGCGGCAACCTTGTCTGTCTGCAGGCACTGGAGGCCTACGCTGTTGCTTACAACAGCCCTTGGTCAAATTATTATCACAATCCCGAGCTGTTAGACCGAATCGTTAAAGGACTGGACTTTTTCAGAATTGCTCAGGGAGCCAACGGTGCATTTGGAAATCCGTGGGGACTGCTTTGGATTGGCGGCCCCAACAGGGTCAACGGTGCACACTGTCTGGAAGGTTTTGGCGTTCATGCACTGGCTGAAGCATTTTTGCAGATTCACAGCTATATCAGCCCGGCGGTCATGAATGAACTGGTTGATGAGGATGACAATCCCGACACGCCGCCTGTAACGCGCAAAACATCTTATATCAATCTGTTCAAAGGCATTATTAACCATATGCTCACCGACCGAGGGCATGCTCCTAATCAGGATCGGGCGCAGGTTCATGCTATGTACAAATCAAATCAGTGCCTAAAGATTTTATCCCCGGCAGAGGCTTGGCCTGAAAGTACAGCCCGGCAGTGGATTTATGAAGCGATCGGTGCTCTGCCGTGTCCAGTGTATGGCGGATATTGGGAATCGCAAAAAGGGCTGGCGCTGGAAGTTCACGGAACCATCAACGGCGGCTACTGCGGCAGTTATGGTACTGCTGCGATTAGTTTTATCTATCCTTATGGAGTCATGACAGGAGGGCAAGATGCTCTTGTTAACAGCATCTTCAGCAAGGAAGTCGATGCTTTTGCCAATTATCTTTATCAGGACAATGACAGCGACGGCTTTGCCGGCTTGGTCAATGAATCCGTTATCAGCTGGCGGCCCAACAAATACCCCGGCGTACAGTTCCCCTCACCCGGCGCTTTCAACGGGCTGGCCTATGCAGCGCTGTATTTAAACAACCAAAATGCTGTCCGGATACTCCAGAAGTATTTAGAAAATCGCCGCCTTTACACCCTCGACTGTTCGGCATCGGCAGTCGCCGCCCACTATGAGGATAATACCATTGAAACAATCAAAATGGTCAATCTTTTCAAACAGGTCGAGGCACTTGCCCCGACAAATGCACGTCTCCCGATGGAAGCGGGCGATACCTTTGCCTGGGCTGATGAGCAGGCCGCCGGACTTGCGGTATATCATAACGGCAGCCGCCTTTATATGACCCTTAACTGGCGGCATGATTACTGCTCCGGCTGCAGCCGTTCAGCCGCCAATGCAATAGCCAACAATATTGCACGCATCCATTATACAACCGATACAATCGATCGTATTGCCAATGTCCAGATGAAAACTCCCTATGGATTGTTTAAGCTCTATGTCTGCAGATATGGCGACTATCTGATTGCAATGAATCTGTCTGACACAGAGTCTTTTCCGGTGGATATCTCTGATTTGCCGTGGACGGATGCGGTGGATTTGATTGGAAAAGTGCGAATGAATCTTAACGCCGGTCTTGTTATCCCGCCTCGTTCAACGATGATTCTGTATCCCGGCCGCTGCATGGACTACTCAGCCGGCGATATAAATAGAGACTGTGTAGTCAATCTGGATGATTTTTCGATACTTGCGGCCCAATGGCTGGACAATACGAATTTGCAATAGACAAGCAATGCACAAGCAGCAGTATCGAAAGTGCCAAACGAAGTTTTTTGTGCCGGCTGAATCTGTCTGCAGAAAGCAGACCTGTCGGCAGGAGCTGGAAATATTAACGGAATCTGGTATGCTTAGTATCTGCAAGACATAGACCTGTGCGGCAGCCGGTTTTGGAATAAAAGAAAACGATGAGGCAAAAAGTACAGATTGTATATCTTATTGTTATCGGCGTGTCTGTCGGACTTCTGCATGCGGCCTTTCATCACCCGGGTCTGCTTCACAGCCGACAGCAGCTGGATTTTATTAAGAATGCAGTCGCAGCTGGACAGCAGCCTTGGCTGAATGGTTATAAACAGCTTGCTGCTCACCCCCAGGCCAGTTATCAGTACACTGTTAACGGCGGTTATCAGACCGTAGGCCGCGGAAGAAACAGGACAGACAATGTCCATAAGGCCGAATTCGATGCAGACTGCAATGCAGCCCATTATAATGCCCTGATGTGGTATTTGACAGACGATCGGCGGCACGCCGACAAAGCCATCGAAATCCTGAATGCCTATGCCCGCACGCTCAAAGAAATCATCGGTACAGACAAAATTCTTATGGCCTCCCTCAATGGGGCAAAGCTGACGTATGCGGCAGAACTGATGCGCTATACCAATGCGGGATGGGATTCTGCCGACAGTCAGCAATTCGAAACTCTGCTGTTGACGGTCTTTTATCCTGTGATTCGGGACTTTGCTCCATTTGCCAACGGCAATTGGAGCACGGGCTGTGTGAAGACAATGATGGCCATAGGAGTTTTCTGTGAACGGCAGGATATCTTTGACCGGGCGGCAGACTGGTACCGCAGCGGAACCGATAACGGTTCTGTGCTGCATTATATCAGTGAAAATGGTCAATGTCAGGAAAGCGGGCGTGACCAGCAGCATGCCCAGCTGGGGCTTGCTCATCTGGCAGAAGCCTGTGAGATTGCATGGAATCAGGGTTTGGATTTATATGGCTGGGCGGATAACCGCTTGCTGAAGGGATTTGAATATACGGCCCGATACAATTTGGGCTATGAGGTGCCGTTTGTGCCCTTGACGGATAAGACCGGCCGGTATTATCATTCAGCCATATCCGAAGCAGGCAGGGGCAATCTGCGGCCTGTGTGGGAAATGGTTTACAATCATTACCAAAAACGCAGGGGACTCGACTGTCCTTATGTCCGGCAGGCCGCTGAAAAACTTCGCCCTGAGGGAGCAGGTCCTTATGCTGACTGCTGCGGATTTGGAACGCTTCTTTTTACCCTGCCTGCCGATCGTGTCCAAAGCCGGCAGTCTGACTCGGCTGGTTTTGAAAACTGGACCGGATTTAAGCATTGTGAGCAGGCAGCCGAAGGCGGACAAGCTGTTTTTACGCTGACCATTCCGGGCAGAGCCGAATGTGTTACAAACCGCTGGATAGAGCTTGGCGGCTGGGAAATGCCCGGGCTGGATGCCATTCCCGAAAGCCGCCTGAATGCGGCAGACCTGAGAGAATACCAGTCGGTCCGTTTGACCGCCGTGCTTTCTGACGACGGACCGGTTCGCCTTCGGTTCAGCGTTTGGCCCCATGCCGTTTCACGCGGCGAATACCCGAAAGAAGTCGCTTCGACGGTTGTTGTTTCGGGCAAGGGACCGCATGACATTGTCCTGCCGCTGGAACAGTTTGAATATCCTAAGGCGATGGGGGCTTTCTGGAAATTTATTCAGAAAATATCGTTGTCGGCCGAGTATGTGCATCCGGCAGATGCAGGCCGACTGCAAATAAGCGGCCTGCGGCTGAGCCGGGGCGATCTGATAAAGCTTTCAGCCCCTGTTAAATCCAAGCCCTGCCAGCCGGGGCAGACGGTTCAATATGGGCTTACGGCTGAAAATCTAACAGATCGGCGCCTGCAAATAAGACTTTTTACTGAATCGTATGGATGGGAAGCCCTGCAACCCGAACTTTCGACGCTTGTTTTGCAGTTAGAACCGCACGCTTCCGAAATGGTTTCTGTATCTGTTACGATGACTGACGATGTTGCCCCGGGCGGCCGCCAGACCCATATGATTACTGCCGTTGCTGACGGCAGAGGAGACTTGGCTGAGCGTGTCCAGCTGACAACGGTCCGCTATTTGGCTCATCCTTATATTTTGCATACCGAGTCTGGCTGGAATGAGGTTAAATCCAAAATCGATGCCTATCCTTGGGCACAGCAGGCACTGACGGACTATAGCAAACAGGCATCCGTCTGGCAGGTGCCGGCTGTTCATTCCGATACCGGCTATGTTTATCCTCTTGCTGAAGCCCAGCGGGCTGTTGCCTGTGCGGTTGCTTGGAAACTGACCGGCAGCAGGGCATGGGAGGCAAAAGCGGTCGCATGGATCCGCCAGTTTGCCGATCCCGACAAGGGGTATCTGAAGACACAGAGGGCCTGTAACGCCGGACGCGTCCATGAAGGTCTTTTCTTTCAGGAATTTGCCAAAACTTATGACCTTCTCTATGACAGTACGCTGCTGACTTCTGCCGACCATCAGCAGATAGAAAAGACCCTGCGGAAATTTCTGGAAATTGCCGATTGGGATTTACAGGCCGGCGACGGCAATAACCACCAGATATCTTTTTGCGCAGGGGCGCTGCTGTGCAGTCTGACACTTCAGGATTTCGAACGCGCTGAACGCTTCTTGAACGGCCCCCATGGCCTCCGCGATCTGCTGGCAAGCGGCATTCTGGATGACGGATCGTATTTTGAGCAGGCCCCCAACTACAATATCCTTGTAGCCAATATCGCAATGATGGTAGTACAAGCCTGCCGGCCGTGGGGATTGGGGTTGGACAGATGGACTATCGAACCGCGATACAGCCGTACAATATTGCTGGCTCCATGGATCAATGACAATCAGTTTCTTGGAATGTCGTTTGACAGATACGGACCTTCCCGCCGAAATTACCGGACAATCAAGGATTTATGGGATTCACTGGTCCCGCTGGCCGACTACCGCGGCGTTCTTTTTGCCGGCAACGACTCTGCTGAAAAGGACTTGGCTTCGGACCATCAGGAAGCCGCGCCCGGTCTGGAGCTGGCCTATTATCTCTACCGTGATCCGAATTACATCCCTGTCATTCGAAATGCAAAAAAGCGAAATCTGCTCTATGGGGTGCCGAATCTGCCCCAGACAGATTGGAGCCCGTGGGCTTTCTCGGTGTGTCAGGACAATTCCGGCTTTGCCGTGCTGCGATCCCAGCCGGAAACTATGCAGCCCCGTCAGCGGATTCAGGCGGTTCTGAAGTTCGGCACACATGGCGGCTATCACGGCCATTTTGACCGGGCCAGCTTAATGAGTCTGATGCGGTACGGCAGGAGCTTTTACAGCACAGAAGCCGCTTGGTACGGCTACGATTCCTATCTGTTTAAAATGTGGGTTCAGGCCTCTGTGTCGCACAATATGGTGGTTGTCGACCAGCGGATGCAGAAGCCGGCTGAAGGAAAACTGCTGCTATTTTATCCCGGCCGCCAAATCCAGGCAGCGGCGGCGGAAACCTCTAGTCAATGGATAGATCCCCCTTATGGCGGGCAGACACCCTATCGAGAGTCATTTCCGCAGGAAAAAAGCTGGAAAGAATCCCGTTATCTCCCCATACCCGATGTGCCGCGGCCGCAGGGCGATACGGGCTTGCCCAGCGAACCGGTTCTCCAGCGGCGGCTGATGGTGGTTACGCAAGATTATGTGATAGTGGCCGATTTTTTAAAAGGAAGTGAGGAACATACATTTGACAACCTGATTCATATTAAAGGACTAAAAGATTTTCATGCCGCAGCAAAAGTATTTCGCAATCATACCGACCAGTTCAGCGCCGATCCTTTCGGTGCCGGCCAGTTTATTACCAATTGCGATTGGTATCAGGTGGAAACGCCGGCGGTCTGCCGGTTCCAAATGGATGGACCGCAGGCCGGCGGCAGCGGTACCCTATCTGAACCGGGACCGTTGAAAATGGATGTTCATCTGCTGTGGCCCCAGACGGCGGAAATGATGGTTGCCGATTATCCGGAAAACCTCGGAACGGCCAAAAAACTGTGGTATGCGGTGCGGGCGGATGGACAGACGCTGGCAGAGGGACGCTTCGGCGCTTGGATTCTGGGGGCCGATCAAATAGATGTGGCTTTGGAGGGCAAAACGGTTCTGGAGCTGGAGACGCGGGTCGATTCCCTGAAAAACAAGACGATTTTCTGGGCTGAGGCAGTCATTGTAACTGCGGATGGAAAAGAAATTCCTCTCACCCGGCTGCCGCTTCAATACGAAGGGCTGATACCGACAGAAAATTTTGCCCAAGACTATTATGGCGGCAAAATCTGCATTGCCGGAAAACCCCGCGATTCTGCTGTTGGAGCAAATCCTCAAAAGCCCAATGAGCCCGGCCTTATACGCGTGAACTTAAGCGGACTTCATGCCAGCCGATTGAAGGCAGTCATCGGGGGCGACTATCCCCTCGGTCCGGCAGCGGATCATCGCAAAACCGTCAGCTTCCGCAGCCGGGGCAGTGAGGCCCGCTTTATCATGCTGATTGAACCCTATGAGAATGACAGCGTCATTGCCGCTGTGCTTTCTGATGGGCAGATGGTCAAAACCGAACTGAAAGACGGCAGGGTACAGGTGCTTGCTTTTCAAAACCTCGATGGCAACCCAGACCAGGTACAGGTCGAGTTCAGCGAATACAGCAATGGCAAAAGGACGTTTTATGAAAAAGCAGTAAAATAAATTACAGGAAATAGCCTATTCTACTGCTGGGCAGCATTGTAAAAACAGACAATCAGCATAAGCCAGGGAAAGGAATAACCCATATGTCCAGAATCCGTAAACCGTGTACAGGATTTGACAACAGTGTGTTTGCAGCCCTATTTTCTTTCAAGATGAGTAAAATCTGTGCCGTACTTGCAGTGAGTATGATTGGTGCTGCGTTCGCAGCAGATGGATGGCCTTCCGGCCGGGAAAAAATAGAATTTAAGGCCGAACCTTTTTCACTGCAGGATGTCCGGCTGACGGAAGGACCCTTTCGAGATGCCATGCTTCGGACACAGCATTATCTGCACGATCTTGAATCGGACAGTCTGCTGGAACCTCTCAATGTCCCCCGTGAGATGATCTATACAAAGAACAACTGGTTTGAATTTCCGCAGGAAGAAATTGCCGACAGCCCCATTCTGGTTACAGACGGCCGAAAACCTCACGAATGGATTAAACCTGTGGAAGGCCGGACGCTGGAGTTGGGGACTGAGAATGTAGGCCGGCCCAGCGATGTTGAGTTGATTCCATACTACCGTTTGTGGAACTGCAAATATGCCGTTTATTGGCAGTTGACCGATCAGGATGGCTGGGAAAAACTTCAGCTGCAGCTTCAGGCTCAGCGTCAGGCACGCGCCGAACAGGCCGCCCGCCGGGCCGCCCGCCAGGCTGCTTTGAAAGCCAGAACAATCGATGCTGTTCAAATCGGCCAGCCGGATTCCGAAACAGCACATGAAATGAAAAGCGCTGAAAGCCGCACAGGAGAAAATAACGGCCGAACATGGAGAGATGCCGGACCGGGGGGATGGTTTGAATACCGTCTCAAGGTTCTGCCGGAGCTTCCAATGACACTGCTGTGCACCTATTGGGGCGGTGATTCCGGACGGATATTTGATATTCTGGTGGACGGACAAGTCATTGCCGTTCAGAGATTAGACCGGCCCAAACCCGGAGAATTTTTAGAGGTGGAATATGAAATACCCGACAATTTGGTAAAGAATAAGTCATCTGTTGTCATCCGTTTTGACGGGCACAACGGCAGCATCACAGGCGGTTTGTATGGATGTGCGGTATTGAAACCATCGGAACAGCTGGACAAGTAATCCCGCTGGCCGGCCTCTGTCTGCGGACAGGACAGAAGAGAGACCCATGCGTCCTTATGCACAAAAAACTGCTGCGTTTTAATGAGTCCGTATCAAGTGCCGGCGACGCCGTCACAGCGGTTTTTGATGACCCAACAGCAGTCTGCCGAATGAACACGAAAAGAGAAAGGACAGTTGAACATGAATCCGCTAAATAGAATTTTCGCAATATGCTTCATTTTTCTCGTATTATTGCTGGGCCGGCCGGCGGCTTGGTGTCAGACTGAATATTCGGCGGTATCGCCCGATGAGCAGCTCCAGATCCATTTTATTCTGCAGCAGGCAGGCGTTCCAGCGTACCGAATCGACTATCTGGGCAAACCTATTGTTCTGGAGTCGCGAATGGGTTTTCAAGGTGATTTCAACAGAGATTTTGAAGTCATCGGAACCGCGACGCGTACCCATCAAAGCCAGTGGATTAACCAATTCGGGGAACGGCGGATTGTCCCGGATTATTATCAAGAACTGACAGTGGATCTCCAGCATGCCTCAGGACGCCTGCTGAAGCTGATCTTCAGAGCGTATAATGAGGGTGCTGCATTCCGGTATTGTTTTCCCGAGCAGCAAACACAGACATTTGTTTTTCCAGATGAACGGACTGAATTCCGCCTGCCCGAAGGCACATGGGGATATGAGGAACACGGCACCGAAGGGGAGTATAAGCGGTCAAAAACAGCGGATATCGAGCCGTACTGTGAGCGTCCGCTGACGCTTGAGTATGCCCACGGACTCTGGGCATCGCTGGCAGAGGCCGCCAATTTCAGTTATCCCCGCATGCTGCTGTCTCCTTTGGAAGGTCATCCGGGGGCGCTGGTCAGTGCGCTGGGTGGAAATACCTCCAATACCTCTGCACCCAACCAGCGCCATGATTCAACAGTGACCCTTCAGGCCGGCCAGAGTACCCCGTGGCGGATGCTGGTTGTGGGCAGGCGTCCGGGCGATCTGCTGGAACGCAACTATCTGATGCTGAATCTGAATCCTCCGTGTGCCCTTGAGGACACGTCCTGGATCCGGCCGGGCAAAGTGATGCGGGATACCACCCTTACAACCGCTAATTCCAAGGCCATTATTGATTTTGCAGCTGCAGGCGGCTTGCAGTATGTCCATTTGGATTGGAAATGGTACGGCTCCGAAGATGCCCAGACCGGCGATGCCACAACTGTTCGGGCAGACAACCTCGATATTCAGGAAATCATCCGCTACGGAAACCAAAACAATGTGGGTCTGATTGTCTATGTGGACCGGCGTCAAATCAAAAAGCAGCGCGACATTCTTTTTCCGCTGTACCAGCAGTGGGGCGTCAAAGGCGTAAAAATCGGTTTTATTGATGTCGGGCCGCAGGCAGAGAGCGAATGGATTACCGAAACTGTCGCCAAAGCTGCCCAGCATCATCTGATGCTGAATATCCATGACGGCTACAGGGCAGCCGGCAACAACCGCACCTATCCCAATCTGATGACAGTGGAAGGGATACGGGGCAATGAGCATATGCCTACGCCGGAGCATAACTGCACGCTGCCGTTTACACGGTATATCGCAGGCATCGGCGACTATACAGTCTGCTATTATGACCGCCGTCTGAAAACCACACATGCCCACCAGCTGGCTATGGCAGTTGTGTCCTTCAGCCCCCTGCAGTGGATATACTGGTATGACCGGCCGACTATGTACGCCGGTGAACCGGAGATTGAGTTTTTCCGGCAGGTGCCGACGGTCTGGGATGAAACCAAAGTCATCGACGGCCAAATCGGCCAGTACGCCGTCATCGCCCGCCGGCACGGCGACAGCTGGTTTATCGGCACTATCAATAATTCCCAGCCGCGGCAACTGACAATTCCGCTCCATTTCCTCGACGCAAACAAAACATACACTGCCGCTGTTTTTTACGATGATCAGACGGTTATGACCAAGACCAAAGTCGGAATCGATCGACGCCCTGTAAACAAGCAGTCTGTGATTGATGCGCCGCTGAGTGCCGGCGGCGGACAGGCTGTCTGGATCCGACCTCTGCCGTAAAAATTCGTTATAAATAGGAGCAGAATCCTGTGGTATCAGTAGTATGTATATTCTTCGGCGCCTTTCTTTCTGCGATGGCCGCAGCGGACACGCTGGTCGTTTATCCTGCTCCGGAGACTATCCCCGCAAATGATGCATTTACCGTGCAGGTCCGAACTCAGGAAAACCCATGGAGGCGCTTGTTCATCTATGCAGTGCAGGTCGATATGCACAACCCCCAGCGGTCTTCCATGGCCTTCTTTGATTTTTCAGGCACTGCGGAAGTAGCCGTTGAATATAATCAGGGAGATATCCAGTCAGCCCGAATTCGTCCTCTTTCGTATGGAATTCATCCGGAAATAAAAGGCCGAACGCTTTTGTTTAAGCTTCAACGGCCGTGCAATATAGCCATAGAGGTCAACGGAAATATCTTCAATAATCTGCATCTTTTTGCCGGTCCTGTTGAGCCCAGCAAGCCGGATCCAAACGATCCAAACACACTGTTCTTTGGCCCCGGGATTCACGAATCGGCTTCCAGTATCCGGCTGCCCAGCGGTAAAACGGTTTATCTGGCCGGCGGCGCAGTCGTCAAGAGCAAACTCGTATGCGATTCTGTTGAAAATGTCCGCATTGCAGGACGGGGCGTGCTGTATCAGCCCCATCGCGGGATTGAAATTACTTTCTCAAAAAATATCGAGATTGACGGCATCTGTGTGATTAATCCTTCGCATTATACCGTCTTGGGCGGTCAGTCGCAGGGGATTACAATACGAAATCTCAAATCCTTCAGCAGCCGCGGCTGGACGGACGGGATTGACCTGATGAGCTGCAGCGATGTGCTGATAGACGGCGTCTTTCTGCGCAATTCCGATGACTGCATTGCTGTTTACGGCCACCGCTGGGACTATTTTGGAGATGCCCAAAATATAACGGTGCAGAATGCGGCACTGTGGGCTGATGTGGCACATCCGGTGATGATAGGCACCCACGGCAACCCCGACAGTCCCGAAGTTATCGAAAATATAACGCTGAAGAATATCGATATTCTCAACCATGATGAGCCGCAGATCAATTATCAGGGCTGCATCGCAATGAACGCCTCCGATGAAAACCTCATTCGAAACATCCGTGTTGAAGATGTCCGCATTGAAGATTTTCAGCAGGGGCAGCTGCTGAACCTGCGGGTCACATTTAACCGCAAATATGCCAAGGCCCCCGGCAGAGGCATAGAGAACATCCTGTTTCGAAATGTCTCCTACGCCGGTCAGCACGCCAACCTGTCTGTCATCAGCGGGTATAATGAGCAGCGGACTGTCCGCGGCGTGGTGTTCGAGAATCTGACCATCAACGGCCGGCTGATTTGGGATCAAATGCCCGGCAAGCCCGCCTATTTTGCTACCTCCGATAAGGCCGGCATTTTTGTCGGCGAGCATGTGGAAGCAGTGGAATTCCGTACGGATGCAGCTGTGCCGTAGGCCAAGCTGTTGCTGCTGCATCGGCATAACTGGACACAACCGGAATGGTATCTGCTGTCCGTCTGCGGTCTGTTTATTTATCGTTCATTATTGGGCAGAACCAAGGTCGGCTCGATGCGGATGATTGTCTGGGAAGGATCACTGCGGTTCTCACAGCGCCATTTCAGCTGCCGGACGGCATGCTCGGCGATGATCCGCGGATTGATGTCAATAGTGGCCGGCTGCGGGTGCAGCCCGCTCAGATATGCCTCTTCATTATTGCAGCCGATTAGCCGGATATCATAAAAGCGGGGACCGAACTTCTGCTGAAACAGCGGGTAGAGTTTGCTGAGCCAGTTGTCGTCAAATACAAAAATTCCATCCGGCAGCCCCTCTTGGCACATCCGCTCAACGACCGATGTCATCTCGTCCAAATTGTATAAATCGGGCAGCGCAAACGCCATCAGGTCTCTCTTGTCGGATTTCACGGTGTCAGCAAATCCCTTGTGCCGATCGATATTGGCGCTGTGGCCTTTGTAGCCGATATAGCACAATTTTCTGCACCCTTTGGTTAACAGGTATTGAGCCGCCAGAATTCCGATGCTTTTATTGTTGCTGTGAATATGGTCCCCCCACTGATCGGCTGATTCTGTGCCTACAAACACGGTTAGAATTTGGTGGCGGAGAACATCTTCAAATCGGTTAATCAGAGACGTCGGCCAATAGACAGCAATCATAGCATCAATCAAACCGCGGTCAATCAAAGGAGGCAGACTGTCAATAATCTGAGAATGAATCATGGACGCCCCTTGATCGCGGAGTTTTTTTTCAATGCTCGAAATGACGGCGATTTGAATCGGCGAGGAGGTTTCACCGACCGAGTCCGGATATACAACGACTCCAACCAATCCTTTGGGAAAACAGCTTTTGGAGCCTTTGCCGGCCGGCCGGCGGTTTCGAGTTTTTGGTGTATAACCGAGGTATTTTATGGCATTTTTTACCCGCATGACCGTGGCTGGCTTAACATTTGGACTGCCGCGCATTACCCGTGAAACAGTAGCGTTTGAAACTCCTGCTATTTTGGCAACATTGGATATGTTCATTTGGCTATTCCGCTTATGCTGTTTAAGAACAATAACCCCATTAGAGTAGGCCAAAGAACAACATTTTTCAAATATATTTTTTTAATTTCATGAAAAAATAAAAATATATCATATGTAATAATCTATAACCGATTTTTATATAATAACTTACGATATATGTAAAGGGGCGTCTTGTTTCCTGTGTTTTGTAAATACACATTGTATTTAGTGTCAATATATGGTTTTTTTGAGAATATAAAAGCCTATATATTCAATTAACAAATAATATTTACAAGAAAATGTCATTATAATGTTACATTTTGATATACTGTAAATACTTTATATATAAGCGGATATGAGAATATAATGTAGTTATGGCAGTTTGGAGATAAAATATATTACATAAAAATAAAATATTTCATGAAAGGATATAAGTAAAATGGTCTTTTTTTTATGGAAGAAGAAATCAAATGGTGATAAAATAACGAGCGGTAATTTTCATCTGGAAACGTAAATATTTCCTGTTATTGCAGGGAGCATAAATTGCAAAGAAGTGCTGGATGTTTGATCTGAAAAATTGGAATAGCTTTTATTCAGGACCTATTGATGAAAGAAAAAGAGTTTTTTTCTCTGCTTAATTTAGACCGGGATGGTCTTGAAAAAGTTAAAGCGTCCGTACAATTGGAGGATTTCCAACAGGCAAGCGTTTGCTTTCTGGACTATATGCGGAACCGGCGAAAGCCTGTTTACTATCGAGGATGGGACCAGCGAACAATTCGAAGCGATTACGATACGGCCCAAGCCGATCAGATATGTGCCGGGCGGTTAGTGCATGTGGATATGAACGATGCAATTGACTGGCACACGCCCCGAATGGATGATATGGAATGGCTGTATTGCCTTCATCGCCATGAGTTTTTAACAACGCTGGGACGGGCCTATTGGTACACAGGCAATGAGAAATATGCCAAAGCATTTAAATGGATTCTTTCAGACTGGATCGATAAAAATCCTGCCCCCGATGTTGAGTGGATGCTCGAAATTCCATCGGAGCAGGCCCGTGCCTATTTTATGAAGCAGGGCAATTGGCGCCCGATTGAGGCCGGCATCCGTTTGTACACCGCCTGGTTTCCCTGCTATTACCATTTTTTGAATTCTCCGGAATTTACCCCGGAGTTTCATCTTAAAATGCTTCGTTCAATGGTCGACCACGCCCGGTTCCTGCGGCGTTTCTATACCCGTCATGTCAGCTACTTCAATGTCTCTCCCAACTGGGGGTTGATGGAATCCAATGGTCTGGCACATATGGGTATTCTCCTGCCCGAATTGAAAGAGGCTGAGGATTGGCGCAATACGGCACTTTCACGCTTTGAAGAACAGCTGCGCATGCAGATTCTTCCGGATGGCGTGCATGTCGAGCGCTGTTCGGGCTATCATTTAGTCTGCACATTCTGCATTCTGCAGATTGCGGAATTGGCGCTTCTGAATGGCCACCGCATCAGCCAAACATGGCTGGACAATCTCGAAAAAATGATAAATTTTGTTCTGTATCTGATGAAGCCGCAGGGTGTCTATCCGATGCTCAGCGACGGCGATGAAAGCGATGTCATCGGCAGCCGTGCCAGCTGGGGATTGTGGGAAGACATTAACAATCTCAATATGCTCGAAGATTCCAACGACCTGCGCTATGTTCTCAAGGCGGGAGCCCGATTATTTCACCGGCCGGATATGCTCTATATGGCTACGTTGGGCCGTGAGGGGACTCAACCTTCGAAAACATCAGTTGCATTTCCTGACGGTGGCTTTTATGTCTCCCGCAGCGGTTGGGACAAAGGCGATAAATATATGGTCCTGAACTGCGGCCTGTTGGGCGTCTATGACCAAAATTGCGTGCATGGACACGCGGATGCTTTGAGCATGGATGTGGCGGCCTACGGCAAAACGCTGATTATCGACCCGGGCCGCTATATGTATGAGGGGCCGTACAGAATATGGTTTGAGCGTACGGAAGCCCACAATACCGTCTGCGTGGACGGACAAGACCAGTCTGAAATGCGCGACGGCTGGCTGTTCAATACCAAAGCCGTACCGGTCTGCAAGTCGTGGGTGGCCGGCCGAAACTTTGACTATTTTGACGGCAGCCACGATGGCTACCAACGGCTCCACGATCCGGTTACGCATCGCCGGCGGGTGCTGTTCGTAAAGCCCGATTACTGGATAGTTGTCGATGACCTGATCGGAATTGGAAAGCATGCCTTTGACCAGTATTTCCATTTTCCGGAAAAGACAGCCGTTCAGCTCGATGAGCCGACGCTGCGGGCTGTTGTCAGGTATGGTGACGGTGTATGGCTGACGATTCTGCCGTGTGCTGCTGAAGGCATTTCAGCAAGCATCGTCGAAGGCAGCGAAAATCCCATTCAGGGCTGGGTGTCGTATGATTACGGAATTAAAATGCCTGCTCCGGTTCTTCGGTATGCTAAAACCTGTCCGGCGCCGGCACGCTTTACTGTGATTGTATATCCGGCTGAGGGCCGGCCTGCCGATGTCGAAGCCCGATGGATGGAACAGGATGTTCTGGAGATTCAGAGAAATGGGAGTCTTGAGCGGGTACTCTTTTCCGACAGCGGTTTTAAGGCATTCGGAGAATTCGAGTTTGAAGGGCAGATGCTTTATGCGCAATTTGATGCCGGCCATACCCTCCGGCGCGTCTGCGGAGCCGAAGTCAGCCGAATTGTGTACGCAGAGAAAGTGATTCTTGACTCTACCGCCAAGCACATCCAGCAGAATTTTGAAAAGTCTTTTTAATCCGATGCAGCGATCGAAGCAGTTTTTGTAAAGGAAACATCCGCATGGTCAACAAACAAATCAATACACAAGAAAGAGACAGATTCATTAACGCCATCCTTTCCAAGATGACCCTCGAGCAGAAGGTCGGGCAGTGTTTTACCGTCCACTGGGGCGGCTCGATCATTACGCCGTATGTCATGGAGGCGATTGAAAAGCTGCACATCGGCGGTCTGCGCGTAACTCCGTTTGGACAAAACTCCCGCCGCGGCAAGCATTATCATCAGAACCTCAGTTATGACTACGAATTTCCAAAGGGCTACAAAAAAATCAAAGAAAACCTCTTTATTCCGGCAGCGGCATTTTTCGTCTCTCCGGAACAATATGCCCGGCAGCTCAATACCCTTCAAAAAGCCGCCTGCAGCCGGCCCCACGGCGTGCCCCTGCATATTTCCATCGATCAGGAAGGCGATATCAGCCGCGATTTCAGCTTTGCCGGCATCAATCTGTTTCCCTCGGCAATGGGTTTAACGTCCACCGGCGATCCCCAGATTGCCTATGAGGCCTGCAAAGCCGCAGCCCGCCAGCTCCGTGCAATCGGGGTAACCAATATTCATTCGCCGGTGCTGGATGTGAACATCAATCCGATGAATCCGGAAATCAATATCCGTGCCTACGGGGATGATCCCGAAATTATCGCAGAATATGCCTTGGCATCTATTAAAGGATTTATGGAAGGGGGGCTGGTTCCGACAGCCAAGCATTTCCCCGGCCGGGGCGATTCGGATATTGATGCCCACTATGCCGTCCCGTGCGTCGGCGGCGACTGGAAGCGGCTGGAATCGGTGGAGCTGCTGCCTTACCGCGTGCTGATAGCAAACGGCCTGCCGAGCATTATGCTGGCACACACCACGGTGCCGGCGGTTGATCCGAGCATGGAAATCTCAACGGTATCGAAAACGATTGTTACCGGCCTGCTGCGGGAAACATTGGGTTTTGAAGGAGTCATCACCACCGACAGCATCACGATGGGCGCCCTGATGGAAAAATACGGCGTCGGAAGGTCCTGTGCATTGGCATTCAAGGCCGGCTGCGATCTGATTTTGAATAAAACCGAGGATGAATTCCGCGATCAGGGATTCTGCGAACTCAAGCGGTTTGTTGAAGACGGCGAAGTGTCCGAAGAGCAGCTGAATGCTTCTGTAAAGCGCATTTTGACGATGAAATACAATCTGGGCCTTTTTGACACAGCAGGACAGGTGGATGCAGACAAGGCCGCAGAGCCGATGCGGGATAAGGAGATCATTCGAATTGCCCGCACCGCTGCGGAAAAATGCGCCACGGTGCTGCGGGATGAAGCGCACCTGCTGCCTCTCAGTCCGGCCCAGACGATACTGGTGATCGAGCAGCAGGTGCTGGATGGGTATTGCGGTTTCGACCTGACCTGCAATAACAAGATGTTTAATATGGCGATGTATGAGCAATCGATGAATATTATCGGCATGGATACCAAGTTCAAGGCCTCGCAGGAAGATGAGCAATTTGTGATGCAGTATATCGATCAGGCCGATGTCATCGTGGCAACGAATTACTACTGGCGGCTCTGCCCGGCCAATAACACCGATCTCATCAAAAAGCTTATCGCCAAAGGCAAGGATGTGATTGTTGTAACCAACTGTCCCTATGAGTTAGGGGCTGTGGCCGAAGCCAAAACTGTCATTTGCACCTATTCGGTTACGCCGGAGTCTCTCAAAGTGGCGGCAGAAATTATTTTTGGAAAAACCAAGCCGCAGGGCAAATGGATGCTCAGGCACTACCCAATGCCGGTCCGGTCTAAAAAGGAATCGTCTGTCAGGCTCAAAGGCGGCGTCACGGAAACAGGCGACAATGAAATTACGCAGGTTGTCTTCTGATGCAAGACCCCCGTTTGCATCGGCAAAACAGATGCAGCCGGTCGGCCCCCCTACTGCGGGATGGGACTTGAATGAACTAATGTAAGAGGACAGGAACGGATGGTCAGGTGTTTAGCCAACCCGGCCGCAGGCTTGGATAGAACCCGGCCGGAGAAGGATTGTACAGCCTGCATCAGCGGTTAAGGAGTAACGATGACAATCTATGATTATAGTGTGATCGGCTTTTATCTGGCTTTCATGTTCCTCCTCGGACCGATTTACCGAAACTTCAGCAAAACCGCCAGCGATTTTTTCCGCGGCGGCGGCGGAATGCTCTGGTGGGTTGTCGGCAGTTCGGCCTTCATGACCACCTTCACGGCTTGGGCCTTTACCGGCGGTGCGGCCAAGGCCTACGAAACCGGAACTTTCTTTCTGGTTATTTTTATCTGCAATACGGCCGCTCTTGTCTTCTGCTATTTCTTTGTCGTCGGCAAATACCGTCAAATGCGCATCATTACCGTTATGGAAGGTGTCCGCAGACGCTACGGCAGAACCAGCGAGCAGATTTTAACATGGCTGCTGATTCTGACCAAAACAGTCTACGGCGGCGCCTTTTTATATACCATTGCTGTATTTATGGGCAGTATTTTTAATGTGCCGATGGGGCTTCTGATTCTTCTGCTGGGCGTGGTTATTACCCTGATGACGGTTATCGGCGGTTCCTGGTCAGCCACAGCAGGAGATTTTGTGCAGATGATTCTGGTTCTGGTCATTACAGTCACAATGGGCATTTTGACACTGGTCAAAATCGGCGGGCCGGCCGCTTTTGTTCAGGCGGTTCCCTCCCGCCATTTCTATTGGACTCAGTTTGACAGACCAGCTGTTCTGGCGGCTTTTATTATTACCTTGCTGGTCAATCAGCTCATCCAGATGAACAGTCTGATGGAGGGGGCAGCGCGTTTTATTTTCGTCAAAAACGCCCGCCAAGCCAAAAAAGCCGTATGGATTCAAATTGTCGGAATGGTTGTTCTGCCCCTGATTTGGATTATCCCGCCTATGGCGGCTGCTGTCTGGCACCCCCATCTGGCAGCGGAGTATCCCCGCTTAAACAATCCCAGCGAAGCCGCCTATGTGGCGATGGCCATGGAGCTGCTGCCGGCCGGCCTTCTGGGGCTGCTGGTGTGTGCAATTTTCGCTGCCACCGTAACCTCGCTCAACAGCCAGCTGAATATTGTGGGCGGCAGTTTTGTCCGAAATGTGTATATCCGGGTGATGCGGCCTGCTGCATCCGAAAAAGAGCAAATCTTCGTCGGCCGGCTGTTTATGCTGATATACGGTGCGGTATGGATTCTGCTGGGGCTGGCTTTTCAGCAGGTCAAGGGATTGAAACTTTTTGACATGATGCTCCTGATGGCTGCCTCGCTGGGACTGCCGATGGCAGTGCCGCTGTTTTTGGGCATTTTCTTCAAAAAAACGCCGCCTTGGACCGGCTGGAGCACGATGCTGGCGGGCTTTCTGCCGGCCTTTTTTCTGGGACTGCTGTTTCAGGTTGACGGGGTTGTTCAGTTCCTTTGGCAGGATCCGAATAGGACGACGGCTGATTTGATAAGATATGTCTGCCGGATGCCCGATTTGAATGCCTCGGAAGTGGCGGATATGAAAATCGCATTGACCACCGGCATCGTCGCTGTTATTTGCTGCGGATGGTTTTTCCTGAGTATGCTGTTTTACCGGAAAAACGACACGCCGTACATCCATCAGGTCAGCGAATTCTTTCAGGATATGGCCAGACCAATTGGGCCGGATGAATATGAACTGGATATGCACGCCAACGAACTGCGCCAATGCACGGTGCTGGGAAATTTGTGCCTTATATACGGCTGTTTTGTAGCGTTGCTGGTTTTCGTGCCCAATAAGCCCGCCGGCCGTCTGATTATTCTCTGCTGCGGCAGCATCATAACCGGCATCGGCTTGGCTTTGCGGTATGCAGCAGGCCGGTCTGCGGCAAAACACCGGCAGTAAAAACAGATTCAAACACCAAAAGACCGGACAGTGGATAAATACCTGCTGCCCGGCGCGGATTGTTTCGAGAGTTCCCCCGATAATGCAAGCAGCAAACAGTTTCAAATAGCGGCTTTTGCAGGTCGTCAAATCGGATTTGGCTTGATTTTGCGGTAATAAATTGCTATAATATATGCACTTAAAGAAGCTGTGCATTTCGCAATGCGGGGAACAGGTGGTGAGGAAAGGTATAACAGCTGCCTTATGGATGTGCTTGGGTGCCGTTGTGTCGGCCGGCATTGCCGGCGATATCAGCGCAGACGGCCGTGTGGATCTTCTGGACATTGTCATGATGGCCGACCAATGGCTGGACCTGTCCGGCCTGCCGTCGGCTGATATTGCCCCATCCGGCGGCGACGGCCAAGTCAATAGCCTCGATTTTGCCGTTCTGTCATCCCATTGGCTTCTTGCCGCCCCTGAAACAAGCCGCTTTGCCGATATTCCCGCAGGAGCATTTCAAATGGGCGACAGCTTCGGTGAAGGTTATATGGATGAGCGGCCGGTGCATCCGGTTGCGGTCCGTTCATTTTATATGGCCCGCTGCGAGATTTCCAACAGCCGCTTTTGCGAGTTTCTCAATGCTGCCTGGAGCCGGGCGGCGATTTATATCTCACAGGGAGTCATCTACGGCTCAGCCAACCATCAGCCCTATTGCGACACATCGGTATCCAGCCCCTTAAGCCAGATAGAATTCAATGCAGGCCGCTTTCAGGTGCGCAGCAAGGGCGGCCGGGATATGTCTGATGACCCAATGGTGCAGGTAAGCTGGTACGGTGCTGCGGCATGGTGCAATTGGCTCAGCGAACAGGAAGGCCGGCCGGTCTGCTATGATTTAACCGCCGGCCGCTGCGATTTTGCCAAAAAAGGGTATCGTCTGCCCACCGAAGCCGAGTGGGAATATGCAGCCCGCGGCGGACGGTCCGGCTGCCGCTATCCGTGGGGAGATACTCTGACTGAAAATCAGGCCAATTATTTTGTCAATCCGCCGTTTGGTTTTCATCTGCTCTGGAATGACGGCATCCCGCCGTTTACATCGCCGACGGGATTTTTCGACGGAACCTTGAAATACAAAGCCGATTACAACTGGGCGGCTGCGTTTTCCAGCTGGCAGACCGTCAGCGGCGCCAATGGATTTGGGCTGTTTGATATGGCCGGCAATGTCTGGGAATGGTGCAATGACTGGTACGATCAGTCGTATTACACTGCTGAAGCCCAAACCAATCCGACCGGTCCGGCCGCAGGAACCGCTCGCCTGCTTCGCGGCGGAAGCTGGAGCAATCCCGCTTACAGCTGCAGGGTCTCTGCACGCGGCTGCAATACTCCCCAAAGCCGAGAGGGATACTACGGTTTCCGGCCGGTTTTGTGTCTCGATTAACAAAGAATTCACCGCTTCAGTCCTGAAAAAGGGCTTTCATACCAAACCAATTCGCAGCATGCATCGTATTGAATTTAACGGATTTTTCCCTTGCTATACTATACGGATGCTGTAAATTATACTTGTTAGATGGATTTTTTTATCAGAAAGGACGCTAAAATGGCAACTCAAACTAAAAAACGCCCTAAAACTTCAAAACCGGCTTCGGCTGTTGCTGCCGAGAATATTGCGGGTGTAACTCAGATAAAAAAGATGACCCGGCAGGAAATTGAACAAAAGGCCTTGGCTGTCGGAGTTGCGCCGGATACGATGGACACAACCGAGCTTATCCGGGCCATTCAAAGAGCAGAAGGGTATAGCCCCTGTTTTGGAACGTCTGACGGGCAATGTCCATATTTGGACTGCTGTTTCAGAGGCAATTGCCTATAAACTGCGGCTTGCTGTTCTAAAAAAGGGGTGCTTGCTGCTTGTATAGCTCCTCCAGATGTAATTTCAATTAAAAAAAAGCAGAGCAGGAAGGTTTGTTTAGTCATATACAGGACATATTAGATATTGTATTGTCTGTATGCCCCCCTTTTTTTCTTGGAACAAACCAAATGGAATCCTCGTAGATTATTTTAGTGTAAAACCTATGCAAATTATCCTTATTTAAGATAGAGTTTATGGTTGAGTTTTTTAAGACAGTCATTGCAGATTTCTGGGGTACATTGTCCGAAATGTCTCCCTATCTGCTTTTTGGTTTTTTTGCCGCCGGACTGGTGGGGGCTTTTATAAATGCACAGCAAGTTGAGCGGCATTTAGGCGGCAGCGGTTTTTGGCAGGTGTTTAAGGCATCGCTGTTCGGTGTCCCGCTGCCGCTGTGCTCATGCGGGGTAATACCGGTTTCAATGTCGTTGTATAACCACGGCGCCAGCCGGGGGGCGACGGTATCCTTTCTGTTGTCAACTCCGCAGACCGGAATCGACAGCATCGTTGTAACCTATGGGATGATGGGGCCGATTTTTGCGGTTTTCCGTCCGCTTGCTGCCTTTTTGACGGGGCTGATTGGCGGGATTTTTACCAATGTTTTTGACCATTCGCCTCAACCAGCGGCAGCCCCCAAGCCGGACTGCCCAGACTGCGCTGCCGGCAGACGCCCCAGCCGGCTGATATATGCCCTCAAGCACGGTTTTATCACCCTGCCTGCCGATATCGGAACAGCCATGCTGGCCGGCATCATCATTGCGGCGCTGATTTCAGCGCTGGTGCCGGACGACTTTTTTGCAGGCGTGCTTTCCACTGCCGGCGGCGGCTTTGTGGCGATGCTGGCGATGATGGCAATGGGGATTCCCGTTTATGTCTGTGCTACGGCATCGGTGCCTATCGCGGTATCCCTGATTGATAAAGGGCTCAATCCCGGTGCAGCACTGGTCTTTTTGATGACAGGGCCGGCTACCAACGCGGCGGCCCTGTCGATACTTTGGAACAAGCTGGGACCCCGCAGCGCAGTGATTTATCTGCTGACGACAGCCGGCTGTGCCTTGGCAGGGGGACTTGTGCTCGATGCGATTTTCCGCGGCGACATCAGCACCATAACCCATGCCCACGGCGCGATGCTGCCGCAATGGATGAAAACCCTCAGCGCTATTGTCCTGCTGGCGGCGCTGGCCAACGGCATCATCCGCTCCAAACGCCGAAAAGAAAAAACTGCCCCTGTGCCGGCTTAAACAATAAGTTCATTTCCGACTTTGCGGGCACGGGTGGGCTTGTCCAGATTGATGCCCAGCGCCAGTCCGATTTCAACCAGCAGATTCCAGCCGGCACTGAGATAGACATACGGCGTCAGTTCACCGGCATCGGGAACCTGAATCGTCTCAAACGGCGTCGGATGCGTTGCAATGGCAACCACCTTCAGACCGACCCCCTTGACCAGCACCTCCTGAAACTTCTCGATTTCCGCTTCAATCGGATCGACCACAAACACGATATCCTTGGGATCCATGACCTCTTCGATGCCGTGCACCGCATAGGTGCCTTCCAGATAATCGGATTTGTTGCGGGTTATTTCGTTGGTTTTAAGCGTTAGTTCCTCCGCAACGCCGTCATTGTAGCCGGCAAAATAAATCGTCGGCGCCTCAACAGCCGCAGCGATGACGGATTGGGCTATCGGCAGCGTCAGGGCTGTCTGGACCTGCCGGGACAGCGCCGTGCAGGCGGCCGTCATATCCTGCCCCCGAATGGTCCACAGAATGGACTCATAAAAGAGCGCCTGCTCGATAACGCTTTTGGTTGCCGCGACGGCCTGTTCCCAGCCGCAGGTTAGAACGAATGTTTCTCTGCAGGCCTCTTCCAAAAGCGTGTTGGCGTTGGCACTGAGACCAAAGCGGTTTTCGTTGCCCTCGGCAGCCAGTTTCTTGGCAAGCAGAACTACTTCTTTTGTCCGGCCGGAATTGGACGCGCAGAACACCGCAAATTGGGAAAGGTCGTACTCGGCGGCCTGACGGGAGCCGTCGGTGCATATCTGAAGAGGTAGTCCCCACCGCAGGCATTTGCGGATGGCGTTTTTGGCGGGAAAAATCCGGCTGGAGCCCTCGCCGGTTAAAAACAGCTTTCCGATGGAAGCAATTTTGGCAGCGACAGTTTTCGTCTGCGAGGGATTGAACCGTCCGACGACATTGACGGCGTCCATCATTTCCCGGACCAGTGCATACTGGGAATATTTAGTATCCGTTAGATTCATCTGATTGTCCTTTCGAATGTCCGATTATCGTTTAGCTCGACATCAACCTCGCTTTTTTACATCATCAATCATCTGCTTAAATCGCTGCGTTTCTTCGCGAACCTGCGTGATAAAAGCATCCTTCTCAACCGTTCCGATGGCGGCGGTCATCTCATCGAGGTTTCGATAGGTCGCCTGCCGGAAGGGATTGTCAAAGTCCTTCTTGCGGCTCTGATAGACCTGTTCACAGATAAAGTCCTGAATCCGGGCGGCCTTATCGAGGGCGGCCTGCCACTGCTCGGGCGTCAGGCAATCCGTTTCGAGCAGACCGCAGAGGGTATAGTAGGCGTGCTTCTGCTTTTCCAGCGGATAGGCCTGCCAGAGTTCATTGTACCGGCTGTGAATGGCCTCCCAGCTGTTCAGTTTGCCGTCGGCAATGTCTTTTCGAAGCTGCAGGACATCCTCGTCCGGCACCAGCTGCCCGCCGAGGTTGACCCACACCCGCCGGCAGGGGCCTTGCAGTGCATTCCGCATGTCGTTAAGCGAGCCGCCGGACTGCATCCAGCCCAGCAGATTTTTGACCGCATAATAATGCAGCATATCACCATAGGCCTGATAGCCCTCATAGACCTTCGTGATGACTGCCTTGCGGTGCGATTTTTCGATATTTTCGCCGAGGACTTCCAGCCCTTCAAGATTTTCTTTGCGGCTGAGCAGCTGGCGTCCGAGTGCCGCCAGCTGGTCGGGGCTTCTGCCGTTTTCGCTCCGGCCGCTCTGCCGCAGGTGAGCCCGCGCCGTCCAGATTTCCAGCAGCCGCCGGGCAGCAATGATTTCTTCGGCTGTGTCGGGAGCCAGACAGTCGAATTCGATATTTTGGACTTTTCTGAGCCGTTTGTCGCGGTTCTGAAATTTCCACATATTGCGGGCCATGGCATACATATTGTACAGCCACCAGAAGGCCGGCATAATCTCCAGCTGGTCTTTGGAAGCATTGTTGCTCAGCAGGCAAAACGGCAGCGGGATATTCAGTTCAGCCGGATAATCGGCCTTGGCCAGCAGCACAAAGGATGCAAACCGGCAGGAGTGCTTGACGCTGGTGCACAGTCCCGGCCAGAAGCCGCGGCCGGCCTGAATCTCGTTGTCGTTGGCCCGGCTGTTGTGATTGGACCCGACCGTCACGCCGGCGGCCATGTTGCTCTGTCCCATCACAACAGAGGCAATCAGAAACGAGTTGTTGTGGTGCTGCTCGTGAGCGGGGAAAATCAGATTATTGAGCACCTCGCAGCAGGAGATTGTGGAATTGTCTCCCAAAAAGGAGTTTATCAGCCGCGCGCCGTACTTCAGATTGGAATTGTTGGCTAAGATGAAGCGGACGGCCTTGACACCGTAAAAGATATGGCAGCCGTAGCCGATGATGCCGTTGACCAGTTCCACCCCTTCGCCGATTTGGGTGGGTTCGTGGACATCGGAGTTGATGGTCAGGTTTTTGAGCTTGTTGGCGCCTTTGATGTAGCAGTGGGCGCCGATTTTGACATCTTTGATGATGCGGCAGTTTTTAATGACGCACTGGTCACCCACCATCCCGTAAAAGCCCCGCCGGCTGTCAAAACTGTTCTGGGTGATTTCTTTGAGTTTCTGCTGCAGCGGCAGATCGTCGCGGTATTTGGCCCACAGATACGCATCGGCGGCAATCATTCCGTCAAACGGCATGACCTTGCGGCTGCCGGTTTCGTTCATAATATCCAGCCAGACGCGGACTTTTTCGTCCTCGCCCTCTTTGAGAATACCATTGCCGAATTTGGCATGATTGGTCGTGTGCATTTCGTCAATGTTGACCAGAATGCAGCGTTCGCCGATGATGTAATGGGCCATGTAGCGAACATTGTGAATGGCGGCATCGTCGCCGATATCGCAGGCGACAATGCGGCTGTTGGTGATGCCGGCCGGAACCTGCAGGTCATGGTGCTCCAGTACGATGTTGCGCACCCGTCCCAGACGCACAAAACCGAAAAATTCGGTATTGGTAATCCGCTTGGGGTCAAACGGGTCGGTAACGAGGATGTTTTCCCATTTGTCGGCTGTGTTGCCGTTTTTTACCAGCAGTTCGATTTCGTGCGCCCGCAGGCGGCGCCACTGGTCCAGCGGTTTTCCCACCTGCTGATTGCGCCGGCTGTATTCGTCTTGGCCCTGAGGGATGTATTCTGCGGGGATGAAATGATAGCCGATACTGTCTTCCGGCAGGATTGAAACCGTATCCATCTGCGTTCTCCGTTTTAAAAAACCCTCTCAAAATACCTCTAACTTCTTCATTTATAAGAAATCTCCTGCGGCTTGTCAAAGATTATTGCAAAATGCCGCGCCTATTTTTCCCCGCCGGCCGGATAGCCCCCATCCGGCCGGACCGATTCAGTGCAGGCAGTACAGCTGCCGGATGGTGTCGATGACGGCCTGCCGGCTCTTGCAGGCCATCAGGGCAAGGAGGACTTTTTTGCGTTCGGGATGCCGTCTGCAGTAGCCGGCCAGAAATTTGCGAAAGTAAGGAACTGCTTTCCGCTCAGGACGGCTTTGGCAAATCATCTCAAAGTGTTCAAGCATAATCTGCCCCTGCTCGGCCAGAGAAGGACTTGGCGGTTTCTGCTGACCGCTGAAAAGGGCTCGGATTTCCTGAAAAATCCACGGATTGCCGACAGCCCCGCGGGCAATGATAACACCGTCCAGTCCACTTTCGGCAAGCCGCTGGACGGCCGTTTCGGCGTCCAGAACATCCCCGCTGCCGAATATCGTTAGCTGACCAAACCGCTTTTTGGCCTCGATGATGCGGCTCCAGTTGGCTTTGCCCTTGTATTTCTGTACGACGGTGCGTCCGTGGATGGCCAGCATATCGACACCGTCTTCTGCGGCGTTGCGGCAGATCGTCCAGAAGTCCTCTTCCGACGCGGCGCTGCTGTCGTAGCCGATGCGTATCTTCATAAACACGGGGGTCTTGACCAGCTGACGTGTCAGGCGAAACGTCTGGCGGATAAACTCCGGCTGCTGCATCCGATAGCCCCCGCGTGCCCGCCGCAGCACCTTCGGGGCAGGGCAGGCAAAGTTCAGGTCAATCAGGTCATAGCCGACCTCGATGAATTTGCAGGCCGCCTGCGCAATAACCTCCGGATCGTCGCCCAGCAGCTGCGCGCCAACCGGATGCTCATCGGCCTGCGGCTGAAATTTGGCCTTCCGAAGCGCCTTATGATGCAGGGCAATCTTGTCCAGCATAACGCCGGTAAAAGTCAGCGGACAGCCGAACCGGCGGGCCAAAATCCGCATGGGGTAGTCGGTATAGCCGGACAACGGTGCCTGAATGAACGGCATATCCAATTGTATGGAACCGAATGTGAGCATCTGTCAAAAAGTACCTGTCATAAAAAAAGCCCTCTGCCGACGCTTCAACAAAGGGCTTTTATACTGGGGTACAGGGATTCGAACCCCGACTAACTGATCCAGAGTCAGTCGTGCTACCGTTACACTATACCCCATTAACTTCTTTGTATGCAATAACTTCTGTAAAGCACGACGAACCGGTCAACAATGTTTTATTTACCTTACAATGCGGCTGTTGATTTTGCAAGAAAAATAAGGGAAATTCCTAAGCACAAAACCGGATCCGCAAGGTGCTGTATGGCAGCGGCACGCCTGCTTTTTAGCATTGCTCAGCGGTTTTTTTCCGGCCGGCAATTGCGGCTTCCGGCGGCGCACAAATTGCCTTTTCTGATAAATCCGGTACAATACCGTTATGGCAAAAAAGGCATCCAAAGCGGCAATCGAGCAGATTCGGGCGGCAATCCGGTCTTTTCCGACCGGTCCGGGTCTGTATTTTATGAAGGATGCGCAGGAAAAAGTGCTCTACATCGGCAAGGCCCGCAACCTCCGCAGCCGGGTGGCAAGCTATTTTCAGCCCAGCGCCAATCTGGCCGAAAGCCGCGGCCCGTGGATTGCCGAGATGATCAGCCGCACGGCGGCGGTGGATTATCTCCAGACCGAAAGTGAAGTCGATGCCGTTCTGCAGGAAGCCCGGCTGATTAAAGATATTCATCCGCCCTACAACACCGACCTCAAAGATGCCAAGACCTTTCCCTATCTGGAGATTACCACCCGTCAGGAGTATCCGGCGGTGTATATCACCCGCAATCCGCAGGACCAGCGCAGTCTGCTGATGGGTCCCTTTACCAGCGCCGGCGACCTGCGGGCGGTCATCGGCGTGCTTCAGCGGATTTACCGGTTCCGCACCTGCACGCTGGACATCCGAAGCAGCGATGACAAACGCCGGTTCTTCCGCCCCTGCATTCTGTATAACATCCGTCAATGCACAGCCCCCTGCGGCGACCGCGTTTCCAAAGAGGCCTACCGCGCGCAGATTCGGGATTTGATACGGTTTCTCTGCTCCAAGCGCAGCCGGACGCTGGCGGATCTGAAGCGGCGGATGACCGATGCCGCCGCCGCACTGGATTTTGAAACGGCCGCCATGTACCGCGACCGCATTCGCCTGATTGAAGCCCTCGACAAGCGCGGCAGTCTCGACCGCAATGTCCAGCCGGAAGTGTTTGCCGGCGACCCGTCCGAAGCACTGGTCAAACTGCAGACGCTGCTCGAATCCAGCCAGCCGGTGCGGATTATCGAAGGATTTGATATCGCCCACTTAGCCGGCAGCGCGATGGTCGGCGCGATGGTGCAGTTCATCGACGGCAGACCGTTTAAGGACGGCTATCGCAGATATAAAATCAGGTCTGTAAAGGGGATAGACGATTATGCCTGCCTGCAGGAAATTGTGTCCCGCCGCTATAAGCAGGCGATGGCAGGGCAGGAATTGTGGCCCGATCTGGTGCTGATTGACGGCGGCATCGGCCAGCTGCACGCCGTCGAGGAGGTGTTCAGCCGGATGCATGCCCCGCTGCCCAAGCTGGCTTCCCTTGCCAAAAAGCAGGAGATTGTGTATCTGCACGGACGCACAGAACCCCTTCGGCTGCCGGCGCATTCGCCGGTGCGAAAGCTGCTTCAGTATGTCCGGGATGAAGCCCATCGGTTTGCCCAGCACTACCATCATCTTCTCCGAAGCAGGCGCTTGACAGAGGACGAAACTCAAAAGGACTGAAGCGTGGTTCGGTATGGATAAAAAAAAAGAAGAGCTTCACCGGTGGATGAGAAGCTCTTCTTTTGCCGCTTGAGCGGAGCTGCTGCTCACACTCTTATTTCTTTTTAGCGACTTTCTTTTTTGGTGGCTTTCTTTACCGCTTTCTTAGCAGGCGCCTTCTTTGCTACCTTCTTTGCTACTTTCTTTGCCATGGCTTTGTGTCACCTCCTTTCGACTGTTTTTAAGGAGTTGTAATCCGTTTTTACTTTTCACATAGCATTATTATACACAATTATCGGCCAAAAGTTCAACCTTCCTTGACAAAAAAACGATTCTGCGCAGCGCAGTGGCCTGTGTCCGATGCTGCCGCCGCGAAAAAAACAGCGCCGCTTCTTCCGCGCCGCCGATGCAGCCGCGCCGCTGCCGCCAATGCACCTTTGCAAATTCTGCATCCGTTGGGGCATTTGCTTTAAATATATGAATATCTTGAAAAATGCACTCTCCGGCGGATCGGTCTGCTCACCCGCAGACAGCCGCTGTTGAAACCAGTGCAGCGCTGCTGCGCCCAAGAAGATGACAAAAACAAAAAAAATTGAAAAATTGCAGAAAATTTTCTTGCATGGTAAAATGAAACCATCCAAGTTTGACAGTTTTTTCAGGTGCGCTTTCAATGAGTCAGCAGGAAAAAATTATTCTCTTCGGGGGCTCCTTTGATCCGATACACCGCGGACATCTCGAAGTGGCTGCCCATGCATTGCATACGCTCGGCGCCGGGCGGCTGATTTTTATTCCCGCGCGGCGCAGTCCGCACAAGCGGCGGATAGCCGCCGAAGGCAGTCATCGTCTGGCGATGATTCGGCTGGCCATTGAAGGAACAAACCGCTTGGATGTCAGTGACTGTGAGCTGCGCCGCCCCGAACCCAGCTACACGATTGATGCGGTTGGCTTCTTCCGGCAGCAGGCAGGGCCGCAGGCAACCCTCTATTGGCTGATGGGCGCCGACCAGCTGGAAGAGTTTGGCAAGTGGCATCAAGTCGGGCGCCTGCTGGACCTCTGCCGCATCTGCGTGATGCTGCGGGGGGGATATCCATTGCCCAACATCCGCCGGTTTGCGGGCATCTTTACCGATGAGCAGATTGGCCGTCTGGAAAACGACCTCATCCGCACGCCCGAAATTCACATCAGCAGCACCGACATCCGCCGGCAGCTGGCCTGCGGGCATATGCCCGCCGATGCCCTGCATCCGGCTGTGGCAGACTATATCAAACAGCACCGCCTCTATGGCTATAAGCCGTCTGAATGAGAACGCCGGAAATATGCAGAAGTCCGGATAAAGACTTCTGCCCAAAGAAATAAGCACTGCTAACCCGACAGATATTGTCCAGATGGTCCCAATTCTGCATGCACTATCTTGCTATCTTCAAAAATCTGTAAAAATCTTAAATCCCTTATATGCAAGCAGTTATCGAAATTGTACCCCCTTGCAGACGGCCCATTTTCGGACAAATTATGCAGGTTGACGGGTATTATAGAGAGACTGTTTGAAAACTGAATACC
>JAGPMT010000060.1 GCA_018052735.1 Phycisphaerae bacterium | reverse complement strand
GAAGCTTGGGCGGGAGGCTACCATTGAGGAAATAGCAGAAGCGGCCAAAATGAGCATTGCGGAAACGCGGCGTGTGCTGAAAATCAGCAAGCACCCGTTCAGTCTGGATCGTCCGATCGGCGAAAGTGAGGACAGCTATTTCGGTGATTTTATTGAGGATGACTCTGCCGAATCACCGGTTCAGTCGGCTGCTCAGGAGATGCTTAAGGATCGTATTGATGAGGTTCTTAAGACGCTTACCTACCGTGAGCGTGAGATTATTAAGCTGCGCTACGGCATTGGCGACGGCTATACCTATACGCTCGAAGAAGTCGGCCGTATTTTCAAGGTAACACGCGAGAGGGTGCGGCAGGTAGAAGCCAAGGCGATCCGGAAACTCCAGCATCCGGTGCGTGCAAGGAAACTGGAAGGGTTTCTGGACCATCGTACGGCATAGGCTGGCGAACGCTTGGGATATTCAGACGGATTTAATTGCAAACTGGATAAAGGCCGCAAGCCAGCCAGATAGATGCGAACTCTGCAAACTCCTGCAGATCCACAATGCCGTCGGGCAATCCATCCGGGCCGGTCAAGTCGCGGGCAGGGTCGGCTTCGAGGAATGCAGCAGCAAAGGCTGCTAAATCCAGAATATCTATAATGCAGTCGCTTGTTCCATCGGGGCCGGCAAAATCATAATGGGCATCAAAATCAAGAATACAGGAACTGATTCCAGAAAAATTATACCGCAAATCAGCAATTTCAAACTCTGTCAGAGCGTAATTATATACCCGAATATCGTCAATTGCTCCACTAAAGATGCTCTGTCCCGTGCCGGCTGTTCCAAAGCGTATAACTGCTGTGGTGTCTTGCGGCATCTTCCATAGCCCCTGTGCCTGTAATAGCCCATCCACATAAAGTCTGCCGGTTGTACCATCAAAAACGATGCCTATATGCTGCCATCGCCCGTCGGCTTTCAGTCCATTTGGAACAATAAGGATTTCATCACTGATAGACTCGGCCAGCAAGTCCTCTTGTGATGTTCCCCAATCGCTGGTTTTTGCCCAAAAGCTGACTGTCATCTGTCCAGATTGGGCAACTGGATCAAAAATAGAGCTTTCGGCCCATCCCCCAGAAGGTGATATCAGACCTGCACCATCTGGTGTACCGTCGGCACCGTTTGTGAAGGAACAAGCTCCGGCAGCGTGGGCTGGAAGGCCGGCGAGTTCATCAAGGTAAGAACCGGAAATATACCTGTCTTTATTTAGAGTCCAGTGAGCTGAAAGACCGTAGACGATTAATAAAGCAGATGCACTGCTCCGAGAGTAACCGCTTTCATCAAAAATCTTGCAGTAATAATATCCCGAATTTGAAACGGTACAGTCGAGTATTTTCAACGTTGATGTATAGTGTCTTGTAAGGGGATCATAATCAAGCTGCAGATCGAATGCCGGCAGACTTGTATCAATTGGAATATCGGCCGGTGAGGCGGCTTTATACCATATTGTCGAAGGAGAAGTCTGGCACGCAAAGACAGTTGTAAAAATTGCCTCCTCACTTTGCTTGATAGAACTATTCGAAGGGTTGTGTATAATCAGGGGGGATACAGCGGCTGCTGGATTTGTCAAATCAATACCGTTTGTAATATAGATATCATCTACCCAAACAGGTCCATATTCCGGCCTGCCGTAGATCTTAAATGCCGCCAACGGATTAGAACTGGCTTTGCGAAAGACGAAATTGCTGGCTTTCCGGTCCGAAGCTGTTGCACTGGCCGATCCGTTTGTTACGTATACATCGTAGGTGTTTGAGCTGTTATTGAGAATCAGCCATATATTATACCAGACTCCTGAGTTCATTGGACTTATAATTGCTGTGTTGCTGGTGCCGTTGCGGGCACGGAGTTCCCCGCCCACAATGACAACATACACCTCGAAATCATTCCAATCACCGGTTGGAGCAGATAAATCGCTTAATCCAACAGAGCAGTCCGGGGAGGTTCCAGCCGGCTTGTAAATTCTGTAAAAAACGGTTGTAGCTGAATCTTGCGCGGGGATAGCATGATCTCCCAGCAAACAATACGATCCAAAGCTTTCGATATATTGGTTGCCGTCGGCTTCTTTCCCAATAAGGGGGGAACCCTGCGTTGGCATCCACGGTGCCCCTGCGGTTCCGGTAGTATAGCTTTCAAAATTGTCAAATTGAGCGGCCCGTACGCATATTGGGAGCAAAAGAATTAGACTATAGAAAGCTGTGTTTTTCATTATTTATGCCTTAAAAGGAGCCTGGTTTCAATTTAGTTCAAAATCCAATATCCGCAGCCGCGAAGCGCCCCCGATCGTCGAAGGAGACTCCTGCATGACAACCGATAAGACGCCGTCTTGAAAGCGGTAGGGATCGGCAAGGGCCTCGCTGAAGAAGTAGCCCGGTTCGATATGAATAATCTGCCAGTCTGTCCAAGAACTGGCGGCGGTGGCCGCCTGAATAGTCAAATCGCCGTCTGTAAAGTAGATGCCTGTATCAGTCGGGTTGACATTGCGGCGGGACTGGTAAATCACATAAGCATCGCCGTTGGAACGAATAAACAATTTGGGTCTGCTGCCAACCCATCCCGGCAGCTCGTTGCGCGTCCAAATCCCCTTGGCGTTGCGCCAATAGTGATAATACCTCCGGGCACCTTGAGGCCCCCATGTGCTGTATGAATACCCCTCATATGTTTCGGGAGTGCAATGAAACATTATCGTATGAATGCGGCCCTGTGCGTCTACAGCTTGAGCTTGCTGATTCATTATTCCGTAGTATCGGTCGACAGCTATGACAGCCGCATTGGAAGAATGAACGGTTATCAATTGCTGTGTAGTAGTGCTGCCGGTAGCTTTACCGATGAGCTGAAGCCCCTCATTTATCCAAGTAACAGACAGCAGCGTCTGTAATGGGCTGCTGCCGGTTCCGATCCGAAAGCCGGCGGCAACATTGTTGTTGTACCAGTGGAAGCCACCGTCGGGACTCCATGCGTATACAATATCATGATTGGCTCCGCCGGCGCTTTCGCGCCAAGTCCAAGTGGCGTGCAGGATGCCGTCTGGCCCATATACGAGCGGATTCATATAGGCATTGCGTGTGGTGCTTGTTCCAAGCGAGTCCGTGTAGGTGCCGCTGCGGTTTATTACCTGTCGGACATTGCTCCATAAGCCATCATCTGCCGTATAATCGGCCATATACCAATCCCCATTGCCGGATGCCCCAGCCCGGAAGCCGAATTGCAGATTCCCGTCGGGAGTCTGCCAGAATCGCGGATATGTAACACTGGTAATTGTTTGACCGGCAATCAGATAGCTGCGCACAGGCCCGAACAAAGCTGCATTCCAGACAACCGAATCGGGATGGGATGCGGCGCCGGGTTGGGAAACCCGGTAATGCAGGCTGCCGCCATGATGGTCAAACGACAAGTGAATGGTGCCGTCATTGGGACAGATTCCGATTGTAACGACATTATGAGCATCCGTTGTTGTGCTGAGTGTATAATCGGTAAAGGGGATGACGGACCATGCTCCTGAGGGCAGCTGACGTCGTGCCAGACAGACTCTTCGCGAACTGTTATAATAAACGGCATACTGCCAGCCATTGAACGTTACCAGTGCCTCTTGCTGAAACGAAAGACCGTTAATAGCATAGCCGTAGGGGGCTCCTGCCCCTAAGGTCATTGCCTGTGTATCAACTACGGTGTCCTGAATTTTGACAGCCGTTGGAAAAGCCAAGCATACCGAATAGAGGAATAGATAAAAGATAAAAAGATGCCTTCCAATATATTTCAATTCGGTTGTGTGGATGGGCATATACCCCCCGTTATTGTAGCCGTTCGTTATACGTATCTTTCTTTCACTGCAACGGAATAACTGATACTCAAAGAAATAATGCTTATACCAACGCCGCACTTTTTAATAGTTTTGTCTGCTGCGTCTGTATTTACATCTTTAGATCCCCCTTAAGGCCGGATCCTTTAATCAGAATCCGGCCTCGGGGTGAACATTTCCCTGATTAGTTTTAGAGGTTTGCTTATTTCCTCTTGCGGGCCAAAAGCCCAGTGCCAAGCCCCAGCAAGGTCAGTGTACCCGGTTCCGGCACGATGCGGAGGTTATCAAGACTGCCGACAATCCCCACGCCGCGGACATCTGCATAGAAACCAATCACATCAGCATCATTGGCATAAGCCGGAGTTCGGGTGACAAGAACATTACGAGTTGCCCCGTCATACCAGCCGGCCTCGTAGGTATTTTCTGCAATGCGGGCAATAAACAATGCGGTAATCGGAATGTTATTGGTCCAATTTCCTGCTAATGTATATTCTGTGGCTCCATCAAAACCGCGTGAGAACAGCTGGCCGCTGCTGCGGCGATACATCGCGATGTAGTCCCGACGAACGCCGGTTGTCGGGGTTGTGCCGCCCACATACAGCCCGATATCCTGCGAACCAGTTGCGCCAATGACGACATCGGCCTGCAGTTCCTGCCCGATACCCAGTGTTAGGCCGCTGTAAATCATCGCATATTGTTCAATCCCATCGTACACCGTGGTATTGAGCTGAAGCGTGCCGCCGCTGATTTGCCATGCCGCAGTATTGGCACCGCCGCCATTGGCATCGAGGATTACAGTGCTTGTATAAGCACTGAGGTCGCCGCTGAAGTCATCAATCAGCACAGCCTGAGCAGCACCTATCATACCCAGCAATAACAAAATACCTAACCTTTTCATCTTTACATCCTCCAAAATACAAAATGTTTACTCGTCACAGGCTTTGACCGCCAAAACCTGTATAACAGACAGGAGACCGCCTCCTGCCCTGTTTTTTCGTTATTTTCACGGAGCAACCCAAAGTCCATCGGCTAACCAGTTGGCCGCCAGCAGGGCGAAATCTGCCAAATCCACCTTGCAGTAAGAGGAACCGGTATCGTCACGGTTATAAATACTTCCTGCGAACGCCGGGTCAATGCACGGACGAATGCCGGTAACCCCATAGTACTGGCCGCCGATTGTCTCGGCCGACAGACCGTAATTGTATATCCGCACATCGTCAATCATCCCGTCCAATTCCGCATCCGCCGAAAACTGCGACTTGCCAATGTAATTCA
>JAGPMT010000010.1 GCA_018052735.1 Phycisphaerae bacterium | reverse complement strand
CGCTACCGTCAGGGGCATCTGCACCGAACCTGACGGCTGCACAGCCGCAAAGACCGCCCCTGTCCGGCCGCAGCACAAACCGCCTGTCCGGCTGTGGCGGCAGATGGCGACTCTATCTGTCCGATGCCGCCGATGGGGGCAGACTCCCTATGAGGGAATTATATGTGAATATATGTAAATACCTGTATCTATGGAAAATTTGGCTAAAAATCCATACTCACAGTCTGCGCCTATGGATAATGAGCCAAAAATCCATAGGCGCAGGTATTCACAGGTCTCAGATGCAGTCCCAAACGCTACCGTCAAGAGCATCTGCACCGAACCTGACGGCTACACGGCCGCAAAGACCACCCTACCCGGCTATTCAGACTGCTTCTGTCGGCTATCCTATCATGCAACCTTGGTCAAATTTTGGGAAGCAAGCCATGTACCCGCTGGGTACAAAGTGCATAATAGGGGGGTATATAGAGCCAATAAATAGAGGAAAAAACCTCATTTCTGATTTAGAAACGAGGTTTTTTGAATGGGCGGTACAGGACTCGGACCTGTGACCTCCTGCTTGTAAGGCAGGCGCTCTAGCCAGCTGAGCTAACCGCCCTTCTTTTCGGTGCAATGCCTTTAATTATCGCCATGAAAGAAATCAGCCGTACCGCATGATTGCGGAAACTTATACTCAATATGGGGCGGTTTTGCAAACAAAAACCTTATTGTTCTTTTAGAAAAACACAAGTTTCGTGTTTGCAGGGCATTATTCCGGCAAAGGGCTGTCCTGTTTTTCCAGCGGTAATTGGAGTTGCGGGGTAAGATACTGAGCAAGCGGACAGGCCGGCAGCGAACGAATGCCCTCGACTACGCAGGCGGCATTCAAATCGGCTCCTGAGGCATTGGTATGGGTGGTTTCCGCTCCGTCAAAATACAGGGCTGATACCCTTTCCTGACCTGCCGCATCATAGCGGTCGCAAACAAGGCGGTTGAGGTCGATAAAATATGCTTGTTCGGCTTCTGCGGCCTTGGCCGCCCATTGCGGGTAACTGTCCGCCGACCGCACAACGCGGCCGTCTGCCCAGCGGCTGCGCGGAACAGGCGAACAGACAATCGGCACAGCGCCCTTGGCTCTGGTTTCTATGATATAGCGGCGGATATACCATCCATAGGTGCGGACGGTTTCGGGCATGCCGGTCAGTAAATTGTCTATCTGCTGTGTCTGGTCGCCGATTCCGGGCAGCGTTCCGCGAGCACGGGCCGTGTCGTTAATGGGTCCGGAATCATTGTGGCCAAACTGCATGATTACAAAATCGCCCGGCTTGAGTCTGGCCAGCACCTTGTCCCAGTATCCCAATGTGCGGAAGGTTCGGCTGCTGGTGCCACCCCAAGCACAGTTTTCCAGATTGATTCGCCGGCAATCGAAATAGTCGGCAAGCGGCGCCCCCCAGCCCCACTGGCCGCCGGCCCCATCGCCGCGCGAGCCGCAGCGCACCGTAGAATCGCCAATCAGAAAAAGTGTGGGATTGGCCGGATTGGGCGGCGGCAGGGAATCAGGCATCCACGGAGCGGTCATCCATTCCTTAACCGGTTCGAGCATCAGATGCGGAACATAGGCCGAAACCGAGCGGCCCTGTTCATTCAGTTTTGCCGCTAGCGGACTGCCGAGGGCTTTGAGACCTGATACAGCAACGGCAGCATTCAGAAAAGCGCCTTGGGCGCTGGTATGGGTGTGATCGATCGGATGCAGGCGGCTGACGCGTATCGGCCCCAGCAGGTCGTACTGGTCAGCCGCTATGTGACGAAAAGGAATAAATGCCGTGCCTGTTTGTGCAGCGGTTTGCTCGGCCAAGGCACAAAAGCGGTTGTCCCGCTCGACGCTGCCGCCGGACCAGACATTGCGGGCTGTCATACTCAGCACAATCGGGACAGCCCCTTTTGCTTTGGTGTCGTCAATCATTTTGCGCAGATACCAGCCAAAGGTGTGAACCACTTCATGACGGCCTGTAACAAGATTATCAATTTCCTGTGTCTGGTCGCCCAGTGAGGCGATAGAGCCGCGTGCCCGGCGGCTGTCGTTAAGAGGGCCGGCATCGTTATGGCCGAACTGGATAAGAACGGTATCGCCGGGTTTAAGGTTTTTGACAACATCATCCCAAAAACCCTCTGTAATGTATGTGCGGCTGCTTCGGCCGGCACGGGCCGCATTGACCACGTTGAGCTGATTGGGGTCAAAGAACTTCTGCAGATGGCTGCCCCAGCCCTTATCAGGACCGTTGGCGGCAGTCGAATCGCCGACGATGTAAAGGACCGGTACAGACGCCTTGGACCATGCGCTGGTGCAATATCCTGCAAAGACCGCAACACACAACACAGCTGCTGCCATACCGTACTTCATAGAACCGCCCTTTCCGACCGATGCAGGTCAAACATGCACATTTCTTTCCGATGCCTCATGCACTGCAGACCATCCGACAAGGGGCGCTAAAATCCCCTGACTTTTTCGACCGCTTCCAGCGGATTATCCAAGCCGGCATTCGGGTAGCGGCGTTTGCCGGCAGCGGCAACCAAGCCGACAAAGAACGGCGAGGGACGCATCGGCCGGCTGGTCAGTTCCGGATGTGCCTGCGTCCCCATAAAAAACAGCTGCGACGGCAGCTCAAGGATCTGCATAATCGGCTGGTTGGGGGCTTTGCCGGAAAAGACGAGTCCCTTTTCTTCCAGCAGCCCGACATAGGCAGGATCGACTTCGTAGCGGTGACGAAACCGCAGCCGCACGATGGACGTTTTACCGAAGAGCTTCCAAGCCATTGTATCTTTTTTGATTTCTACATCCCGCCCTCCCAGACGCATGTTGCCGCCGAGTCCTTCAATCTTTTTCTGTTCGGGCAGGATACTGATAACCGGCTGCCCGATATGGGGATCAATCTCGGTGGAATTGGCTTCGGCCAAGCCGCACACATTGCGGGCAAATTCAATCACGGCGGCCTGAAAGCCCAGACAGAGTCCCAGATACGGCACATTGTTCTGTCGGGCATAGTGCACACAGGCAATCTTGCCCTCCCAGCCGCGGGTGCCGAAGCCCCCGGGAACAATAATGCCGTCCACATCTGCCAGACAGGCAGCGGCATTGTCATCGGTTAAATCGGTGGTCTCTATCCACTTGATATTGACCCGGATACCCAGATGAATACCGGCATGCTCGACCGCATGGAGAACCGAAGCATAACTGTCGCGGACCGAGGTATATTTGCCTGTAATGCCGATGGTAATGTCATACGCTTCTTTGCCGATTTTGTCGGTAAAATCGCACCAGCGTGCCCACTCTTTGCGCTCGTGTCGCAGCTGGATGCGGTCTTCAATCTTGAGCATGCGGAGCACTTCAAAATCGATGCCGCAGTCCCGCAGCATGGAAGGGATTGCGTAAATGCTGGCTGAATCATGCATGCTGAAGACCCGTTCGAACGGCACATTGCCGAACACACTCATCTTCTGGCGTGCCTGATCGCTGACGGGCTTCTCGGCACGGCAGGCGATAATATCCGGCTGAATGCCCATCTGCATCAGCTGCTTGATGCCCAGCTGGGCGGCTTTGGATTTCTGTTCGCCGAGGGCTTTGGGTTCAAGGATATATGTCAGCGCCACGAAACAGCAGCTGTTGGGACCTTCCTCATAAGCCAGTTCGCGCATGGCTTCGATATAGAAGGCATTTTCAAGGTCGCCGACTGTACCTCCAATTTCCACGAAGACCACATCGGCATTGGTTTTCATCGCCAGCTGGCGCAGCTTCATTTTGACCTCGCCGGTAACATGGGGAATCATCTGGACATCGCGGCCGAGATAATCGCCGTGCCGCTCTTTTTCCAGAACCGAACTGTAGATCTGGCCGCTGGTTGAGAAATTCTGGCGTGAGAGGTTCTGGTCCAGCATCCGTTCATAGGTCCCCAGATCCATATCGCATTCCATTCCGTCATCGAGGACAAAAACCTCGCCGTGACGAAATGGATTGAGCGTGCCCGAATCAATGTTCAGATAGCCCTCCAGCTTGATGGGAGCCACCGTCAGTCCTTTATCCTGCAGCAGCTTGGCCAGACAGGAAGAAAAAATCCCCTTGCCCAGCCCGCTCATCACCGTGCCCATGACTATCACATAGCGGGTTTTCCCTTTCTGATAGCCCGGCGGCAGCGGGAGGAAATATTCGTTATCAGTCGAGGTGCCGCTGATTTTGGCCAATAAATCCATGCTGTCTGACATATTATCTTCCAAATGTTATTGTGTGATCTGCCTGATTCGCTCAACAAAAGCCCGATACTGCTCGGGCGTATCAATGCCATCCCACGTTTTTTCGACGCAGGCGGTCAAAATGGCATAGCCGTTCTCCAAAGCCCGCAGCTGTTCGAGTTTCTCGTGCTGTTCGAGAAAACCCGGCTGGAGAGCAGTAAAGGTCATTAAAAACTCTTTCCGGTAGGCATAAATGCCAAGATGCCGATGGTAGGCATCGATGCGGCCTATGCCGCCGGCGGCACGGTCATACGGAATAACTGACCGTGAAAAATAAATCGCCCTTCCGGAGTTGTCTGTAATGCATTTGACAATATTCGGATTGGCAATATCAGCAATACTTTCAAACGGCGCCAGCAGCGTAGCCATTGCGGCCTGCGGGTGCTCAACCAGCAGCATCGCCACGCGGTCAATATAGGCCGGGGCAATTTCCGGCTCGTCGGCCTGCAGATTGACTACAATATCCGCATCGACACCGGCAGCCGCTTCGGCAATGCGGTCGGTACCGCTGGGATGGCTTATAGAGGTCATCACACACGGCGCCCCGAACTGCCGGCAGGCGTCTGCCACGCGCTGGTCGTCAGCGGCTACGAGCACCTGACTGATGCACTTTGCACACAACGCCCGCTCGTAGGTGTGCTGGATAAGATATTTACCGGTCTCTTTGGCCAGAACCTTGCCGGGAAAACGGCTGGATGCATACCGGGCGGGAATAACCGCAATTATTTTCACAATTTCTTCCCTTCGCAGCGATTTTTCAGTGTTTTTGGTCAAAAAACCACTGCCTTTCTATAATAGGTCAAAACAGGCGAACTGTCAACCTGACAATTTGTACTTTACTAAAAACCGTCTTATCCATACAATTGCGGCAGTCCGGAAATCCGGGGAAATTTGTCAGCTAAAAATTGTTCGAAGGGAGACATTATGGGACACTTAACGCGTCTTGCGGTCGGATTGACATTGTTGATAAGCGCCGTATCCGTTCATGGCGGCACGGCAGAAATCAAATCCCCCGATGGGAAACTCAAGGTCATTTTTACTGACAGCCCGATGCTCGGTTATTCTCTGGCTTATGATGGAACAGTGCTGATGCAAAACTGTCCGATAGGATTAACCATCCGAACAGCTGACGGGCAGCTGACCGAACTGGGCAAAAATGTCGTTCTGCCCGAGAGCAGTCAAACGCTAGTCGATGAAACCATCACCCCCGTGGTGCCGGAAAAAAAACGGATTATACAAGACCAATACACAACTGTTACCTTCCCTGTCAACAGCTCATTTTCGCTTATTTGCCGGGTTTATAACGACGGTTTTGCCTACCGCATCCAGACCAAACTGCCCGGAGAGGTTGAGGTTGTCGCAGAACAAATCGCGTTTGCATTTTCAGAAGATTATCCGATATTCTTTCCTCAGGAAGACAGTTTCTACACCCATCAGGAACGCTCTTATATAAATAAGCCGCTGTCCCAATTGACAAAAGGAGCGTTCTGCTCAATCCCGGCGGTTGTTGATATTCCCGGCGGGCCGAAAATCGCCTTAACAGAGTCCGATGTGATCGACTACCCGGGCTGCTATCTGCAAGCACAGGGAACCACAACCCTTAAAGCCATCTTTCCGAATTATCCGCTTGAAGAAAGGCCACAAGGGGACAGAGACGTTCGTGTTGTCAAGCGGGCGGATTACTTGGCTAAAACCAGCGGGACCCGATTGTATCCATGGCGTGTCGTTATTGTCGCTCCGACAGATGCCGATTTGGTGCTGAACCAAACGGTTTATAAGCTGGCGTCGGATTGCACGCTGGAAGATACATCCTGGATTCGTCCGGGCAAGGTGGCATGGGACTGGTGGAATGCAAACAATGTTTATGGAGTCGATTTTCGCGCCGGAGTCAATACAGCCACCTACAAATACTTTATTGATTTTGCTTCTCAATACGGCATTGAATACATCATTCTGGACGAGGGGTGGTACCCTCTGGGCAATCTGCTGAAGACAGTACCAGACATTGATATGCCGGAACTGCTGCGGTATGCAAAGCAAAAAAATGTCGGCATTATTCTCTGGACAACTTGGAAAACGCTCGATGAGCAATTTGAGCCGGCAATGGAGCTGTTTTCAAAATGGCAGGTTGCGGGTCTGAAGGTGGATTTTATGCAGCGGGATGACCAGAAAATGGTGCAGTACTATGAGAAAGTTGCAGCGGAAGCGGCCAAGCGGCATCTGCTGGTTGATTTTCACGGCGCTTATAAACCCGACGGTCTGCGGCGGCGGTATCCCAATGTAATAACCCGGGAAGGCGTCCAAGGCAATGAACACAGCAAATGGTCCAAAAACATTACCCCTTCGCACACTGTAACTCTGCCTTTTATACGCATGGTTGCCGGACCAATGGATTTTACGCCGGGGGCAATGCGCAATTTCCAGCCCGACCAGTTTAATCCGGTCTTTAATCGTCCCGGCGTGATAGGGACGCGCTGCCGTCAATTGGCGATGTATGTTATTTATGAATCGCCCCTGCAGATGCTCTGCGACAGTCCGAGCAACTACCTCCGCGAGCCGGAATGCATGGAGTTTCTCAAACCGGTGCCGACGGTTTGGGACGATACGCGCGTGATGGCAGCAAAAATCGCCAAATACCTCTATATGGCCCGCAAAAAAGGCAATGAGTGGTATCTGGGCGGGATGACCAACGAAGACAAGAGAACGGCGGTGTTCGATTTATCTTTCCTCGACGAAGGAACGTATGCAATGACTCTGTTTCAGGACGGCATCAATGCAGACCGCTTTGCAGAAGACTACCGCAAAATAACCAAAACCGTTACCAAAAATGACACGCTGACAATCGAACTTGCCAGCGGCGGCGGATTTGCAGCCCGACTGGTTAAACAGCAGTAATCGCACCCTTTATGCAGAAACTTCACAATACGATAATCTGCGGCGACTGCATTACGGTGCTTAACGGCGTCACGGAGCCGTTTGCAGATCTGGTGTTTGCAGACCCGCCGTTTAATATCGGCTATCCGTACGATAAGTACCACGACAAGGTCGAGACGAATAACTACTTGGCTTGGACGCGGGACTGGATGGCGGCGTGCGTGCATGTCTTAAAACCGCATGGGTCGTTTTATATCGCCATCGGGGATGACTATGCCGCGCATGTGCGGATTATCGGCGATCAGCTGGGGCTGCACTGCCGCAACTGGATTATCTGGCACTACACCTTCGGCCAGCAGACAAAAAACAAGTTTGCCCGCTCCCATACGCATATTCTTTATTTTGTCAACGATCCAAAAAATTTTATCTTCAATGATTTGGCAGTTCGGCTGCCTTCGGACAGACAGCTAATCTATAATGACAGGCGTTCCAACGCCGCAGGTAAAATCCCCAACGATGTCTGGGACAGCTATTCTCGGGTATGCGGCACATTCAGAGAAAGGCAGGGCTGGCACCCCTGCCAGATGCCTGAACTGCTGCTGGGACGGATTATCGCCGCAAGCTCCCGCACAGGCGATTTGGTACTTGATCCGTTTAACGGCTCAGGAACAACCGCTGCAGCGGCATTTCAGCTCGGGCGGCAATACTGCGGCATTGACATTTCTGAAGACTACGTCCAAAAAACCTGCCGGCGTCTGGCAGACATCGAAAAAACTGAGCACAGCTACCAAAATGGGCAATTAAGCACAACAGAATTTTTTGAATTCAAGCGGCTGTTTGCCGAGATGGGTATTGCAGCGGAGACACTTATTCATAACAGCAAAATGCTGACTTTATTTATGAACCAGCTCCGATTGCGGCTGAACAGCCCAACAATGTATGATGTCCAGCTAATCAAAGAAGCCCTTAAAGACTTATCGACATGGGCCAGCAAAAAATAAACCATCCCCTTTTCAATGCTGTTTTGGGGTTTGCTGCTTCAGGCATTCTGCTGACAGTCATTCAGGCGCCGTGGAATCTGCATTTTCTGGCATGGCTTGCATGGGTGCCGTTCATGCTGGCGTGCAAATCAAAGTTACAGACAGGCAGATTGCTTTTAAGTGCCTATTTTATCGGTCTTTGCTATTGGGTGGGCAACTTATACTGGCTGTATATCATCACCATTGCCGGCTATCTTGCCTTTGCTGTAATGCAGGGACTGTACTGGCCGGTATTGGCGTGGTTGGTGCGGTTTGCGCAGCGAAAGAACTGGCCGCTGGCGCTGATGGCGCCGGTGATATTCGTCGGGGCGGAGGCATGGCAAGGGATATTATATACCGGCTTTTGCTGGTATTACCTTGCTCACAGCCAATATCGCAATCTGTCCATCATTCAGATATGCGACATCTTTGGAGCCTTGGGGCTTTCGGCATTAATTGCACTGGTTAATGGTGTTATTGCCCAATGGATTATAGACCGGAGGAGCGGCCGGACTGCGGCCATGCGAACCTTTTGGAGTGCTGCTGCAGCGGTTCTTCTTATAATGCTGACGCTGGCTTACGGGCAGCATCGCATCCGTCAAACGCCGGCGTATCTGAGCCGGGGACCGCTTGTCGGGATGGTGCAGCCGAATGTGCCGGCGTGGATCAAAGAAGAAATGGACAACGGACAAAAGATTTTAGACGACTTGATCGCCGACAGCAATGAATGCATCAAAGCAGGAGCTGTCATGGCGGCTTGGCCGGAAACAATGGTTCTGGCTCCCCTGAATCAGGAGTATCTGGATCTGTGTGTGGCCAATTCTGATCCTCCCCGCTTTCACCGGCAGATTATCGAGCACTGCAAAGACAGGGCGTATATACTGGCCGGAGCCCATGGGGCAGCCATCGGCATACAAAACGGACGTTATGCAATCACTGACCAATATAACTCGGCCTATCTTTATCGCCCTGACGGCACGGCTGCCCCCCAACGGTATGATAAAATCCACCTTGTGCCGTTTGGAGAATATATCCCTTTTCGGGACACAATACCATGGCTCTATAAAGCTATTTTATGGCTGAGTCCCTATGACTATGACTATAACCTGACTCCGGGCAAAGAGTTTACAACATTTGAGATAAAAGACAACAGCCGGGTCTATCGTTTTGGGGTCCTGATTTGTTATGAAGATACAGACCCAACCGTTACCCGCAAGCTCGCTGTCGGGCCTGACGGCAAAAAAAAGGCCGACTGGCTGGTTAACCTGAGCAATGACGGCTGGTATGTTCGATTTAAAAATGGTCGGGTCTATCCGATGGCCGAGCTGGCCCAGCGTACCGCAATCAGTGTATTCCGCTGCGTCGAGAACCGCATCAGCATCGTGCGCAGCGTAAACACCGGCATCAGCTGTCTGATAGAGCCGACAGGCCGCATCCGCAACGGCTTTCTTGCCGGCACTCTCCCTGCTGAAGCCATGGACAGACAAGGAGTCAGGGGGTGGTTTGTCGATCGAGTTCCCATTGACAGCCGCATTACATTTTTCAGCCGGCACGGTCGTTGGCTGGATGTTGTTTTTGGAGCGGGCTGGAGTATAATTCTGATCTGGTCGATATATGATGTATGCAGGAAGCATTTAAGGAAAGACAAATAAAGATGAAGACAGTCCTGTTATTTTCATTGCCGCTTGTTTTAGCATTTGCAGGATGCACAAATTCGGCACCGCCGGCACCGCAGCCGGCCGCCGGTCTGGAAACACCTGCAAAACTCCAATCTCTCAAAGCCCGTGCTCTGGTGATTCTCGAGGCGGCACTGAACAGCGACAATGCTTATCTTCGCAGCCATGCGATTGAGGTCGTTGCTGAAACCAGACAGAAACAGATGCTGCCGCTGGTAGTCAAACTGACAACAGATCGTTCGGTTGCGGTGCGTTTTGCTGCAGCAACCGGATTGGGTGATATGCAATGCTTCAGCTGCGAAAATGTACTCACACGCATGCTGAATGACCCGGATATGAATGTGCAGATAGGAGCAGCCTACGCGCTGGCCAAGATGAATCAGCTCAAATACCGAGAGCTGATACGGACCGCTGCCGTCAGCACTGACCCGACTGTCCGGGCCAACGCCGTCCTGCTTTTGGGCAAACTCGGCAATCGGGATGATCTTGCCCTGCTGTATGAAGTCCTCAACAACAATGAGTCGACCGACAAAGTAAGGATGCAGGCGGTTGAATCTATTGCCCGTCTGGGAGATGAGCGGATGTACCGCAGTAAACTATGGGCACTGCTGATCAGCAAGTTTGCCGATGACCGCGTTATGGGGATTCGCGGGATGGGGGCACTGAATACTCCCGAATCGCGCGGGGCAATTGTTACAATGCTGCAGGACGATGTGCCGGAGGTTCGTCTGACTGCTGCCGAACAACTGGCACGGCTGGGCGACAAACGGGGAGAAACGCAGGTTTATGAATATTTCCAGACACAGCCGGACTTGAATAAGATGGATATGGCCAACGGAATGGCCGTGCGCGCCATCGGGTATTTGGCCAGCAGCCGGCTGAACAGTCTTCTGCCCCAAATCATAGAAACTCCCTCGCGCGACCTGCAGCTTATTGCTGCACAGGCCGTGCTGCTTCAGGCAAAATAGGGGCGAAAAACCGGCAAAAATAAGTATATAATAGAGATAAAAAACGCTTGACCTGTTAAAAGGCCTGTCGTAAAATCCGTACAATTCAGGCATTGTGTGTCGGGGGCGTGCGTTGTGCCGCTACCGAATGTATGGATGGGTATGTGATGTTATTATTTAAACCTTTGTGGTGAAAGGGATGTAACTTGAGTATTCTAACAAAAATTTTAGCCGTTTTGCTGTCCATTTTCTCCATTCTCCTGTGCGGCATGGTTGTAACGTTTGTCGGCAATTCTGCAAATTACAAGGGCTGGTACGAAGAACAAAAAAGCATGAATATCGTGCTGCAGGGCGAACTGGCCACCAAGAACGAACAATACGACACTTTAACAAAGAAGTGTTCCGAGCTGGAGCTTAAGCTGCAGCAGGATATCCAGAATCTGGAAGCGGAAAAAAATCAGCTGGCGGCTGACCTTCGAAAAGCCGAGCGGCTGGCTCAGCAGTATCAGGCGCAGGCCGACAGCTGGAAAGGCCTGCTGACAGGCTTTGAACAAAGCATTCGCAACCTGCAGGCCACGCTGAGCCAAACCCAACAGCAGCTGGATCAGGCCCGTGCACAAGGCATCAAAGACCAGAAGGAATTGAATCAGATTACAGCCTATTTGCACGAAAAAATCGTTCAGCTTCAGTCGATGGAGGCAGAACGGCGGCGTCTTTTGGAACAGAAACAGGAACTGGAAAACCAGATTTCCTCCGTGGGCATAGGCATTCGTGAGGCCATACCGGTTACTCCGCTGGCGAAAACAGCTGCAGTTCCGGCCACGCTGCCGGCGGCAACCGATATTAAAGGTCTGGTCACCGAGGTGCAAGAGAATCTGATCACCCTATCGGTTGGTTCGGCAGACGGGGTTAAGGAAAAGATGGTGTTTCATATTACCCGCGGCGATCGGTTTTTGTGTGATGTCATCATAACCGATGTCGATATCAATCAAAGTGCCGGCGTGCTGGATTTGGTCCAGCAGCGTCCGCAGGTCGGCGATACAGCAAGCACCCAGTTGTAAGACAGGAATACGATGGCGAAAAAAAATACAAGTCCAAGCAGTGATGTTTATACCGCGATACTTGCACTGGCATGCTTAGCAGCGTTGGCCGCCGTGGTGTTTATAACAATCAAATGCATTACCTATTACGGCTCTGACGCGGTGTTTAAGATCGCTTCGGCCCCGCGATAAGCATGAACGCCGGCAGGAAAATTCAGGCAGGTCCAAGCGGTTCTTGAAATGTTCAAAAGCGGAGCATAACGTGCCGGCAACCCAATTTGAAGGGATTCACAGTGATACTGGATACAATTCTCGGCTGGTTCAGCAAAGACATGGGGATTGATTTGGGCACGTGCAACACACTGGTGTGTGTTCGCAATGAAGGAATTGTCCTGAATGAACCCTCCGTCGTTGCAGTGCGGCGGGGAACCAATCAGGTTCTCAACAACGGCGAAGCAGTGGGTCTTGTAGCCAAAGAAATGCTGGGAAAAACGCCGGGTTCCATCACTGCCATTCGCCCCCTCAAAGACGGCGTCATCAGCGATTTCGAAATCACCGAGGCAATGCTGAGCTATTTTATCCGAAAAGTGCACGGCCGCGGCGGCTTGTTTCGTCCTCGTGTGGTGATTGCGGTTCCCAGCGGCATTACGGCTGTCGAGCGGCGCGCGGTTATAGACAGCGCCGAGCGTGCCGGCGCCCGCAAGGTGTTTTTGGTGGATGAACCTATGGCGGCCGGCATCGGGGCGGGCTTGCCTGTAACCGAACCAACCGCGTCGATGATTGTTGATATCGGCGGCGGAACCACTGAAGTGGCAATTATCAGTTTGTCCGATATCAGTACCTGTGAATCCATCCGCATCGGCGGCGATAACTTTGACGAAGCCCTGATAAACCATCTCAAGCGAACCTATAACCTGCTGATTGGAGAACCCCGCGCTGAAATGGTCAAGATTCAAATCGGTTCGGCGGCCCCTCTGGAGCAGGAAATGACGATGGAGATAGCCGGACGCGATACGATATCGGGTCTGCCCCGCAAGATTGTCATTACCAGTGAGGAAATACGCGAGGCATTCAAAGAACCTATTGCCGGGATTATTGAAACAGTGATGCGCACATTGGAGCGTGCCGAACCCGAGCTGGCTGCCGACCTGATTGATAACGGCGTTACGATCTGCGGGGGCGGTTCACTGCTCCGCGGAATGGATAAGGTGCTTTCCAATGCCACCGGACTCAAGGTGGTACACGCCGAAGACCCGCTGACTTGTGTTGCCCGCGGCACCAGCGTCTATCTGGAAAATCTGGAAATCTGGAAAGACACGCTGGATCAAGGATGGAGCTGAGTCCGCAAAAAACTGCGGCCGGTTTATCTCGACCGAGATATGGTGAGGGGCAATAGCCCAAGAGAATCCCTGTTATGGCCGGCAAACATATTCACTTTTCAAACACAAGCTTATTCTTCTCTTTCCTGACAGCAGGTTTGATTCTTCTGCTGCTGCCGCATCAAACGACGTCTAAAATCAGTCTTCTTTTTTATTCTGCCTTTGAAAAAGTGCTTCGGCTGGGTCGGGATGTGCAGCTGGAGGCATTGCGTCTGCATCCGGGACAGGAGGAAAATGTCAGCCGGTACGAATACGAGAAACTCTGGAAAAATTACAAGAACCTTCATGCCCAGCTGATGCAGCTTCATCGGGACTACGAAGCTCTTGCGTATCTCCGTACCGCCCTGCCGCTGCCGGGCAGCGGTCTGGTGCTGGCGGCAGTTACCGGAGCGGCCAGTCCATACAGCCACGAAATTATTATCAACAAAGGCAGTACAGCAATGATTCGACCGGGGCAGTATGTTTTATCGGAACAGACCCACTGCGTCGTCGGGATTGTGGAGGAAACATCGGAACATGCCGCCCGGGTACGGCTTTTGACAGATGCCAACCAGAGCATTGAAGTCCGCATCAGGCGGGAAGGCACCGATAAAGATATCGGGGCTATCCTGTTCGGCAGCTCCAAAGGGCTTTGCAGGATTTCCATGATTGACCGCCAGCAGGATGTTCGCGAAGGAGACACGGTTTATGCAGCCAGCCGGCCGGGCAAGCTGGAAGTCCCGATGGTTATCGGAGAGGTTATTTCTGTTCAGCCGGATGAACTGCATCCGCTGCTGTGGGATATCACGGTCATGCCGGCGGAAGACATGACCCGGCTGGATTCCGTTGCCGTTATTGTCGCTGATGAGATGCTCTTACTGCGCAAGGAGTAATTGGCTGTATGCGCTGGCCGACTTTTTTTGTCATCGTGTTTGCGTGCACCCTGCTGGAGGCAGGCAATCTGCTGACTGTCTTCTCTACCGGAGGATGGTACATTCGTCCCAGTCTCCTTATTACCGTACTGGTTTATTATGCCCTCAGCACCCGCACCCGGCAGGCCATCGTCTGCTCCTTTCTGATTGGCTTTGCGGCCGATTTGGCGGCTGGTTTGATCGGCCCGCATACAGTCTGCTGCGGAGGGCTGGGACTCCTGCTCAATCAAGTCCGCCAGCTGCTGACTGTTCGGCAGGCACTTTATCGAGCCGGAATCATTTTTGCTGTTTATCTGACAGCCGAAACTTTCACCCTCTGGCTGGGAATGCTTAAAGTGCGTCAAACAATTCCCTACTCGACTGTGCTGCTGACGGGACTTTATTCGGCGGTCATAAGCCCGCTGCTTTGGTCCTTCTTATCCATCCTAAACAGAGGAGCAGGCACAAGGGAAAGCCTGTCCGGTCTGAATGAATAACGATGTATCACTTTCGCCTTAAAATCTTTATTCTGCTCTGTCTGGCCGGTCTGACAATCGCTGTCAGCCGGCTTATGATTCTGCAAATCTGTCATGTCCAGCAAGCCCGTGAGGAAGTCGAAAAACTGCGCATCCTTGTTCCGCAGCAGCGTCCTACGATTCGCGGACGGATTTTGGACCGCAGCGGCAATCCGGTCGCTTTGGATAAGCCCGCTTTTTTTCTTCACATCAATTATGAGCTGACCCGCCTGATGGATGCCCGCTGGAGGGAAGGACGCATCCTTCGGGCCGTTACAAACAGCAAATCCCGGCAGGAGATCGAACGCGAGTTTTATGAGGAAAAATGGAAAGAGCCGCTGGAAACCCTGAATAGAACGATTGAGCTGGCTTTGCAGCTGGCGGATGCATCTCGGGAGGAAATCACAGCCAATATTCAGCAGATTAACGACTTTATCTGGGAACGGGCACGCTATATTTTCTGGCTGCGGCGCAATCAAGGACGCTCGCGGGCCGATTATCTTGCCCAGCGGGAGCTGATAAGGCCTGAAGATATTGTCGAGATTGATTTATGGGAAATGCATCAGTCGTATCCTCTAATTGAGCTGAAAACACAGAATGACCTGCTGCGTGCCCAAGTGGAGCTGCTGGGCATTCAAGAACTGGAGATTAAAACAGAAGCCAAACGTTATTATCCCTATGGGGCAGCCGCCTGCCAGATTATCGGCTGGGTCGCCCCGTGGCAGGAGCACGAAATCGAGCAGTTTGAGCATGATAAATACATGAGCTATCAGGAGGGGGAAGTTATCGGCAAAAGCGGGATAGAAAAAATCTATGAATCCGTTCTGCGCGGCCGTCGCGGCGAGGTCACTTATGACCGGGACGGCAATCTTCTGGAACGGATTGAACCGCAGTACGGCCGGGATGTGCAGCTGACGATTGATATGGATTTGCAGCAGAAAATCGAAAAACTTTTGGCCGACAAGAGGATGCCTCACGAAGGCAAACCCAGCGCTGCTGTGGTTTTGGAAGCAGCCAATAATGATATTCTGGCCATTGCATCCATTCCGGTATTTGATTTGAATACCATTCGCCAAAGCGACAATTACAATCGCATCTTTAATCCGCGGGATCCGAACAAGCTTTGGGAAAATAAAGCATTGGAACGGAATTATCCCCCCGGTTCAACCGCCAAGCCCCTTGTGCTGATAGCCGGTTTGGAAGAGCATAAAATCTCCCCGACGGAGCCGATTTCCTGTTCCGGATGGCATCTGCCGCCTGAGGGGTGGCCGCGCTGTCTGCTGCAGCGCAATTACGGCATCGGTCACGATGACCACTTTGCCGGTGAGGGAGGCAATATCGCACGAAATGCTATCCGGGGAAGCTGCAATGTTTATTTTTCTCAGTTAGCCAATCGGCTTAAAGGGCAGGCGCTTCAATCTTGGCTTTTTCAGTTCGGCTTGGGCCAAGATGTTCTGCTGACGCCGCTGCCGTCTGAGGCCGCAGGAAACAATACCGAGGATATCCTTCTTAACCAATCGCGCGGATGCCTGATCTATGATGTCTATCAGCCGAAAGTTCAAAACGCTTCAGAGCTTAAACCTATTCCGGACTGGGAAAAAAAATGGTGGGGAATGGGGCAAGGCAGCTTGCGGGTTACAGTGCTGCAGACAGCTAACGCCCTTTCTGCCATTGCCCGCGGGGGGATTTATAAAGCGCCCCGTCTGGTCTTCGACGACCGCGACCCGCACAACGAGCGGTACCAAAGAAGAATACCTGTTTCGCCGTCAACACTCTCTGTTGTGCGGGATGGAATGAAGGCCGTTGTTTATGAAAGTCATGGAACAGCCCGCGAGGAATTCAGAAACAGCGAACTCTTCAGTCGCGGCATAACCATCTACGGCAAGACCGGTTCGACCGAAAGACCTTATCATGCGTGGTTTGAATGCTTTGCCGAAGATAAAACCGGCAGGACCATCGTGGTGGCTGTTCTTGTAGAAGGCGGCCAGCGAGGTGCCGGGGAAGCGGCTCCGCTGGGCCATCGGATACTGTATTACTGCAACGAGGCGGGATATATAGGTGAAAAACCTACTGCTGCACCACCTGCCGGACCGGAAGCTGCTGAGAATTGATGATGCCCAGATAAGTTAGGGTGTTTTCGAGAATTTCCTTTACAACCGGTGCGGCTACACGTCCCCCGCTGTACCCTTTGCCCAAAGCGCGATTGGGTTTGCGTATAGACACCAGAACCACGACAGCCGGTTTGTCGGCCGGCGCCCCGCCGACAAAGGATGCTACATAATTGCGGGTATCATAGCCGCCCCCAGACAAAGCAATATTGGCCGTGCCGGTCTTGCCCCAGACTTGTATCTGTTCCATTTTTGCCTGATCGCCGGTTCCTTCGTTGACAACACCGACCAAGGCATTGCGTACAATCCATTGTGCCACCTCGGATTTAAGAATATAGCCCGTTCTCACTGGCGGCTGCTTATTTTCGATAACAGTCCCCTGATTATCAACAACTGCACGGACTATATGCGGTTTAATCATATAGCCGCCATTGGCCAAAATGCTGTAAGCCCGGCATATCTGGACACCGGTTACCGATATCTCATGGCCGAAGGGAATACGGGTTACGCTCCAGCCGCTCCATTGCGACAATGGACGAAGCAGACCCGGTTCTTCACCCGGCAGGTCAATACCTGTTTTCTCAGAAAATCCAAATAATTTTAAGCCCTTATACAGCTCTTTCTGACCCATTTTCAGACCGATTTTGGCCATACCGATATTGCTTGAATGAATCAGGATTTCACGGACTGAGAAAATGCCATATTGATGATTGCCAAACTCCCCAATTCGATAACGCGGCCAGTAGCCGTTTTCACAATCGAATTTTTCATTAAATCCTACAGACCCCGCATCAAGGGCAATAGCTGCAACAATGGGTTTGAAAATACTTCCGGGTTCATAGGAATCTGTTAAAATGCGGTTGCGCATTCGGTCTTGGGGAGTAGTTGAAAAAGCCGCCGGGTCATAATCGGGCAGAGATACCATCGCCAGAACGGCTCCCGTCCACGGATCCATTACCATCGCCACAGCCGATTCGGCTTGGTATTCTGTCATTTTTTTCAGCAGGGCTTCGCGGGTGAAATGCTGAATGACCGAATCGATTGTCAATACCAGATTCAGGCCATCCCGGGCTTCAATAGCTTCCTGCATTTGAGTGCCGATGGGACGACGCTGGGCATCAACGATAAAAACCTGCTGTCCCGGCTGACCGGCAAGGATATTTTCATACTGCAATTCAAGACCTGATAAGCCTGTATTTTCAGCACCTACAAATCCGAGCAGATGACTGGTTAACGACCCCGCCGGATACTGGCGAATCCAGTCGGCTTCAACACCGATGCCGGCAAGTCGACAGTGACTCAGCAAATCCCGCTGGCCGGGAGTGAGCTGGGCTTTGAGCTTGACATAGCCGGGATTTCGGCTTTCTTCAATAATCCGGCAAATCTCATAGCCGGGCATATTCAGGATATCCCGAAGAGCCGAGGCGGCCACTTGTATCTGGTCTGGATATTCACGCAGGCGGCGCGGTTCGGCAAATGCGTTCCATGTCTTAACGCTGGCGGCCAGTACTCGACCGCGAGAATCAAGAATAAGCCCCCGGCGCGGCTTATCTGGAACAACGGCGTTCTGCTGCCTGCGGCTGACTTTATCAAACGTCTCTTTTTGATAGTACTGCAAATCAAACAGACGCCATATCAGTCCTCCAAAGGCCGGCAAAATCAGCACTAAAAACAGCCAGAGCAGCCAGCGTTCGCGTCGAGAGTACGTCATTGCATACCGCCTTTCTTAGCCGAATCATCTGGAGGAGGCAAGGGAGGCAATCCAGCCGGATTGACCAGATACTCAAAACGAAGCTGCTTCTGCCAGAGCTGCTGGCGAAGGTTTTTCTGCTCTACCTCCGCACTGCGATATTGATTGAACATCCGGCTGGCGGAAGTCCGCAAAAAAATGGTAAAAACCAAACATGCCGTTATGGAAAAGACAACAAAAATGACTCGCAATCGCGACATCCGGCTGGGCTCATCGAGCGGGGATTTTTAAGGTCATGCCTGCGGCCACATCGTCCGCATTCTTGATGCGGTCTTTGTTGAGCTGAATAATTTCATTGTAGCGCTTGCCGTCGCCCAAGGTCTTCTCGGAAATAGACCACAAACTGTCACCTTGCCGCACCACATATTCAGATACCTTCTTGGTATCCTCTTTGCCTGCTCGTTCCAAAAGCGAAGAAAACTTACTCAGAAGCGTCTCAGAAGGCTGAGAAACCGAAGGTTGCGGTGCTCCCAGCAGTTCGTCCAGCGGAGGAATAACCAGTTTATCTCCTGCCTGAATATGATCGGGGGATTTCAAGGTCTTTGCATTTGTCTCATATAGTTTCTGAATAACCAGTCGGCGATTGCCGTCCTCTTTGCCGTAATATTTCTGCGCAATAGAAGACAGATGCTCGCCTGACTGCACAATATGGGTTTTGGACTTTTGCGAAACCGGCTGTACGGAGCGGGAAGCCGGCTGCACTGCTTGGATACCTGATTCCTGTTTCGGAGCAGGGACCGGCGTAACTGCTGCCGCAACTTCGGTTTGGACTTTCATTTGCGGCTGAGATACCGTTTCTAAAGATTGCTGCGGTATGGGCTGGGCAGAGGAATCAATAACTAAAACTTCATTGGAGGGCTCTGTCTGGCGCAGCTCAATTTGAGGACGGAGGCGATGAATCGCTTCGGTCAAGCTGTTATCAATAATCAGTTCTGAACTCCCAGAGGCGGTAATAGCCGCATCAAGGGGCTTTGAGTCGTTCTGACGCACAAAATTGGGCAGTCCATTGACCAGAAATGCAATAATAACAATAAAAAACAGCCCCAACAGCAATCCTATTTTCGCATCAGCAGTCATTTTGAAAACTCCTTTTCTCATCTCACAAACATCTGGCAATCCGCAACTTTGCACTTCTGGCTCTCGGATTTTGAGCAACTTCCTGTGCATCCGCTACGATTGGTTTTTTGGTTATGATCTCATACCGTCCGTCCGCATGATTTTTTCGAAAATTGTTTTTAACCCGTCCGTCCTCCAGACTGTGAAAACTGATAACTGCAATCCATCCGCCCGGCTTGAGCAAAGCGGGTGCAGTCTCCAGCAGCCGATCCAGATTTTCTAACTCTCTGTTGACAGCGATCCGCAGAGCCTGAAATGTCCGTGTAGCCGGATGAATCCGCCCCGCATGGGGCCTTTGCTTCAGTGCCCGGCATACCAGCTCTGCCAATTCCGTGGTTGTTGTTAATTTTCGAACCGAACGCTGCTGGACGATGAATCGAGCTATCCTCCGTGATGCTCGATCCTGTCCATACCTATAAATCACGTCTGCCAGCTCCGTCTGGCTCAGCTGATTTACTAAATCCGCTGCCGTTGTCGTCAGCCGGTCATCCAGCCGCATATCCAGCGGCATCGGCTTTTGAAAGCTTAAACCCCGCTGGACATCGTCCATCTGGGCCGAACAAAAACCGAGATCCGCCAAAATAAAATCCGCCTTGTCAATACCCTGCTGCCGGAGAACAGTGCTGATATCTGCAAAGTTCTCCCGCAGCAGAAGCACCCGACAGGCCAGCGGGGACAGGGATGAACGGGCTCGACGGATACACTCTGCATCAACATCAAGCCCGACCAGCAATCCCTCCGGGCCTAAGCGGCGGCCGAACTGCCGGCTGTGACCTCCATGTCCAACCGTGGCATCGACCATAATCCCATCCGTGGGAAACTGAACGATATCCAGAAGCGGTTTCAGCAGCACCGGAATATGTTCCGCCGGCAGCGGCTCATCTATCCCTTTGTCCTGATGAACCGACATCGGACACTCCGGATTGTCAAAGAAACCATTAATTTACAACCGCCGTCAGATGGGAAGCCATCATTGCCTCCACATCCGGCGAAAACGCGATCGAGTCAAAAATCGGGTCGGCACTTTTTAACTGCTGGAGGCGTTCGGCCAGCAGTGCCGCACAAGACAGCACCTGCTCATCCACCGGACGCCGCCCGGTCAGTCCCTGTTGAAGCACTTCTACTGGATTGTTTGTTTGTGTCTTCATAAGGAGTTCTCCCTAACGTTCCAAATCCTGGCCCTGCCTTTGCAGCTGGGCTTGGCGTGCCTGAGCCACCTGTGTATGAAATTGGCTGAGATTATCTTCCAGATAATGCTCCCAGTCTTCCGTATTCCATATCTCAATATGGTCACGGACCCCTACCAGAGTCAATGCCGTACCCAGATTGGCTCGTTTTCTTAACTTTTCATTGATTAACAATCGTCCCTGCCGATCCAACTCGACCTTGCTGGCCAATGCAAAGCTGAGCCGCTCGAAAGCAACTGCTTCGTCCGGGGCGCCTGTCCGTGGCGCACCGGCAAGGGCGATCTGCTCGAAATATTCATCCGGGTATAAACACAAAATGCCGTTGGAACCCATGGTAAGATAAAAATTGCAGCCGTATTTCCGGATATCGATTTGACTTCGGAGTTTGTTTGAGATAAATAGCCGATTCTTCTCATCGATTGTATGTTCGTATTCGCCGGTCAACAGCAGCATCGTACTTGTCCCACAGCTAATATTGTTTGTGGGAATTATTACCACTTATTCCCACAATGTCAACAAGTAAACATCGGTTTTTTTCAAAAATATGTTAAAAAAATCTTCCGAGATAAATATCCAAAATCTCGTCTAAAACAAGAAAATTACCATATATAGCGCCCAAAAATATACAATGGCCACTACATATAGTTTGCATGAATTTTCTAACAGGTGCCGGCAAGAAAGCGGGGAAAATTTTGTAAAAATTTCAGATTTTGAAGGTTATCTGTTAATAAACTTTCCCACTTTATATACCTTCTGGTGAAAAAATGGTGAAATATCCCATTGCGACGCCATTAAAAACTATATCGGACAGCCGCATAAATATTAGAGTTGTTCTCAAATTGGGAAAAAAATGTGTGCGGATGGTCTCCAAAAAAGATATTGGCTCCGGTTTCCACCGATAAGGTATCAGTAGCTTTGTAATGGATATTCGGCCGCAGATAGACATCGCTGTCGCTGGGAGAGTAATAGGTAAACATCGAAAGCGACAGATTCTGATTCATCAGGAGTTTGGTCAGCCGAGCTGTTAAAACATGGCGGTCCCGGTCTCGTTTCGGACCGCCGGAAAGATGGCGAAGATAGGCATTGTAATCGAGCATCTGTTCAAGATAATACTGGAGTCCGCCTGTGACATCTTTGGCGATTTCCTGAGTATAGCCAACCAGATACCGTAATTCGGAGTTGCTGATAAGCGGATTTTTTCCATTTTGGTCATCAGCGGACTCATAATAGGCGATTTCGGCATTGCCGATGCCTTTGGCGACCTGTCCGCGGACACTGGCGCCATAGACATTCAGGTCAGGAAAGGTTGCCGATCCCGTTGGGGTCATTCCGGCAGGGCTTTTCCAAAAACCCCAATAGCCGTAGAGGGCGTATTCATAGTTGTTGATATTTTTATAAATACGCAGTGCAATTTCATCATCCCGAAAGCAACGGTCCGGCTTGTCAGTATAAACATAGGCGTCCCGTCCCGCACGCCGGCTTAAAGAATTGTTCCAATAAGAAAGATATTGGCCAGTAATATACCGGTCGGAATCAAACTTCGGCGTATAAACGACATCAATATTGGCCGCATCTGTAAAAAAACTGAATTTGGCGGCATCAGACGGCGCTTTGAGGTACTCGGAGTCACGTCCGATAAAAAATGACTGCCAATCCTTAGGAAACAGGTCATTCAGGAATAATAAATCCCCTGTCCCCCAAGTCAGAACCTGCCGCCCAAGCTTGAAATCCATCCAGTCGGCTGGCCGGGTAAAAAACCAAAGTTCGCGTGTTTCATAGTCGCCCTGTTCGGCTACAAGATCTCCCCAGATATCTCCCTTGTATTTGAAATCCCCCCAATCGTTATAACTGGACAAATCCAGTTGGGTACGGGCTTCCATTACGGACATATCCTTTTGGTAAGGATCCTTGCGAATGCGGTAGCCGCCTCGCAGTTCGGTAAATCCGTGAACATCCACCGAGCTGAACAACTGCTGCCATGGCGATGCGCCGTCATTTTCTTCAGCAACAGCCCCTGCTCCAATACTAAAAAAAATTACGGTCATCCAAATCCATTTTACTTTCATAATCGGCTCCTATCAGCGCATTGCCTCTCTTGGAGGTCTGCGCAGATAACGTTCAGTAAAGATATCATCCGACAATCCGATATTATACTGAATATCCGAGAATGTCATTTCTGTCCGGCTGCCCGTTTTAAGGTCTTTGACTACTGACTGGGTTACCGTCGGATAGGTTACTTCTTGATCTGCTTCTTTGGCCTGAATCTGTTCGACCTTTATTGATTCGATTGTGCGGTAAAGAACGTTGTCTTTATCGTAAAACTCCATTTTCATCGGCATATAGGTTTTTTTATCGATGAAGACTGTATAGGATGAAAACTCTACTGTTTCAGGTTTGATAGGGACATTTTTTACAACATAGTACTGGTCGGTGGTTTGAACAAGCAGGTGAGTATCCTCAGCCAAATTGCGTCCTGAGACATCTTCGTAAAGGAAATCAGAACCGACAAAGCTGGTCCGCTTGTCGCCTGCAGCAATCCGTTTAACCAAATCGAGGTTCGGCAGATAGAGCCAGCGGTCATCCTCCTGATCTACCGACGCATGCTTGTGCACCATAAACACCATTTTGCGGACATCAGCAGGCGATTGAAAATAGACAAAATACTTCTGGTCCCCGTCCGTTTGTCCGGTATTTTTGCGAAGAATAACAAACTCGCGGCTGCGCGTTCGTTCCTGCTTGTCAATAATGTTCATTACAACGCGGCTTTTTCCGTCAAATCCCTGATAATAGGCCGTATGATTGGCTTTTTTAACGATTTCTTCAACTGTTGGAGCGGCTGACTCTTGGGCAAATGTTCTTAATCCAAGAACTGCTGTCATAACCAATAGAAAAATTAGTTTTTTCATTTTCAAATACCTCGCTTTCTGCTGTTAACTGCTGGGTAAACCAAGTTTTTTCAGAAGGACTATCATCGGGCACCAGTTGGTAAATGCTGACTGGAGCAGATTGGCCCCCACAAATCCGGTAAACCACAGCCAATGAATGCTGTGGAAGGAAGCCAAAAGAACGCTAGTCAATACAAATCCGCCGGCTATTGCCCTCAGTGCTTTTTCGACTGTCATTTGACACCTCCATCTTCCCGTGAAATTTGATTGTCTCTATTTGTCTGGCACGCCTTCCGGCGAGACATCAGTCCGCAAACCAAAACTAAGACTGGAATGAGAGCAATACTCATCCCTGTGAGTTTTGTAAAACCTACCTGCCAGTACTGATGCAAATTAAGTGCAACCAGCGCTGCTACCGAGACGGCGATGATGATGCAAAAACTGCAGTTGCAGCCAACAGATTCTATTTTTCTGCCGGCTTTGAAAAAGTATTTCTCTGCCACAGTAAGCACCGCCGGCAAGGCCGCCAGCGTAATAAAACCGGAAACAGCCATAATCGCACACAGAAAGATGCCGACGGTCTTATACGGCACCAGCGGAGCAGCCAGCAGCGGCAGAAAACCGATGGCAATCACAAGGATATTGCGGCTGATAGCACGGGCCGGTTCGCCAAACATTTGAGGGGCTGCTTTTGCCCACGATCCGGCCGCTTGATGGGTTTCCCGACTCCGCTGGAGAAAATGAATTGCAAAATCGACTGCCATACCAAGTGTCAAGGCGCTTAAGACCGCTACCGGCATATCATAATCTTTGCCGATAAAGCCGATCGTTCCATAAATTGCCGCGATGGTAATCGTCAGCGGCACCATGCATAAAAGTCCCCACAGGGGGGAGCGGAACAGCACAGCCATCATGATAAATACCACCAGAAAAGAGCCCAAAAATGACTGCAGCATGCCAAAGACCATTTTCTCCTGCCATACTGTATTGATATATGTCAGGCCGGCCCAGTGATAGGTCAGCTCCACCGGCGGCTTGTGCGCAGCAAAGTAGTCCTCGACCGCACGGACAACCTGTTCCATATCTTTGTTGTCGCCGCTGGTAAGCTGCATCCAGATATTGGCGTGGAGGTAGTCCGGGGTGAGAAAATGCCATAAATCCTTCGGGCGATGGCTCTGCTGAAACTGCACATAACATTCGGCCACACCCTGAAGCTGTTCGGGAATACGGTAATTCTCAGGCCTGCCGTCCACCAGTTCCTGATTGATTTTGCGTACGATATCGGCGACGGAATTGCTTTTGCCCACCAAACCAGTCTGTTCCAGATGCGATTGGAGAGCCGCCATATAATTCAGGACATCGGGGCGTTTGAAGACCTTCAGCCGTTCACCCTCTATGCCAAAATATACACGCAGTTCGTCCCACGTATAATATTCCTCATCGGGAGCATTCTTAGCCTGCGTATCAATCCATCGGACAACGGCATCCAAAAATCCCTTATAGGAATCGCTGGCTGCAAAGAGGGAATCCAGCTGGACTTGGATTTTTTCTGCCAGAATAGGGGCATTCGCATAATCCTGCTGAATCTGGGCTGCAAAAGCTGCCAAACCCTTACGGATATATTCCAAGTCTTCTGTGGTTGCTTTTTGGGGGGGCTGGCCATCCAGAATCAGATAGGCCATATAAGTCCCGCCAAAATGCCTGTTCAATGCAATGTCGGCAATGCGGATGGGGTGGCGTTTAGAAAACCATTTGACCGGATTATCATTGATTTGAATTTTAGCAATGCCCCAGCCAGCCAAACCCGTCAATACTGCCAGTGCGGCTAAAATCGGCTTTGCATAACGGCAGGTTAAGCCGCCTGCGCTATGAAGCAGACGCGTCATGATGCCGGGTTTATCTTCATCAGACACGGCACGTCCGAAAGTTGCCAGAAACTTTTCCGGAATCAGCATCACATAGGCCGGTATAAATGTCACGGTGAAAATCCAAGCAATCATTATTCCAACAGCCACAAACACACCAAAGACCTGCACCGGCGGTATTGGTGTCAGCGCCAGCGATAAAAAGCCGGCTGCTGAGGTTAAGGAAGTGTAGAGCATAGGAGCAAACAAAACCTGCATAACATCCAAGACGGCCTGTCTGCGTCCTTTTTGCTTGGTATAAACTTCGAAAAATTCTGACAATATATGAACCGAATCCACCACAGCAATGGGCATTAGGAAAATCGGTATCATCGAGCTCATAATATGCACCGGATAACGGAACCCAATCAGCAGCCCCATGGTTGAGATGACTGACACCATCGCGATAATCATCGGAGCTATCACCAGGATGAGCTTGCGGAAGAAAATGAGCATCAGGATAAAAATAGTCAGCATCGCCAGCGGAGCCGAAACGGCCATCTGAATAAACATTTCTACGCCGAAGGTATCTTCTGCTACGGGCAGACCGGTAATATAAAAGTTCTCTTCACCGCCCATTTGAGCGATTTTTTTGTTCAGCTCCGAATACACCCGATAGCTGAAATGCTTATCTGTCAGGGGGATATAGAGACACAGGGCCTTTCCATCTTCGGAAACCATCGTTCCATTCAGCAGAGGATTGGACAGGGCTTTATCGCGGATTTCCAGCGCCTCGGCCTGCGTCTGCGGGGGCTGCGGCATCAGCCATTCAAATGTAATCACTCCCGGGCCGCCCTGCCCGATATGGTCAATCAGCGAAGGGGCAATCATATCCACTTCAATCACGCCGGCTAGACGCTGCGGATCCTTTTTGTCCAGATGGTTGAGAGTTTTGGCAAATTCCGTCAATTCATAAATGCGCTGGAGCGTTGCGGGATTAAATACTCCATATTCATTGCGTTCATTAATAATCCCAAGAACAACGATATCACTGAGGTCAAACTGCTTTTTGGTTTGATTGTGGAAAACCCGAACCGCTTCATCAGGCGAAAGCATGTTTTCCGGGTCAGTATCTACTTGAATCAGAGGTATAAATGCCCCGCAGCACAATGTAAATACAATCATTGCAGCCGTAACAAGTTTGTAATGGGCCACCGACCATTGGACAACAGATTCGCTGAAAACCTTCATTTTGGAGACTCCGCAAAATAATAACTTGCCATTAGATATTCTCTTACCCAATAAATCAATACATTTTATTCTTCCTTCTATGCCGATTGCTCTGGCGCTGGGCATTGGCTGTAAACACAATCCAGCAGTTTGATAACATTAAGATTTTTGATGCTGTAGAAGACCTTTGTGCCCTCCCGATGGCATTGAAGAACTTGCTTGTCTTTCATTAACCCCAATTGCTGGCTGATAACAGACTGCGGCATATCCAGTTTTTGCGACAGAAGTCCAACACACATCGGTCCGTCTCTTAACTGTTCAATTATCTGCAGGCGGACTGGATGGCCAACTGCCTTTAAGATCTCGGAAATATACTGAGCCGCTTCGTATGTCATATTTGTCGCCTTACATTATAATATCTATATATTTATATATTACAAATAATGCATATTTTGTTCGCTATTTTCAACAAAAAATTTATATTTTTCACAACTTTTCGTCTTTATGGTAACATTCCTTAAATTAGTGCGTTATTTTTCTAAAGTATGAATATCCAAATTAAGGGATTTACGGTGAGCAAGAAGGTATTTATTGTTTTGTGTATTGTGGTTGTTTTGCTTCTTATATTATCAGCCGGAATAATAAAGAAGCGTAAAACAGATATACAATCTATTCAAGTTCGCTTAGAAACTGTTCAGCCGAGCGAATTTGTCGAAATTGTCAATGCCCCGGGAGAAATTCGACCAAAAACCAAAGTCGATATCAGCGCCAAAGTAAGCGCCCGCATCGAAGAATTGCCTTTTGAAGAAGGTGACACCGTAACTGCAGGAGACCCTGCTGCGAATCCGCCTGTTCCGGCGGATGTTTTAATTCGGCTTGACTCACGGGATTTGGAAAGTCAGCTTCGCAGCGCTGAAGCTGGACGAGATGCTCAACGAGCTCTTATTGAGGTAGAAAAAGCACGTCTTCTTTCGCAGCAAGCCAATTTAGAAGGGTTAAAAGCATCTCTGGATAGTGCCAAACTGGAGTATGAGCGGCAGAAAAAACTTCTGGAAACCAAAGACATCAGCCAATCCAGCTTTGAACAAACCGAAAGCTCGTTCCGCCAGATGCAGGCGCAATTTGATGCGGCCGTGCATTCGCTTGAAGCAGCGAAACTGAATCTTGTTGTAATGGAACACAATCTCAGCGCCGCTGAAGCCCGTGTTGAGGAAGTTCGGGAGGCCCTCAGTTATACGACTATTACGGCTCCGATTGATGGTGTAATCACCCAAATTAATGCTGAAGTAGGCGAAGTGGTTATGACCGGCACGATGAACAATCCGGGAACTGTGATTATGCAAGTTGCAGATCTGTCGACAATGATTCTGCTGGCGGAACTGGATGAAACCAACGTCGGCCAAGTTAAAATCGGCCAGCGAGCCAAAATTCATGTTCCCGCGTTTTGGGATGTTGAATTTCAAGGAGTTGTTCGCAACATTGCCTTGACGCATCGCATGTCCAGCATTGGTGCTAAATACTATAAAACTGAAATACTGATAGAAGGTGAAGTCGGTAAACTCTATTCCGGCCTTACAGCAGATGTGGATATTGAAACAAATCGTTATGAAAATGTTATCAAAGTACCCAGCCAGGCCGTTTTGGCACGGCGTGTTGATGAACTGCCGCTGGATATAATAGATAACAATCCTGTAGTTGATGCAAAAAAAACGGAAATTCCTGTGGTCTTTCGCTATATAAATAAGAAGGCGGTTGCCACACCCGTACACATTGGCCCCAGCGATCTGACGCATACTCTGATCCGGGAAGGCCTTCAGCCGGGAGATGCTATTATCATAGGACCTTATAAGATTCTCGAAACCCTCAAACACGATACGGCTGTCACAGAAGAAAAGAAAAAAGAAGCCGCAGATTCAGACATAACGGCGGCAAAAAATAAAAAATCTCTATGAGCAATACATTGGCTTCTTCCATTCTTATTCGCGTCAGAAATCTGACCCGCACTTACAAAGTGGGCGCCGACCGGGTCTATGCCCTCAGGGGCATCAATCTGGACATTAAAACCAATGAATTCGTTGCCATTATGGGACACAGCGGTTCGGGTAAAAGCACCCTGATGAACCTGCTGGGCTGTCTGGATCGTGCAGATTCGGGTACCTATGAACTCAACGGCATTGACACGACAAAAATGACCGCTTCGCAGCTGGCCCACATTCGCAATCAGCAAATTGGTTTTGTATTCCAATCATTCGAGCTGCTGCCCCGGATGAGCGCTCTGAAAAATGTGGAACTGCCGCTGATTTATTCCGATGTTTCCTTCCTGCGGCGCCGCAAATTGGCGATGCAGGCACTGGAACGTGTTGGCTTGGCTGAACGCGCTCATCATAAGCCCAACCAGCTCAGCGGGGGCGAAAAACAGCGGGTTGCTGTTGCACGCGCACTGGTGGGCAGTCCCAGTCTGCTGCTGGCCGACGAGCCGACCGGCAACCTCGACAGCAAAACCAGTGAAGGCATTATGCAGCTTTTTGAGAAGCTCCATCAGGAAGGACAGACGATTATTATGGTCACCCACGAAGCAGATATTGCCGCCCACGCCCGGCGGATTGTCGCGATGAAAGACGGGCAGATTTTCAGTGATCAGCAGGCATCAAAAGGAGCTGATGCATGAGGTTCCTGCTTCGAACACCTCTGGTCATATTGCGGCTGCTGATACAAAGCACGCTGCTGGCTATCAATCAGATTTGGGTTAACAAAACCCGCAGCATCCTGACCACATTGGGCATTATCATCGGCGTCGCATCGGTTTCAGCCGTCATTGCTGCAATGGATGGGATGAACAAGAAAATTATGGAGAATTTTGAGATATTCGGCACAAAAAAAATCTTTCTTTGGCCCCAGCGGCCCTCAACAGGCCCCAAAAAGAACACTCCTTGGTGGGATATCCGTTTCCGAACGCAGGAGTTCGAGGGGCTGCTGGAACACTGCCCTTCCGTCGAATATTTATCCTGCGTTTCCGATACCCAGAATATCAATGCTCGATACGCCGATCAAACAGTTGAATCTGTCCGTTTGACCGGTGTTGAGGCAAGCTGGTTCAAAATCGAAAATCGCAATATCGTGATGGGGAGACCGTTTTCGTTTTTGGACGAGACGCAGGGACGAAAAGTCTGTATTATAACCGCAGATCTGCGGGACAAATTGAATCTGGATAACAACTGCATAGGCCAAAGCATTCTGCTGGGATATACTCCCTATCTCATCATTGGACTGCTCGAAGACAAGCCGGCTATGATGTTCGGTAATATGCGTGAAAATCAATACGAGGTTTTTGTTCCTTTCCGAACAATAAATAAAACAGATTTTCAATGGTTCCGCGTTATAGCGAGCTGTAAGAATGCCGAGGTGGCAGAAGAAGCAAAGGCAGAAATTCAATTTTTTCTGCGCCGCAGCCGAAACATAAAGCCGGGTGAGCCGGATACTTTCGGCGTTTTTCTGATGGAAAGTGAAGTCCAGCAATTTAAAAAAGTGATGGGTATGATTACACTGGTGGCTTTTGGAATCGTGAGTATCTCGCTGCTGGTGGGAGGCGTGGGCATTATGAATATTATGCTGGTGTCGGTGTCTGAGCGGACGCGGGAAATCGGCCTGCGTAAAGCGGTCGGGGCTAAGCCATCTGCTATTTTGACACAGTTTCTTGTCGAGTCGGTTGTGCTGTGCATGATTGGCGGGGCTATCGGGGTTTTCTTGGGACACGGTTTTGCCAAGCTGATTTCCAAATCCGCTCCCCTGATGGAGCAGACGCAAATACCGGCGTGGGCGATTGTTCTGTCGTTTGGATTTGCAGGGGCGGTAGGAATTATTTTCGGGATGTTTCCTGCCATCAAAGCCGCTCGCCTGAATCCCATCGATGCACTGCGGCATGAATAATAAACAGGAAAAAACAATGGAAAAAAAATGGGTAAATATGCAGATCCTCTGTTGGGTGCTTTTGCTTGGAACCGGCTGCGGCGAGTATTCTGCCCCCTTTTCTCCGCGGCAGGCTGCCCCAGAGAAAGTGCAAATCATCGAACCTCTGGATCTGGAATCCTACCGTTCTGCCGAGCAGCCGGCTGTTCCCTCCGTACTGGAAGCACCCAAAGAGCCGCCGGCATCTTTGACGCTTGCTTTGGAGCAGTGTCGCTCTCAGGCCCTTGAAAACAATCTTGATATTAAAGTCCAATTGCTGGCCCCCCGCATCGCCGAAGAGGGCGTCAATGCGGAACGGGCGAAGTTTGAGGCCGCTTTCTTTTCCAATCTGTCTTACAGCAAAACAGACCAGCCGCCGGCTGCTGCCTTAGCTATCCAAGGTTCTCAAATTGATTCAGGCTACGTGGATCTGGGTGTTCGGATTCCGCTTCAAACCGGCGGCACCATTACATTCGACATGGCCGACAGCCGCACAAAGAGCAATTTCCAGTCAGCAACCTATAATCCTTCGTACAGCGAGGACTTTTCTCTCTCTATCAGCCAGCCGCTGCTTCGCAATGCCGGCATTCGCACCAATACTTATTCTATCCGCATTGCTGCATACGACAAAAGCATTATCGATGCCCGCACCAAACTGGAAGTCATTCGGGTTATTGCCGCCGTTGACCGTGTTTACTGGCGTCTGTATGCGGCATTCAAGCAGCTGGAGGTTCGCAAGCAGCAGTATGACCTGGCTCAAGCACAGCTGGAACGTGCCCGCCGCTTTGTGGAGGCCGGCCAGCATCCTCCGATTGAAATTGTGCGGGCTGAAGCCGGTTTGGCCCAGAGTCTGGAAGCTATTATTATTGCCGAAAACAACCTTCGTGACCGCCAGCGGGAACTGAAACTGGCTCTTCAGCAGAAAGATCTCCAGCCGGCCGGACCAACGGTGATTCTGCCTGCCACAGAACCGAATCCGGTTCATTATACCTTCTCAGCCCCGACGCTGGTATCCCAAGCAATTGAAAACCGTATGGAAATGCTCGAGCAGGAATTACAAATTGCCAAAAGCATCAGCACCATTGACTATCTCCGCAATCAGGCATTGCCTCTGGTGACACTTGATTACACGTACAATATCAATGGGCTGGGACCGGCACGCAGTGCCGCCTGGGATATGCTGGGGCGCAATAATTTTGCTGACCATCGGCTGGGTCTCCAATTGATGGTTCCGCTGGGCAATGAAGCGGCTGAAAGCCGGCTGCGGCAAGCCTTTTTCCAGCGGCAGCAGGCCTTGGCGACCAAAGAAAACCGGCAGGCAATGATAGAAGTCGAAGTTCTAAATGCTTTAGACCAATGCGAAGCCAACTGGCAGCGGATTCTGGCCAGCCGGCAAAGTGCTCTGCTTGAAGAACGGCTTTATCAGGCTGAAATTCGTCAATTTGAAATCGGCCTTCGAACCTCAACGGATGTACTGGCAGCCCAAGCCAATTTTGCCAACGCCCAGAGCGCCGAAATCAATGCACTGACAGAATATCAGATTTCGCTGGTTGACCTTGCCTATGCGACTGGTACTCTTCTGGGATCTGCTCAAGTCGAATGGGCACCGGCATCCTTAAAATAAGGAGTTTCATCAGCAGCAAATGTTCTATAATTCTATGGAATGGAAAAAGACAGATACGAGGACCATCTTGATTTTATGAAGCAGGCTCTGGAGCTGGCCCGCAAGGGATTGGGAGAGGTTGAACCCAATCCGGCCGTGGGGTGTGTTCTTGTCAGAAAGGGCACTGTAATCGGCCGGGGCTGGCATGAGCGTTTTGGCGGACCGCATGCAGAAATTAATGCGTTGGCTGACTGCCGAAAGCAGGGACATACTCCCGAGGGAGCGGTGATGTATGTTACACTTGAGCCCTGTACCCATGTCGGCAAAACGCCGCCCTGCTGTAAGGCGATAATCGAAGCGGGCATCCAGCGCGTGGTGATTGCATCGGAAGACCCTACCCCGCTGGCAGGCGGCGGCATTCGACAGCTCAGCGAAGCCGGCATTGAGGTCCACACCGGCTTGTGCCGCCAAGAAGCTGAAATGCTGAATGCCCCCTTTTATAAGCATGCCCGCACCGGTTTGCCATGGATTATATTAAAATGGGCACAAAGTATCGACGGCAAACTCGCATGGAAAAGCACGCATGGAAAACGATGGATTTCAGGGGAAAAGAGCCGGCAGAAAGTGCACCGCCTTCGCAAAAAAGTACAGGGCATCCTGACAGGCGTTGACACAGTAATCGCCGATAATCCCGATTTAACAGTTCGCCTTCAGGACGTCAGAGTCGAACGACCGCCGCTGCGGATCGTGTTAGACAGCAGATTGCGAATACCGGCAGAATCCCATCTTTTAACGAAAACCGATGCGCCGACACTTGTTGTTACGACACAGGAAACTGCCCAGTCTGCGCAACACCGCATCGCATCACTTAAAAAAGCCGGGATTGAGGTGCTTACGGTTCCACAGCATCATGGACGCTGCGATTTAAAGAATACCCTTAGCCAGCTTGGGCAGCGGGGCATCCAGCAACTGCTTGTTGAAGCAGGACCGCATCTGATAGGCCAATTTTTGGCTCACCAGCTGGCCGACGAAGTCTGCATTTTCATAGCTCCCCTCATTCTTGGCACCGACGGAACAGCAGAATTGGGACTTGTTCTGTCTCAGACAGCAGGATACCAGACACTTCAAGCCGTTCAAATCGAACAGTTTGACAGCGATATCTGCATTTCTGCAACACTGCAAACCCATCCTTTTTGATCATTGCTCTTCAAACAGAAAACCTATTCAGACTTGGAGCAAAGGATTTTTCGACTGCCGCATTTTGCGATGTTATGTAAATGCAAGAGCGGTAGATTTCGTCAGTGCGACATCACACTGGAGATGCGGAAGACAGGCAAGAGCAGGGCAATAGCAATCGTACCAATAATAAGTCCCATAAGAGTAATCATCAGCGGCTCAATCAGCGCTGTGGCTGTTCGAATGGAGTTCTGGAGTTTTTTAGCCAAAAAGACAGAAATCTTATCGCAGACTTGACCAATCTGACCGGACTTTTCACCTGCCCGAAGCATTTGGGTGATGGCCGGGGCAATCAGACCGCTGCAGGGTGACATCTGGATAGCATCTGAAAACTGATAGCCATCGCGGATTTTAGCATCTGTGTGGGTCCAGAGAATCTGAAAATAATAATTATCGGAGGATGTCTTCATGACTTCCAGCGCATCCAGCAAACTGACCCCGGTATTAACCATTGTAGCAAGAATCCGCATATTACGGGTCATAATGCTGTCGGTAATCATTGTGCCAAAAATAGGCGTGTGAACCTTAATCCAATCGATAATTTTTCTTCCGGATTCCGTCTGCCGCCAGACAGACCACGCCCAAAAGCCCAGAAAGGCCGCGGTTACAGCCGCTGCCAGAAAGGTGGGATTTGCCAGCAGGCCGCTGCAATTGACCAGCACTTGCGTCAGCTTGGGAAGTGCCGCCCCCCGTGCCTGATAAATGCGGGTAAACCGCGGCAGCACGAAAAACATCAGTGAGCCGGTTGCTGCGACAGCCATCAGCAGCATCACCATCGGATAAATCATTGCGCTTTTGACTTGTTTTCGAGTCTCTGCGTCTGCATTAAGGTAGCCCGACAGAATATCGAGCATCTCAGCCATTTTGCCGGAGGCCTCAGAGGTTCTGACCATGCTGATATACATCGCATCGAATATCCGGGGCCAATTCTGCAAAGCAGATGAAAAACTTTCGCCGTTGCGAAGCCGCTGAGCAATTTCGAGAACAACCTGCTGAAAAGTTCCCGGATTCATCTGCTCAGCAATCGCCTCAATGGCATCACTAAGCACAACCCCGCTGTCGAGCATCACCGACAGCTGCGTGGTAAACATCATCAGTTCGGACGGTTTGGCTCGGACATGCGAGGCCGGTGCAGGCAGATTAGACAGTCTGCCGGTGAAAAATGTCCCGCCCGCTGCGGATGTCTCTGCCGCAGGAAGTTGTTTGCTTTTCATTCGTGCTTTTTCGACTGCCTGTACTGTCATAAGAACCGTTTTTTAATCCATCACATTGGCTACACGCAGGATTTCATCAATTGTTGTTATGCCAGCTTTGACTTTTTCGATTCCGTCTATATGCAGCGGCACCATCCCGTTCTCAATAGCCGCCGCACGCAGGGCTTTCAGCGGAACATTTTGAGTAATCATATCGAGTATCCGGTCATCCGGCACAAACAGCTCATGGATTGCAATCCTGCCGATAAAGCCGGTATTGCGGCATTTCTTGCAGCCCAGCCCGCGATAAAAAACAATATCTTGGCCTGTCCATTCTTTGACTGTCCGGCGGATGCTGTGGGCCGGCTCGTATTCTTCTTTGCAGTTGGGGCAGATTTTCCGCACGAGCCGCTGTGCCAATACCGCTACCAGCGATGCGCTAACCAGATACGGCGCCACACCCAAATCAATCAGGCGGGTGATAGCACCGGGGGCATCGTTGGTATGCAGGGTAGACAGCACCAGATGGCCCGTTAAGGCTGCCTGAACGGCGATATTGGCTGTATCCTGATCGCGGATTTCACCAATCATAATGACATCCGGGTCCTGCCGCAGCAAACTCCGCAGCGCACTGGAAAAAGTGAACCCGGCCATCTCATGTACTTCAAATTGATTGATGCCGTGTATATTGCATTCCACCGGATCTTCGACTGTGCAGATATTGACCTGTTCGCTGTTCAGCTCTGAAAGAGCCGCATACAAGGTCGTATTTTTTCCGGAGCCGGTAGGACCTGTTACCAGAACGATGCCGTTGGGGCGGCTGATAACCTTCTTAAAGAGCTTAAGATTGTCGTATCCGAATCCGAGAGATTCGAGGTTGGTCAGCATCTTGCGGAAGTCAATCACGCGGATAACAACCTTTTCGCCATAAATACCGGGCATTACAGATACGCGCAAATCAACCGGCTTGGACTGAACCAGAACATGGATAGAACCGTCCTGCGGCAGACGACGCTGGGCGATATCCAATTCTGCCATAATTTTAATGCGGGACACGATGGCCGCATGCATCTGATGAGGCGGACGCAGTTTTTCATAGAGCTGACCATCTACCCGGTAGCGCACCCGAAGCTTTTTCTCATCGGGTTCAATATGGATATCACTGGCATTTTCATGGACAGCGGTATATATCAGATAATTAACCAGTTTAACGACCGGCGACTGACCCGCTACTTCTTCCAGATCGGCAATATCCTGCGGAAGGTTTTCAATCATCGCGAAATCTTCCAGAGCCACATCATCAATGATATCATCGATGACAAATACATTGGCAGCAGGCAGGTAATTCTGCAGGGTAGCCCGGATATCGCGTGCAGTGGCACAAACAATCTGAACCCGGCAGCCGCTGAGCCGCTGGATCTCTTCGATAACAAATACATTGGACGGTTCGCTGAGTGCTACCGTCAGCATGTCATGGACCTTGAACAGAGGCAGTACGACGTGTTCTTCAAGAAAATCACGCGGCAGAAGTTCTACAATTGCCGGATCGCACAGTTTTGGCGTCAGCTGAGCATAGGGGACACCATAGGCCTCTGCCAGCGCTGAGCATATCTGGTTATCGGTGCAGAATCCCAGTTCGACCAGCAGTTCACCCAGCAGCTTGCTGTGGCCGATTACCTGCTGGCGGGACAGGGCCTGGTCGACCTGCTCTTGGGTTACGACTCCCCTGTTGAGCAGGACCTGGCCAAGCGGCAATCGAGTTTGCACAGTCGTATTCATTCGTTAATGCTTGCGTCCTTAGACAAAGCTTTTAACAGCCTCGGTCAGTTCCCCATATGTATCAAACTGATTTAAAAGCCGTGTAATTTCAAGTATCTTGGCACAGGTCTCATCAAGACCGGCAATCTTCATCTGGCGCGTCCGCTCGCGGCATTTATCGTTCAAATCCGTTAAAAATTCCAGAGCACAGCTATCAATAAACACCACTTTGCTCATATCCAGCACAATACCGGAAATGCGGGCAGCCAAGGCATTGCTGACTTCGTCCTCAAAGGGCTTGAGGGCATCCCCCGTCAGTTCTCCCTGAAGCTGCAGCACAACAACATCGTTGTACTTCTGCGATTCTATTTTCATCGTATCAATGCTCCAACCGCTTCAATGCCGTATTCTTCAAAATTGCTGTAGTCCCAGCTCTCAATAAAACCATCCTGAATAATAGTCCACAGCTTATCTACATCGCTTTCGAGGAAGGCTCGGGCAACTTCTTCATCAAACTGCGTGCCGATCCCTTTTTCTATCTCCGACAGGGCTTTTTGGATGGTCATTGCGTCCCGATAAACGCGTCGGGAGGTCATTGCATCGAACGCATCGGCCAGACTGATAATCTTAGCAATCAGGGGGATTTGATCGCCTTTCAGGCCGTTCGGATACCCTTTGCCATCCATTCGCTCATGATGGCCTAAAACGCCGGGGACAATTTCGTCCATTTGGCGGATTCCCGAAAGAATGGATGCTCCAATACGGGGATGCGATTGGATAACGGCAAATTCATCGTCATCCAGCCGCCCCCGCTTCCGCAGGACTGATTCGCCAATGCCGATTTTGCCAATGTCATGCAGCAGACCGGCCAGATAAATATGATGAATCTGCTTGTCGGACAAAGGCCGATGCTGCGCCAGACGTTCGGCGATCCATCGTGAAATACAGGCCACCCGCTCGGAATGTCCGCGGGTGTACTGGTCTTTGGCATCGATGCTGCCGGTCAGAGCTTTCAGGCAGCCGATAAACAGCTCTTTGAGTTCTTCAAATAAGCTGTTATTTTCAATAAAGACCCTGCACTGATTGGCCACTGAGCCAAACAGCTTTATATCCGTGGTATCAAAATCGCGTTTATCCAATATATTGGTGGCCGCCATAAAACCGAGCATTCTATCGGCATCGCCCAGCGGTACAGCTATAATATTTCGTACGGCCGGGGGCCAATCGTATCTGAATGGGCTGTCTTCAGCGCTGTCAACCAAGGCCTCTCTGCCCCGCTGGAGTTCAGCGATCAGCCGCGTCTGCAGAATATCGGCCTGCGAAGGTTCTATCGAAATAACTCCGGAACCGGCGATAAGTGCCAGCTGCCGGCGGCCGTCAATTTTCTTCTCGACAAAAAAAACAATGCCCTCAACATGCACCAGCTGCGTCAGCTGGTCGCAGGCCATCTGCAGGTAGGATGCATTCGTCTGAGTTACTTTCATGTTGGCGCCAAGCCGATACAGCAGCATAATTTCTTCATAGGCCCGTGACAGCTCGGTACCGATTTTTTCAAGCTGCATCGGAATTCGCTCTGCATCCTGAAACTGTTTGCAGAAATCCTCCACAATACAGGCAAGATAGCGTTTTTCGCACACAGCATTACGGCAGCCGGCAGGTCCCGTATCCACAGCCAGAAAGACCGTCAGCCCCGGTTCAATCGAAACCGGACAGACAAACAAATTGTCGGAAGGCCAGCCGGAAAGCAGGAGGCCGTTCTGTGCCGTCTGCATCGATTCTATCTGGCCGGCAATGGCCTCCGTATCACTTTCAAAACGCCCAGCGCTGCTTTGCAGCACACACCGGCCGCCGGCATCATACAGCAGCAGATTCAAATCCAGCCGATTGAGCTTATCGGCCAGAGATTGAAACGGATAGATTTTTTCATCTGTCAGGGCTTGTGAACTCGCGTTGTGTGTCATAGCAGAATTTTTTCCTCTGTTGAAATGGCAGATTTTTCAAACCGCCACATTCTGTCCTTTGAGCACTTCCTCAATTATTCCCAGAACTTCCCGTGGACTGAACGGCTTGCTCAGGCATGCTGAGACCCGAAGCTGTTCCTGAAGCCGATCTTCGATTGAAAATCCCCTTGCTGTAAGCATAATAACGGGAATAGCAGCAGTTTGCGGATTTTGACGAAGCTTCTCGATCAACTCCAGTCCGTTCATGATCGGCATCTGATAATCCGTTACAATAATATCAGGTTTAGTTTGGCAGGCCAAATCATAGGCCTGACTGCCGTTTTCAGCAGTTGCGACATCGAAACCGTTATTTCGGAGCTTAATAGCAACCACTTGAACGATATGAAACTCATCATCTACAATCAGCGCTTTTTTCTTTTCCATAAATTTCGCTCCATTCGGCTTATTATTTCAACTGGTTTTGCTTATGAGACCATCTGGGCAGCCGCCGCTTTAGCCAGAGGCAGAATAAATCCAAAGGTGCTTCCTTTTCCGGGTGTACTGGATGCAAAAACAGATCCGCCGTGCACGGATTCGACTATCTGCTTGACCAGATTCAATCCCAATCCGGTTCCCTTAGCATATTTGTTATTTGCTTCTACCCGATAAAATTTGTCAAATACATAGGGAAGGTCTTTTTCGGGAATGCCGACCCCTGTGTCTGTAACGGTAACAGTAATCGTTCCATCAAGTTCATTTATTTCGGAACGAATGGCAATCTGACCTCCAGAGGGTGTGTATTTGACAGCATTGCTGAGCAGATTGATAATAACCTGCGATATCATATCGCGATCGATGTAAACCTGATCATACAGAATGGGAGCCGGTGCCTCTACGGATATATTCTTTTCCTGCGCATAGCTGACAATCATATCGACTGCATCCTGTATCACCAGCGCCATACTATGGTTCTGGCGGCTGACCTTAACCAGACCGGACTCGATGCGTGAAATGTTCAATATATCTTCAATCAGCCGACTGAGACGCTGTGCCTGCCCCTGAATCACCGAACAGAATTGACGCATCGTTTCGGCATCCTGTGCTTCTCCATCTACCAGCATTTCAGCATAGGCATTGATTGAGGCCAGAGGCGTTTTAAGCTCATGCGAAACATGACTGACAAAGTCGTTTTTCATTTGGGAGATTTCTTTTTCCCGCGTGATATCATGGAGCACTGTTACAATCTGAAGGACATTACCTACATCATCTTCCACACAGGACAGTACCGAATCAAAGGTCACCGGCCGGCCATCCTTCTGACGGCTCAATTCATGCCGCACATGCGGGATTTTGCTTTGGCGGCTTTTGACAATCAATTGAACCAATTCCGGCCAATTCACCGCATCCTGAATCAGACACGCATTGTCTTTATTAAATTCAAAACTCAAAAGGTTTTGAGCGGCCGGATTGGCCAGCAGAACACGATCTTTGTCATCGGTTACAAGAACACCATCTTGAATGCTGTTCAGTACCGCTTCGATGCCGCTTTTGCGCCGCCGCAGCAGCTGCATTTGCAGCATAAGATCGCGGTTTTCATCCTGCATCTGCCGAATCTTCTGATGCGTCTCATCCAGCAGGCAATTGGCTGCATTGGCTATATCACCCAGCACCGATCCGGGAACAATCTCAAACGGAATCTTCATCTGCGAACCCACCCGAAACACCCGCTCCAACGCTTTGAGCTGATGGATATGATGCAGGAGCATTCCGCCGGTCAAAGCGATGGACAGCCAGACTATTGCCAGCAGAATCACTGATACGCTGCCCGACAGCACAGCGGCAAGGATTGCGGCGCCGCCGGCTGCCAGCCCTGCAGCAGAAGCAGCTATCCAGATGAATTGGTCCTTTTTCATAGACACGATGCACCCTTACAAGGACTTCAGTGTTCTTTTCAAAAATGATTTAATCAATTCATTATTCGGATTTATTGTTTCCGCACGCTCATAAGCGGCGTTGGCCTGAATTGGCTGCCCCAGCTGCTGATAGCAACGGCCGGTCATAAACCATGCAAATGCACCCAATTCTTCGTGATTGATGATCTTGGCATAGTCTTGGACAGCTTGTTCATACTCGCCAAGGAAGTACCGGGCGCAACCGCTTACGGCATAAGCACTCGCCCAAGAAGGATGGTATTTAAGGGCCTGCTGGGCACATTGCAGGGCACGTTTCGCATCATCCACACCCATTGCCGAATGCGCCATCATCAGCCAGATATCGGCATCTTGACGATACACCACAGACAGCTTATCATAATAAACAAGAGCTTGACCATAGCGGCCGGCATTGAACAGCGCTAGCGCCAGCGAACGCATCGTCGTATTGTATCGGTCCAAATCCTGTTTATACAGCGGCAGAAGCTGTTCGAATTTGTCCGCCGCCTGCTGCCATTGTCCTTCGGCCAAATAAGCATAAGCGCAGGGTTCCAGAATCGCTGCAACAGCACCATGCATCAGCAGGGCCTGCTCATACAGCAAAAGCGCCTGTGTCCGCAGGCCGGACTGCTGGAGCAGACGTGCTTTGGCCAGCATCAGATCCAGATTGCCGGACTGCAGTTTAAGTCCCTGATCGAGAATCTTTTCGGCCTGCTCGATACGGCCGCCTTCGATGCAGATATCAGCGAGGGTAAGGATGTAGTCCGTGTTGGCCGGCTGCAAATCCAGCGCTTTTTGCGTGTATTCCATTGCCTTGACATAATCCTTATCCAAAACCGCCAGCGTTCCAAGGAAATACCATCCTTTATCAAGCTCCGGATCCAGCTGAACAGCCTGTTGCAGATTTTGACGGGCTTGTTCGGTGCGGCCTTCCATCATATCTATCTGCCCCATCAGAAAATAGACCGCTGGCTGCGGTGAAGAAACGTCAAGACAGGCATTTAAGATTTTACGAGCTTTATCAAGCTGCCCCCGGCTTATGAGTTCTTCTGCCTGCGGAATATTGGCCTGAGCCGAGGTCTGCTCCCAACGCTGCGTCATCGCCTGTTTGTTCTGCTGATGGCTCGGGGCGCATCCGGCAGCACACACCAGCATTCCAACCGCCCACAGCATCAACTTTCCTACTGTCTTTCCTGTTTCCATAATAGACTCCCTGCCTAATTTCCTAAAAGACAACACAGATTCCGACGGTGCGGACAACCGCCCCGCCGGAATCCGGCCGCAGCGCATAGGTTATCTGCGGAACCATTTGCCTGATTCTTCGTTCTCTATTTTACGCAGCATTATCCGTTCAATCTGATTGACCTTGTCCGGCTGGGTCTCGCGGATAATGCGTTCTTTAAGACGCACTTCATCCAAATAGTTGCGATTAATAGCATAAGGATGATCAAGCATAGCCAGAGCCGCTTCGGGCTGGCCTTCGGCATAAAGCTTGACGGCTTTGGCATACCGGTCTTCCTCTATCTTGGCACGGCTCATCCAGTAAAGATTCTGGCGCGCGTTATGAGCCAGACGCATCACATCTTCAAGCCGGTCAGCTCCATCGGCTTCCTTAGGCGTGTTGATGATGTGAGGGGTAATCAGGACTATCAGCTCGACCCGTTCAGATTTGTCATTGATGCCCCGGAACAATTCACCCACCACAGGAATATCACCCAGCACAGGCACTTGCGAATGCGATTGTGTGGTTTGTTCCTTAAACAGACCGCCGAGCACTATCGTCTGGCCATCCTGAACCATTACATTGGTGATAACTTCCGTGGTGGATTTTTTAGGCAGTGTTGCACCGCCAATCACCTTTATTTCACCGCTGCTTTGCTCAGGATGAATTTCCATTCGAATCATTCCGTCGCGGCCGATGAAAGGACGGTATTCAAGAACTGTACCGCTTTCGAGAAATTCAACCTGCTGGGTTGACGTCCCGCCTTCAGCAACATTGGTTAACGACAGGTAGCCGTCTTGATTACCAATGATAATCTTACCGGTCTGCTTGTTAAGAGCCAATATCTTAGGATTGGCCATAATAGTTATATCCGAGACCGTTTCAATCGCTGTAATCAGCGCTGAAATATTATCAAAGGTTACACCCACACTTAATCCGCCGGTATCGGATGTGGAAGGGGTAAAACCACTCTGAATAAATCCTTTGCCGCCCAGACTGATAGAGGTGTCGCTGATGTTTTTCCAATCCAGACCAAACTTGGTATCATCCGTCAGCGTCGCTTCCATCACCGTTACTTCGAGCAACACTTGAAGAGGTTCAACATCGACTTCTGCCAGAATGTCCCGGATTTTCTGGATATTTTCGGGATAATCTGAAACCACCAGCCGATCATGCACGGCCAACGTATCCCCGCCTTTGCCGGCCTGCATTTCGGCAGGTGCCGCTGTGGTAACGCCCAGTTTGCCGAATTCACTCAACAGAGGTTCGGCCAGCTTTCTGGCTTCTTCGGAGTTGATATAATGCAGGGCTATAATTGCATGCTCAAAGCGGGTTTTATCCTGCATAAACTCCTGGTTGGTGTAAACCTTGATGAAGTTGCCTTTGATTTCATACTTATGCGTGCCCAGTATCGCCTGAAGGGCTTCCTCAAATGTCACATCGTACAGATTGCTGACAGTAACTATGCCGTCCACTGCAGCCGATGGCACAATGTTTTTCTGATACATCTGCGCCAGCATTGCCAGCGCATCGCGAATGGGCATATCCTTTTTAAAAGTAATTGTCTGAATTGACTGGCCCATCACACCCTGCTGAACAACAGCCGCTTCTTCCGGAGCAGCAGCCGGTTCTTCCGCAGCCGCCAGCGCAGCAAACACTGCTGCCGTCAAGATCCACACTCCTGCCGCAGCAAGCTTTGTTTTCCCTGCGGTTCGATTCTGTTTTGCCAACATAAAACACCATCCTTTCTACTGATTGCTGGTTCCGGTCATTTTCAAAACAACCGAAACTGTGTTCCACTCGAGTTCTACTCTGTTTTCTTTAATATCCGTCACTGTTAATACATATTGGTCAGGTCCCTCGTTGACCGTCAGCATTGCACCAACCGTCACGATTTTTCTGTTAACAAATGCCTGATAAGGCGTTCCGTCCTCCCGCCGCACCACCGCTTCAAGCGTCAGCTGAGCGGCCGCCAGCCGCTCCAGCCGCGACTGCTTATCTGCAGTGCTGTCCCTTGACGAACTTTGGGCACCAGCCGATAAAAAGCCCTTCCGACTGAAAAGATCATTTGTTAACTGGTCATTTCGACCGAGTCGGCAAGGCAATTCCACAGGATTGATGCGAATGGCCGGGGCAGACTGAACGCTTTGTAATTCGGCGGCAGATACGGCTGCTTGCTGAGCTTCAGCGACGGCAGGACCTTTTTTACCGCCCAGCAGTACGCGTCCCCACAATATTCCCATCACAGCCAGCAAAACAACCATTACCATCATCTTGGGACTGATGTTCTGCAGACTGGCGGGAGTCTGTATTTTTCTTGCAAGACTGGGTGTTTTTCGATTCATAGTATTTCAGCCGCTGCGGACAGCCGAAGGCTGATAGTACACGCTGGCCTTGGCTGTCAGTTTAACTATTCCGCTGTAATTGCCGTCATTTTCAAACCGGACTTCATCCATCCGTATCAGACGATCCATATTTTCCAGAGACTGGAAAAATGCAAACATCTGTTCTGCGGTGCCTTTGCATTCGATGGTCAAAGGGATGCAGCACACGGTCTCGGAGGTTAATTCAGCCCCGGGCTGAACAACCTGATCTGTCAGCCGGCATGCATTCATCATATCCGCAATTTGCTGCCATAAATTTGCAAAATTGCGTCCTTCAGGAATCTTCCGGCCGAATGCTTCCAGCCGCTCGGTCATGAGTTTATGCTGCTGTTTGAGTTCCGGCAGCAATGCACTGGATGCCGCAATCTGTTCGATTGTTTGTTTCTGCATTTTGACCTGCACGTTAAGGGCGTATTTCTGCCGGACAAGGGGGACATAGCGAAAGCCCGCAAAGCCGGCAATCACTATTGCGGCCAGAATCAGTATGGCTGTTTGCTGTTTATCCAGATTTTTCATAGATCGTTTTTTTACTGCTGTATCCTGTAATCCGCCACATAACATCGGATTTCAAACTCAATTACTTCAGTATCCCCCACCTTTTTTGCCCGGGTAAAAACGGGGACAACTTGCTCAAAATAATCAGACTTCTCAAGAGAAGATATCAGTCCGGCTGCATCCGCACCCGAAGCAGCAATTCCAGTCAGCGTTGTTTTTATCCGCAGCGGCACCTGCTGACGCTCCCAGGATTGGCTGCTCGCGGCGGCCGCAGTCTGCACCACAGCTGCTGAATGCTGGACAACAGATTTTGGAGACTGCAGCGGCTCGTTCTGGAAGCACAGCCGGCTTAGAAGGATATTGCTGCCTGCCAGATAGGAAATCTCTCCCATCAGAGCCGAAATTTTTGTTCGCGGAGCAATATACCCAAGCAGCTGCGTCTTTTGTTCCATTACAGCAATCTGCTGTTCCAATTCATGGACTTGTTCAACCCGTGCTTTACCCAGCTCGAAAGCAGTCTGAACACTGTTCATCTCGGCTTGTACCCGCTTGACATGCTGGCCCATAACAAAACTCCAAACCACCATAACGGCAAATATAATGCCCAGCAGAGTACGCTGTTGAATATACCTCTGCCTGCGCCGGCGATCGGCTTTGTACCATTCCGGGATGAAATCAATTTCTTTCATACAGACACTTCCGTCTCCTGCGCTGCATACTGCCGTGATTGATTCAATTCCATCCCCTTCAGGGCCAGCCCGACTGCGATGGCCCATTCACACATCTGAGGATTGCGCCGGCGGTCAAACTTAGCACGGCTTAGATCATAACCGCGCAGAGGTTCGGCAATCCGAATCTCTACCCCTAAATGCCGCTGCAGGGCATCAATCAGAGCGGATTCATAGGCCTCGCCTCCGGCAAACGCTGCTTCAGCCGGCCGGCGTCCGCGAAAGGTTACAGCATAATAGCGGAAGCACAGGGAAATTTCGTGAGCCAGCATTTCAATGGAGGTGCTCATTGCATCAATAACCGCCCGCCTCGTTTCGGGATCTTTCTGCTGATCATCTGAACTGCGAAGACGAGCCCGCACAGCAGCCGCTTCTTCCAATGAGATCCCCAGCCGCAATGCGACCTGTTCGTTTAAGGCATTGCCGGCAATCGGTATCTGCTTGACAAAGGCAATTTCCTGCCCTTTGCCGATAATCACCGTTGTATATTGTGAACCCAAGTCCACAAAAACGCTGACCAAATCCTGATCTTCCCGCCGCCGCAGAGTTGCCTGAAAGCAGCGGAACAAAGCACAGGGAACTGTATCCAGCGAGATAGGAACAAGGTCTGCTTCTTCCAACAGCATTATATGGTTAGTTACCTGCCGGCTTTCAATGCCGAAGAAGATAACCTCATTTTTAATTTCTTCGCCTTGATAGGCATTGCCGGCCACCATATAGCGTATCTCATCGCGTTGGGGGTCAAGTCCGAAACGCCGAGATACTTCCGTATGCATAATTTTTTCAATTTCTTCAGGTTCAACCGTATCAAGCCGCAGACTTTTGATTTTCACTGCATCCCCGGGCAGACAGGATACCACCTTTCGGCCGCGGAATCCGCCCCGCCGGTACATTGCGGTTATCAAATCAGCCGTATGCCGGCGCCATTCATCGGAATCCGGAGCAAGCGTCCGATCCAGCATTTCTTCTTCGGCTGCTTCGACACTGATGTAACCATCTTTGCAGCAAAGCTGAATCATCTTGATCATGGAATGTCCAACATCCAGACCAATCGGAAGCGACTTCGGTTTTAGCCAGTTTTGAAGCATCTGTTGAACCCGCATTTCTGCCAGCAATCAGGAATCGTTAATCGTTACATAACCGGTAACCGGCTCTACATCTACATACAGGGTAAATGCATCCGCTTTCAGGGTAATACGGCCGCTGTTGAGCGGCTGACCTGTTCCCTTTCCGTTATAAGGACTTCCGAGATAGTCAAAAGTAATTGTATTGGAGTCCAAGTTCGTGCTGTCCAGATTGACGCGTTTCAGAATGCCCTCTGAGACAAAATTGACCACAAAGTTTCTGCCGGGCTGCGTTGGATGCTCTACAATTTCATCCGTGTCTGTCCAGCGGATATCATACGACTCGCTGTTGGGATAAAAAACGACCGCACAAAGACGCTGATGCGTAATGGCCAATCCCTTGGCATAGTCTAAGTCGGCTGCCAGACGGTTGGCAGCACTGCGAACCTGCACATCCGCCGCGCTGGATATTGTGGGAATGGCTATCAGAGCTGCAATTCCGATAATCACCATTATAAGAATCAGCTCAATAAGCGTAAATCCCGCTGCTGTCAGCCTGTTTTGTTGTGTTATTGCCTTTTTCATACTCGTTTTTTCTGGTTCTGTTGGGAGCCGACATTAATCCCGATGTATTGTCGTCACCTTGGCAACCTCGCTTAATCGCTAAAAAGACGAATCTCCAGATTCCGCCTGCAAAATGACATAATGGGGCTATGCTGCAATGCCCTTCCAAAACAGCCAAAGATTATCGGACATTACTGCCGGCGGATTGAAGCGTACCAGATTTGCATACTGTTGGGATCAACCTTAAGGTCAGCTTTCAGGACACTCTGGACACTCCGGGCTTTTATGTCGGCATTAACACGCTTATAGGCACGGCATTCAACCGGATACAAATTGGGATCTGCCCCGCAGCACTCAATAGACAGCTCATAGTAGATCTGTGATGTATCATCAAGCTGCTGGGCAACAGCCGAATAAGGCAATGCAGCGCGCACATTGGGATCCTGCATCAAAGCCCAAGCGGCTTCCAAAGCGCCCCAAGCGGCATAGTCAACCTCGTTGCGGATACATAAATTCCTGCCTGAAGCCAGTGATGCATCAGAGCGTGCGATAAAATCCGAAGTAACAATCGCTATCATTATCACCACAAAGAGCACAGCCAGCATAGCCATGCCCCGTTGTGAACTAAATCTTCGCTTATAGCTTTTCATCTCATCCATTCTGAACAAAAAACGTCATATTTTTCGAAGCAGACCCGTTATAGTTTCTGATGTTCGTCTGAAGCCCGCAGGCGGGCGACGATACTATAACGCTGACTTTGGCCGGCAGCCGTTATATCAAACCAAATAGTTACCTTGCGGGTTTGAGGTGCCGCACTATCGTAGTCAAAACTGATGTTTCGGCATTGGGTGTACACCTCGCTGCTGTCGATGCTGTCGATTTGAAGTGTATTGCCGCCGGTTCCCCGGGATATTTGAGTCAGTTCATCCGCTGTTTTCAGTCCATCAGCATTGTTATCATGCCAAAGCTGGAAACTATCAATATCCGCAGCGGTCACCTGATTGGCTCGCCGTATCAAATCTGTCAAACGTATCAACACCAGCCGAAGCTGTGCCTGCTCACGCCCCATCAGATCAGTGGCCTGATTGGCATTGACTGCTGCATTAGCCAGCGTTACTACCGCGGCCATAACCACCGAGGCAATCATCAGTGCAATAATCAGCTCTACTAAAGTAAACCCATATTGATGCATACGTCTTTTCATTCGAGTAATCTCATTGACACAACGGATTATCTGTGATTGCCGATCAATGTTGTTATACGCGTTACAGGAGCATTCCGGTATGTAACCACAACGGTCACTTTGGCAAGATTTACAGACCCGACAACAACGGGCTGACACAATACCGAACGGCCAAATCCCTCGTAGGCCGATCCGGTATGATAATTGCCCTCTGAATCCTTCAGTTGACCGGGATTTTCTATCTGACCGTTATAATCCATAATAGTGTCATAAGGGCTGGCCGCTATTATCTCCATCATTTCCGAAGCCAGATTGGCAGCCATTGTTTGTCGAGCCGCCTCGGCATGGACCGATGCTGCTTGGGCAAACGGTAGCAAGACTCCCGCCGCAGCAATGGCTACAATAACCATCGCCATGGTTGCTTCCAAAAGCGTAAAACCTTTGGTTTTGCCGTACATCATCATAAATAACTATCTACCGGTGTCTCTGCGGTTAAGGAAAAAACGATAATTTAATTGACACAAGCCTAATAATTTGCATGAAATTCTGAATCGCAGGCCTTCCACTGTCCTGTGGCAGCATTAAACCACCAACCCGTGCCTTCTGCACCCGTTGGCTGGGCATTCGGATCATTTACACAAGTAATCATTGTGCCTCTGCCGGTTTCCGCCAAATAAGGATTTTCCGGAATCTGCCGCAGATAAGGCCCGCTGCCATTGGGACGGGACTGCATCATTGCCAACGGAATATCTTCCGGACAGATGCTCTGGCCGGGAGCACTTTGACCGGGCAGAAGACCATTATGGTCGGCTTTATACAGGGAGATCTGGGAGCGGATTATCTGTAAACGATCGACCATTTTTGACAGTTTTTTTTCCTGTCCGGCCTGAATCAAAGAAGGCACAAATAGAAAAACGGCTGTCCCAACCAATCCAATCAGAACACACCGATCCAGCTTTGTTAGTTTTCTTGGATTTTCCTTACCGGCTTTCATTGTTCGGTCCTTTCCCATCTTCAGCGAACTCGTCCTGACAATTTTTCCAGCCATTCAAAATTTGCTTACCGTCTTCTTGGCAATTCCCTGTATTAACAAAGAAAGCCGGCCTGCCCCCCGGAAAACCAGGAGCCGGCCGGCTGTTAGAAACATCTTAAGACTTACCAGTCAATATGGGTTTCACCTGTATCAGCTGTATCACCATCACCATTCAGGTCTGTGGCGCCTTGGCCGCCCAGTTTGATAATCCCGGTTGTCTCGTCATAGACCCAGCCGACGGTGGCACCATCTGCAGCAGCCAGTGTGTCGCTGTCATTGAAGGGATTCTTGGGAACCGCCTGCATATAGGGGCCATACTGTGTTCCGGCCGCACCATCAATATCTGTTTTGCCCGTCATTTGAGCGGCAAAGGTGTCTAAAGCAGGAGGATTATCGTTGTGCTGAATCTTATACAGGGAAATCTGTGACCGCAGGGTCTGCAGGCTGCTCTTGGCGCTGCTGACCTTCGACTGTGTGCTGGCATCGCTGAACTGAGGTATCACAATCGCTGCCAAGATACCCAGAATGACCACAACAATCAGAATTTCAACCAGTGTAAAACCTTTGTTCTTTCTCATTTTCGTACCCTTTCTTTGTTTGTGCTTGTCTGAAATACATTATTGTTTTTGCGTTTCGTTAACGGTTTGCTTCCACACGTAGGAGCGGATACCTGAGGCACTCTCTGTGCTCTGCTATCTCTCAATAGGTCGCCAGGCCGATATTCGCTTGTCAAAGAACTTCCAACTTTATCCAAAGAAAACTTAATAAATAAAAAGGACAAGTGGCAACTATGCAGGGCAAAAAAATCAAAAAATATTCATACCGATTACACACAGCCTAAAATATAAAGAAGAACCGATAAATAGGCCCATTATGCAGCAATCTTGGGGATTGAATAATGGATTGTAAACCAACAGCAAAGCAGCCTGCAAAAAACCTGTTCAGAGACAAAAATCATTCGACAATTTAAGAATTTAGCAGGTAAATCTCGAAGAGAGTGCCCCCTCCAAGCAGAATAACTTCGAGCCCGATTCGTTATTATTTTGCCGAGAGAAAATCCGGCGGATTGTAAACAGAAATTCTTCGTTTGCTTTTGCCGATATGCTCCAGCCGCAATTGGATAACATCATATCCGTTTAATGCCGATAGAACCTTATCGGCCCATTCGACCAGCACAATCGTATCAGGTCTGCAATATTCATCAAATCCCAGCGCCTCAAATTCAGCCGTCGATTCAATCCGATAGGCATCGATATGATAGATGGTTTTCGCCCCGCCGCATCCAAGATACTCATGAACAAGAACGAATGTCGGGCTGGTCACTTCCCCTGCATCTGAGGCATCCAAGCCAAGGACAATGCCTTTTACCAAATGGGTCTTGCCTGTTCCGAGGTCTCCGACAAGGGCGATAATCTCACCGCCTCGCAATCCGGCGCCGATTCGGCGTCCGAATGCAATCGTTTCGGCGGCATTGTGTGTTATAAACTCGATGGGGCCTTTTGACATCATGCAAAGCGTTATAAGTGATCGTACCCTCTTGGGGTTAACACAACAACCTTTCCATCGGCATATTTCATTTCCAACCGGCCCGAGTCCGTGATTGTGCCTATTTTGACAATAGGAACTGCCGGTATAGAGGGGAGTTTCTGAAATTCTTCAGGCGCTAAGGTAAAAAGCAGTTCGAAATCTTCCCCGTCATGCAGGGCGGCCTCCAGAGGATTGGAGGTCTTTTGAGCCGCTTTGGAAACAGGAATATTTGCTGCCTCAACAATTGCACCCACCCTGCTTTGCTTGCAGATGCGGTTCAAATCTGTGCTTAATCCATCCGTTATATCCATCATAGAATGGATAACTGCCTTTTCAGTAATCTGAAGGGCCTCATTAACACGAGGGGTAAAATACAGATGTTTGCCGGCTAAGGACCCCCCCAGCGAACCCGTAACACAGATATAATCACCCGGTTTTGCCCCATTACGCCGCACCGGCGGATGAAAGCCGCTGGGTCTGCTTATCATGGCTACATTAATCGCAAATCGGCTTTCTTTGCTCCGCCACTTGGTGATGTCTCCGCCAATCAGTTCGCAGTCATACGCGCGTCCCGCTTGTGTTAATCCCGTGTACAGTTCCTTTAATTCGGCCTGTCCAAAATCAGGCGGCAATGCTGCCGCTGCCACTGCACAAAGCGGCACCGTTGCCATCGCGGCACAATCGCTTAAGCTGCAAGCCATTGCCTTATAGCCGGCTTGGCGCAGGGAGCAGCGGCACAAGTCAAAATGAACACCATCCAGCAGCATATCCGTTGTGATAAGGACAGTTCCATCTTCACCCACCCGGACCTGTGCCATATCATCCCCAATGCCTATGGGAAACCGATGGGCATCGGCTTTGGATTGTTCAGCAAACCAAGCTGTTATGATATCTTCCTTATTGCTCATCAATTCGTTGGGATTGGCGGTTTTCAAACCCTCTTCTACTGTTCCTTCAGCTTGTTTTTCCAATATGCAATTTGCGCTTTAGCCGCTTCGGGACCGGCAGAACCGGCAGTTTGGTAGGATTGGCAAACGCCTTTCGGATTCAGTGTATTGAAAACATCCAAATCAATTTTGTCGCAGGCAGCTTGGAATTGCTCGATGGACAACTCCGCCAGCTTCTTTTTGCCCTCTTTTTCGCATTGGGCAACCAAACTGCCGACAATGCCATGTGCCTGCCGGAAAGGAATCCCTTTGCGTACCACATATTCGGCCAGAGCCGTTGCATCCAGAAAACCCTCATCCAAGCTGTCGGTTATGCGCTTGGTATTGAACGCTGTATGACTGACAATAGCGGCGGCCATCTGCAGGCAGGCATCTGTGGTGTCTGCAGCAGCAAAAACATGAATCTTGTCTTCCTGCAAATCCCGGTTATACGCAGACGGCTGGGCTTTAAGGATTGTCAGCATCGCCATCAGCGCTCCATAAATCGTTCCCGTTTTGCCGCGAATCAGCTCCAGCATATCCGGATTGCGCTTTTGCGGCATCATACTCGAACTGGTGCAGTAGGCGTCATCTGTGCGAATAAAAGAGAACTCTGATGAGGTATAAATAATCCAGTCTTCGGCCAAGCGGGACAAGTGCGCCGCAATCAGCGAACAGCAGAAAATAAATTCTGCACAGAAATCTCTGTCGGATACGGCATCCATGCTGTTGTATGTGATGTCCCTGAAGCCGAGATTTTCTGCCGTCATTTCACGATTCAGCGGCAGGGTTGAACCGGCTACCGCCCCGCTGCCTAAGGGACAGACATTCAGCCGGTCGCGGCAGTCCTTCAGCCGGCTCCAGTCGCGTGCAAGCATTTCAACAAAACTCAGCAGATAGGAGGCAATCGTTGCCGGCTGGGCTCTCTGCAGATGCGTATAGGCGGGCATCACCGCGTCTGTATATTTTTCCGACAGGCGCACAAAAGCAGCCTGCAGCCGGGTAATGCGTGTCTGCAGGATTTCAATCTCATCCCGCATCCAAAGGCGGATATCAACAGCAACCTGATCATTGCGGCTGCGGCCGGTATGCAGTTTTTTGCCTGCATCGCCGATTTTAGCCACCAGCGCCGATTCAATGGCCATATGGATATCTTCTTGGGTTTTATCGAAGGTAAATCGACCGGCGCTTATTTCCTCACCGATCTCCAATAATCCCTTTTTGATATCTGCGGCTTCCGATTTGGTGATAATTTTCTGTTCGGCCAGCATTTCAGCATGGGCAATTGAACCGGCAATATCATATTTGTAGAGCCGCCGATCGTATGAAAGGGATTCCACAAAATCGGCTGCCAACGGATCCGCCGGGCCGCTAAGACGTTTTTCCCAGCTTTTTTCCTGTCTGGTCATATTTGTACTCCATGCGAGGGTTTATAGTGCAAACGCCATGATATAGTTCAATCGGCAACGTGTCAAGAAATGCTTTGGATGCAATCATTGCCGCTCTTCTTTGGGGCGGGTTTTCCACCGCCGGTGAAGCCACCAGTACTGGGCAGGATCTTTGCGAATCAACTTTTCAAGTTCGGCAGTATATTCCTGCGTAATCCACTGGAGAGGATTGTCTCTGTCCTGCCATTCGTCGGGCATAATAATCCGTCCTACTTCGGCTTCAAAAAAGAATTGGCCGGGTATCTGCCGGCACACCCCTACTACAATCGGCATACGATACTGCATGGCCAGCAATCCGATGCTTTTGTAGGCGCTGGCCTTGCGGCCGAAAAAATCGACAAAGATTCCCTTTTTGCCTGCATCCTGGTCAGCAATAAAACACAGCGTTGCTCCCTGCTCGGCCAGTTCAACCATCTGGTCGGCGGCACCTTTTTTATCGATAATTTTTTGGCCTGACCTCTGGCGCACGCCGTAAAGATAATTGTTGATAAATGGATTATCCAGCGGGCGGGCAATGCTGTAAACATTAAAGCCGAAGACACTGAGGGCATACCCCATAATCTCAAAGTTGCCGTAATGGCCTGTCAGCATCAAAAGCCCCTTGCCTTCCCGCATCATCCATTTGGCACGCTCAATATTAATGACACGGGCATATTGACGCCAATTGTCTTTTCGTACAAGCCGGGGGGTAAACAGCAAATCTATAACCAGCATCACAATATGCTCAAATGAGCGGCGGCCCACTTCTTCCAGCCATCCGTCCTCCTTATCAGGAAAACTGGCCCGCAGATTTTCCAACGCCCGAATCCGGCCGCGCTTGTAATGCTTCCACATCAGCCGGCCGAGAAAGCAGGCAAACTGTAAATTCCATCGTACCGGAAACAAATATAGGATACAAAGAATAATCCGTACAGCCGCATATCCCAGCCAATCCAGTACAATATTTCGTTTGTGTTTTTGTTTTTTTTCTTTCTTAGGGAAAACCATTTTTGCGATATAGTATATTGATTATATTGTGATTCGTATGCCCTATTATGGTGTTATAATGTCGCCTGTCAAGCTTTGATTGACAGCCCAAACATATCTGCGTATAATTAGGAAACATATAATTGATAAATACGAAAGGCAAAAAAGATGGAATCTAACTCCAATTCGTCCCAGCAATCGCCAACAGAGCAGCTGTCTTCGAGTCTGCCTCCGGCCTGCAATATTCCGGACTTTAGCAATATGGTTTATGAACCGGCTCCCAAGAAAAAAGGGACCGGCTGGAAAATCTTCTGGGGCATCGTTATTACCCTATCGCTTCTGGCCAACGGGATTATGCTCCTAGCCATGATTGGTATGGGGGCCGTTCTTGTGGGAGGTGTTTCAAGCAGCGACGAAGGAGTCGTTGAAAAAACAATAATCGACGGAGCCCGCACCAAAAAAATTGCTGTAATCAGCATCAAGGGAATTATTGACGATTCAATGAGCGAGTGGGTCAGACGGCAGCTTAAAACCGCCGAAGAAGATAATGCTGTTAAAGGGCTGATTGTCCTGATTGACAGCCCTGGCGGGGCCGTATCATCCAGCGATCAGATTCATTATTACATCCGCCGCTTTAAACAGAACACCGGAAAGCCGGTGCTTGGTTTTATGCAGTCTGTGGCGGCATCGGGCGGTTATTATTCAGCCGTCGCCTGCGATCAGATTATGGCTGAACCTACGGTTATTACCGGCTCAATCGGGGTAATTATGAACCATTTGGTCATCAAAGGACTGCTGGAAGAGAAACTTGGCATCAATCCTGTAACCCTCAAAAGCGGTCAGCGAAAAGACTGGCCCAGTATGTTTAGCGAAACCACCGAAGAGGAAAAACAATATCTGACCGAAAAAGTCATAACACCCGCTTATGAGCGATTTGTAGACTTGGTCGCCGAAGGGCGAAAGGATGTGCTCACCAAAGATGCCATCCGGCGGTTAGCCGACGGCAGTATTTTTACAGCACCGGAAGCCTATGAAAAGAAGCTGATCGACGATATCGGCTATTTTGATGCTGCTGTTGAAAAGGCCCAGCAGATGGCAAATATTTCCAATGCACAGGTTGTAACCTATCAGGAAGTCTTTTCGCTCTGGTCAATGCTCGGGGCACAAAGCAGAAACCGGATTAACCTCGAATCAGAAATTCTTGAAAAACTGGCTGCTCCGCGGCTGCTCTATCTCTGGGACGGCAAATAAAAAAGCCTAATAAAAGCTTCAGAGAGAGTCGTCCTGCAAATAGTCAGACGGCGGATGCAAACTCAGCCGTTTCTTTTTACCACTCCATCGATAATTTTGAGCCGCCCTTCGGAGAATAATCGGATCGCTTCGGGGTATGCGATGCATTCCTGTTCAAAGACGCGTGCTGCTAAAGAATCTGCGTCATCGTCGTCTTTGACCTCACAGACCCGCTGAATGATAATCGGGCCGGCATCATACTCATTGGTACAGAAATGCACGGTGCAGCCGGACACTTTGCAGCCAGCCTTCAAGACTGCTTGATGCACATGATGGCCCCACATTCCTTTGCCGCCAAAGGCCGGCAGAAGCGCCGGGTGGATATTCATCACGCGGTTTTCATACTGCGGGGGTATTTGCCACAGGCACAGCCAGCCGGCCTGAATGACCAAATCCACATTTGCTTTATCGAGTTCTTCGGCAATACGACAACTGAAATCTGCGATATCCGGATAATCTTTTTTTCGGATGATCACCGGTTCCAGACCGATTTGCCTCGCCCGTTCATTGCCAGCAACATCAGATCGAGAACTGATTACCAAAACGATTTGAGCATTCAGACAGCCGGCTTTGATTTGATCCTGAATGTTGACCATTGTGCGTCCCCCCCCGCTCAGCAGGATGCCCAAACGCAGCGTTTTGCCTTTCGGATTAGGCCTTTGCGCTATGGCATTCACATCGCCTTTTTGGTCCATTGCCCGATTGACAAGAGTATCAGCTTCGGTATTTCTCTCTCGCGGAATATAATTAACCTGCCATGAATCAAAAGACTTCAGCAAATTCATACAATCGCCATAAAGAGAACGCAGATTGCTGCTTCTGACCTTATACTGGCCGTTCAACTGCCGCACCAGCAGCTGGCTGTCGCTAAACAGGCGTATCGATCGAGCCCCCTGCTGTTGTGCGGCTGTCAAACCTTCCTTGACAGCGGTATATTCCGCAATATTATTGGTGGTTTGCCCGAGAAACAGACCGCGGGCCAAAATGGAGCGTCCGTTTTCATCTTTCAAAATAAAAGCTGCAGCCGCCGGTCCGGGATTGCCGCGGCTGCCTCCATCTGTAAAAAGTTCGACTTGCTGACCCACGTTTATTCTCTTGGAATGCTGCCTTGCCAGAAAACAGCACGAGGCATTAAAAAATACCGTCTAAGGCTTATTGATTTTCGGCTTCTTTGACGTATAAAATCCGCGTGCAATTGCTGCAGCGGATAATATCGTCTTTCTTGCCGCTTAAAACATTCACTACTTCAGCAGGAATTCCCATAAAACAGCCGCCGCAGCTGTAAGAGGAAGAGTTCTCATCGACTCGTTCCACCTCTGCCATTGCTTCTCCATCATAATTTTCGGCTACCCGGCTGAATATTGCCAATGCTGCCGGCGGAATATCACGGGCAGCGGCATCCCACTCGGCCTGAATTTCAGCAATATCCTTTTCAAGTTCGGCAGTTTTGGCTTCCGCTTCCTTGCGAACCTCATCTACTTTAACACGTTGGGTCTCTATTTGCTTTTTGATTTCCTCGCAGGCAGCTTCATCTGCTTCGATATTCTTCATCATCTCCAAGACTTGTGTTTCAAGCTTGGAATCGTCTGCTTTGGCAGTATTCAGCTCTGTCAGCAGCGCAGAATACTCTTTGTTAGTGCGTGCTAAATTTAACTGATTGCGAAGTTTGCTGATTTGCTCATCCCGCTCCTTCAATTCCAGTTCCAGACGGCTGACTTGGAGTCTGGCCAGTTTGATTTCCTCCTGTTTTGCTTCAAGCCCGCTTTGGAGTGTCCGCAGCTGATTTTCTTGAAACAATACGCCTCTTCGGCATCTGGCCAGTTTTGTTTTGATCGCCCGAAGACGATTTTCCACACGCTGCAGTTTAATTAACCCATGTAAAACCGGTCCCATTCGACATCCTTTTTTAACTTGTAAATATCCCCACCCATAATTCCAAGTGTTGTATTATGATATAATTAAAAGCTTCTGCAACAGATTTTTTTGCCTTTTTCCAATTTGCATCGCAATTCAAAACAAAAAACTGTATAATTTTATACCTTTATTAAAAAAGCGGAAACCGTAATATAAGATATTTCAGGGCTTTTATGAAAGATTTGTTAAAAAACTTGATTACAGCAGCTCCAACCCTCGAAAACGGAGAATATAATGCTGCCGCCGTACTTTTAAATTACTTCCAACAACATGGTATCCCTGTTCAAATCGATTTATGGGATCATAACCGTGCCAATGTCATCGCATCCATAGGGCAGCAAAAACCTGACATTCCAGCTCTTGTAATTGGAGCCCATATTGATGTGGTGCCAGCAAACAGCCAACAGTGGACCACAGAACCATTCAAACCAGTAGAAAAAGATGGAAAAATATATGGCCGCGGCGCTGCGGATATGCTGGGGGGACTTTGTGCTGCAGCAGATGCTATGCGTCAAATATTTTGTGAAAAAAAAGATTTGAAAGGCCGTGTTATTCTGGCCGCCACTGCCGGCGAAGAAACTGACAGCTGCGGAGTCAAACGATTCGTTGAAACAGTCCGTCAGAACATCAGCAATGTAATAGGCATATTAATTCCAGAGCCGACGGATCTTAAAATAATGCGTGCACATCGGGGCATTCTTTGGGTCAAAATCGAGACATTTGGCAAAACGGCTCACGGCTCAATGCCGCATCTTGGTATCAATGCTATAAGAAAAATGAATGAATTACTCAATCATATTGAAAAGTGGGCTATTCCGCATATTCCACATCCACTATTGGGCGGTTGTTCTGTCAGTCCTAATCGTATAATGGGCGGCAGTGCCACTAATATAATACCAGACAAATGCACTCTTGAACTTGATATTCGTACATTGCCCAATCAAGAGCATCAGGATATAGTGAAGCTAATTGAATCAATGCTGGACCAAGTGAAAGCTGTTGATCCTGATTTTGAGGCGTCTGTCTCTATTCTGCGAACCTGTCCATCTATGGAAACACCTGAAGATAATCCATTCATCCAGACTGTTTGCAGAGCTTCGGGCACAGCCAAAACATATGCGGCCGGCTTTACAACTGATGGTCCTCTATTTGCGCAACTTAGTAAGTCTATTGTAATTTTGGGCCCGGGCGATAGTACACTGTGCCATAAACCCAATGAATATATAGGAATAAATGAACTCAAAAAAGCCAAAGAATTATATCAAAAGATTATATGCAATCTCTTTATCTAAAACAAAACAGAAAAATAGTATGTCTTCTTTCTCTGAATGACAACAACAAGATGGAAAAATCTTGACAATTTCGGGCGTTTTTTATAGTATATATATTTAGTACATTCAGGATTATCCTGAAATGTTCATTCATCTTTGTGGGGACTTTGTTTTCGGAGAGGTGACAGATGAAATCTTCAGTTAAGAAATGTGCCTTCATTTACTTTTGCTTGAGTTTAGCACAAGCTGCTTTCTGCGCTGCTGTTATTCTTAATGAATACAATGCTGTTGCTCCCGATACGTTCTTGGGCGGCGGGACATTTGCCGCAGACGCAAAGGGAGGAAGGGCATCGGACTACTACTTTGGCCGGATTATGGGTAATGGCGGCGACTGGTTTGAATTGATTGTTATTACTGACCATCTGGATATGCGCAACTGGAAACTGGATATTTATGAGAACGACGTTCTCGATGAAACGCTTGACCTGACCAATCACAGCATTTGGTCTGATTTAAGAAGCGGAACGATTATTACAGTTTCTGAAGATGTTCCCAGCGATATCAGCTACAACCCCGCTGACGGCGACTGGTGGATTAACGTTCAGGCCAATAACACCGCCGACGGCCGTTATATCGAGGCATCCAGCTTTCCTGTCAGCAGCTCCAATTGGCAGCTTCGCATTCGAAATGCAGCTGGGGCAATAATTTTTGGACCTGCCGGTGAAGGCATCAGCCCTGCTGCTGGAATCGGCAGCGACGAAGTTTTCAAGCTGAAAGCAAATCCATCCTCGACAACTGCTGCCAACTCTGCCGATTATGATGGTGATGACAAATTGAGCACATTCGGCCAACCCAATCAATGGGGCCAGCAGAATCTGAATTCGCTTCGGACAGTTGCTCCGGCACCGTCTACATTGACACTGATTGCTCCCAATGGAACAGAAGTCATCAAAAGCGGCAGTTTCTATCCTATAGAATGGCAGTCAACAGGCACAATTAATAATGTTTTAATCGAATTTTCGACAGATAACGGACAGAGCTGGTCTGGGGTATACCCTCCTAATATCGGCAACAGCGGCCGCTATGTCTGGCAGGTACCCGTGCTCAATACAGATAATGGTTTGATACGGATAACCAACATGGGCAATCCGGCCGTTATGGATGCCAACAATGCAGCCTTCTCGATTTACGAATGCCCGCTGAAAGGTGATGCAACGGATGATTGTATTATCGACCTGAACGATTTAGCAGTCATTGCCAATTCGTGGCTGGATTGTGCCAATCCCTATTTGAACTGTATGCCGTAGAGATCTGCCGACTTTACTCAGGAAAACGCATATGTCAAAAAAGCCGTATTTGAAAATACGGCTTTTACGCTTAAAGGTTTGTCATCGGCCAGTTTCCCAGAGGACCAAACCGGACTCATACGGTTCCACCAAATCCGGATGCCGCGGCAGAATTCGCAGAGCAAAGCCATGCTGTCCGGAAATTCGGCAGGGAATAGTCCCGCTGAACTGCCCCACGCGTTCGGGACCCAGAGAATTATCAACATAAGCCATTTCAGAAATCTGACCATCTTTGATTTGTCCGGAGGAATCTACCCTGCCGTAATATATCTGCACAGATATATCTGTCGGTTCGAGCCGGCCCAGATGGACACGCGACTGTACCTGCACCTGCGATCCGACTGACAGTTCGGGCTGTTTGCCACCGTAATCGCCGACCGGTTCACCGTCAACAGTTTTGGTTTCAACCGACCGTATCTGCAAATCTGACCAAGACTGGCGTATCTTCTGCTTCCACAGAGACAGAGCCTTGACGCGTTCCATTTCATTGGCCGTCAATTCCTGCCAGCGCAGGTCCGCAGGGTGATAAAAGCGGCGTGTGTATTCCGCAACCATTCGGCTTGTATTGAATCGCGGGGCACACCATTTGATGGTATTCTTCATCCGGCGTATCCAGCGGCGCGGCAGGCGGTCTTTGCCGCGATTGAAAAACAGCGGTACAACTTCCTGTTCAAGCAAATTGTAAATTGCCTGAGACTCTACCTGATCTTGATAGGATAAATCATCATATTCCTCTCCGGCGCCGATAATCCAGCCGCCGTCTGGTATATATCCTTCACACCACCAGCCGTCCAGCGTACTCATATTCAGTACGCCATTAATAGCCGCCTTCATCCCGCTGGTACCGCTGGCTTCCATCGGACGCCGCGGGTTGTTAAGCCAAACATCGACGCCCTGCACAAGATAACGGGCAATATCCATATCGTAATCTTCAAGAAATATCAGCCGGCGGCGAATTTCCGGATTTTCCGAAGCAAAATGCACCAGCTGGCGAATTATTTCTTTACCAGCCGTATCGCGGGGATGGGCTTTGCCGGCAAAAATAAACTGCACCGGCGTTTCGGTATTGGACAGCAGCTTGATAAGACGCTGCGGCTCCCGCAAGAGCAGATTGCCGCGTTTATAGGTAGCAAACCGCCGGGCAAATCCGATCGTCAGAGCTTCCGGATCCAGAACTTCTTCGGCCCAGCTCAATTCGGTATGAAATGCTCCTCGACGCTGCAGCTGACGTTTAAGCCGGGTTCGTGCAAATGCCACAAGCCGTTCTTTGCCGCGCTGGTGAATACGCCATAATTCTTCATCCGGCACCTGATCCAGATTATGCCAGATGGATTTATCGACCGCCTCGTCCGCCCAGCGGGAACCCAAATAACGTTCGTAAAGCGAATTCAGCTCGGGACTCAGCCAAGTTTTCGCATGAATGCCGTTGGTGATTGAGGTAATGGGGATTTCCGACACCGGCAGTTCAGGCCATAAACCCGACCAGATTTTCCGCGATACCTCGCCATGGAGCTGACTGACACCGTTTCGGTAGGTGCTGGTTCGCAAAGCCAATACCGGCATTTTGAAACTTTCATGGCTGTCATTGGGATGCACGCGTCCCAGTGCCAGAAACTGTTCACGATTAATACCCAGTGTTCCATAATAATGGCTGAAATACTTATCAATCATCTCCACAGGAAATTCATCATTTCCAGCCGCCACAGGCGTATGAACAGTGAACACATTGCTGGCACGGGCGGCTTCAAGAGCTTCTTCAAACGTCATATTGTAGCGGCTTCGGAGCTTGCGCACCCGCTCCAGCGCCATAAATGCTGCATGGCCTTCGTTCATATGACAGACCGTCGGCTCCAATCCCAGCGCAAAAAGGGCTTTTAAGCCTCCAATCCCCAGCACAATTTCCTGACAGATGCGCATTTCAGAATCACCGCCGTACAGCGTCTGGGTGATCGTACGGTCATGGAATGAATTGACCGTCAGATTTGTATCCAGCAGATACAAAGGCGTACGCCCAATCATTGCCTTCCATATCTGGGCCTGCACCGTGCGGTCGGGGAACTGGATGCCAATCAGAACAGGATGGCCGTTTTCCTTCTGCACCAGTTCCAGCGGCATATTGTGGAAATCGTTGTCAATATAATGCTCCTGCTGCCAGCCATCGGTGTTAAGATATTGACGAAAATATCCTTTTTGGTACATCAGTCCGACTCCCACCAGCGGAATCCCAAGGTCGGAAGCACTCTTGAGATGATCCCCTGACAGCATACCTAAACCACCAGAATAAATAGGCATGGACTCGTGGATACCAAATTCAGCGCAAAAATAAGCAATCAGAGTCTTGTGCCCTTCTCTGGCATAAATCTTGTTAAACCATGACGGAGCATTAAGTGTTTTTTCCAGTGTTTCACGGGCCTGTTTAAGTTGATAAAGAAAGCCCTCATTTCGGGCCAAGTCTTCCAGACGGGCCTGTGAAACCATGCCCAGCATCTTGACGGGGTTATGAATACACTGCTTCCACAAATCATAATCAATACGGCGGAAGATCTCCGTGATATCATAATGCCAGGTCCAGTAAAGATTGCGAACAATAACCTGCAAATCTTTCAACTGTTCCGGCAGTGAAGGCTTAACTGTAAATGTATGTACCGTCTGCATTTGTTGTTAATCCTTAGTGCTGTTATTTAGATTCTTAAACTTTCCAAGCAACTGCTTACTGTTTATCGTCATCTTTTGTTCGGCTTAAAAACGGATTTGCTTAATGGAAAAACACTGAAATTCCAGTGCAGCTAACGAAAAATCATTCATAGAATTCGACTTTTTAGGCCTTTAACAAAAGTTAAATAGGTCCTATAACACATATTAAATGAGCATTTATATCCTGATGTAAAGGAATACAAAATTCATATGTTCAATATAAATTATTGTAGTCCTTACAGGGCTGCGATATCTAAGATAGGGTTTATCTTGTGTCTTTATTGTCTTCTTTGGTGCACAAACTCTCGGAATTCACGAATCAGTCGTCCAGTCCACTGACCGCAGCGTCCCCCGCTGATGGGTTTCCCATTAAAGTATGCAACAGGCACGATATCTTTGGTTGTAACGGCGATAAATAATTCATCGCACTGAGCGGCCTGTTGAGGGGTCAAAGTCTTTTCGACAACTGCCAACCCCGCATTCTGGGCCACCGGCAAAATCATCATCCGCGTTATCGACGGCAGAATTTCATGCCCCAACGGACGGGTAATAATTACCTTTTCTTTGCCATTCACAGCAAAAAACGCGGATCCGGCACCCTCGGTGATTGTACCGTCATCGCCAACCAGAATTGCTTCACTGGCCCCCTGCTTTTTAACTTCAATGCGTGCCAACACATTGGGCAGAAGATTAAGCGACTTGATATCGCACCGCTTCCACCGCAAATCTGGATATGCAGCAACTGCAATTCCTTTTTCTTTTACCTCGGGACTATCGTGAAGCTGGCTGACAGTCATAAAAAAATTAGGAAGCAGGCCGTCACTGGGAAGATGATCACGAGGCTCCGAACCCCGGGTAATATGGAAATAAATTTTTGCATTGCTATAGCCAGACCGTTCCACCGCCGCCACTATCTTTTGCTTGATCACACTGAGATTCACCGTGTTTATCTGAATCTCACGAAGACTCCGCTCAAATCGATTCAGATGTTCATCTAAAGCAAATATCTGACCGTCATAAGAACGAATAACTTCATAAACGCCGTCACCAAAGTATAGCCCCCTATCGAGATAGGGTTTAGCCAGATCGCACATCGGCAACATCTGGTCATCAATCATTGCAACATCCATATTGCCATTTCCTTTTTTAAAAAAGTAGTTTTCAACAATCATATCCGCAATAATGCTGCCTTGCAAGGCCAAACGATAATGCCGGCTCTGGATTGGATTGTGCCCATTAGTGCGATAAGTATTGGAAGGGACAAATACAGATATAATCTATCATTATATACAGTATTTTATTTATTCAATCGTGCGTTGGAATTTATATTCATAGAGATATAGATTACGGATGCATTGTCCTTACAAAAATCCCTAAGTTATTTATAAAAAATAAGTTAAGAAATTTTACCTAAATTGAAAATTTTTCTTTACAAATATAAGGCAAATTCGTAGAATACCGCATTCTTTTGATTGATGTGTGAATATTTCTGTAATAGATTGACTCAATGGGAGTTTAAAATGTACGCAGTGATCGAACAAGGCGGCAAACAATATAAGGTATCACAGGGTGATGTGATCACTATCGAATTGACCGAGGTTCCGGCCGATGCCAAAACCATCGAACTGGGCAATGTACTGTTTGTATCAGACGGCCAAAAAGTGCAAATTGGCACACCGTATCTGGTTGGTGCCAAGGTCATCGCCACCGTTAAGGTATCTGGCCAAAGTCCAATCGTAACAGGCCCGAAGTTGTATCCAACCCTGTTTCGCCGGAGATGCTTGAAAAAACGAACCGGTCATCGGCAGAAATACCTTCAGGTCATCATTGAGGGTATCGAAGCCTAATGGAGGCATCCAAAAAATAAAAACCCCGGCAAAATCAAAGTTAGCCGGGGTTTTTTTGTTAATTCAAACAATTTGCTCTAAATTTTAGATGCCCTTATTTGAGTGCATCCGCCACGGCAGCCAGCAAGGTTTCGGGCTTGACGGGCTTCTCGAGAATCTGCTTGACCGGCAGCCAAGTTTCATCCGGCTCAAAACCGAAAGGCAGGTTCATTTCTTTGCGTACTCCCGTCACCATAATAACCGGTGTACCCTTAATACCTTCAATTGACTGAAGCTCCCGGGCTACATTGAAACCTTCATCTTTGGTGGTCATCATCACATCCAGGAGAATAACATCGGGTTTCTCGGCTTTGGCCGCTGCAACGCCTTCTTTGCCATTGGAGGCGGAAGCCACATTATAACCCCTTGCCTCCAAAAGATTTACTATCGATTCAACAAAATCGCTGTCATCGTCAATTACCAGCACCTTTTTAGCCATTTTTAACTCTCCTAACCTTTACAAAGTTTGTTTTCTGCGTGACTGGGATTTATACCACAAAAAACGCCCCATGTCTTATTTTTTTTCCTTAAAAGTGGATTTTTCTCATTGACTTGTTATCTCCAATACAGTCGCTACTGTGCGGCCTTTCGATACTGGTGAATAATATCAATCGTCTTTTTTGCATCCAGTTCGCCGTAGATTTTGTCATCCACCATCATGACAGGGGCAATTCCGCAGGCCCCCAAACAGCGGGCTTCCTGAAGAGTAAACAGCTTGTCTTCCGTCGTTTGGCCGACCGAAATCTTCAATTCTGTCTTTAATGTGTTAAGCACCTTTTCGGCACCCTTCACATAGCAGGCGGTTCCCATACAGACGCTGATGGTGTGTTTTCCGACAGGATTCAAATTAAAGTAATGATAAAATGTTGCTACACCCCAGATGTGTGCTGTCGGAATCTGCATCTTTTGTGCAACAATATCCATCGCTTCTCTGGGCAGGTAGCCGTAAAGCGACTGAACCTTATGCAGCACAGCAATCAGGTATGAATCCGAATACGGTTTTGTGCTGACACTGTCGATAAAACCGAGCAGTTCGTCCATTTTCTCTTGGGTCATCTCTGTCATCGCTTATACTCCGCTTTCACGTTCTTTCTTAGGAATAATCCCCACAGGGGTTTTCGCTTTGTAATGGGTATGAAGATACTTATGCGACACCGGACTTAAGGGGCTCTTCAGAAATTCTTTATACAGCTTCTGTACATCCGGATTGTCATGACTTCGCCGTATGGTCTTAGCACGGTCAAGATCATAGAGCACTTGAGCCCGTTTTTGGAGGGCTTCGTCATCCAAAGGAATCGTATTAATCTGAGCATAGGGCTGGCCGCCGCCGCCGATGCAGCCGCCGGGACAACCCATTATCTCGATAAAATGATAACGGCTCGGATCTTTGCGAACCTGCTCCAGCAGCCTGCAGGCATTGCCGAGCCCGTGAGCAACAGCAACTCGAATTTCCTTGCCGTCCATCTCGAGCGTCCCTTCTTTGATGCCCTTTAATCCGCGAACATTGGCTATCTCGATATCCACCAGCGTCTGGCCTGTATAGAGTTCATAGGCGGTACGAACAGCCGCTTCCATAACACCGCCGGTTACACCGAAGATAACACCGGCACCGCTGGACATTCCCAGCGGGTGATCCGGCTCTTCCGGCTTAATGTGGAGCAGGTCGATGCCGGCAGATTTAATCATCCATGCGATCTCGCGTGTGGTTACAACAATATCCACTCCCCGCATGCCATCCACCATCAGCTCGGGCCGAGCTGCTTCATATTTCTTGGCAGTGCAGCACATCACGGCCGTGCTGAGTATCTTTTTGGGATCGATGCCCATCTTTTGAGCCCAATAGGTCTTGGTAACAGCCCCCTGCATAGACATCGGAGATTTGCAGGTTGAAACATTCTGAATGAGGTCAGGATAAAATTGTTCCAGACATTTCATCCAAGCACTGGAACAAGACGTAATCATCGGCAGCACGCCGCCGTTTTGGAGCCGCTCCAGAAATTCGCTGGCCTCTTCCATGATTGTCAGGTCTGCCGAAAACTGGGTATCAAAGACATAGTCAAATCCGAGCTTGCGCAGAGCCGCAATCAGCTGGCCTTCCATATTGCGTCCGGGCTCCAGCCCAAACGCCTCGCCGACAGCCGCCCGAACAGACGGGGCAAACTGGGTGACCTTGACCAGATGGGGGTCATTGAGCTTGTCGAATAACTCCTGAGTATAGTTCTTTTCAAGAAACGCCGCGGTCGGACAAACGTTGATGCACTGTCCGCAGGCCGTACACACACTTTCACCCATCGGCATATTATAGGCCGGCATAACCACCGTATTGAAGCCGCGATGGGCTTGGGTCAGGTTGTGAACCTGCTGTATTTCCGAGCACATCCTCACACAGCGTCCGCAGAGAATGCACTTTTCGGGGTCGCGGATAACCGCTTCACTGGACAAATCCTTTTCGTAGCGCTTGCGTTGGCCTTCAAAATGACGGGCTCGAATGCCCATCGCGGATGCCAGCCGCTGCAGTTCGCAGTTGCCGTCGCGTTCACAGACATGGCAGTCTTGAGGATGATTGTCAAGAATCAGCTCAATAATATCGCGGCGGGCTCTGCGCAGAGCCTGCGTGTTGGTATGAATTCTCATCCCATCGCTGACTGGAAAGGCACAGGATGCAACATAGTTGCGTGCGCCTTCCACTTCCACAATGCAGACTCTGCAGGCTCCCTCAATAGACAACTTAGGGTGATAGCACAGCCGGGGGATATGAAACCCAAGCTTGTCGGCCGCCTGCATAATGGTCTGGCCAGGTTCTACTTGATATTTTTTATGATTAATGTAGATGGTAATTGTATTTGCCATAGAAATCCTCATGCCTTAGTGATTGCTTCAAACTTACATGCCTGGTAGCACTGGCCGCACCGAATGCACTTGTCTGGAAGAATCCTGTGTTTTTCCTTCCGGATGCCTTCGATTGCCCCAACCGGGCATACCCGCTTGCAAGCGCCGCAGCCGACACATTTTTCATTAATCTGGTAACTGAGCAGTGCTGAACACTGGCCGGCACGGCATTTTTTATGTTCAATATGTTCTTCGTATTCCTCACGGAAATTCTTGATCGTACTGAGTACCGGATTGGGTGCTGACTGGCCGAGACCGCACAGCGAAGCGCTTTTTATCATCTGCCCCAGCCGTTCCAGTTTTTCAATATCGCCGGTTCTGCCCTTGCCTTCGGTAATGCGAGTCAGAATTTCGAGCATGCGTTTGGTACCTTCGCGGCAAGGTGTGCATTTGCCGCAGGATTCGTCCTGTGTAAATTCAAGGAAAAATTTAGCCAGCGACACCATGCAGGTATCTTCGTCGATTACAATCATTCCGCCGGAGCCCATAATAGAGCCGGCTTTAGCCAGCGATTCATAATCAATCTCGGTATCCAGATAATCAGCCGGCAGACAGCCGCCGCTGGGACCTCCGGTTTGAATGGCTTTGAGTTTTTTATTGTTCGGAATCCCGCCGCCGATATCATATACAATCTGGCGGAGCGTAGTTCCCATCGGCACTTCCACAAGGCCTGTATTCAAAACCTTGCCGGCCAGAGCAAACACCTTTGTTCCCTTGCTGGTTTTGGTCCCGATTGAACTGAACCAATCGCCGCCATCGAGAATAATAACCGGTATGTTAGCCCATGTTTCAACATTGTTAATCAGCGTCGGCTTGCCGAAAAGTCCGCTGACCGACGGATACGGCGGGCGGGGCCGCGGCATGCCGCGCACACCCTCGATGGAGTGAATCAGGGCAGTCTCTTCGCCGCAAACGAAAGCCCCGGCACCCAGCCGGATTTCAATGTCAAACGAGAAATCCGTGCCGAAAATATGCTCGCCCAGAAAGCCGTGCTGGCGGGCCTCTGCAATCGCTTTTTCCAGACGCTTGATGGCCAGCGGATATTCCGCGCGGATGTAGATAATGCCGTTTCTGGAGCCGATAGCATATCCGCCGATAATCATCCCTTCCAAAATAGTATGCGGATCACCTTCAATAGATCCGCGGTCCATAAAGGCCCCGGGATCTCCTTCATCGGCATTGCAGATGACATATTTTTCGCTGCTTTTTTCCCGCGCTGTGAGCTCCCATTTCAGTCCTGTGGGAAAACCGGCACCGCCCCGGCCCCGAAGGCCGCTTTTTTTGACTTCCGCAATAACAGCTTCGGGAGACATATCCGTCAAGACTTTGGCCAAGGCCTCGTAGCCGCGCAGCGACAGATAGTCATCAATATTTTCCGGATCAATAATGCCGCAGTTGCGCAGGGCTATCCGCATCTGCTTGCCGAAAAAGTCTGCATCTCCAAAAATACGGAAAAACCGATTGTACAAATGATCTTCCCGGATAATCAGACGCACAACTGGTTTGCCGCTGACCAAATGCGATTGGACAATTTCCGATACATCCGCCGGCTTTACATTGCCGTACATCGTATAGCCGGGATTTACAATCAAAATCGGCCCCTGCTTGCACATTCCAAGACAGCCGCTCAAATGAATCGATACAGACTTCCGGATGCCGGCTTTATCGATTTCGGATTCCAGCGCATCCCGCAGCTGTTTGGACTGGTTATGAACGCAGGTTGGGCCGTCGCATAACGTCAATTTATACTGAATCTGCTTCACGTTGATTTCCTTTCTCAGATGACCCATTCACTGATAATCTCGCCTTTTTTGAGATGCCGTTCCACAATCTCCCGCGCCCGCTCGGCTGTCACCCGGCCATATTTGACAGGGATATGACCTTCTTCAACCACTTCCACCGTCGGTTCCAGATTGCAGCGGCCGGCGCAGCCCTTCTGGCTGAGATACACATCCGTTAAGCCGTTGGCGATAGCCTGCCGAAAAACCTGCATCACTTCTTTGGATCCGGCGGCGATCTCACAGGTCGCCATACCCACATAAACCCGCTTGGTGGACAGATACCCCTTGCTGATGATGCGGTTGACTGCCTCCGCGCGTTTTTTGCGAATCATTTCCAATGGTGTAACCACGTTTTGTCACTCCTTACGAATCGTAAATATAAATGAATTTCCCCGCTCGCGCGGCTGAACCCAAATGCTTCCGCCGTGAGCTTCTACTATCTGCTTGGTAATATACAGCCCCAGACCCGTTCCTTTTACGCTCTTTTTTTCGGGTACATTGAGCCGTGAAAACTTTTTGAATAACTGACCAACCATATCCGGAGCTATTGGACGGGAATCGTTATACACCTCCACGGTAACCATTTCTCCGCTGGTTTGTCCGCTTATTACAATGCGCCCCCCGTTAGAGCCGTATTTAATGGCATTATTAACCAGATTATTGGCCACAATCATCATCAGATCCATGTCGGCCCGCACATTCAGTGCTGCGTCAATTTTGTTCTCCAGCGTCATCTTTTTAGCTGCAAGCTGTTTGGCAAAGGTATCAATGGCTGCTTCGAATACATTGCCAAGATTAAATTCGGTTTTGTTAACATCCAGATTCCCGCGTTCAATACGGCTGAGGTTAAGAAACTTCTTGACCGTTGCGTCCAGATAATCCAGATTGCGGCAGATGGAATCGACCGCCCTTTTCTGTTTGAAGTTAATCAGCCCCAGAAGACCATCCCGAAGCGAATAGGCATTAATAACCGCCGAAGAAAGAAGCCCTTTCAGTTCATGAGCAACAAAACCCAGCAAATCAAGATAGCTTTTGTTGAGTTCAGCCAGCTTCTGGTGATTCTCCTGAAGACGCACCTCCCTCTCCTCCAGCTGAACTGACATATCGTTAAACGCATGAGCCAATTGGCGGATTTCTTCTATATCCGATTCAGGAGACAGAATCAAATGCCCCAACTCGCCCTGCGAAAGCCGCTGTGTCGCATCCCGCATAACTGTCAGAGGTCTGGAAATCGAACCGGCCAATATAAATGCCAAAACAAACGCCAGCGCCGATGCCAGCAGAATAACCACAACAAACATCAGCAAAATTTGGGTGGCCATTGCATTGTAAGGTTCTTCAAGGATGCCGACATACAGAATGCCGATAATCACATCGTTGATATTTCGTATCGGTTCATAAGCAGACCGATACCAGTATTTGACCACAAAAGCACGATCCAGCCAGCGCTGTCCCCGCTCCGCAACAGCTTCATAAACCTCAGCCGAAACACGGGTGCCGATGGCACGTCGGCCTTTGTCATCTAAAACGTTGGTCGAAATACGGACATCATCCTGAAAGATTGTGACCGTGCCGATGGGAATTCCATTAAAAGTTTCGTCACCAAACACCAGCTTGCGAATGCGGTCAACCAGATAATAGTCCTGATTGATAATACGGCCTCCGTAAACGACTTGCTGAAGCCGCCCCTCTGCATCAAGAATCGGCAGTGCATATTCTTTGGCCATAGCGGTTTCCAGCTTTTTAAGTGCCGTCGGCCTTGCTTTTTCCGTAGGCAGAATCTCAATCTGCACATTTTTAAGCAGCCCTCCGTTAATCCGCCCCAATTCCTCTCTGCCGATGATGCGGCTGCCTCCTACGGGCTGCTTAGAAGCAGCAGCGGCACGGACGATTTCGCTGTCTGCAGCGGCCGCCTGTTTAGGTTCAAGACGGTAAAAATAATGCACGTGGAGCTTGTCGCGGAGTATATCGTCGGACAAACTTAAATCCGCCATTTGAAGCGATGTTCCTATGCGGTTGATTTCCTCCTCGTAAAAAAGCCGTGCGCTGTCCAGCGAACGAATCACCCGAAGCTGGGTTTGCTCAAAAAGATCTTTGCGCACCACATACCAGCCCAGCGCAAAAATAGAAGCCGCCAGCAATACGATAACTGCGGTAAATGCGGAAAGAATTTTCTTTTTGAGCGAGCGAGTTTTCATCACTCAAAAACCTTCGTTTTTTTCCTGTGCATTAACAAAGTAAATCAGGTTTTCCAGCTCGACCTCCAGATTGATATTGCTGATAACAACATCATCGGCCGCCCTTAGCTGGATAGGGGCAAAATTCAAAATACCTTTAATCCCTGCAGAAATCATAATTTCTGATACATGGTGAGCTGCCACATCGGGAACTGCCAAAATGCCGATTTTGACTTGATGCTCCTGCACAAAGGCACGAAAATCCTCCATCGGCAAAACCGGCACCTCAAAGGAACGGGTATATTTGGCAGGATCAATATCGAAGGCAGCTATAATTTTAATTCCTCCGGCCTCAAAACCTTTATAGCGTATAAGGGCCTTTCCTATATTTCCAACACCAACAATAACAACTTTCTGAAGCTCATTTTTTCCGAGAATTTCCCGGATTCGGGCTATTAACTCGTCCACCTTATACCCGCCGCGCCGGTTTCCGGTGATGCCAAACAGGGAAAAATCTTTTCGCACCTGGGAGGAAGTTACCCCAGCCGCATCTGCCAGATTGCCGGAAAACACTTTGACAAAGCCCAAGGCCTTCAGCCGCTTTAGGGCATTTTTGTACCGCGACAATCGAATGATACATTTGCGATTCATAACCATTGACATTCCCTCTTTTTAATGACAACTTTAGTCTGTTTTTTCAACATCTCTGACCGCAATAATAAATCTATTAGTTTTTTTATGACTTAAATTATATAAGTTTTAAAAAACTAATCAAGCAAAATTGATATTTTTTTCACAATAAAAAACAAAATACTGTTTTATAATAACATGAATTACTCAATAAAACCCAAAAAAAGGAATATAAATAACTTAAATTGTAAGCTCTTTATCGGATTTGCTTTATATAGATGACCAACTATGTCCTGTATCCTCGAGAAGTGCTTTCTGCAGTTCAGGACCTTCTGAACCTGCCGGATACAGATTAAGATCTTTTTGTTGACTCCAAAAATCGAGTATTGGAGTCAAGATTTCCCAAGATATTTCTATACTGTCACGGCGGGTAAACAAAGTTTGGTCCCCCGTCATACAATCCAGCAACAGCCGCTGATACGATTCGGGCATAATAACACCAAAAACCTGCTGGTAATCCACCGCCATTTCCAATGTGCTCATACAGATTTTCGACCCCGGCCGCTTGGCCTGAAGACTCAAATACATTCCTTCTTGCGGCTGAATTTGAAATCGCAGGACATTCGCGGGCATATCAATAAACTGAGCCGGCTGGAACATCGAATGCGGAACTTGCCTGAATGTAATGCGTATTTCCGTCAGCTTTCGGCGAAGCCGCTTGCCGGTTCGCAGATAAAAAGGAACCCCCTTCCACCGCCAATTATCAATAAATAATTTGCCGGCGACAAATGTTTCAGTCAAAGAATCAGGGGGCACTCCCTTTTCCTGCCGGTAGCCGACAACTGGTTGCCCTTCAATTGTGCCGGCTGCATACTGGCCCCTGATGAACCTGCTTGGCACATCGGCAGGCAAAATTGGCCGAATTGACCGTAGAAGCTTTGCCTTTTCATCTCTGAGACAATCGGCCTGAAAAGAAACAGGCGGCTCCATTGCTATCAATGCCAGCATCTGCAAGAGATGATTCTGGTACATATCCCGCAGCGCTCCGCTGGCATCATAATAGCCGGCTCGATGTTCTACACCGGCTTGTTCGGCAGCAGTAATTTGAACATTTTCAATATAATTGCGGTTCCAGACCGGTTCAAAAATGCTGTTGGCAAAGCGGAAAATAAGGATATTCTGAACTGTTTCTTTACCCAAATAATGGTCCATCCGATAGATTTGAGACTCGTGAAAATGACGCTGGAGTATTTCATCCAAATGTTTAGCGCTTTTCAGGTCTCTGCCGAACGGTTTTTCAATAACCAGCCGGACATTCTGCATACGGCCGGAAGCAGCCGGGCAGTGCAATCTCATCTGACTAATTTTATCTACAATATCCTCATATAGAGATGGCGGAACAGAAAGGTAAAAAATACGGCTTCCGCTGAATTTGAACTGTTCCTCTAAGACGGAGATACGCTCACAGATATTCTGATAAAACAAAGGATCAGCATAGTTGCCGCTGATAAAAGAAAAATGCTGCACAAAAGTGTGCAGCATTTCATAATCGGGATTATCAAGCATCGTTTGCAGTTTCTCTTTTATACTGTCTCGAAACATTGAATCGCTTAGAGCACTGCGTCCGCATCCGAGCAGGTAAAAATGGCGGCTCATGAGGTCACGCCGGTAAAGTTCATACAAACTGGGATATAGTTTTCGAAAAGCCAAGTCACCCGATGCGCCAAAAACCACAAATCCCGCAGGACCAGCTGCCGCATCGATACAGAGCAAATCCTGTTTTTGAACCGTCGCCTCGATTTTTTTCATAGCCCAGACCGTTCTAAATGCTGCGGGGTACTACAGCCATAATTCCAGAACAGCTGCATATTTCACCCCGCCAATCCGTCCAAGGATAAGGCCCCCGGGGTCTACTCTTCTAACAGTTCAAAATCGTCTTTGCCGGCACCGCATTCGGGGCACACCCAGTCATCCGGCAGGTCTTCAAACGCTGTTCCCGGCTCGATGCCATTGTCGGGATCTCCCGCCTCAGGATCATAAATATAGCCGCACAAGAGACATTTGTATTTTTCCATCGTCCTATTCCTTTCAAACGAGGTTCCAGTGTAAATTTTTTATACCGGCCTTATTATCGCCGGTTGGGCAGTCAGGTCAAGCCCTCAAATAAAATACGAATAATTTCTGCAGGTTCAATTCTGAAAAAAGCCCCTCGCCCCTCAAAAAAACTGTGTTCGGCAATCAGATGAATATTCAAATCCGTCCATTGAATCTTCTCTCCAGTGTCCAAGCGTTCAGCGGCAGTGACGCGTTTGTCAAACAACCCCGGGTGCGGCCAAGGACAAATGAGGGCACCTTTAAACTCCTCTGTCTTGACACGGATTTTACCCCTGCAGGTTTCAACCCAGCAGCCCAGACAGGGTTTGGCCAATTCTGTCAGTTCGTGCATCCGCTGGGCCAGCTGGGCCGGGGTAAAACCGCGTTTCTCTGTTTCCAAGATATCTTCCTGAATAACATCAGCCGGATGACGCGGGTCTGTTCCCATAAAACCGCCGGCGACGATGGCTGTTGAGCGAAGCAGGTCTTCGAGTTTCTTTTCTTCTGGAGACTGTTTCATTGGGGGTCTCCTGTATCAGGCGAATTTGTCATAATAAATTTTATCAGCCGGCATTCCCAGCTCAGTCAAAACTTTGATGGAAGCATCTATCATGCCGGGACTGCCGCACAAATAGCCTTCATAAGCGCTTAAGTCCTTAAAGCTTTTTTGGACAGCGTGTGTTACCAAACCCGTCTGGCCGTCCCAGTTTTCCCCTTCTGACGGTTTTGCCACGACGGGGATAAATGAAAAATGCTCCAAATCGTGCTCAAACTCTTTCATTTGCTCCAGAAGGCATAAATCCCGGACTGTGTTGCCGCCGAAAAAATAATGCACTGACCGGCGGCAGCGGGCATTCCGCATGGAATGCAGAATAGAAACAAACGGAGCCATTCCGCTGCCGCCGGCAATAAAAACCGCCGGAGCATCCGTACGGCTCAGGCAAAATTCACCATAGGGGCCGTTAAGCTGCACCGGATCACCTTCACGGAGAACATCAAAACACCAAGTCGTGCAAATACCGTTGGGAACACGCCGAATAATAAGATCAATCTGCGTCTTCTGCTGCGGATCAGAAGCTATTGAATAGGCACGATACACTTCTTCACTGCTGCCTTTATAACGAGGACACAGAAGCTGAACATATTGACCGGCTGTAAATTCTATCGTTTGGGGGCTTTTCAGTTCAAATCGAAATCGCTTCATATCGTAGGTCAAGTCTTCAATTTGACTGCATATGCAGACAAATTCCTGAACACTCAATAACTGCCGTGGCAGCTCGATTCGGATATCACTGCGCACCTTGACTTGACAAGACAGACGCACCCGATCGGTCTGCTCCTGTTTTGTCAAGAACGGCGTCTCAGTCGGCAGGATAGGACCTCCGCCCTGCAATACCTTGACTTTGCAGACACCGCAGGTCCCGCGGCCTCCGCAGGCACTGGGGATGAATATCTTTCTGTCCCGCAGGATTGATAAAAGCGGCTTTCCCCCTTCAACGGCCAATTCCTTTTCCTCGTTAATAACAATCCTGCACAGCCCGTAATTGACAATATACCGCTGGCACAACACCAGCAGCAGCGCCAGCCCTGCTGCAATCGAACTGATAATCAAAATGATTAGAAAAAACTCCAGCATAGAGTGCAGTCAGTTCAAAACCCCCGTAAATCCGATAAACGCCAGAGCCATAATGCCGGCGATAATCAGCGTAATACCGGGCCCGCGCAGGCCAGCCGGGACCCGTGCTTCACTAAGCCGCTGACGAATGCCGGCCATAGCCAATATCGCCAGAAACCATCCCGCCCCGCTGCCAAAACCATACCCGATTGTTACAATAAAAGAATAGTTCCGGATAACCATAAACAGCGATGCGCCTAAAATTGCACAATTGACCGTAATCAGCGGCAAGAAAATCCCCAGATTGTAATACAATCGGGGCAAATAGCGGTCAATAACCATCTCCACAAATTGCACAAATGCGGCGATAATAATAATAAATAAAATATACCGGAAAAATTCCAACTGCAACGGCACAAGGACATATCGGTATGCAAGCCAGTTCAGCACTGTTGTACAGGTCATCACAAAAACCACAGCTGCTCCCAATCCGGCAGCCGTTTTAACCTCGCGGGAAACACTGGTAAACGGGCACATTCCCAAAAATGTAGTCAGCAGAATGTTGTTGGTAAAGACAGCCGCAAAGCAGGTTACGACTGCCAGCCATATTTCTGAACCGGCGCTGTTCATCTTTTAACCTCCTTGGGCCTGATAGACCGGCAAATCCACAGGACTGCGGCCAAGGCAAAAAAAGCTCCCGGCGGCATGACCATAATAATCCACTTGTCCCATAAAGCCGTCGAAAAATAAGGAATCGCAAAACCAAGAATTGTTCCCATTCCAAGAAGCTCGCGAAAAACAGAAATCACCAGCAGAACGATAGAATAGCCCAATCCGTTAAATAAACCGTCGATAAAAGAGGAAAACGGCGGATTGGAGCCGGCGAATGCTTCGCAGCGGCCCATTACGATGCAGTTGGTAATAATCAAGCCAACAAAAGGACCGAGATTGCGGCTCATTTGAGGCCAGTAAGCTCTCAGCATCAAATCCACAATAATGACATAAAAAGCGATGATCAATGTCTGCACCATCATTCGGATATTTCGCGGCGTCCAATTCCGCAGAACGGACACCGTAAAGCAGCTTAAAGCCGTTACCCCTGTCAGCGACAAACACATAACTGCGGTATTGAGCACTGCGTTGGTCACAGCCAGAGTGCTGCAGATTCCCAATATCTGACGGAAAATCGGATTGTCCCGCCAAAGACCATCTAACACAATTTCCCGCGGTGATTTGACAGAATTCATTGGGCTTCCCCCTCATTCGACACGGCCTCCAGCCATGTGTGTAAATTGGCGTTGAGAAGAATTTGAAGCCGATCGCTGGTTTGGGTCGCACCGGTGACGGCATGAACAGAATTGGGCCCAAGCGGCTGTGCAGAGGGCACAATTTCCAAAAGGATCGGGCTTTCGGCCAGTCTCTTTCCGGCAAATTGGCTGCGAAATTCTTCTTCTTCAATGCGTGCCCCCAGACCCGGCGTTTCATTCTGCCGGTAAAAAGCAATTCCTGTTATCGTCCGCCTGTCAGCAGCTACGCCAATGACTCCTTCGATTTTATCCCAGAAGCCCTGGCCCGAAAACGGCACAGCATAACCGGCAAGCCGGCCGTCCTTTAGAAAGCGAAAGGCACCGCTGCGAGGATCTTTTTCAAACTGCTGGGTAAAAATCCGGTGTATCTGCTCATCGTGTTGAAAGCGTATGTCGGGAAAAACCTGCACCACCGCCCGTTCAAACTGAAGCTGGGCATTGGCTTCTACTCGGCTGCGGGTCAGGCGGGAAAAACCAATCAAGATGGAACTGGCAAAAGCTGTCATCACAAACATATAAACAACAGCAAACCACGGCTTGTCTTTCATCCGGCGTTCTCCTCCAAAATCCGTTTTGCTTTTTTACGCTGGCCGAATGTCTGCACACCGTAATCGATAATCGGTGCAAACATATTGCCCAGCAAAACAGCAAACATCAGCCCGCCATTAAAAATCGAGAAATTGCGGATGACAACCGTTGCCGCAGCAATCAAAACGCCGTAATAAAAGCGGCCCCATTCGGTCCGGGGAGAACTGACCGGATCGGTAGCCATAAAACAGGCCCCCAATAAAAAACCTCCTCCCAGCACAGCCGGCACAGCGCCCGGAACAGGAGCAATGCCCAGCCGAAACAGCAGCTCGTTCAAAACAGCATATGTTAGGACTACAGACAGAATTGTTGTGCGGCTGGCGGTTCTGGTCCAAAATAAAAAAACAGCGCCTATTAAAATAAGCAAGGCGCTGGTAACACCCATCGAACCGCTGATGCGGCCGAAAAACTGGGCCTTGTAGAGTACAAGGCTGCGGACAGCCGCCGTTTCCTGACTGCCGATGCGGAAAGGAATGCCGGCTTCATACGGCGCATCGGGAGTACGGACCAGGCGGCCAGCTTTCAGATGCGCCATGGGTGTAGCCCCGGTAACGGCTATCGTTCCATCGGCCTGTCGGGCGCTGGTCCACTGGAGCAGTGCCCCTAAAGAGCCCTGCGCAGGCGGATACCAGATGCCCGTCATCGCAACCGGAAAACAAACATAAACAAAACATCGGCCAGCCAAAGCAGGATTGAAGATGTTTCGCCCAAATCCTCCGAACACCTCTTTGGCAACAACAATGGCGAAAACCATGCCCGCGGCCAGCACATGCCAGCCGGCGCCGGGCGGCATCGCCAGCGCAAACAAAACCGCTGTTACAAAGACGGC
>JAGPMT010000038.1 GCA_018052735.1 Phycisphaerae bacterium | reverse complement strand
ATTATCCATAGGCACAGACTGTGAGTATGGATTTTTAGCCAAATTTTCCATAGATACAGGTATTTACATATATTCACATATAATTCCCTCATAGGGAGTCTGCCCCCATCGGCGGCATCGGACAGATGGAGTCGCCATCTGCCGCCGCAGCGGGACAAGCGGTTTGTGCTGCAGCCGGACAGGGGGCGGCCTTTGCGGTTTTGTATGAGGCCGACGGCGATGTCATCGCAGCAGTTTTCGCGCTCGATGCGAATCTGGCGGCTGACCCACCAGACGGCGGGGTGATAAAAGCCGAGGATCTCCATGACCGTCTGGGCGATGTTGACGAGGTAGTCGCAGCATTTGATGTGCGCCAGTTCATGCGCGATCATGGCCTTCAACTGAATTTCATCCAGGCCGGTCAGCGCTGCGGCGGGCAGCAAGATAATGGGCTTGAGCCAGCCGATAACGGTCGGAACCTGCACCAGTACCGATTCGACAATGCGGACAGCCTGTTTGACGCCCAGCAAGCGGGCCAGTTCGGCTGTTGTTTGCGATACGGCATTCGCGACGGTTTTTGTACCGATGCGGCGGAGCCGCTGCAATTGACACCAGCCGCCCAAGTACCAGATGCTCAACACCGTAATGCCGAAAATCCAGCCGATAACGCAGTATGGCAGAGCCGCTTCCAGCCGTGCGGTGAGGGTTTGCATCAGGGATTTGTCAGGAGGTGTTGTTGATTCGGTGTAAGAAATGGCGACCGTTTGCGTTTCAACGGGCGGCGGGGGTTTTGAAACAGCCGGAGTTTGTGCAGGAATGCTTTCGGGTACAGCGGCGGTATACGTGTTGTTCTCGCCCAACATCATAAATGTTACCGCCGTCGCCAGCACCATCAAAATAAGTCCAAGGCAGGCAATGAGATAACGTGTATTGGAAGATGCCCTGCCGAGCACTTTTAATACGCACCACATCAGGGCCATGATGGACAGGCCCTGCCAGAGAAAATGGATCAAGACCCAGCCGATTTACCGGATGGTTTCTTCGGATAAAAAGTGTCCAAGTGTGCCCATATTATTCCTCCATTTTATCTAAAATTTGACGGATTTTCTTTAATTCTTCCGGCCAGACCCCTTTGGCCGACAGTGCCCACATGACGAGTTGTTCCGCTGAACCGGCAAAGACCTTGTCGAGCATATCGCTAACGATCTGTTTTTGGGTCTTTTCTTCGCTGACGGCGGGTTTATAGACATGTTTGAAGGATTCGTCGTCCTGAATCAGAAGTCCTTTTTCCGGCATGATTTGCATCAAATTGAGCGTGGTGGTGTAGCCGGTCTTTTCTGGTCTTTATAGATTTCGGCGTTGACCTAGCGGACGGTAGAAGGGCCTTTAGTCCACAGGACTTTCAATATCGCCAGTTCCTTTTCAGTGGGGTATTGTCTTTTTTCCCGTGCCATTATTTCTCCTTAAAAACGTCTTTAATATCAGACGGTCTCAACCCGAGTCTGTTACAAATAGTTACGAATTTATTCGTACTTTCTTTTTCATGCCATATTTCCGTCGAAAGGGTGCTTATAAGGAAGATGGCAGCTGAAGTGTGTCAAGCACATACCAAAAACAAGAAAAAGCGTATCGTGATTACGTTTCAGTGAAAGTTTTTCTTTGTCAAATCCGGCTTGGGTGGTAAAATTAAAGCATTATTATGGGGTTCATAATAAGTCAGGGGATGCTTTGAAGGAAAAGATAATGCATACGTTATTATTCATAAAAAAGACTTTGTTTTGTCTGTTTTTTGGCCTTGTTATTGTGCTGCCGTGGGAGCAGGCATCTGGTTACAGCGGCTCCCAGCGGCGCGAACGCCCCGTTCGTCCCGGTATGGAGCAGGACGGCGTTCAGGATGAACAGCGGCTTCGTCTGGCCGAAGAAGCCCAAGGGGCGATGAACCGCATCAATCAGAACCTTCGGACTATTCTTGAACTGGCGCAGAGAAACCAGCGGCCTGCTGCGCAAGTCATCGAAGAGGCAGAATCTATTCTGGAACAAAGCAAGCAGTATGCATCGGTATTGAATGATGCCCAGAAAGCCGAATTTATGCTTTTGCAGGCGTGGAAGGGCTTTTATCAAAAAAATCCTGTAGAAGCGGTTAACTGGTCGATGCGGGCTTGCCGGACAAACGAAGCCAGTCAGGACGCTTGGATTAGTCAGGCGCTGTTCTGCATGCTCAGCGACAAACGCCCCCTGAAGCCCCAGATTGAGCGCCCTCGTCCTCAAACCCAGCAGCGGCGTCCGCAGGTTTATTCGCGCCCGCGGCGAAATGAGGAGATGCTGGCTGTCGAAACGAAGCCGCAGCCCTTCAGTGAGAAGGGTATACTGACCTTTGACCTGATGGGAATGCGTGATGATTTGCTGCGCGAGCAGTTTGGATGGCTGGAGTTTCGTACGGCCTCCGGCAAAAAAGTCGAATACAGACCCGGCACAGATACTTTATGCATGCTCTTATGGCAGCAGGGTGCGGCGGCGGATGCCAATGATGTTCGCTTTCGGGGCGGCAATAATCCTGCAAATTTTGCCCGCAATCCGCTCGAAATGGAGCCGATCTTCGCAGATACGACACAGAATACCGATATCGAAAGCCAGCGAAGTTATATGAAGATGTTGGCACAGGCCTGCAAAAATCAGCCCAATGTGAAGTTTGTTCAAATGAATGCAGATGCCTCTGATACGGCCGGAAAAGTGGCACAGGAATTGGCCAAGGATTCTTCCATTGAAGAAGCCGGAGCTCTGGTTTTTGCAGCGGATCCGGCCTCGAATGCCGGACAGTTTACCCGGGTCAATGCCCGAAAGCCTTTTCTGATGATTGTGAATAAAGAAGGTAAAATTAAATATGCCGGCACGGCGGGAGATTTCGTCCCAGCCTTCATTCTGACAGAATTGACAGGAATACCAATTCCGCTGGAGCAGAAAACCGATTCCGGAATGGGCGGCGGCTTGGAACCAATGCTGATGCCGGAATTGTTTTTGCAGCCGATTGCGGATCCCAATGCCCGTCCGGCAGACCCCAATGCCCTGCGCCGGTCTTCGGCCTCGCCTGCTCGGCCGGCCGCAGGATTCCGCCAGCTGCCGCTTGAGGAAGAAGTGCAGGCCGAGAAGGAATTGTCCTATGCCCGTGATTTATTTATGGAATTGGCGCAAAAACGCGGATTGACCTATACCCGAGGGGTCGAACTGTGCCGGGAGATTATCCGCAAATATCCCAATACCCGCTATGAGCAGGAAGCCCGCCTTCTCTTGCGGCAGGTTCCGGAAAACCAGCGGGCCCGTTATCAGCTTACCAATCAGGAACTCGGCTTATAATCCATCCATGGAGGTCTCTTTATGACGTTATCCTCAAAGCCCGGGGAGGTGCCGACTCTGTATATTACAGCGGAATGTCTGCCTGAAGCATGGGAAAAGACTGTCATAGCTGTATGGGAGCAGGGTTTGACCATCAAAACCCAATACGATAAACCCGGCGACCCCCCCAGCAAAGACGCTACGGTGATGATTGCCGTGGCCGATCCCTTTAAGGAACCGCGGATACACAAGAATTTTCCCGGCGGACCGGAGGAATTGGAGGCCTATCGGCAGGAAGTTGTTGACGGCATTCACGATCACTGGATTGATCCGGCCGCCGGCAAGTGGACCTATACCTATCACGAGCGTTTGGCTGCCTACAGCCCTGTCAGCGACCTCCGCGCTCCGCACAGCAAAAGACCCTTTGCCCCCGTCAATCAAATCCAGTACATCATCGATGCGCTGGCGGCCTGCACGCATACCCGCCGGGCACAGGCCGTAACGTGGATGCCCACGTGTGATCCTAAAACCGATGATCCGCCGTGCCTTCAGCGAATTTGGTGCCGGCTGACAGAGGCCGATGAGGGTTTTGTTCTGAATATGAATACCCACTGGCGCAGCCGGGATTTGTACAAGGCATGGTTTATGAATGCCTATGCCCTCACCGACCTGCAGCGGCTGATTGCCGGCAGAATCGCGGAAAAAATCGGCAAATCTGTCCGTGTCGGCCGCTATGTTGATATCAGCGATTCCCTGCACATCTACGGCGCCTACTTTCCCAATGCTCAAATAGAGGTGGAAAAGATGAAGTCAACGCCCTTTACGATGCGTGCGTGGGATTCATCGCATCCGGCCTTCGAGATGATGACGCAGGAAGCCCGCTGCAAACTTGCCCAAGACCCTGACTGGTACGCCAAAGCGAAAGGATAAACCCAATGCATTCCAGTAAATTGCACGCCTGTGCGGCGATTTGTTTTTGTTGTCTTCTTGCTGCAATAGCATTTGCCCAAGAGTGGAATTACCCGCCGGCGCAGCCGGGCAGCGATACAAAGGATATTTCTTTTTACAAGGCATCGGATACAGAGTATGCCGCCGGCCCTCGGACAGGGCGGCCCCGCAATGTTATCGTGCTGATAGGCGACGGAATGGGAATCAACCATGTCGCATTGGCTCGTCATCGTGCTGTGGGAGCCGCAGGACGGCTGCATATGGAGCGTCTTCCGGTCTTTGGTCTGGTGCGCACCTATTCGGCCGATAATCCTGTTACCGATTCGGCTGCCGCAGCTACGGCGATGGCCTGCGGCATCAAAACCAGCAACGGCAAAATCGGCGTAGCTCCGGATGGTACGGCGTATGATTCTATTCTGGAGCGTCTGGGCAAAAAGGGCTGGCGGACAGGATTGGTGGCAACCTCGTCCATTACTCACGCAACGCCGGCCGGCTTTGCTGCCCACAGCAGCAAGCGCAGCGCAGAAACCGATATTGCTGCGGATCTGCTCAATGCACGTGTTGATGTTCTTTTCGGCGGCGGCCGCAAATACTGGATCGGTCCGCCCGCAGGCGTTCGGGACGATGGGCGCAATCTCATTGCAGAGGCCGCCGCAGCGGGCTATCAAATTATCTACAGCGGCAGCCAGTTGACGTCGCTGAAGCCTGCTTGTGTACTGGGGCTTTTTGCGGAGGAAGGGATGATGACCTTTCCCCCCGAGCCGTCGCTGGCCCAAATGACACAGACAGCTGTCGGCCTGCTGTCCTCGCCCGCCGGGGAATGGTTTGCACCGCGTCCGAGATTTTTCCTGATGGTGGAAGGCAGCCAGATTGACTGGGCTGCTCACAACAACGATGCCGATAACTGTATCCGCCAGACGCTGCTGTTTGATTTGGCCGTCAAGGAAGCGATGGACTTTGCCCAGCGCAATCGGGATACCCTTGTTATTGTAACCGCAGACCATGAAACCGGAGGCCTGATTTTAAGGACCACCAAAGAAAAACAACTCAGAGCATACTGGACATCCAAAGACCACACGGCTGCCGATGTGCCGATTTACAGTTTTGGCCCCGGAAGTCAGCGGTTTTCCGGCATGATGAATAATACGGACATCCCCAAACGCATCGCTGAGCTGGTCGGCATTAGAGATTTCCCCTCTGTAAAGCTGTCTGTTGAACAGAAAACCGCTGTCCCGATGCAGTAAATTGCTGTTTTACCGGCCCCAGAGGTCTGAAAAAATTCAACCGGCGGCTCTTAGTGTTTCCGCAGCGTCCGATAAAACATTTTTTATTTTAATTGCTGCCGTTTTTTCCTGCTCCATAATGGGATTTGTCTTCACGATAGCAATTGTCTTCTTGCCCGAGAAAGATATTTGTGCTATTATTGAATTAAGCGGGATTGATGAAAAGTTCAGGCGGATTTTATAGCCTGCTCAGTGCTTAAAAGCCGCCAAAACGGACGGGAGAAAATGATACTCTGGCTGGAAACAGGTGGGATTTTGCTGATTGCTGCTGCCGGCATTGTTCTGGGCTGGCGTGCGGCGGGTTCGATGCGTGCACGGCTTTTTGCAATGGCCGCCGCATTTGCGGTTGTCGGACTGATTCTCCTGTCCCGCTGGAGCAGTTTATGGGATACATTTCCATTTCTGATTCCGATTGCGGCCAGCCGTCTGCGTTTTACGCTTCTGGCCTTTGCCGTCTCGCTGGGGCTGACGGCGCCGCTGGGCCAGCTCCAGTCCTATGCATCACGTTTTGCCACCTGTACGGTGATGAGCGTTTTTATCGTGATTCTGGTCAGTTTGCCGTTTTTGGGACCGGCGATTATTCAGCATGATTTATCGGCTCTGCCGACCCGCATTGATGCCGACGGCGTCTGCCGTCAGACCCAGCCGTTTACCTGCGGCCCGGCGGCGGCTGTAACAGCCCTCAGCCGGCTGGGCATCAAAGCCGCCGAAGGACAGCTTGCGCTGCAGTCCCGCACCAGCCCGATTATCGGCACCTCGCTGTGGAATCTCTGCCGCACCATCAATGCCAATTATCAGCAGCAGGGCATCCGCTGTTCCTTTCTGCATCTGGATTCCCTCGAACAGATTCCGCCCGACAGTATCCTGCTGGCCGTCGTGCGGGATGCGCCCGCCGCCGACCACTGTGTTGCGGTGCTGGCCGTGCGGGAACATACCATTACGGTTGCCGACCCTGTTGCCGGCCTGATTCACATCCCCCGAGACAGCTTCAACCGCCTCTGGCGCAACTGCGGCATCCTCCTCCAGCGCACGCTGTAAAATTTAGAGTGTGAATTCTTTATCACAAAGGCACGAAGAAAGTTGAAGCTTTTATGTAGTATTATTATCTTTTCTTCTCGCTCAGGTCCTTCTGCCAATACAGTTTTTAGGTTTGTCTTCCCTTATGCCTTCATAATGGAGTCTATTATCCACCTACTTCAAATCAGCCGCAGGAGACATTTAATAAAACAGATACAACCTGCCCGGCGGCAGCATGTCCCGGTACCTATTGTTTGACGGCCAATTCGTAGGTGTCCCCGGCAATAGCGGCTTCTTCATCGGTTGGAATGACATAAACCTTCACGCGGCTGGTCCCGGCGCTGATAAGCCGTTCTTTGGGCTCGCTTGCCTGATTGCGGCTGCTGTCGATTTCGATGCCTATTTGCGGCTGGTCGGCACAGATCTGTGCCCGCAGGGCGGCATTGTTTTCGCCGATGCCGCCGGTAAAGACAATCGCATCCAGCCGGCCCAATACGGCCGTATAGGCGCCGATATACTTGGTAATACGGTAGCAGAAGATATCCACCGCCAGCTTCGCACGCTGACTGCCGTTTGCCATTTGCGTCAGCAGATTCCGCATATCATTGGAAATGCCCGAAATCCCCAGCAGGCCGCTGTTTTTATTGCACATGGCATTGAGCTGCTTGGTATCGTAGCCCTTGTCCGCCAGATAGAACAGAATTGCCGGATCAATATCCCCGCAGCGGGTTCCCATGACCACGCCTTCCAGCGGCGTCAGCCCCATCGAAGTATCGACGCTCTTGCCGGCTTTGACTGCTGTAATCGAGCAGCCGTTGCCCAGATGACAGGTGATAATGTTGACCTGGCTTTTATCCAGCCCCATCAGCTTGGCGCAGCGCCGTGCAACATAACGATGGCTGGTGCCGTGAAAGCCGTACCGCCGCACGCGGTATTTTTCATAAATCTCGTAAGGCAGGCCGTAGATATAAGCCACCGGCGGAATAGTGGTATGGAAAGCCGTATCGAAACAGGCGACCTGTACCGCATTCGGCAGGGAGTGCATGGCCGCCTTAATGCCTGTCAGATTGGCCGGATTGTGCAGGGGGGCAAGGTCGGCAAACCGTTCGATAGAGTCCAGCACATGGCTGTTGATAATAACCGAGCCGGTAAACTCTTCGCCCCCGTGGACAACCCGATGGCCGACGGCTTCGATTTCGCCGATTTTCTCCACAACACCGATTTTGGAATCTGTCAAAACAGACAAAATAACCGCCATGCCGGCATCATGGTTTTCGGCGCGGACCTGTGCCGAATATTTGCTGCCGTTGTACGAATGCACCAGCGACGCATCGGGCTGACCGATACGCTCAATCATTCCTTTGGCCCGAATTTGACGTGCCGGCATATCAAAAAGCTGATATTTGATGGATGAACTGCCGGCGTTGATTACCAGTACCTTCATTGTTACTTTTCTGCCTTTCTGTATCTATTATATCTAACAATAATTTTTTAAATAAACTCGAATTATGACTGTCAGAACAATTTCCGTCAACGGCCAAAATGCCATAAAAATAATGAAGAAGAAAAATTGCAGCAGACCGGCAAGCTGCCCATCAGAGTCCGATAAATCCAAAAAAACGGAGTACTATTTTGTTTCTAAGTCGGTTAAGCCGAACAGATAAAAAGCCGAAAAAAAGCATAAGAATAAACGAATTGTTCAGCTCTAAAAGGGAAAGCATTTGGGTTCCAGAAATAATAGACGTGCACTGAAAGTCCTCAGGTATCTGCGTCAAAAGCACAGCCATCAGGCCAAGCAAATAGATATATTGTGTCGGGATATGGTGGGGGCTCATCGGGAGTTTTCCGTCAAACTTGCCACTTTGAATTTTGCTGTATCGTTTTACGAATCGCTTCTGGGCTGCAGCGATATGGAGACGCTTCTGGATACTGCCGCAGGCCGATTCCGGGCTGCCCTCAATGGTGCCGATGCAGCGATATTTCTTCTGTCGGACCACGGTTTTGATGTGCATATTGCCAATGCAGGCCTTTTTGAGCCGGTCGAGAAGGGGCAGTTTGCAAATTGGTTTACTCCAAAATTGGTTGACACCATCAGCCGGATGAACCGCATTTGCTGGCTGGAACAAATGCTGCGTATGGGCCTGCAGGCCCCGCCGGGTGTTTTGAAAACAATTTCATTGGCCGCAGCACCGCTGGGGCAGTTCGAAAAAGGGGCGGGTTTCGTGCTGATTTATCGTCCCGCATCAATGCCGCTACAGCCGGATGAATTATCCTGCGTGGCGGCGGTAGCGCCGGGACTGCGAAAGGCAATCGCTGGATTCATGTTTAAGAACAGCAGCACTTCAGCCAACAGTGGATTTACCATTTAGCAAAGCCGCTGATTGTCCTGCACAATCTGACACACTGCTGATTTCTCCTGTTTTAAATGTGCAAAAACTGTTGCATCCGCAGTCTCCGCAGAGTATCCTGTTAAAGGTGTGCTGGGTCTGGAGTGCAGCAAATTTGTTAGTGAACGGCACGTAGCAGGGAGACCATGATAGCCGAATACAACACTGCGATAGGCATGCGGGCAGCCGCGGAAGTCATACTGCCGTACAATCCCTTGAAGACCGTTTTTTTCATCGGGTGGTTTTATCTGTGTCTTTATGCGGTTCAGCGTTCCGATAACAGCCCCCTTATTCGCGACCGCCTGCGTTATGTATCCAATGCGGCGGCATTGTTTATTGGTCCGCTTCACTTGATTGTGTTGTTCATAGCTGATACGGTGCGCCGAATGCAGGACGGCCAGCTGCTGCTGCCGGATCTACCGGCTTATGTCTTGGACAGCATTCGGGAAAAACCCGCTCGCCTCCGCGTCCGGCATGCCGGCGGCCAGCCGGCAATCGAACTGCTGGATACCGCCGGCCGCAGGTTTGATGAAGTGTATGCCAAGCAGGGGCGTGCCGAAGGCCAGGAGCGCCGCATCCAGCAGCACACCGAGCAGATGATTCTGGAGGCCATTCATTCGCGGGCTACCGATATTCTGATTGATCCCAAGGATGAATCCCACTATTCCATCCGTTATCGCATTGATGGATTTCTCCGTGTTCGGGAGGTGCTCGAAAGCAAAACCTGCAACGCTATTATCAACAGTCTCAAAGCAATTGCAGGAATGGATATTGCAGAAAAGCGCCGCCCTCAGGACGGCTCTTTTATGGCGCGGATTCCGGAAGGCGATGTCTTTTTCCGGATGGCAACCTCCGGCGTTCTCGGCGGGGAAAAGCTGGCCATCCGTGTATTGGACCAGACGCGGCAGCTGATGGATCTTGCCCAAATCGGTTTTTCTCCCCGACAGATTAAAACGCTGCTGGACATTGTCAGCCAGCCGCAGGGTATGATACTCATATGCGGACCAACCGGCAGCGGCAAAACGACCACTCTGTATGCGCTGCTTCAAACAATCGATTTTTCCCAGCGCAATGTCATTACCGTCGAAGACCCCATCGAACATGTGATGCCCAATGTCAGCCAGATAGAGGTTAACCCCAAGGCGGGAGTTACCTTTGCCAACTCGCTGCGGAGCATTCTCCGGCAGGATCCGGATGTGATCTGTGTCGGCGAAATCCGTGACGCCGAAACCGCGCAAATGGCGCTGCAGGCCGCCCAAACGGGGCATCTGGTTTTTGCCACACTGCATGCCAGCAGCAATATGGCGGCCATGGTGCGTCTGATGGATTTGGGCATCAAGCCCCTTCTGATAGCTTCTGCGCTGTCGGTGATCATCTCGCAGCGGCTGGTGCGGTGCCTGTGCGATTACTGCAAAGGGCCTGCGGAGCTGTCTCAGAGTCAGCTGGAGTATTGTCTGAAAAATAATGTGGATCAGAAGCGGATTCTGCAGCCCGGCGGCTGCGGGCATTGCGGCGGAACCGGCTACTATGGGCGAACGGCGCTGCTGGATATAATGTTTATGGATGATTCCATACGGACGCTGCTGTGCAACAATCAGCTGACGCCCGGCGATATGAAGAAGCAGGGCGACCACAGTTTTATCGCCTCGCTGTGGAAAGAAGGCATGCGCTTGGTGCTGGCAGGCCGGACCACTCTGGATGAAGTCAAGCGAATCGCTTCGGATGCAGGATAACGGAAATGGATATAACAACAGGACTGGTTATTGCGGCGGGGGCTGCAGGGGCACTGATCGGCTTTAAGAAGGGGCTGTATGTTATGTTTGCCACGCTGTTTAATCTGCTGGCGGCTGTTTTTATCGCTGTGCTTTCGGTCCGTCCCCTGTGGTCTTTCAGCACGGATAACGAACTGTCCCCCGGCTATGCAGCGGCCTGCCTGCTGCTGCTGTTTATTCTGGTTTTTAGCTTCCTGCAGACGGCCGCATGGCTGTATTTCCTGCGGCATCGTCAGCCGTATTTTCCCCTCTGGCTGGACAAGCCCGCAGCAGCTGTGCTGGGGTATCTGGCCGGCTGCCTGACCGCTGCTATGCTGCTGCTGTCTGTCTGCATTCTGCCTTTTTCTGCACAGGACAAGATCAGCCGGCTGCTCCCGCGCGACCAGATGAAAAAAACAGCCGTTCCATATGTTGTAAAGGCCTGCAATTTTCTGGCGTGGTATTCGCTGGAATGTTTTGACGGCGATGCCGAACTTGCGGCGGACTATCTGCTGAATCTGGCTGAACCGAAAACCGAAGAACCGGTCCGCTTTTATATCCCGCAGGAGCCGGCCAAACCCAATCTCCCCCAACCGTGACTGCCCTGTGTCCGGCAGCGGAGTGCCCCCGCAGCCGACGTGAGAACAGCCTGTTTCAGACAGCGCTTCTTTCAGCGGCCTGAACGGTATTATACAGCAGCATCGTGATTGTCATTGGGCCGACACCGCCGGGAACCGGTGTAATCAGCGATGCCTTCCTGCTGACGGCTTCAAAATCCACATCACCGACCAGACGATATCCGCATTTTCTGCCTGCATCCTCAATGCGGTTGACCCCTACATCAATCACCACCGCGCCGTCTTTGACCATATCGGCTGTGATGGTATTGGGCCGGCCGGCCGCAGCGATAATGATATCGGCACGCCGGCAGTGAGCAGCGATGTCTTTGGTGCGGGTATGGCAGACGGTTACGGTGGCGTTGCCGGTTTTGCTCTTTTGAAGCAGCATATTGGCCACCGGTTTGCCCACGATATTGCTTCGCCCGACAACCACCACCTCTGCCCCGTCGAGCACAACATTGTGACGCAGCAGAAGCTGGATGACCCCGTGCGGCGTGCAGGGAAGAAAACACTCTTGCCCGACAACCATTTTGCCGACATTGACGGGGTGAAAACCGTCCACGTCCTTGTCCGGATGAATGGCCAGCAAAATCTTGTTCTCGTCAATATGCTTCGGCAGCGGAAGCTGAACCAGAATGCCGTGAATGCGGGGATCGGCATTGAGCTTGCCGACCAGTTCCAGAAGCTGCTGTTCGGTTGTTTCAGCCGGCAGACGGTTGTCATCGCTGTAAATGCCGATTTCCTCGCAGGCCTTTTCCTTTGCGGCAACATAAGACTGCGACGCCGGATCCTGACCTACCAGCACAACGGCCAGCCCGGGTCTGATTCCTTTGCTTTTCAGCAGAGCGACTTTCTGCTTGAGTTCTTCCCGCATCTGGGCGGCTGTCTGTTTGCCGTCAATAATGTTCGCTGTCATGGATCTTTATTCTCCCGGTAATACCTTGCTGCCTGCATTGTAAGGATTCGGCGGCGTTTGGCAAGAAATATCAGAAAATGCCTGTAACCTTGCCGGTTTTCACATCCACATCGATGCGCCGAAATGCCGGATCAGAGCCGGTTCCGGGCATCAGCTTGATATCGCCGGCAATCGGCACAACATAACCGGCCCCCTCATAAACCATCACATCGCGAATCGGCAGCTCCCAGCCGGTCGGACGGCCTTTGAGGTCTGGGTCGTGCGATAAAGACAAATGGGTTTTAACCATGCAGGTTCCCAATTGCCGCATCCTCGGTTCGCTGTCGATTTTGCGGATTTTGGCCAATGCCTTATCGGTATAGGTAACTCCTTTGGCTCCGTAAATTTCGACGGCAATCTTTTCAATCCGCTGCTGATGCGGCATCTCCAAGTCGTACAGATACCTAAAGTCTTTTTCTTCCTGTGCAATCGCAGCCACTTTTTCAGACAGTTCAAGTGCCCCTTCACCCCCTTTGAGCCAATGATCTGAAACAGCCGCTTCGGCGTGGTGCTGTTCGGCGATGCGGCGAACCAATCGGAGTTCGGCATCGGTGTCGGTGTAGAACTTGTTGATGCAGACGATTGGACGGATGCCGGATTTGCGGACAATCTCGATATGGGCAATCAGGTTGTCGCATCCTTTTTCGAGCAGTTCCAGATTTTCCTTTGTATATTCCTCACCCAACGGCTTGCCGGGCTTGACGACCGGGCCTCCGCCGTGCATCTTCAAGGCCCGAATGGTGGCAACAATGACGACCGCATGGGGCTTCAGCCCTGACATCCGGCATTTAAGATTCCAGAATTTTTCAAATCCAATGTCAGCTCCGAAACCGCTTTCCGTTACGACATAATCGCACAGTTTTGTGGCAACAAGGTCGGCGATAATGCTGCTTTGGCCGATGGCGATATTGGCAAAGGGGCCGGCATGCACGAGGATCGGCTGGCCTTCGATAGTCTGCACGAGATTCGGATTAATGGCATCGAGCATCCAAGCTGTCATTGCTCCATCGACTTCCAGATCCGCGGTGGTTACTTCGTTTCCGTTTTTGTCGTAGGCCACAACAATTTTAGACATTCGCTCCCGCAGATCCCGCAGATTTTTGGAAACCGCTAAAATTGCCATCACTTCGCTGGACACGGATATCTGGGCTCCGGATTCCATTTCCAGTCCGTCCATTTTGCCCCCTTTGCCGATGGTAATGTTGCGAAGGGCTTGGGCGCAGAAATCAATCGCCCATTTAATCTGGACATTGTCCGGATCGATGTTGAGCCGCCTGAGGCCGATTTTAGCCAGCCGTTCATCGTCGTAGTTATGCTCGTGCTGCATTCGGGCTGTCAGCGCAACCATTGCCAGATTGTGCGCATTGGTTACACATTCAATATCCCCCGTCAGCCGGATCGAGAAGGGAACCATTGGGATACACTGAGACAATCCCCCGCCGGCCGCAGACCCCTTGATATTAAATGTAGGACCGCCGCTGGGCTGCCGTATGCACCCGCAGACGCGCTTGCCCAGCTTACCGAGCCCCTGTACTAATCCGATGGTAGTGGTCGTTTTACCTTCCCCCAGCGGCGTCGGGGTTATCGCCGTCACATCAATATATCGGCCGGTTGGAGCATAGCGGAGACGGTCGAGGATTTTGGCGTAATCCAGCTTAGCCAGTTTTTCACCCACCGGAAGCAATTCGCCGTATGCCAATCCCAAATCTCTTGCCAGCTGGAAAAGGGGCTTCATATTTTCTTCGGCAGCTTCGGCAATCTGCCAGTCTTTCATTTTTGTCGGGTCCAATTTTGTCATTGTCGCATCCAAAAGTTTCAATCAGGTTTTATCTGTGCATCTGCAAGCCGTTAAAAACATTGAAATTATGCCATGTTAAAGAGTTATCGACTATCTCTGGATGGAACTTTTTTAATACTATTTTGCTTTTTATTGGGTATTGTGGTCAGAGAAAGTATAAAACACAACAGTATTTTGCTGAGCCAGTTTCTGGTCAAGAATAGTCGTGTATCTATATACAGTATAAAAGATTGACAATCTGCGGCTGTTTTTGATAAAATAGATAAGTTGTCGATAACGGTCAGTTAATACTCTTTTTTGTGGGGGGCAGTTTTTGAGAATAGCAGCAGCAACAAAGCTGTTTCAAGCAGCAGTATCTATTCTTTTCGCTTTGTTTAGATTTCTATGTTGCCGTCCGATAATCCGTTTATTCTTGTTGTTGGTCTTGGGTTTGATGGCTTATGCCGGCCCGCTGATTGTGTTTAACGACAACGGCGGATGGTGCTGGTATCAGGATGAGCGCGTCATTGTCTATAACAACAAGCTGATTATTGGCTCTATTGCCGATGCCTCTGGAAGCGGCGGAGCGGCTCGTGACGGCGATGTCGAAGTTGCCGCCTATGATTTGGTGAACCAGTCGATCACGCGTTTTACTTTGCATGATGCGCTGAATTCCGATGACCATGCCGCCCCTGCATTTTTAGTGCGGCCTGACGGCAGAATCCTGTCGATGTATGCCAAACACGGCGGCGATGTCTATGCCCGTTACCGCATCACCGTCAGCCCCGGCGACACCAGCGCTTGGCAGCCGGAACAGCTCTATACGGCCTCTGCCGGAGTAACCTATTCCAATCTCTTTCGCCTCAGCAGTACGGGCAAGACCTACAACTTCTACCGCGGCGAAAACTACAACCCCAATGTCCTTATTTCTTCAGACGACGGCAGCAGCTGGACCTATGCCGGCCGGCTGATCCGAATCGGCACCGGCGGCACCCGCCCCTATGTCAAATATGCCTCCAACAATACGGATAAGATATGGTTCTCTTATACCGACGGCCATCCGCGCGATGTGGCAGACAATAATATCTATGTCGCCTATCTGCAAGGGACAGACATCTACAACGCCTATGGCACGGATATCGGCAATTTAAGCCCTTCGGAAGGCATCGCCCCTTCAGCCGGCACCATCGTTTATGATGCCCCTGCCGATGGGAGTCAGCGCGGGTGGACATCCGATATGCATTTGGATGCCGCCGGCTGGCCTGTGGTTGCCTATACAACCCGCATCAGCAATGACGACCATCGCTATCGGTATGCCCGCTTTGACGGGACAAAATGGACCGATTACCAGATTGCCTACGCCGGCCAATGCTTATATACGGAGGAAAATGACTATACCGGCCTGATTACCCTCGACCCGCGCAATCCCGATATTGTCTATATTTCCGCCAATGTGCATCCTGTTACAGGAGCCCCCTTGATTTCCTCAGCCGATGGCCGGCGCCATTGGGAGATTTTCCGCGGCATAACCGATGACGGCGGGGCAACGTGGCGATGGGAATACATCACAAAAAATTCTGCTGTGGATAATATCCGTCCTGTTGTGCCCATCTGGGATGACCCGCGGACAATTCTTTTATGGATGCGCGGCACGTATTACACCTATACCAATTACAATACCCAGATTGTGGGGATGATAGATCCCGAGGCGATTTCACCGGACTCGCCCGAAATTACCCGCCAGCCCGAATCAGCGGCTGCACCGATAGGGCAAACAGCCATGTTTACGGTACAGGCCGTCGGCCGGGAACCCCTGAATTATGTGTGGTACAAAGTTGACAGCAGCGGCGACACAGCAGTAGCCTCCGGTTCGGCTGCATGGATTCTGTCCGATATCCAGCCGTCCGATTACGGCTGGTATTACTGCATTGTGTCCAATTCCGCCGGTTCGGCTATGTCATCGCTGGTCCGGCTGATGCCTGCGGAGTTGACGGCGTGGTGGCCGCTGGACGGCAGCTACGCCGATGCGACCGGTCACGGCTACAATGCCATGCCGGCAGGAAGCCCCGTCTTTGCCGCAGGGCATACAGGACAAGCCGTCCATTTCAACGGCAGCAGTTATCTCAATTGCACCAACGGTTCTTCGCTGACGCTGCAGAACGGCGGCACCATCTCCGCATGGGTGAAAGCCGATCCGGCCCTGCAGAATACGGCTTGGGCGACAGTGGTGGCTAAGGGCCGCTGGGCTTGGCGGCTGTGCCGCTACGGTTTTGGCTCCGGCAATTCCATCTCATTCCACTTCAATTCGCCCAACTATGAGTATCAGGCCAACGGCAGCATCCCTGCTTTGGACAATACATGGCATCATCTGGCCGCCACCTACGACGGCCAGAGCATCAAGCTCTATGTGGATGGGCAATTGGATGCGTCCGCAGCGACTCCCGAATTGGTTAACAGCAATGCCGATCCTGTCTATATAGCCAATCGCTCGGACGCCGCACGCTACTGGGTCGGACTGATCGACGATGTGCGCATCTATAGTTTCGCAATGGACGCTGCGGCAGTCGGACTGCTGTATCAGGACAAATCCTGCTACCAGCTCAATCCCTATGATGTCAACAGAGACTGCCGGATTGATCTGGATGACTGGATGGTTTTCGCCGCCGACTGGCTCGACAGCGGCATCGACCCGCAGACGCAGGTCTGCAGCGCCAATCCGCAGCGGGACCTTACCGGTCCGCAGGGCGCCCCCGACTGCCGGGTCAATCTCTGCGAATTTGCCCAGCTGGCTTCCTTCTGGCTTGACTGCCTGCGGCTTCCGGCATCCGACTGCGTCCAGCCGTAAAGCGGTTATCGGCCGGCTGCTGACGCCTGCTTTCGGAACGCTGACCGGTTACAGCCCCCATGCCTTGGCAAATGCCCTGAAGCTGCGGTCGTAGGTTTTCTCGGCCTCCGGCGGGAAACAGCAGCCCGGCAGCTGTTTGTTCTGCAGGTGATACCGCAGGCATTCGCAGCAAAGCCCTTTGTTGCTGCAGCCGGGATAGCTGCAGGTGCAAAACTCCAGATTCTCCTTTTTTCTGCATTCCATAAGCGGTCTCGGTCCTACTGTGTTTTGGCCATACCCAGCGCTGTGGTGGTAATGTAGTATTTGGTCAGCATATTGGATAGTTCCCACTCGGGCATCCGGCCGGCTTCCAGAAACTTCAGGAATTTTTCAGTCACCTGTGCAAAATGCGCCTCATGCCCGATGCGGTAGCGGTCGGGAACGGCAATATGCCAGCGTCCGCCGTCCCGCAGTGCCCGCACGCCCGGCCAAGTGCGCTGCAGATCCAGCGTTGCCTTAAACATGGCCGCCGCAAGATCGTCTGCCGATACGCCTTCGGCCGGCTCGACATACAGTTCCGGCCGGTAGTTCTGCTCTTTGCCCTGACGAATCACCAGATTGGCGCGGGTGCCTTTCATCACGGAAAAGTGCGTATCGCCGGCGCCTTCGGGGGCCTGATAATTCCACTCGACTTTTACCCGTGCCCAGATGCCCCGCACGGTGAAATCAATTTGACCGTTGGCATAACAGGCCAAGGCGCCGTCGGCAGTCAAGGCGCCGCTTAAATAAGGCGGAAAGCCGCTGGTCTGCGTCACCTGACGAAACTGTTCGGCTGTCAGGATTGTCGGCCAGCGCCGGGCGGCTTCCACGCGGGTCTGGTCTGCTGCAATCGGCTGTTCGGGAAATGCTTCCCATAAAATTAAATCCACCAGATGGGTGGTCACATCCACGATGCCCTCGCCCTGACGGGCGGTATCAAAAAACCACGCCGGACGCTTCAGCGGACTGCCGGAAACCACCTTGTAGAAATGATGCACGCTTTCCTTGACAATCGCCGGATCGTCGGCCGAACCGGTCTTCAATTGCCCGAAGACCTCCGGCTTGTGCGCCAACTCTTTCTGCAGGATGGTGGTAATCTCGTACCGCTCGGTCATGATGTCATACAGCAGCAGTTTTTTCTGCCCAGCCGTCTGGAAGGCCTCTTTCAGCAGGGCGTATCCTTCGGCGTTGATGCACATGGGCTTGTCGGAAAAGACATGCAGCCCTGCTTCGATGCCGCCTTTGATGTACTCGATTTTCTTCTGATTGTCGCCGGCCAGCACCAGCACATTGCCTTTCTTTTCGGAAAATGCTTTGGCTGCAAAATCGGCTCCTGTATAGATTTCTTCCTTCCAATGCGTCGGGTTGTCCGGCCGGCTGTTGTAGCTTTCGATGAGTTTCAGATGGCCGGCCAGTTCATCGCCCTGCGGTGCATAGACATACACCGTCGGATTGATTTGCGGATACATTGTTTTCTGTACCAGTGCAGCATGAAAATGCCCCGGATCCAGCGTAATCAGCGTCACCGTCGGCACGGCAGCCGGTGCAGCGGGGGCGGGTTTGGCTGCCGGGGCGACTGTGCCGGCTGCCGGCGTTTTATCGGCTGCTGCGCCTGTCCCTGCTGCGGCGGCCGCAGCAGGCTGTTCGGCGGCCGGCCTGCTGCACGATACACAAAAAACCATCATTCCTGCAAGAAACGGAGGCATCCAATACCTGTTCATAGCTTTCCTTTCTCCGAATGGTTTGGTCAATCTATTTTTGCAAGGCCGCCAACACACCCCGCACGTATCCGATGCTTTCGGCAGTACCCGGCAGGGGATCTTTGGCGTCTTTTTCGTATTCAAAGCCTGCAACACCGCTGTAGCCAATCGCCAGCAGGGCCTTCACTATGGCAGGCATATTGGCTGCCCCGCGGCCGATTTCGACGGTTGTGCCTTCCTCGGAAGCGACGGTAACATCCTTCAGATGCACATCCAGCAGGCGGTCTGCAAAGCGGACAATATCCTCCGCCGGATCAATGCCGCTGCGCAGCGTATGGCCTACATCGATGCAAAGCCCAATCCGCTTGTCCAGATCCTTGATCTTCTCGTACGCGCTTTGGGGCGTGGGGTAAACCTTGTCGGTTGGCCCGTGATTGTGGATGGCCACCCGGATATCATACTGCGCAACCTTATTGGCTGACCCGCTCGAGAAGGTCATGGTTGGGCACCCCGACAATTATTTTAAATCCCGCGGCCTTGGCATATTCAAAAGCCCGGTCCACCTGTTCTGCATTTTTCATATATACAACGCCGCAGGCATACGGAGTAATGCCGGCTTTCGTTATCTTTTCTATCGAGGCCTGAATGTCGCTGTCCGATGCAGTCAGGGGCAAATGCACATCTTTAATGGACAGATACTTCAATCCCAGACGCTGGGTCATTTGAATCGTCTGGTCCAGCGAGAAATTGCGGGTTGTATAGGAAGCCAATCCCAGCTTGTTCAAGGGAGATGCCAGACCCGGGACCGGCACTTGTGCGCTGTAAGTTTGGGGGCTGCCTAGCCCTGCGGCGGCTGCCAGCAGGCCGGTTTGTTTTAGAAAATCCCGACGTGATGATTGTGCTTTCATTGTGCTGCCTCTGTGAATTAAGGTCGCTTTTTTAAAATAACGGTTACCGGTGCCTATGGCAAGCATCAAACGGCAAAGATACTGCAATGTCAAGAAAAATTCATCACGGCGTGAGGAATTTCCTCTTTTTGGCTTGACAATGCAGCAGCAATAACGCAACAATAGGCACACAGATTAAAATCAAACAGATTAAAGCGAAAAGTCCCCCAACGGCTTTTCGCAGAAGAATCCTTAAAATCCGAAAAGGAGAACAACAATGGATTGCAAATGGTCTGTTACACGCCGCGACTTTTTGGCTGCTTCGGGCAAGATTACCGCCGGCATTGCTGCTGTGGGCGCATTGAGTTCCTGCCGTTCCGCTTCTCCCGCTGTCTCTGCCGGCCGCATTCGCAAAACCAATGAGAAAATCAATGTCGGCATTATCGGCATTCGCAGCCGCGGCTGGGCCTTGTACGACGACCTCAAACAGATTCAAGATGTTCATATCAAGGCCCTCTGTGATGTGGACGGCAATATACTGGCCCAGCGGGCCGGCGAGCTGGAAAAAGAACTCGGCTATAAGCCCGACACCTATAAAGATATGCGCCGGCTCTATGAGGATCCGTCAATCGATGCTGTTGTAATTGCCACACCAAATCACTGGCATGCTCTGGCGACAATCTGGGCTTGTCAGGCCGGCAAACATGTGTATGTCGAAAAGCCGGCCTGCCACAACATATGGGAAGGACGCCAAATGATTGAAGCCGCACGGCGCTATGACCGTCTGGTTCAGGTGGGTTTCCAGAACCGTTCCATCCAGAATGTCCGTCAGGCGATGCAGTTTCTCCACGAAGGCGGCATTGGGCGGGTCTATATGGCACGCGGCCTGTGCTACAAACGCCGCGACCCCATCGGCAAGGTCAAAGAGGGCATTGGCACCGGTCCGGATTATCAATATTGGGTATTTAATCGCCCCGGCAAGCAGTATTCGGCCGATTATATGGCCAATGTCGATTACAATATGTGGACCGGTCCGGCAGAGCTGCTGCCGTTCAGCTACAACCGCTTCCACTACAACTGGCACTGGATCTGGAATTACGGCGGCGGCGACACCCACAATCAGGGACCGCATCAGTTTGATGTTGCCCGCTGGGGCCTGAACAAGAAAGAACATCCCGTCAAAGTCAGCTCTTCCGGCGGCTATTTCGGTCCGCCGTCCGATCAGGAAACCCCCAACATTCAAACGGCCAATATCGAATATGCCGACGGCACATTGCTGGTCTTTGAAACCCGCGGGCTTTCAACCAGCAGCGAAGAAGGCATCCGCGTGGGAAATCTCTTTTACGGCACCAAGGGCTGGATGCACGTGGACGGCAGCTCGTGGAAGACCTTCTTTGGGCCGGACAACGAACCCGGCCCCTCCTCGCAGCAAACCGAAGAGTCAGCCGACCCGATGAATGCCTCCGGCGCCGGCGGCGGCGGGCATATCGGCAATTTCATTGCAGCCGTCCGTACCGGCAGGCGTGAAGTGCTGACAGCCGAAGTCGAAGAAGGGGTGATCTCGTCAATGCTGCCGATTATGGCCAATATTGCCTACCGCGTGGGGCATACGCTCGAGTTTGACGGCTCCAGCGAAAAATTCAAAGACAGCCGCCCGGCCAACAAGCTGGTCAAGCGTCAGGGCCGAGGCGAATTTACGATTCCCAGTTATGTTTAAGCAAAGGATGCAAAAATGAAACGACTCATACTGCTGGCTGCCGCCGGCCTGCTGATCTGGACTGCCGGATGTGCCAAAGAAAACAACGCTTCCGAATGGACAGTGCTGTTCGATGGAACCCATGTCGATGCTTGGCGGCTGCTGAACGGTCAAGACTTTCCTAAAACCGGCTGGAAGATTCAAGACGGCCTGCTGGCCTTCGAACCCGACAGGCAGCGCAGCGGCGATATTATCACCAAAGACCAGTTCAGCGATTTTGAACTGGAGCTGGAATTCAAGCTCACCAGCGGCGCCAACAGCGGCATCAAGTATTTTGTGGTGGAATCCGCCAGCAGCGGCAATGCCGGACTGGGGCTGGAGTACCAGCTGCTGGATGACGACAGGCATCCCGATGCCAAAGCCGGCATCGGCGGCAACCGAACCCTCGGTTCGCTCTATGACCTCATTGCGCCGGATGAAAACAAAATCGTCTATCCGGTCGGCCAATGGAATACCGCCAAGATTGTCTCGGTCGGCAGCCATGTGGAACATTGGCTCAACGGCCGCAAAATTCTCGAGTTTGAACGCGGCTCAGCGGATTTTATGAACCGGATTGCCCAGAGCAAATACAAGAGCATCGCCGGCTTTGGTCTGGCGCCGGCCGGCCATATTCTCCTGCAGGATCACGGCAACGCGGTGTACTTCCGAAATATCCGCATCCGCACCCTGAAGCCCCGATAACCTGTTGGGAGTTGGCATATGAGACAAATCATTCTGTCAGCGCTGCTGGCGGCCTGCGTGGCTGCAAGCTATGCCCAGCCGGACAGTTCCAGACCGGCAGACGCCCGCCGCCCGATGCCCGATCCGGCTGTGATAGAGGCCTCCGACGGGACATTTTATGTCTTTGCAACCGGTCAGGGGCTGCCGGTGTACCATTCGGCCAATCTGGTGGACTGGGTGCAGGTAGGCCGGGTCTTTAAGACGCCCGTTCCCGAGTGGGCTGCCCGGGCAGTGCCCGGCACCCGTGGCATCTGGGCGCCCGATATTGTCAAGCTCGGTGACCGCTATTGTCTCTATTACAGCGTCTCGACCTTCGGCAGCCAGCGCTCGGTAATTGGCATGGCCGTCAACAAAACTCTCGATCATACCTCCCCGGATTATCAGTGGGTGGATGAGGGATTGGTAATCGAATCCTTTCCAGACCGGTGCAATTTTAATGCCATTGATCCGGCTGTCTTTCAGTGTCAGGACGGCCGTACCTTTATGGTATGGGGTTCCTATTGGACCGGCCTCAAGATGACCCAAATCAATCCCCAAACAGGCAAACCCCTTGACAATCCGCCGCAGATTCTCGATGTGGCCGCCCGGCCGGATAATCCGGCGCATGCGATTGAAGGGGCATATGTGATTTACCGCAGCGGCTTTTATTATCTGTTTGTGTCGTTTGATTCCTGCTGCGACGGGGCAGAAAGCACCTACAAAGTGATGATTGGCCGCTCACAGCAGCCGCAGGGCCCGTATGAAGATTTTAAGGGACGCCCGATGCTGCAGGGCGGCGGCACACTGCTTCTGGCCGGCCACGACAATTGGCGCGGTCCCGGACATAACTCCGTTCTGACAACCGAGCAGGGCTGCTGGCTGGTTCACCATACCTATGATACATTTCATCTGGACAGCCAGCGCATCATTCAGGTCCGGCCGCTTTACTGGGCACAAGATGGCTGGCCTGTGGCCGGCGAACCGCTGGGTCCCGGCAATCCGATGAAGGCGCCCAAAACCGACATCAAAGCCGCTCAAATCATCGGAAGCTGGCGGCTGTCGGCCGATTACGGCGACGAGAAAATCATTGATTTTCTGCCGTCCGGCCGGGTGGCGCATCGGAAAGAAGCCAAATGGTCTTTTGATGGCAGACAATTGACTGTGTTTTTGCCGGGGATTGCCGCTGATTCTGTTACCTGCTTTGTTGAGCCGTCGGGCTCATCGTTTATCGGCAGGGATTCGCAAGGTGTCATCCTGAGAGCCAAACGGCTGAATCCGTAATCGTGCAAAATGCCCTGTGTCCGGGGGCGGGCAGGGCTGATGCTGCGCCTGAATGCAGGCAGGCAAAGTGCTGGTTGAGCGGGGGGCAATGCCGCCTTTAAGTAGGGGTATTAATCCGACAGCCATTGTCCAGATGGTCCCAATTCTGCATGCACTATCTTGCTATCTTCAAAAATCCGCAAAAATCTTAACTGCCTTATCTGAAAGGATTTATCGGAATTTCACCCCCTTGCCCAATGCCCATTTTCGGACA
>JAGPMT010000059.1 GCA_018052735.1 Phycisphaerae bacterium | reverse complement strand
GATGGAAGGGCGCTGTGATATCGCTATGATGAGCCGATTTATGAAAAACGCGGAATTCAAAGCGGCAGTTGACAAAGGCATCATGCCGGTGGCTCATGCTATTGCAATGGACGGTGTATGTGTGGTGGTAAACGAGTCTAATCCCGTTACCGGTTTGACAACCGAACAGATCCGTTCTATCTACAAGGGCGAGATTACCAATTGGAAGCAGGTCGGCGGTCCGGATAAGGCAATTGTGGTCATCAGCCGCGATACTTCCAGCGGAACATACGAGACGTTTGAAGAACTGGTCATGCACAAAGAGAAAATGGGGCCGGCTACGGAGTACGTCAATTCCAATCCGCAGGCTCATGCCCGCGTCAAAAGCACCGAAGGAGCGATCGGATATGTCGGTCTGGGATTTGTGGACCGTTATGTCAAAGCGATAAAAGTGGACGGTGTTATGCCCGATCGCAAAACAATTGCCAGAGGGACATATCCCCTCAGCCGGCCTCTGTTTCTTTTTACCAATGGTTATCCGAAGCTGGGGTCCATTGTGTATCAGTTCTGCACGTTTCATCTGACTGAAGAAGGGCAGGAAATTATTGAAGCCAAAGGATTTGTACCGGTTACGGCCTATTAATGAAAGATTCCTCCACACAATCTGTTCAAAAGCAGCAGGCGGGCGTATTTGAGTTTGCTCGCCCGCTGTGTCTTACAGCGACAGAGGATTTTCGCGGTTTTATCGCTGCTCATCTCGGACAAGGACTTTTGTTTGTAACGGCCTCGATTTCCGTTCTGGCGGTCTTTTTAATCTTTTTTTTTGTGATTGGCCAATCGCTTCCCTTCTTTTTGAATAGAGGATTGGCGGAAAGTGTGCCGCGGATAAAGGAATTCTTGACGAGTACTCAATGGTATCCGCAAAGGCAGGCCGGTCCGGAGTATGGTGCCAGGGCCATTATTATCGGCTCTCTGTATGTAACCGTCTGTTCGCTGATGCTGGCGGTGCCGATTGGTCTGCTGGCAGCTATTTTTTTAAGCGATATCGCCCCCTTTGGACTTCGGCAATTCTGCAAGCCGGTCATCGAGATTCTGGCAGCGATTCCATCGGTGGCATACGGCGTTTTCGCTGTGATGGTGCTCGCTCCATGGATGCAAAATACACTGGGATTTTCAAGCGGTACCAATGCCCTGAATGCCTCGTTGATTTTATCTGTAATGGCGTTGCCTACGATTATTAGTGTAGCCGAAGATGCCTTGTCTGCGGCAGGCCGGGACATCCGCGAGGCCTCGTACGCACTGGGGGCTACCCGTGCCGAGACGATGCTCCTGGTTGTCCTGCCCGCTGCGCACAGCGGAATCGTCGCCGCGATTATACTGGGTATGATGCGGGCGGTTGGAGAGACGATGGTCGTCTGGATGGCCTCCGGCAATGCCAGCCGTATTCCCAGTCCCTGGTGGGATTTGTCGCAGTCGGTGCGGACCCTGACTGCCACTATCGCCGGCGAACTCGGCGAAGTGCCCAAAAATACAGACCATTATCATGTGCTGTTTGCCATCGGGCTGTTACTGTTGGTTTTCACCTTCGGCCTCAATATGTGCAGCGAGTATTTTATGGGTCAATTTAGAAAAATCACGGGGAGACGCTGAATGCGGACTGGGATGCGGCCTGTTTTTGACTGTGTATTTACGCTTCTGTCGGCGGCATCCGTTGCATTTCTAATTGCGGCCTTGGGGATATTTCTGATTCCCCTGTGCGGCAAGGGAATGAAGGCCGTTGTGTTTCGCGGGACAGTCGAATTCCGCAAAATGCAGTCAGACCGCTTCAATCGACGGAATGAAGCGACACTGCAAAACGAAATCCTCCAGACTCAGCAGGTACGGGATGAAATCTACGCCCTTGTTGATCACTTCAGTCGCGGTTTGGACACACAGACTCTGGCAGACCAGGCAAAAGATCTGTATCGCAAGTACGGCGACGAGCTGCGCAGCCGTGATCTTTCGCGCCAGCAGTTTGCTGATTTACGCGCTGCGGCCAAAGATATTCGGGACCATCTGCTGGCCGCTTTTGACAGCACTGACAAAGCTGTTGTCGAGGAGCATTTGGATGCGATTGAGGGCTTGAGGCATCAGCCCGGCTTTGAGAAAACCCCTGTCGAAACAATGTTCCGGCTTGCAGATGATTTTCGTGAAATGATTCAGAAGGTGGACCTGTCCCGCCGCGAGGAATACGCAGAGGAACTGGCCGCCGTCAATAAAGAATTGTTTGCTCTGTTCGGCCCGCGTCCCGGGCAGCAGCGGGTCTTGGCGATGGAAAGCTACGGCGCGACCCGATGGGATGTGGCCCAAAAACACCTGCGTTACTTAATTTGGCAGGAAAAATGGGTACCTTCTCCGGACGGCCAAACCCTGCAGAAGGTTCTCATTCGCAGAGATGATCCCGAAAAAGGATCTTTTGCCAAAACGGAATTAGCCCCGCTGTTTGGGCTGATTGAAAAAAACCTTGCTGCAGCACTGAATCCGCGGCTAACGTTTTATTGGCAGTATTTTATCGACGACAGCACACCGGGGCATTACTTCGGCGGGGTAGGGCCGGAGCTGCTGGGTACGCTGATGCTGACGCTGCTGGCGATGTGTTTTGCCGTGCCGCTGGGTATAATTTCGGCTGCTTATCTGGTTGAATATGCAGGAGATAATCTTGCCGTACGGATGATTCGTATCTGCATCAATACCTTGGCCGGTGTACCCAGCATCGTTTATGGGCTGTTTGGACTGGCGTTTTTCGTTCATTACATCACCAAACAGCCGTGTATATTATCGGCCTCGCTAACCTTGGCACTTCTGGTTCTGCCAGTGATTATCCGGGCTGCTGAAGAGGCCATCCGCGCTGTGCCGCAGAGCTATCGTGAAGCGGCAGTAGGGCTGGGGGCTGGCAAGTTCCGCACCTTTGCGACCGTTACGCTGCCGGCGGCCGGTCCGGGAATCCTGACGGGCATCATTTTGAGTGTAAGCCGCGCCGCGGGGGAAACCGCCCCCATTTTATTTGCCGGGGCGGTGGCGCTGGGTCCGGTTCCTAATTTCACCGGAAAATGGTGGTTTCAGCCCACCCGTGCACTGTCCTATGGATGTTATGATATCACCGTCGGCGACAAACTGGCGGCGATGGTCCCCCACAACCAGTTCGGGATGGTTATGACGCTGATTATTTTAGTAGTATGCCTGAATATTACTGCTATCCTGATTCGAATGCGGCTGAGTAAAAAACTTAGGGGTGGATAAAATGCCGATTAAGGAGACAGCAAAAATCCAAAATATGGATGTAAATCTAAAAATGGACTTAATCTGCACAGAAGCAGTAGGGCGAATGTCCGGAATCAATGTTGCTGATGCTGCGAAAAATATACCCTCAGATAATCATATTATTCCCGAGAAAGCCATTATCCGGTCCCGTGATTTTACATTCTATTACGGCCAAAAGACGGGGGTAGAAAAGATAACGATGGATATTGAAATGGGATCCGTCACCGCTATCATCGGCCCCAGCGGCTGCGGAAAAAGCACCTTTCTCCGGAGCATCAATCGCATCAACGACCTGATTCCCCACACCCATACGGAAGGCCTTCTCGAGGTTGGCGGACAGAATGTCTATGCCAAAACGACCAACTTGGTCAATCTTCGGCAGCAGGTGGGGATGGTCTTTCAGAGACCCAATCCTTTTGCCAAAAGTATCTACGATAACGTCGCCTATGGTGCCCGCCTTTTGGGGGTACGGAAGAAAGCGGATTTGGACGAAATTGTGGAAAAATGCCTATGCGATGCTGCTTTATGGGATGAAGTTAAAGACAACCTGCATCAATCGGCCTTGGCCTTGTCAGGAGGCCAGCAGCAGCGTCTTTGCATTGCCCGCACGCTGGCAACCCGGCCGAAAATTATCTTGATGGATGAACCCTGTTCGGCACTGGATCCGCTGGCTACGGCACGTATTGAGAATTTGATCGCCAAGCTCAAGGGCACCTATACGATCGTTATTGTTACGCATAATATGCAGCAGGCCGCACGCGTCAGCGACCGAACGGCCTTTTTCTGTCTGGGCAGACTGATTGAATACGACATGACGGATAAGTTATTCACCAATCCGCAGCAAAAAGCAACGGAGGATTATATTACTGGGAGGTTTGGTTAATATGTCCCAACACCTGCAGCATGAAATAGAGAATCTGAAAAAAAGCATCCTCAGTCTCGGTGCTCGGATTGAAACAGCCGTTCGTGAGGCAACGCTGGCTATCGAACAGCGGGACGGCATACTGGCACAGAAAATCATTGATTACGATGATGTCATCGATCAGCAGGAGGTGGAGATCGAAGAGGAATGCCTAAAGACACTCGCTTTGCAACAGCCGGTAGCGATTGACCTGCGATTTATCATTACTGTCCTGAAAATCAACAACGACCTGGAGCGAATCGGCGATTTGGCTGTCAATATTGCCGAGCGTGCGGTTTTTCTGGCTGGGCGGCCTAAACCAGACATTTCGTTTGATTTTGTCGGGATGGCTTCTGCAGCGCAGATCATGCTGAAAAATAGTTTGGACGCACTGGTAAACCTCAGCGTGCCGCTTGCTCAGGAAGTGTGTGCGGGTGACAATACAATCGATGCGATGAACCGAAAAATGTATGTTAAAATCCAACAGGCGATTTTGGCCCATCCCGAACAAATAGAATCTTTAATCCACATGCTCTCTGTTTCGCGCCACCTTGAACGGATCGCCGACCACGCAACGAATATTGCTGAAGACGTCATTTATATGATTGAAGGACGAATCGTCCGGCATCGAATCGAAAAAAACATACTTTTAAGCTAATGCGCTGTGTCCTAAGCAAAAATGACCGTCACGAAGACGCGGGAGGGATGGGATGCAGAAACTGAACGTGTCATGCTCCAGTCGTGATGGAGATTTGGCCGTACCTTCGAAAAAGTCCATTGATTAAGTTCAGTGCTCTCTGTCCCTTGCAAACCGTAAAATGCCTCGAATATAAATCCATTTTTAGGCTGTCATCGCGGGGGATAATGGCATTAAGGACACCACAACTCGATTTCAACTGACTTTATGTGAAAAAACGATTCCATATTGCCCTGTTTGCCGTCAGCAGAAAGCGGGACAGCCCCCCGCAGAGGGATAAGGAGCTGTGGCGGCAGATGGCGACTCTATCTGTCCGATGCTGCCGATGGGGGCAGACTCCCTATGAGGGAATTATATGTGAATATATGTAAATACCTGTATCTATGGAAAATTTGGCTAAAAATCCATACTCACAGTCTGTGCCTATGGATAATGAGCTAAAAATCCA
>JAGPMT010000009.1 GCA_018052735.1 Phycisphaerae bacterium | reverse complement strand
GGCGGTGGACATGGAGGACTTGACAGCATTTGGGTGTGAGTGGCTGCAGGAGAACTGCGCTGGGGATATAAGCGGGGACTGCCGGATTGGGCTGGATGAATTTGCTGTGTTTGCGGCTGACTGGCTGAATGCATCCTTTTAATGACGCCCACCGGCAGTAATATTTGCAAATTTGTAAAAAACCGGTATAATGACAACTTTAAACAACGGAGGTTTATATGACAATGACAGGCAGCGCCAAACTGAAAGAATTTCTGATTTTCTGCTTCGTCCTTTCCCCGATTGTCCACGGCCAACCCGACAGCGGACAAACCCCTTCTGCCGGCCGCTCGATTGTCTTTCGGCGGTTTGAATATGCCGGCAGGGATTTGAATGCCGATACCCCGCTGCAGCCGGGCTATTACCGCAATCCGATTTTAGCCGGTTTTCATCCTGATCCCAGTATCTGCCGCGTCGGAAGCGACTATTATTTGGTTAATTCGACATTTGAGTACTTTCCGGGTCTTCCCATCTTTCACAGCACGGACTTGGTGAACTGGACCCAGCTGGGACATGTAATTGACCGCCCCGAGCAGCTGGACTACAGAAACCGCCGCATTAGCGGCGGGCTCTATGCGCCGGCGATTACCTATTACAAGGGTTTGTTTTATGTTGTCTGCACAATGGTTGACGGTCCCGGCAATTTTGTGGTTACGGCCGAAAATCCTGCCGGCCCGTGGTCCAATCCGACGCCTCTGGGCTTTGCCGGAATCGACCCTTCCCTCTTTTTTGATGAGGATGGACGCGCTTGGATTGTCAACAACGATGCCCCGCAGGGTCCGCCGCGCTACAGCGGTCATCGTGCCATCTGGATTCAGGAATTTGATTACAAGGCCCAAAAAATGATCGGTCCGCGCACGATGCTGGTTGACGGCGGGGTGGATATTTCGACCAAGCCCGTTTGGATCGAAGGGCCCCATATTTACAAGCGCAAAGACTGGTATTATCTCTGCTGTGCCGAAGGGGGCACCGGACCCGATCATTCACAGGTCATTTTCCGCAGCCGGAAAGTCGATGGTCCTTATCAGCCGTGGGAGAAAAATCCGATCCTGACGCAGCGGAATTTAAGCGCCGATGTGCCCGGTGCGGTTACCTGTACAGGCCATGCCGATTTGGAGATAGGTCCCGATGGAAACTGGTGGGCGGTTTTTCTGGCTGTGCGTCCGTATGCAAACGGTTTATCGCCGATGGGACGGGAAACCTTTCTGCTGCCGGCGACATGGACAGAGGATGACTGGCCGGTCATTCTTCCGGCCGGCCAGCGTGTGCCGTTGACGGCAAAAGCCCCCGGCGGGGCTGCAGCTGCTCCCTCTCCGTCGGCTGCTTTTAACGGCAGCTTCACGTGGGTGGACCAGTTCAGGCAGGAGACGCTTTCGCCGGAGTGGCTGATGCTGCGCCAGCCGAAGGAAAAATGGTGGACTCTGAATGCTCAGGCCGGCACGCTCGCACTGACAGCCCGTCAGGAGAGACTGACCGGTTCGGGCAACCCCAGCTATCTGGGCCGCCGCGTCCGCCACCCTGTGTATACCGCCTCGCTGATTCTCGATGTGCCCAGCGAGGAGGGGATTTCCGCCGGCTTGGTCCTGTTTATGAATGAGCGGCACCATTATTTTCTGGCTGTTCAGCGCAGCGGCGGCAATGCCCGCCTGTATCTGGAATGCGTCAATCGCGGCCAAGCAGGCCGATTGGCGGAAAAAGAGCTGCCCTTGCCAAACGGCAGCATCGGATTGCAGGCCGATGTCCAGAAGGCCGTCTGTTCGTTCCGATATACGCTTGCCGATGACCGCTGGGAAACCCTGATGGACAATGCCGATGCGTCGCTGATTTCGTTTTCTGTTCCGGATGCGCTCTTTCTGGGCGCTACAGTTGGCCCGTATGCACGCATGGATGAAGCCAAATAAAAACTGGCTGGACGGCCGGACTGCCGTTATAATAATGAAATCTTCAGTCATTGTTTTAAGGAGATTTAGCAAAATGTATCGATTGATTGCATGGGCCTGCATGTATTGTTTAACGATTGGTTCCGTTCTGGCCGAACCGGCGCAGAATCCTATCATCTGGGCTGATGTGCCGGATGTAGCCGTCATACGGGTCGGCGATACTTATTATATGAGCAGCACCACAATGCATATGAGTCCCGGCCTGCCGATTATGAAATCCAACGATCTGGTCCATTGGAATCTGGTCGGCTATGCTTATGACCGGCTGGTTGAAAATGATGCGATGAATCTGGAAAACGGACGCAACTGCTACGGCCGGGGCACGTGGGCCAGCAGCCTGCGTTTTCACAACGGCACCTATTATGCATCAACCTTTTCCAGCACCAGCGGCCGAACCCATATTTACAGCACCAAGGATATCGAAAAAGGCCCGTGGACGGAAACATCCTTTGCCCCTTCCCTGCATGACCATTCCTTGTTTTTTGATGATGACGGCCGCGTGTATATGATTTACGGCGTGGGCAATCTTCGGCTTGTGGAACTCAAGCCGGATTTGTCGGGCATCAAGGAAGGGGGCTTTGATGAAGTGGTCATCCCCAATGCCAGCGCTGTGGCCGGACCCGCTATCGGCCTGCCGGCCGAAGGCTCACAGATGCTGAAGGTAAACGGCAAATATTATGTCATGAACATTACCTGGCCGCGCGGCGGAATGCGCACGCAGATTGTTCATCGAGCCGATACAATCACCGGTCCCTATGAAGGCCGTGTTGTGCTGCAGGATAAGGGCGTTGCGCAGGGCTGTCTGATTGATACGCCGGACGGCAAATGGTATGCGGTTTTGTTTCAGGACAGCGGTTCGGTCGGACGCTGTCCGTGGCTGGTGCCGGTCCGATGGGAAGACGGCTGGCCGGTATTGGGAATCGACGGCAAAGCGCCTCAGACCATTGATATAGAAGACAATCGCCGCGGTCTGGGCAATATTGTTGCCTCGGATGAGTTTGACCGCCAGCCGGGTCAGCCGCTGCCTCTGGCGTGGCAGTGGAATCACAATCCCGACAACCGCCTCTGGTCTGTCGGCCAGCGGAGCGGCTGGCTGCGGCTGACGACCGGCCGCGTGGACAGCGATGTGCTGCAGGCACGCAACACGCTGACCCAGCGGACCTTCGGCCCCGTCTGTGCGGCCAGCACCAAACTGGATACTGAGGGCATGAAAGACGGCGATTCTGCAGGCCTGATTGCCCTGCAGCGGAAGTACGGATTTGTCGGGGTAAAAATGGACGGGCCGAAGAAATTGATCGTTATGGTCAGCGCCCAGTCCGATAAGCCGGAAGAAATCGAAAGCATCCCGCTGGAACAGCAGATGGTTTATCTGAAAATTGAATGCGATTTCAGGAACCGCGCCGACAAGGCCTATTTCTATTACAGTCTTGACGGCAGCAGCTGGACGCGAATTGGTTCGGTTCTGCAGATGGCCTACACCATGCCGCACTTTATGGGCTACCGTTTCGGTTTGTTTAACATGGCCTCCAAAACGCCGGGCGGCTATGCAGATTTTGATTATTATCATATTGATGATGCCATTGCCGCAGGCCGGTAGATTCTGCGGGTATTTTGCCGGCTGACAGAGATATCCGGCCGGACGAAAGGAAGAATGCTGATGCGATTTCATAACAATTGAGGATTTGAAAAATGAAAAGCACAAACAGGTTTTTATGGATAGTGTTTCTTCTTGTGACGGCGGCTTCCCAAGCCGATACCGATCCGAATTTTTACATTTTCCTCTGCTTTGGGCAGTCCAATATGGACGGCGCAGCGCAGATTGAACAGCAGGACCAGACGGCCCCCGAACGGTTTTGGGTTTTGGCAGCGCTGGATAATCCGGCGATGGGGCGAGAAAAAGGAAACTGGTATCCTGCTGTTCCTCCCCTGTGCCGAAGCCGGGCCGGGCTGGGTCCTGCCGATTATTTCGGGCGGACGCTGGCGGCCCATCTGCCTGAGCCTATCCGGGTGGGCGTGCTTGTCGTTGCGGTTCCCGGCTGCAAGATAGAATTGTTTGAAAAAGACACGTACCAAACCTATGTTCAAACAGCGCCGCCGTGGATGACCGGGTATATCAAGGACTATAACGGCAATCCCTATCAGTATCTGGTCGATATGGCCAAGATTGCCCAGCAGGCCGGGGTCATCAAAGGCATTCTCCTGCATCAGGGCGAATCGAATACCGGCGACAGGGACTGGCCTAAGAAAGTCAAAGGCATTTACGACAATCTCATCAAGGACCTCAATCTTCGTCCCGAAGATGTGCCGCTGCTGGCGGGAGAAACGGTACATGCCGACCAGCAAGGGGTTTGTGCAGGTGCCAATCAGATTATTCAGGAACTGCCCAAGCATCTTGCCAATGCCTATGTCATTTCGTCGGCCGGCTGCACCTGCAAGCCGGACCGTCTGCATTTTGATTCGGCCGGCTACAGGCAGCTGGGAAAGCGCTACGCAGAGAAAATGCTTTCTTTGCTGGGCTATGAAGCAGCAACATCCTCTGCATCGGACAAACAATAGCCCTGTCAGGCAAACTTTGTATGCAGGATTGAAGAAAGGACGCTCAAATGGTTTGGCAAAAAGCGGTTTTTGGAGTCATCGCCGGATGGATGGTGTCGGCTGTCAGCGCGTATGGACAGCCGCCCAGCCCTGCGGCAGATAGGGTGGCTGTGGATACATCAAAAGAGCCCATCGCCTCCGGTCCGTTTGAGCCGACGTGGGAGTCTCTCAGGCAATACGAATGCCCCGAGTGGTTTCGGGATGCCAAGTTCGGCATCTGGGCACACTGGGGACCTCAATGCCAGCCCCAGCGGGGCGACTGGTACGCCCGGCAGATGTACGCCGAAGACCATTGGCAGGGCAAATATCATCGGGAAAACTACGGACATCCGTCGAAGGTCGGCTTTAAGGATGTAATTCATGCCTGGAAAGCCGAGAACTGGGACCCTGATCGGCTGATGACACTGTATAAGCGGGCCGGTGCCCAGTATTTTATGGCGATGGCCAACCACCATGACAACTTTGATATGTGGGACAGCACCTACCAGCCTTGGAATGCCGTGAATATGGGCCCTCAAAAAAACATCATCGCCGGCTGGGCCGCAGCTGCCCGCCGGCAGGGACTGCGCTTCGGCGTCAGTCTCCATGCCGCACACGCCTGGAGTTGGTATGAAATCGCCCAAAGTTCCGACAAGAAAGGCCCCATGGCGGGCATCCCGTATGACGGCACTTTAACAAAGGCAGACGGACAAGGGCAATGGTGGGAGGGGTACGATCCGCAGGATTTATATGCCCAGAACCATAAGCCCAGTCGGGATTTTGAAAATCTGGCAGCCATCCATTCCCAGTGGGACTGGGGCAACGGCGCCAGTCTGCCCGATCAGGCCTATTGCGACAAATTCTACAATCGAACGGCGGATTTGATCAACAAGTATCAGCCGGATTTGGTGTACTTCGACGATACAGGACTGCCCTTGTATCCGGTCAGCGACGCCGGTTTGAAAATTGCCGCTCATTTGTACAACAGCAGCGCCGCACGCAGCGGCGGAAGCAATCAGGCGGTGCTGTTCGGCAAAGTGCTCACCCCTGAGCAGCGCGAGTGCCTGACGTGGGATGTGGAACGCGGCGTATGCAATGATATTCAGCCCCAGCCATGGCAGACCGATACCTGTCTGGGGACATGGCATTACGACATCGGCATTTATGAGCGCGGCCGGTATAAGACAGCCAAAACCGTGATACAGATGCTGGTGGATATCGTCAGCAAAAACGGCAACCTTCTGCTCAGTGTTCCGGTGCGCGCCGATGGAACAATTGATGACAAAGAACAGCAGATTCTCGAAGACATTGCCGCCTGGATGGACATTCATAAAGAATGCATTTTCGGCACCCGTCCATGGAGGATCTTTGGGCAAGGTCCGGCATTGGAGGGTACAGCGCCGATTACAGCACAGGGATTTAACGAAGGACGCGGCAAGCCGCTGACAGCGCAGGATATTCGCTTTACCGCCAAAGACGGGATTCTTTATGCTGTTGCAATGGGCTGGCCTCAGGAAACATTGACAATCAGCTCGCTTGGAACAGACCAAGCGTCCGGTCAGGCCATCGACCGGATTGACGTGCTCGGAAGTCAGGAAATCGTTCAGTGGGAACAAACCCGAGAAGCCCTGCTGATAAAACCCCTTAAAAACAAGGTCTGTGATGAAACCACCGCTTTTCGAATCACCTTCAGATGAACATAGAACTGCATAAACGTATGCTCGAACAAAAGTTAGCAAGCAACAAGAACAGGAGGCAATTGTATGAACAGGAAGTTGATAGTGTTAGCAGTGGCAGTATGGATCTGCAGTCTGCAAGCGGCGGCGGCCGTTGAGGATTTCAAGCCGGCCTCAACCAATCAGCCGGGGCGGCAGTATCCGCAGGTTAACTCCGAACGCCGCGTAAGGGCGCGGATCGCCGCCCCCGAAGCCCAGAACGTTCTTCTGGATATTGGGGGCGTCAAATACCCCATGACGAAAGGCCAAGACGGTGTCTGGATCGGTGATTCAGAGCCGCAGGATGAGGGCTTCCACTATTATCAGCTTGTTATCGACGGAGCGCAGGTTCCGGATCCCGGCAGCATGTTCTTCTACGGCGCCAGCCGGTGGGGCAGCGGCGTCGAGGTCCCGGCGGCCGATGAGGCTTTCTATGCCCTTCAAAATGTTCCCCACGGTCAGGTGCGTCAGCATCTGTATTTTTCAAAAATCACCAATGCCTGGCGGCGCTGCTTTATCTATACTCCGCCGGCCTATGACGGGAATCCCTCTATCCGCTATCCCGTATTGTACCTCCAGCATGGCGGCGGGGAGGATGAGACCGGCTGGTCCAATCAGGGCAAGGCCAATCTGATTATGGATAACCTGATTGCCCAAGGCAAGGCCAGACCGTTTATCATCGTGATGGATAACGGGACCTGGACGACGCCGGGGCAGCCCCGACCCCGCCGGGGGGAAGGCGGGACATGGCCGCCGGCAGGCTGGGCCGACACCTTTAAGCGTGTTCTTCTGGAAGAAATAATCCCGATGATTGATGCCGAGTTCCGCACACTGGCCGACCAGCCGCACCGGGCTATGGCCGGTTTGTCGATGGGGGGAATGCAGACCAATGCCATCGCCATGGAAAATCTGGATGTCTTTTCCTATATCGGCATCTTCAGCGGCGGCACGGTCGGGGACCCGGCCACTGCACACAACGGCGTTATGGCCAATGCGGCTGAATTCAACAAAAAAGTAAAGCTTGTTTTTGAAAGCTGCGGCTCGCGGGAAAATCCCGATGCCATTCGTTCCCATGTCCAGCAGCTCAAGGACGCCGGAATCAATGCCGTCTCCTATGTTTCACCCGATACGGCCCATGAATGGCAGACGTGGCGGCGCAGTCTGTATCAGTTTGCCCAACTGCTGTTCCAGGACCTGCCCCTTCCTTCGCCTGCACCGGCGCCTGCGCAGCAGCCCCAAGCTCCTGCGGCTGCGGCGGTGATCCGCATCAATGCCGGCGCGTTTACCCCCTATACGGACTCGAAAGGACAGGTCTGGAAGCCGGATGAAGGATTTCAGGGCGGCTCTACCATCGACCGCGATCCGGATCTGGCTATTGTCGGAACCGAAGATCGGGCCTTGTTTCTGACCGAACATTATGCTATGGATGCGTTCTCCTGCAAAGTTCCCAACGGCAGGTATATTGCCAAGCTCTACTTTGCTGAAACCTTTGAGGGCATTTACGGCCCGGGCGAACGGGTGTTTTCCTTTAATGTGCAGGGAAAGGAATTCAAGGACTTTGATATTTGGGTAAAAGCCGGCGGCCCCAACCGCGCGTATGTTGAAACGGTGCCTGTGGAAGTAACCAACGGCGAGTTTCGCATTACCTTTACATTTCAGCAGGAAAATCCGGCCATCAATGCTATCGAACTCATCCCGCAGCCGGCCGACAGCGCATCTGGGGCCGCTGCTGCTCCTGCGGCCCAAGCCCGTCCAGACCGGCCGCGCGGCGGATTCGGCGGTCCGATTGAACTGGGGCCGGATGACAAAGCAGTCTTTCCGGACCCGCCGGCCGATTTTCGGTCCCAGCGTGACAATATCGCCCGCGGCAGCGAGGAAATGGTCGAATACGATTCCAAAACAGTCGGCACGCGCCGCAAGATGCTGATTTATACCCCGCCGGGCTACTCGACCGACCGCCGCTATCCGGTGCTTTACCTGCTCCACGGCATCGGCGGCGATGAAACCGAATGGCAGCGTTTCTGCAGCCCCAATGTCATCCTCGACAATCTGATTGCCGACGGCAAGGCAGAGCCGATGATTATTGTCATGCCCAATGGCCGGGCGCAGAAAAACGACCGTGCCGAGGGAAATGTGTACAATACCGCACCGGCCTTTGCCAATTTTGAATACGATTTGCTCAATGATGTCATTCCTGCCGTCGAAGCGCGGTATTCGGTCTATAAAGACCGTCAGCACCGCGCCTTGGCAGGTTTAAGCATGGGCGGCGGCCAGTCCCTCAATTTCGGCTTGGGGCATCTGGATACCTTCGCTTGGATCGGCGGTTTTTCCTCAGCCCCCAATACCAAAGCGCCGGCGGAACTGATTCCCGACCCTGCTGCGGCCAAAGAGCAGCTGAAACTGCTCTATATCAGCTGCGGTAACAAAGACGGCCTGATTCGCATCAGTCAGGGCCTTCACAATTATCTGAAAGAACACAATATCCCGCATATCTGGAATGTTGACAGCCACGGACACGATCCGGATTCGTGGGGCAAGAATTTGTATCATTTTGCACAGCATCTCTTCAAATAACCGCAAGGAGACAACAATGAAAATCGGGAAATGGCAAAGCATCGTCCTTCTACTGTCCATCGTATTTTGTCCGGCCGCCAGAGCTGCCGATTCCGGCCGGCCGGCATTGAAAGAAGTGTTCAAGGAGTATTTTCTTATTGGCGGCGCTTTGAACCGCAATGTGGTAACCGGCCGCGATCCCAATGCGGCGGCGATTGCCATTGCGCATTTTAATACCGCCACGCCGGAAAACGATATGAAGTGGGCGCTGATTCATCCCGAGCCGGGGCAGTATAACTGGGAGCCGGCAGACCGTTTTGTGGAGTTCTGCCAGCAACACCAGATGATTCCCATCGGTCATTGTCTCGTCTGGCACAGTCAGGTGCCGCGCTGGACATTTCAGGATGATGCCGGGAATCCCTTGACCCGCGAAGCCCTGCTGGAGCGGATGAAGGAGCATATCACCGCCGTTGTCAGGCGGTACAAAGGCCGCATCAGGGGCTGGGATGTCGTCAATGAGGCGCTCAATGAAAACGGAACTCTCCGCAGTACGCAATGGCTCAAAATCATCGGTCAGGACAATCCCGACCAGCAGTATGACCATATCGCCAAGGCATTCGAATACGCTCATGCCGCCGATCCGGATGTCGAATTGTACTACAACGACTATAATCTCGAAACCTCAAGGGCAAAATGCGATGGGGCGGTCGCCATTGTCAAGCATCTTCAGTCCAAAGGGCTTCGCATTGACGGCGTCGGCATCCAGCTGCACGGGGGCCTGACATATCCGAAGGCGGAGGATCTGGAATATGCCATCACAACGCTGGCGGCTACCGGCGTGAAGGTGATGATTACCGAGCTGGACATTCGTACACAGACGCGCGGCTATCGCGGGGCAGACGTCAGTCAGGTCAGCCACCAAAGCACAGAAGATCCTCAGGCCGCGGCGGCCGAAACCCAAAAGAAGCTGGCCGACAAATATGCCGAAATTTTCTCCATTCTGGTAAAACACAGGCAGGATATTCCCCGCGTGACTTTCTGGGGCGTTTACGATGCCACCTCGTGGATTGGCGGTTCGCCTCTGCTGTTTGACAGAAACTATCAGCCCAAACAGGCCTTTGATGCAGTCATCAATGTGGTAAAAGGCGCCCCTTAGAACCCGAACCGCCGGGTCTGTGCCCAATGGCGGGAAACCGGTGCAATTTTGTGCTGTTGTGAAAAAAGTCCTTGCCGCAGCGGCAGGGGAAGGGATACTATGTTCCCGCAGACAGCTAACCCGCTGCAAGGCAGCGGAAAGCGGATGATGGTGCAGTCGGCTGGATATTCAGGAAAGCGGGGTCAGGATGAAAATGCATCGGCGGCAGTTTATACGGGAGGTTTTTGGATTATGGGCGGCCGGCTGCGCCGCAGGCCGTTTAGAGGCCGCCTCCGACAAACAGCAGGAATGGAACAAGAGTCTCGCGCAGCACCGCATCGCTTCTGTTGATGTCAAGACGGTTCAGCTTCGCTGGCCGCGGCAGGTCGGTAAAAATTCGCGTCTTGATGTACACGGCTGGGGACCGCGGGAAACGGTCTGCCGCATCACCACGGACAAAGGCGCCGCCGGCTGGGGGCAGTTTCTGGCAGGCCCGCAGGATGTCCAGCGCATTCGGTCAGCCGTCAAAGACAGGACAGCAGCCGACTTGTTTGATCCGGCAGTTGGCATTCTCAAACCCGAATTGCGGCCGCTGGATTTTGCCCTCCACGACCTTGCAGGGGTCATTTTGGGTGTTCCCGTGTATGAGATGCTGGGCCATCACGGCCCCGCTGCGAATTTGTGCTACAGCGGAATGATTTATTTTGATGATTTGGAGCCGCCGGACAATCCGGCCGGCATCGAAAAAGTGCTCCAGAACTGCCGGCAGGATATCGAATACGGCTACCGCCAGCTCAAGGTGAAAATCGGACGCGGCAACCGATGGATGGACAAAGAGGCAGGTCTGGCGCGGGATATAGAGGTCACCCAGCGGATCGCCGCCGAGTTTGCCGGCATAGATATTCTTGTGGACGGCAATGATGGCTTTACGTGCGATTCCATTATCCGGTATCTGGAAGGAATCGGCGATATCCGGCTGTTCTGGATTGAGGAGCCGTTCGCGGAAACAGCGGAGGATTATGCAAAACTTAAAGACTGGCTGAAATCGCACAACAAGACCGCCCTGACCGCAGACGGCGAGTACAATCCGGACGAAGCCCGGCTGCTGGAGCTTCTAAAGGCAGGATTGGTCGATGTTGCCTTGCAGGATATCTGCGGCTACGGTTTTACCGCATGGCGAAAGTATATGACGGTGCTCAAAGACATCGGCGTCAAGGCCTCGCCGCACGCATGGGGTTCGCGCCTGAAGACGCATTATACGGCCCATTTGGCCGCCGGTTTGGGCAATGTGCTTACGATAGAAGGCGTTACCTGCACCAGCGATGATGTGGACTTCGGCGATTATCCGCTCAAAGACGGCAAACTGGTTACATCTTCTGCTGCCGGTTTTGGGATGACGCTGAAAGAATAATGGCCTTTGTAGACCGGCGGCACGGTTGCCGGCTGCCTGCGACAGCTCCGCAATCGTACCTCTTACGGGGTCGTCAGCCCTTCGCGAATGGCATAGCGGGTCAGGCCCGCAACATTTCGGATGCCCAGTTTTTCCATAATGTGTTCGCGATGGGAATCGACGGTTTTGGTGCTCAAATTCAGGGCTTCGGCGATTTCCTTGGTTGTGTGGCCTTCAGCAACCATTTGAAGAACCTCGCGCTCCCGGCTGCTGAGTCCATCGTCGAGGGTCCGGTTGGGATTGGTAATCATGCTGACATACTCGGAAAAGACTACCTTTGAAACCTTGTTGCACAGAAATGTCTTGCCTTCCAAAATAGTGTTGAGACCCTCAATCAGCTCTTCAAAGGCTGAGTCTTTGAGCATGTAGCCGCAGGCGCCGGCTTTAATCATCTTGGCCACGATATTGCCGTCCGAATGGGTAGACAAAGCCATTACTTTAAGATTGGGAAGCTGTGCCAGCATCCGGCGGGTAGCTTCAATACCGTTGAGATTCGGCATACCCACATCCATAATAACGATGTCCGGCTTGAGTTCCAGCACCACTTCGACTGCCTGCCGGCCGTCCGAAGCTTGGCCGACCACTTCAAATTGGGAGTATTTGCGCAGAAGCGCACTCATCCCCTCTCGCATTATCTCATGATCATCAACTAACACTACCCTTACAACCATGGCCCTTTTCTCCAGATCTGCGACATTCCCTATCTGTTTTATGTCTTCATAAAAATGATTTTACAATACCCCATTGTAAAGTTCAATAAGGATTTTCGGACCTTCCGAAGGAAGCGTTTTGTTTCAGATAAAATCTGTCCATTTTTTATCTGTCAAAAGACCGCTGATATTGGCGGGGTGTTTGGCCGGTGTATTTCTTAAATAAGCGATGAAAAAAGAATATATCTTTAAAGCCGGCACGGTCGGCAGCCTGACTGCATGTAAGAGAGGTAGCCCGCAGAAGCGTCTTGGCTGCTTCAAGACGCAGCTTCTGCTGATAGGCCAGCGGCGTGGTGTTGAAGGCCTTTTTAAAAGTCCGGAAAAAGTAGCTTTTCGAAACTCCGGCGATGCGGGCGGCCTGTTCCATTGAAATCGGTTCCAGATAGTGCTGCTCAATCCACTGCCGCACGCGTGCAGCTCGATCATTGATGCATTGTTCATTTTGCCGCCGGCTGGCGTGTTCGGCCAGAAAGTCAAAGATTTGTTCCAGTGTGCGGTGGGCATAATAGACAGACAAAAGCCGGCTGCTGTTGAGATAATCGGTCATTTGTATCAAAAGGGTCAGCAGACTTTGGGTTTGTTCAGCCGTCAGACTGGCCGGCTCCTGCAGGTTCAGCTCCAGACCGGTATAGATCCGCACAAGCTGCTCAAACGATAACGCCAGCGAGCCGGCTTCCGGGTGTTCATAGGAAAATGTCAGTTCTGAATATACCGCTGTCTGCCGGCGGGTGATGAACTCATGCCGCTGCCCCGGATGAATCAGAACGCACGTCCCCGGTTCAGCCGGCCAAAAGCGGCCCTCTTTGCAGTACCAGCCTCGCCCCTTTGTGTAAAGCACAATATGGTAGAAATTGTGAATATGCTCAGTGAAGGTGGTTCGGCTGCCGACGGCTCTGTCCTGATGAATCGTCGCATGCCAAAAGACAGGGCTGTAATGCCTGCCCTTCCAGAAAATCCCTGCCGCCTGCGGGCAAAAGGGATGATTTTTTGTTCGGACAAATCGATTCATAGTTCATTATTATGCAATAAAACAGCACTATTTTCCATTTCATTCTATATAAATGAGTACTATAATGCAATGATGCAATAGCACGGCAAGCTGGTGTGTTTGCAGTAATAGGACAAGACGATGAATAATACGCAGTGGCAGCTTTTGAAAACCATTCTTTCCGGCCGGCAGGTTGTTCCTGTGCCGATGGGATTTATTATCGACAGCCCATGGCTGCCGGGATGGGCAGGCATTTCTGTATTGGATTATTTTACCAATGATGACCTCTGGTTTAATGCCAATAAAAAAGCCATAGAAACATTCCCGGAAGTGATGTTTCTGCCGGGCTTCTGGGCCGAATACGGAATGTGCACCGAGCCCAGCGCCTTTGGTGCCAAGTGCAGTTTTTATTTCAATGATCTGCCTTTTGCCGAAAAGGTTATTGATGCGATTGAGGATATTGACCGGCTGACTGTGCCAAATCCTAAACAGGACGGCTTGGCTCCGTTTGTACTCAACCGGCTCCGTCTGAACCGTAAAAAAATCGAAGCCATGGGGCATTCGATTCGGTTCGCTGTGTCGCGCGGTCCGTTGAACATTGCCTCCTTTCTGATGGGGACCACCGAGTTCCTGATGGGTTTGCGGACCGATACGGAAAAAATACACAAATTGCTTCAAATCATCACTGATTACATAGTACAATGGCTTGGCGTCCAGAAAAAAGAGTTTGATACAATTGACGGGATTCTCATTCTGGATGATATTGTCGGCTTTTGCGGCCAGCCGGATTTTGCCGAGTTTGCCCAGCCGTATCTGAAGACAATCTTCGGCTGTCTGGATGTATCCGTCCGGTTCTTCCATAATGACGCAGACGGCCGGGTATGCAGCCGGCATTTGGCACAGCTGGGTGTCAATCTGTTCAATTTCAGCTTCCTGCATTCGCTTGAAGAAATGAAGCAGTGGACCAACAATCAGGTTGTTCTGCTGGGCAATATCCCGCCGCGGGATGTGCTGGCTTTGGGGACTTGCCGGCAGATTGCCGAAAGCGTACAGGCGGCTTTGTCGGGACTGACCGACACCAGCCGGCTGATTCTGTCCTGCGGCGGCGGAATGCCGGACGGCGTATCCACAGACAATCTGCGGGCGTTTATCAAAACGGTTCAGGAAAGGGTTAAAGGGCAATGAAAGCGATGGAAAACATCTGGATTGTTGTCTTGGCAGCGGCTGTGGTGATAGGGCTGGCAGCTGTTTTAGGCCGGACGGCGGCAGCCGAGACGGAAAAAAAGACACAGGTGGAAGCGGTGCAGGATGAGACTGCCATAACGCTCCAAACCGGCAGCAAAAAAATCCTGCAGTACTATTATGCCGTCAAAGATGTTCCCGCGGGGGCAGACGCCCTGTATCGGCGAAGCGGTTTTATTCATCCGCTCTGGTCGCCGGCTGGACGGGTTCTGACCGCTATTCAGCCCCGAGACCATTACCACCACTACGGCATCTGGGCGCCGTGGACGCTGACGCATATCGAAGGCCGCGAAGTGGACTTCTGGAATCTGGCCAAAGGACAGGGGACGGTCCGCTATGCTGGGCTTGAATCCCTGTTTGCCGGCCGGCAGGAAGGCGGATTTCGCGTGCGGCAGGAACATGTTGATTTTACAGCCGACAAAGCGGGGCGTGTTTCCATCGCCGAAACATTGGAAGTTCGCGCCCGGCCGGATACTGTTGACGGCAAGCCGGTCTGGGTGGTGGACTATATCAGCCGCCAGAAAAATGTATTGGATGCGGCTATTGTGCTGGATGCCTACCGCTACGGCGGCGGTCTGGGCTTTCGGGCAACCCCGCAGTGGACACGGGAAAACTGCACAGTCTTAACATCCGAAGGCAAAACCCGCGCCGATGCCGACGGCACGCGGGCACGCTGGTGCGATGTCAGCGGGGGCTTTGACGATGGCGGACGGGCCGGCATTCTGTTCTTAAGCCACCCGTCCAACCGCCAGCATCCGGAGCCGATGCGCGTCTGGCCGCCCGATGCCAACGGCGGACGGGGGGATATGTTCTTTGAATTCTGCCCCATCCGGTTGGAAGGCTGGACATTGGAACCCGGCAAGGAATATGTCCTGCGCTACCGGTTAATTGTCTATGATGGAACACTCTCTTCTCAACTTGCGGAGACCTTATGGAAAACCTATGCAGATTCAGCGGACAAACCGTAGGAAAGCCGGCGGCAGTGACTGCCGTCGGGCTGATGCTGGTGTGCAGTTCGATGGGATTGGCAGCCCATATTCTGATTTATACCAAAAACGGCACAGGCGGCTCGCGCTATGTGCACGACAACATCGCCGCCAGCGTGGCATGTCTGAAGAAAATTTGTCAGGACAACGGCTGGACGTGCGAAGCGACCGATGATGCCTCAGTCTTTACTGCCGAAAGAATCAAAACCTTTGATGTACTGGTTTTTTCCAATACCAACAACGAAACCTTTGATACAGACCAACAGAAAAAGGTTTTTCAGGACTATATCCGTGCCGGCGGAGGGTTTGTGGGCATTCATTCGGCCTGCGGCAGCGAACGGCAGTGGCCGTGGTTCTGGGCTAATTTGGGCGGCAAGTTTGTCCGCCATCCCCCCCTGCAGCCGTTCGAGGTGCGGGTTATCGACAAAACCCATCCTTCCACCAGCCATCTGCCGGATGTCTGGACATGGCAGGATGAATGCTACTATATGAACGAACTGAATCCGGGTATTCACATTCTGCTGGCAGTGGATTTGCGAACCATTAAGGATGATCAGAAAGACAGCTATCCCGGACGCGTTTTCGGAGACTATTTTCCGCTGGCATGGTGTCAGGAATTTGACGGCGGCCGGCAGTGGTACACCGCGCTGGGACACAAGATAGAGCATTACAGCGATGAACACTTTGTCCGGCATCTGACCGGCGGCATCCGCTGGGCTATGCAGAAACAAACGGCACAGACAGCCCCATAACCAGTTTAACTGAAAAGCACGAGGTGATGTATGAAGCGAAGGGACTTTTTGAAGCAGACGGCTTTCGCCGCAGGCGGCCTTTTTGGATTTCCGACAATTGTCAAACCGTCGGTTTTTGCCGCCGAAACCAAACCCAATGACAAAATCAACATCGGCCAAATCGGCTTTGGACGGATTGCCCGCGGTCATGATTTGCCCGAAACCATCAAGCATGATATGTGCCGCATCGTGGCTGTGGCGGATGTGGATTCCAAACGGGCCCGTGACGGCAAGCGCTGGATTGAGAGTTATTACGCCCGAAAGACAGGCCAGCCCGGCTATGTGGATGTCAAGGTCTACGGCGATTACCGTGAAATGCTGGCCGACAGCAGCATCGATGCGGTGATCATTTCCACCCCCGACCACTGGCATGCCCAGCCGGCAATGGAAGCGGCTCTGGCCGGCAAGCACATCTATCTTCAGAAGCCCGCCTCCCTGACCATTGCGGAAGGCCGTCAGATGAGCGATGTGGTGCGGCGCAGCGGCTGTGTTTTTCAAATCGGCAGCCAGCAGCGCTCGCGCAGTCCGTGGCCGCAGTTCAAGCGGGTCTGCCAGCTTGTCCGCAACGGCCGCATCGGCCAGATAAAACACGTCCAAATCGGTCTGCCGACCGACCCCGGCTGCGGCCAAGAACCTGAAATGCCTGTGCCGGAAAACCTCAATTATGATATGTGGCTGGGCTCCACGCCGACAGTCTATTACACCGAAAAGCGCGTTCATCCGCAGAACAGCTATGACCGCCCCGGCTGGCTGCGCTGCGAGCAGTTCGGCGCCGGCATGATAACCGGCTGGGGAGCTCACCATTTCGATACGGCCCACTGGGGAATGGATGCCGAGCTGACGGGTCCGGTTGAAGTGGAAGGGCAGGCCGAGTTTCCTGCATCCGGCCTGTGGGATGTGCATGGGGACTTCGATGTGCAGGCCCGCTATGCCAACGGCATCACCATGCACATCAGCAGCAAATTTCCCAACGGGGTGCGGTTCGAAGGCAGCGAGGGCTGGATTTTTGTGGCGCGCGGCGCCGAGCGGGTTACCGCCAGCGACCCTGTTTCCGGCGACCCGAACACCGCCCCTGTCCTTGTCAGCGACGCCAAGCTGCTGGAGCCGTCCGACAAGCCCGATGCCGTCGAGCTGTATGACAGCCCCGAGCAGCATCTCAACTGGCTGGAATGTATCCGCAGCCGCAAAGAAACCGTTGCCCCTGTGGAGGTTGCCCACCGCTCCTGCAGCGTGTGTCTTGTCAGCCATATTGCAATGAAGCTGCGGCGGAAACTCCGCTGGGATCCGGTCAAGGAGCAGTTTATCGATGATGCTCAGGCGAACGCTATGCTGTCGCGTCCCCAGCGAAAGCCCTATGGAACCAACTATGTCAAGGCATAAAATCCCTCTGTAAAAATGCCCGGCCGTCCCTGCCCGGCTCTTTCAGAAGTCGGGCAAGGATGCCGGCACATCCGGCTTAAAGAGGGGTAGTTATTTTGTTTTTCGACTGGCAGACCGTCCAAAGACGGAATGCTTTACGACCAAAACGGGTAAACGAACGGATTGCTTGCGTGGGTAATTGTGTCCGCGTGCTTTGCCAAGCTGCTTCATGGTTTTGCCTCCACCCACTGTCTATCGATGGGCAAAAAAGGGTTTACATTTTGGCGCAGATCCCCACTCTGCACTGATTGTTCTTACGTCTGTCTCTATCGTCAGGTTCAGCAGCAGTTCTGGATTTTTTGCAGAAATTGCAAACGCCTGCAATTACGGCGGACATTTGGCGCAGACCGACCGGAAGAGCATGGTGCTCAAATACCGGTCGCCGCGGTCGCAAATAATGGTTACAATGGTGCCGGATTTTATCTTCTTTGCCAACCGGACAGCCCCCGCCACATTCGCCCCGCTGGAAAGGCCGGCAAAAAGCCCCTCTTCCACAGCTAGCCGGCGGGTCATGTCGAATGCCTCCTCATCGTTCATGGAGATAATTTCATCCAGACGGCTTCTGTCCAGTATTTCGGGGACAATGGCTTCGGTCATATTTTTCAGGCCCTGAATCGTATGCCCGGGCACCGGCTCAATACCAACAATTTTAATCGTGTTTTTTTTGTCCTTCAAAAACCGGGATATGCCCATCAGTGTGCCGGTTGTACCCATTCCTGCGGTGAAAATGTCGATATCACCTTCGGTTTGCTGCCAGATTTCCGGTCCGGTTGTCTCATAATGGGCGCGGGGATTATTCGGATTGGAAAACTGGTTGGGCATAAAGTATTTGTCGGGATTGGCTTCCAGCATCTGCCGGGCTTTGCGGATAGCCCCATCCGTACCCTGCTTGGGACAGGTAACAATCACCTGAGCCCCGAAGGCCTCCAGAATATGCTGTCGTTCACTGCTGACGCAGCCGGGCAGGGTTAGCGTGACCCGGTAGCCCTTGGCAGCGCCGATCATGGCCAGAGCAATGCCGGTATTGCCGCTGGTCGGCTCGAGGATGGTCTTGTCGTGGGTCAGCAGGCCGTCCTTTTCGGCTTGGTCAATCATATACAGAGCCGGCCGGTCTTTGACCGAGCCGCCGGGATTGCTGCCTTCCAGCTTGGCCATAATCCGCACCTGCGGGTTCGGACTGATTCGCTTCAGTTCCACCAGCGGCGTATTGCCGATGGCCGACAAAATTGTATGTTCATTCCTTTGCATCGATATTTCCTGCCGCAGAATAAAAACGGTAAAGGACTGTGTTTTGCGATAAATATGCTAAAATGTTCTCTTGCGATTGTCGACTGTTTTTTTTATATTCCAAGCTTGGTTTTGGAAAAATTGACCTATTGGATAAGGATGTGCGATGGCAAATGCAGACTCGATAAACAGTTCGGAGCGGATGGATTTCATCCGGCAGATAGTAGCCGATGATATGGCAAGCGGCAGGTGGGGCGGGCGCGTGCACACCCGTTTTCCCCCCGAACCCAACGGCTATCTCCATATCGGCCATGCCAAGAGCATCTGTCTCAACTACGGCATTGCGGCCGATTTCGGCGGCAAATTCAATCTGCGCTTTGATGATACGAATCCCTGCAAGGAAGAGCAGGAGTATGTCGATGCGATTATTGAAGATGTCCGCTGGCTTGGCGCCGACTGGCAGGACCGCCTGTTCTTCGGCTCTGACTATTTCCAACAGATGTACGACTGGGCGGTTGAGCTGATTCAAAAAGGCAAGGCCTATGTCTGCGACCTGACGCCCGAGCAGGTGCGGGATTACCGCGGCAGTCTGACCGAACCCGGCCGGGAAAGTCCCTATCGAAACCGTTCGGTAGAGGAAAATCTCGATTTGTTCCGCCGGATGAAGGAAGGCGAGTTTCCTGACGGCTCGCGAACCCTGCGGGCCAAAATCGATATGGCCCACCCCAACCTCAATATGCGCGACCCGGTGATGTACCGCATTCTCCACGCCTCTCACCACCGCACCGGCGATGCATGGTGCATCTATCCGATGTACGACTGGGCCCACGGGCTGGAAGATTCCATCGAGGGCATCACGCATTCCATCTGCACGCTGGAGTTTGAAAATCACCGCCCGCTGTACGACTGGTTTATTGATGCCATCAACGAAGGGCGGTCCGAACCGATTCATCACCCCCAGCAGATTGAATTTGCCCGTCTGAATCTGACCTATACGGTTATGAGCAAGCGCAAGCTGCTGCAGCTGGTCAGGGAAGGCTACGTCCGCGGCTGGGACGACCCCCGGATGCCGACCATCTGCGGCCTGCGCCGGCGGGGCTATTCGCCGGAAGCCATTCGCAGCTTCTGCCGGGTTATCGGCGTCAACAAGTTCAACAGCACGGTGGATTTTGCGCTGCTGGAGCATTGCCTCCGCGACCACCTCAACGCCGCCAGCCCCCGTGTGATGGCTGTGCTGAATCCGCTCAAAGTTGTTCTTACCAACTACCCCGACGGACACGTCGAGCAGATGGAGGCGGTCAACAACCCTGAAGACCTGTCGGCGGGCACTCGCAAGGTGCCGTTTTCCAAAGTGCTCTACATCGAGCGGGATGATTTTATGGAAAACCCGCCCAAAAAGTTCTACCGCCTGTCCCCCGGACAGGAAGTGCGCCTGCGCTACGCCTACTTTATTACCTGCCGGCAGGTTATCAAAGATGCCGCCGGCAATATCGTGGAGCTGCACTGCACATACGACCCGGCCACTCGTGGCGGCGATGCCCCCGACGGCCGCAAGGTCAAGGCTACTATCCATTGGGTCAGTGCCGCCCACGCCCTCGATGCAGAAGTTCGGCTGTATGAACATTTGTTTATCAAAGAAAATCCCGACGAAGCCGAAGAGGGCCGGACATTTCTGGACAATATTAATCCCGACTCCCTGAAAATCCTGACCGGCTGCAAGGTTGAGCCGTCGCTGAAAAACACAAAACCGCTGGACCGATGGCAGTTTGAGCGGCTGGGCTACTTCTGCACCGATCCCGATACCAGCGCCGGCCGGCTGGTCTTCAACAAAACCGTCGGCCTGAAAGACACGTGGGCCAAAATCCAGCAGAAACAGCAGCCCTAAGGCGATTGGAAACCAGCGCCGCTGCACAGTCAGGCGGATAGTATGGAAAAGGTATTTCTCAACGGTCAGATAACGGATGCAGACAAAGCCTCAGTGCCGATTACGGACAGCAGCTACCTGTACGGCATTGGGCTGTTTGAAACGATGCGTGCAGCCGGCGGCAGGGTATTCCGGCTGGCCGATCATCTGGAGCGTCTGGCTGGCAGCGCTGCGCGTCTGGGAATCGTCAACCGGTTTTCCAATGACCAGATAGCTGCCGCAATTGACCAGACCCTCAAGGCAAACGCTCTGACCGATGCCCGCCTGCGGCTGGAATTGAGCAACGGCCCTCTGGATTCAAACGGCGCACCGAGCTGTCATCTGCTGATTACAGCCGCCGCATTTACCCCCTATCCGGCGGATTATTATGCCAAAGGGATACGGGTGATTCTGACCGATTTTCGCCAAAATCCCAAAGACCCCTATTGCGGCCACAAGACCACTTGCTATGGTCCGCGTCTGACAGCCCTGAAAAATGCCCACGAGAAATTGGCGGCCGAAGCCCTGTGGTTTACTACGGAAAATACATTGGCCGAAGGGTGTGTCAGCAATGTCTTTTTGGTCAGGCAGGGCATCCTCTATACCCCGCCGCTGACCACGCCCGTTCTGCCCGGAATCGGCCGCAAAACTGTTTTGGAAATTGCCAAAGGTCATCATATTTCCTGTGTTGAGCAGCCGCTGGGCATCAATGACCTGCTGGGGGCTGATGAGGTCTTTTTGACCAATGTGATTATGGAAGTCATGCCTGTCACTGCCGTTGAAGCCCACACCGTCGGCGACGGCAAACCCGGACCTGTCACCAGAAAATTGTCAGCATCTTATAAAGATATTTTAAGTCTTAAATAGGTATCGCAAAGGTCAGCTGGCCAGCTGCTGTTGACAGCTGGCGGGGCTGAAACTCTTGCCAGTGCACGCCCAAAACTTGCCCCCACAAGGGGGCAATACCGGTCTGGAATCAGAAGCAGGCAAGGCATTCCAAAACGCCCCCAGCGGCCTCCCTTTTATGATGGATGCGGGCGCGATTTTGAATGAACAAGGCCTTGCAATTTCTTCCGAGTCGGCTATAATGGCAAACTTTCATCGGGAATAAAAATAGGTTGAACTGTTGAAAAAGAAAGGAATACTATGGGTCGAGGTGACAAGAGAACTGCCAAGGGCAAACGCTGCCGCGGCTCCTATGGCAAATCGCGAAGCAGAGAGAAAATCAAGGCCCGTGTCAAGGCGGCCTTGAGACCCAAAGCTGCTCAAGCCCCGGCAGCCCCTGCACCGGATGCGGCGGCCGGCGCTGTCCAGACCGAAGCAACCGCCTAAACTGTTTGCTGTTTTTTCTCAAGTTCCCAGACGGCTTGTCTGCTGCCGTCGGGACTTATTTATTTCAGGAAACCGGTTTTGGTGCCGTACGAACTGGACAAACTGCCGACGCCCTGTTATCTGATTGACGTGGGGCTGCTGAAGAAGAATCTTCTGGTGCTCCAGTCGGTTCAAAACCGCTGCGGCTGCAGGATTCTGCTGGCCCAGAAGGGCTATGCTGCATGGAGCACCTATGGGCTGTGCCGTCAGTATCTGGCCGGTGCGGCGGCCAGTTCCCTGCATGAGGCCCGCCTTGCCCATGAATGTTTCGGCGGCGAGGTGCATCTGTGTGCTCCGGCCTACCGCGACGATGAGATGGATGCGTATCTGGCAATTGTTGACCATATTGTCTTCAATTCCTTCAGCCAGTGGTTTCGCTTCCGAGACAAGGTGCTGTCAGCCTCCCGGCCGATTGCCTGCGGGCTGCGCATCAATCCGTGTCATTCGGAAGTCAAAACCAAACTCTATGATCCCTGTGCGCCGGGCTCGCGGCTGGGCATTGTCCGTCAGCAGTTTGCAGGGCCGCTGGACGGCATCACCGGCCTGCATTTTCATACGCTCTGCGAGCTGAACGCCGACTCGCTGGCGCGGACGCTGGAAGCGGTCGAGGTCCAGTTCGGCGATATTATCCGGCAGATGGAGTGGATGAATTTCGGCGGCGGCCATCATATTACCCGCGCCGATTATGATATTGACCTGCTGTGCGAATTGATTGCCGCTTTTTATAAACGCTATTCGAATATCAAAACAGTGTATCTGGAGCCGGGAGAAGCGATTGCCCTCCATACCGGCGTGCTGGTGGCCTCGGTATTGGATATCGTACATAACCAGCTGGACATCGCCATTTTGGATACCAGCGCTTCGGCGCATATGCCCGATGTGCTGGAAATGCCCTACCGTCCGCCGCTGGACGGGGCCGGATTGCCCGGTGAAAAGAAGTACACCTACCGTCTGGCTGGACCCACCTGTCTGGCCGGCGATGTCATCGGCGACTATTCCTTCGATCGGCCGCTGGCCGTCGGCGACAAGCTGGTCTTCGGCGACATGGCCCATTACACAATGGTCAAGAACACGATGTTCAACGGCATCAATCTGCCGGATATCGTGCTGTACGACCCCGAACAGCACGCATACAAACTCCAGCGCCGCTTCACCTATGCGGATTTCAAATCCCGTCTGTCCTGATTATACCTGATTACAGCAGCGGCGAAGCCAGCCGCACGATGCTTTCGCCCAGCTGGCGGGGCAGAGAGGCCGGGGCAATCCCGCATTGGCTGTGCAGCATCAGATCCTCCAGATAGTCAGCCACGGCCTGTATATCCTGCCGCCCATAGACAAACATGGCCGCTTCATAATTGAGCAGCAGACTGCGGATGTCCAGATTGGCCGAACCCAGCACGGCCGCGTGGTTATCCATCAGCACGACTTTGGCGTGCATCATCCGGGGGGTATAAAACAGCACCAGTCCGCCGGCCTGCTGAATCTGCCGCAGGGGGATGCCCCGCACAATATCCGGCAGGATGTGGTTGGACCGACGGGGCAGCACAAGCCGCACATCCACCCCGCGCCGCAGCGCCAGCAGCAGTGCCTGACACAGCGCGTCGTCGGGCACAAAATAGGGCGATGCCGCCCAGAAACGCTGCTGTGCCGAATAGATCATCGTCAGCAGCGCATCGTGCAGGACATCGCCGGGCACATCCGGCCCTGACGGGATGACCTGCACGACCCCGGAGGCAGGCAGGGTGCAGTCCCGGTCGGTTACCGGGTGGTGGTGCACCGCCTCCGGCAGCTTCAATTGCTCTTCTGTCAGCGGTTCTTTGGCTGCAAATTCCCAGTCGCGGGCAAAGATATGCAGCCAGTGCCGCACGCTGTGGCCGGTCATCACAAACGCCAAGTCCTTCCATTGGCCGGCAAATTCCGGCCCCATATAGTGCCGCCCGATATTGGCGCCGCCGGCCATAACCGTTTGATTGTCGACAATGGTGATCTTGCGGTGGTTGCGCAGGTTGGTGCGTCCCCGAAACGGCCGGTGCAGCACAGGCAGAAACACCGTCACTTTCCCGCCGGCCTCGGTTAGCGGGCGAAAGAAGCGCAGCGGCGTATGCAGCGACCCGACGCCGTCCATCATCAGCCGCACATCGACGCCGGCTGCCGCTTTTTCGGCCAAAATATCCCGAATCTGCCGGCCGACGGCATCGGGCTGATAGATAAAGGTTGCCAAATAAATGCTCCGGCGGGCGCTTTGGAGAAGCGCTGTCATGGCTTCCAATGTTTCCGCTCCCGTGCGGCACAGTCTGACCGTATGCCCCGCTTCCGCTCCCGGCAGATGATAGGTCCGCAGGATGCGGTCTATCGGCGAGGTCTTGTCCAGAGGGATATCACAGTCGCAGGGCAGTTCCAGTTCGCCCTTCTCCAGAACCCGCTGCCGCATTTTTCGTCCGCCCAAGAGAAGATACAGCGGCACCCCCGCATAGGGCATAAAGATAATAATCAGCAGCCATGCGATTGTGCCCGATGGCGTGCGCTTCTGCAGAAGAATATGGGCAATCAGAACCACCGCCAGCAGAAAGCCGGCGATCAGCAGAAGCTCTGTCAGAATCGTCCAATGAATCCCTGTCATTCCTGTCCCTGCGGAATTGTCCTAAACAATTGTCCCGATGCATTTCAGGACATCTGCCTACGGAATTTATGCGGTCGATTATTCTATAATTTCACTCTGCTGTCAACGGCTGTTTCATTAAGGGAGTTGATTTAGCTAAAATCGGCAAGCTCTTGCCGGTGGGTAAAAACAATGCCGGTTTCGTGGGGTATTGACTGCAACAGGACTGGAAAGTTGTTTGGCAATCTGCCGAAAAAGGCACTCCAGCCGCGCCTATGCCGGAGGCCCAGTTTGCTGGAATTGCCGGCTGGCTGATCAGGGGGGATTGTTGTTGCTGGAAGATGGGGATGCTGTTGGTCAGTAATTAACAATATCTTGATAGTCAGTTAATAGATTGTTAGCACTCTGCTGCTTAAGTTTGCGGTTGGCCAAACAGTCTTGTGGTACCCGGCGGCCTTAACTGTGCCGCACCATATAAAAAGGGCCGCCGTGCAGGGCACAGGATTTTTGGCAGAGACACCCTCAAAAAAGGCATCGAGCGGCGGGTTGTGCAGATACAGCATCGGATATATCGGCTGATTTTTCCCCCTGCTGCTGGGGGCAGATTATCAAATTTTTTTTGTTGTTTTTTGAAAGAAACTGAATACAATGGCAGTTTTATCATCGAGGGCGATTAGCTCAGTTGGTAGAGCAGCTGACTCTTAATCAGCGGGTCCCGGGTTCGAGTCCCTGATCGCCCACTGGCGGTATTTTCATCCGGCAGGGGAGGGTTGTTGTGCAGGAGGGCGGTTGCATTGTTAGACAATGCAAAGAACGGTCCGGCCCTGTGCTGTTGCTCCGGCAGGGTCTGGACAGGTAACCTCAAACGAAAGGATACGCAGATGAGAGAGGACAGCAGAGCACCCAAGGGCCTCAGTTCCATCACGTCGGTTATTTTGGCAGTGTTTTGTGCCGCATGGGCACCGGCTCAGGAAGAGTCGAGCTGGCCGTATGCCAACGAAACCAAAGAGCAAAAGGATGCCCGCATGGCTTGGTGGCGGCAGGCCCGCTTCGGAATGTTTATCCATTGGGGCGTCTATGCAGTTCCGGCCGGCACCTACAAAGGCCATCAGGTCAAGGGTATCGGCGAGTGGATTATGAACCGCGGCAAAATCCCCGTCGCCGAATACAAGGAATACGCCAAGCAGTTTAATCCGGTCAAATACGATCCCGATGCATGGGTCAAGCTGGCCAAGCAGGCCGGGATGAAATACATTATCATTACCTCCAAACACCACGACGGCTTTGCCCTGTTTGATTCCAAAGTAACCGACTGGGATGTCGTCGATGCCACCCCCTACGGCAAAGACCTTCTAGCCCCGCTGGCCAAGGCCTGCCGAAAGCACGGCATCAAACTGGGCTTTTACTATTCGCAGGCGCAGGACTGGTGTCATCCCGGCGGAGCGGCCTCCCGCAAGCTGGCTGTCAAAGACGGCTGGGACAATCCCGACGGGGAAGCGATTGACGCCTACACCGCTCAGCATCGCGGCCACTGGGATCCGGCTCAGGAGGGCGATATGGACGAATACATCCGCACCATAGCCGTACCGCAGGTGCGGGAAATTCTGACCAACTACGGCGATGTCGCTGTGCTCTGGTGGGACACCCCGACCAATATGAACAAGCAGCGGGCCGACATGCTGCAGCCGCTTATTGCTCTGCAGCCGGGCATTATCACCAACAACCGCCTCGGCGGCGGCTACCCCGGCGATACCGAAACCCCTGAACAGCGGATCCCCGAAACGGGCTTTAAAGACCGCGACTGGGAAACCTGCATGACAATGAACGACACGTGGGGCTACAAGAGCTACGACCACAACTGGAAATCCGTCGAGGTGCTGATTCGCAATCTGGTGGATATCGCCAGCAAGGGCGGCAACTACCTGCTCAATGTCGGTCCCACAGCCGAAGGCGAAATCCCGCAGCCCAGTGTCGAGCGGCTCCAGCAGATCGGCAAATGGATGAAGGTCAACGGCCAGTCCATTTACGGCACGACCGCCAGCCCCTTTGCCGGCTTGACATGGGGCCGGTGCACGCAGAAAACCCAGAACGGCAAAGTCACGCTGTATCTGCATGTCTTCGATTGGCCTTCCGACGGCAAGCTGCTGGTGCCCGGTCTTAAAAGCAGCGTGCGGAAAGCCGTTCTGCTGGACGGCAAGCGCAAGGTCAAGACCGAACCGGCCGCTGACGGGCTGCTGGTGCACTTGCCGGCCAAAGCCCCCGATGCCATCGATTCGGTTGTTGCGGTAACGCTGGATGGGGCACTGGAGATTCAGTAGGCGGCCTGAACGTGCGCTATGCAAGGGCAAGCAGGCTGGTTTGGGCGGCGTGAAAAAAGCCCAGCCCGCCGCCGTCGAGCTGAAGAATGAGTCCTTCGGCCGGATGAATCCCCCGGCAGGTGCCGCAGTATTGTTTGCCGTTGCATTCCACGGTTGCGCGGCGGCCTAACATGCCGGACAGCTCCAGCCATTTGACAATCACCGGATTCTGTTCGAATAGATCCCGGCTGCCCGTCCCGTCCGCAGGGACCGCTGTGTGGGCGCTGCTTTGGCCAAGCCAGTATTCAAATTGGTCCAGCCATTCGCACACGACAGCCGTGCGGTCAACGGGACGGCCGGTCTCGATGGCCAGACTGGTGGCCGGCTGGCCGAGTCGGCAGGCGTCAAAGAAATCGGCCGTCTGGCTGCAGTTGATGCCGATGCCGACGACAAAATTGTGCTGCTGCCGGATGGTCTGCTGTTCCACCAGAATGCCGGCCGCCTTTTTATTGCTGAGCAGGATGTCATTGGGCCATTTGATGCAGCAGGCGGCTGGGCCTGCCCTGCCGGCCGGCGGATGCGGCTGGGCCTGCAGGATTCGGTTTATCGCCTCAGCGGCCGCCACCGCCGCCGTCAGCGTCAGCAGTTCTGCCCCGATGGACTGATGCAGCAGCAGGATAGAGCACAAAATGCTTTGCCCCGGCTGGCTGTGCCACCGGCGCCCGCGCCGCCCGCGCCCGCGGGTCTGGTGTTCGGCCAGCACGCACAGGCCGTGGTGGTCCGGCCGGGAAGCATACCGCCATGCGGCGTCATTGGTTGAAGCCGTGGATTTGAAGACAATAAGTTTCCTGCCGATGACAGCGTTTTGCCGGGCAGCCTCTATCCGGCCGATATCAATTGTCTCTGCCGTCTTATGCAATAACGCTCCAGTCTGTATTCAGGTTGTGCTCAATAAACGGCTTGTCAGCCATGCTGACCCGCAGAAAATAAATGCGATGCGGACGAAATAAATCGAGTATCTCTTTTTCACATTCATTGAGTTTTCTTTTGGCGGCTCTTCCCCAATCAAGGATAATGCACAGTACCAGAAAATCCTTTCCGGGTTCATCTTGTTTTTGCTGGAAAGAGTATATCAAGCCCTGTGAGAACGCATTCCAATAGCCGTATTCAGTACCGGGCTTTGAAATTTTTACTTCGATAATGACCAGTGTATCATCAATTGTTAGGCAGCCATCAGTATCGAAACGACGCCAACCAAATCGTTCATCATAACTTTTCGGTCGAACATCCCAGCCCAAAGCAATTTCATAAAAATTACCTTGGTATTTGGTTAAAAGAGCTTTTTCTTCCTGTATCTTGGGATTGCTTTCCTTGTACTCATTGAATTTTTCTGGCCACCGACGAAGGAAGTTGAAAATCGTACTCTTTCTGGTTTCTATATTGCTGATTATTGTGTCATTTACGCCGTTTATACTTTTGTCTCCTTCGGCACGGTAAAGCCATTGAAAACAGTTATAAATGCACCCGGCCGGCCTATCCCGGCTTCCATTGGAAGGGGCGCAAAGCATGCCTTTGAGCGGCTGTTTTATTGTCAGCCCCGGCTGTGCCGGCGAAAAGTCGCCGCTTGCTGGGGATTGTCTTAACGGTCCAGTGAGATATCGACGGCCACCGCCGAATGGGTAATAGCGCCGACGGAGATGCGGTCCACGCCGCAGCTGGCCACGGCCAGCACATTGTTGAGCGTAATGCCGCCGCTGGCTTCCAGCAGGGGCTTGCGGCCGAATTTGTTGCGCAGCTCGACGGCATGCCGCAGCTGCCACTGGCCCATGTTGTCCAGCAGGACCACATCAATGCCCGGGATCGGCAGAACGCGGTCGAGCTGGTCGTCCACGTGGTCGACTTCGACTTCGACAAATTTGACATGCTCATACTGGCGGGCCTGTGCCACCATCTGCGCCAGCTTGGGCTCAAATTTTTCGCCCAAGTCGGCAATGTGATTGTCCTTGAACATCACCGCATCGCCCAGACTCATCCGGTGGTTGTATCCCCCGCCGCAGCGGACAGCATATTTTTCCAGTTCCCGCCAGCCGGGGGTGGTTTTGCGGGTGTCGTAGATTTTGGCCTTTGTGCCGCGGACGGCGCTGACAAACTTCCACGTCATCGTGCTGATGCCGCAGAGCCGCTGAAGAAAATTGAGCACCACCCGCTCGGCGCTGAGCATCGACCGCAGAGGGCCTTCGATAATGCCCAGCCGTTCGGCCACATTGGCCCGCTCGCCGTCGTGAATCAGGGTTTTCAGCACAAGCCGCTTGTCGTATTTTTTAAGGATGGCTTCCGCCAGCCCCATTCCGCAGACAACGATTTCCTCCCGGGTCACCAGAAAGCCGCGTCCCCTGGCTTGGGCATCCACCGTCAGCTCGCTGGTTGGGTCGCCCTTGCCGTAATCTTCCTGAATGGCCATATCAATCAGCGGTTCGACCTTGCTCATATCCAGCCGCTTCATATTTTTCGGGGCCACCCGTTCCCGTACCATTTCTGTCTTCTTTTTTCCGGCCATCACTGTTTTGCCTTTCTTGGGCCGCTTCGAAAGCGGCCGTTTGTACTGAAGGCGGCATTGTTCTGCCGTCTGCTGTTTGTGCCGGCGCTGGTCAATTCCGGCATCTGTTTGAGTTCCTGTATCTGGTCCCGCAGCCGGGCGGCTTTTTCAAATTCCAGCGCCTCCGCCGCCGCCAGCATCTCTTTTTCCAGTTCCGCAAGCAGTTCCGTCCGGTCATATTCGGTTTCGCTCAGACGGATGGCCTGCTGGGCGGCCTTACGGGCCCGAAGCTGCTGGGCCAGTCCATGCTTGATTTCCTTGCGGATGGTCTCGGGGGTAATGCCGTGCTGCCGGTTGTACGCCAGCTGAATTGTACGTCTTCGGCGGGTTTCGTCAATGGCTTTTTTCATCGAAACCGTCACCGTATCGGCATACAGCACAACGGCCGCATTGACATGGCGGGCTGTCCGTCCAATCGTCTGCACCAGCGAAGTCTCGCTCCGCAGGAAGCCCTCCTTATCGGCATCGAGGATAGCCACCAGCGACACCTCCGGCAAGTCCAGCCCCTCCCGCAGCAGGTTGATGCCCACCAGCACATCGAATTCCCCCAGCCGCAGATCCCGCAGGATATCCACGCGCTCCAGCGTTTGGATTTCGCTGTGCAGGTAGCGGCAGCGGATGCCTTTGGCCGACAGGAAGGACGACAGCTCTTCGGCCAGACGCTTGGTCAGGGTCGTCACCAGCACCCGCTCCTTGGCGGCTATCCGCTTTTGAATCTCGCCGATAAGGTGCTGAATCTGGTCGGCGGCCGGATGCACAATAATGTCCGGATCCACCAGACCCGTCGGGCGGATAATCTGCTCGACCACCTCGCCGCCGCAAAGCTGGAGTTCATACGGCGAGGGCGTGGCCGAGACAAAAATCACCTGCTTCCACCGCTGCTGAAACTCCTCAAACCGCAGCGGCCGGTTATCCAGCGCGCTGGGCAGCCGGAAGCCGTGATCAACCAAAACCTGCTTGCGGCTTTGGTCGCCGGCGTACATCCCCCGAAGCTGGGGAATGGTAACATGCGATTCGTCAATAAACAGCAGAAAATCCTCCGGAAAGTAGTCAATCAGGGTATAAGGCCGTGCCCCCGGCCCCAGACCGGCCATGTGCCGCGCGTAGTTTTCAATGCCGCTGCAGTAGCCGACTTCCTGTATCATTTCCAGATCGTACAGGGTCCGCGCCTGCAGCCGCTGGGCTTCCAGCAGTTTGCCTTCGCTGCGCAGTTGCATCAGCCGTTCTTCCAGTTCCGTCCGGATGCTCGCACAGGCGCTTTCGATGCGCTCAGCCGGCAGGATATAGTGCTTGGCCGGATAGATGAACACCTGCGATTCGTCGGCCAGAACATCCGCGCTGACAGGATGAATATACCGCAGCGCCTCAATCTGGTCGCCGAAAAATTCAATCCGCACAGCATAGGATTCATACGACGGCCACAATTCTACCACATCCCCGCGGACGCGAAATGTGCCGCGGGCAAAATCCAAGTCGTTGCGGGTGTACTGCAAATCTGCAAACCGCCCCAGCAGGTCGTTGCGTTCGATGGTATCGCCTGCCCGCAGGCCGATCACGCTGGCCTGATAATCTTCCGGACTGCCCAAGCCGAAAATACACGATACGCTGGCGACGATAATCACATCGCGCCGGCTGGTCAGGCTGGCTGTTGCCGAAAGCCGCAGCCGGTCCAGCTCATCATTGCGCGAGGCATCCTTTTCGATGTAGATATCCCGCTGCGGAATGTATGCTTCCGGCTGGTAGTAATCGTAATAGCTGACAAAATATTCGACGGCATTTTCCGGAAACAGCTCCTTGAATTCCTCGTACAGCTGGGCTGCCAGCGTCTTGTTGTGTGAAATGACCAAAGTCGGCTTCTGCACCCGCTCAATGACGTTGGCCATTGTAAACGTCTTGCCGCTGCCGGTAACGCCCAGCAGGGTCTGATAGCGCCTGCCCGCGGCCAGACCCGCAACCAGCGCCTCAATCGCCCGCGGCTGATCCCCACGCGGCTCAAACGAACTGTGTATCTTGAACTCCATACAAAAGCCCGGCAGCACAAGCTGCCCGATTTCATCCCAATATCCTACAGCAGAACAACTGTGTAAAATCCCGCTGCCATTGCCTCACCGCCTCCGGCCGTTTTTTTGTCGGGCTGCAAGCGGCCGGATTGAAAAGCCGCCAGTGGTTTTCGCCTCTGCCAGCCCGGGGCAGCACCTAATCTTATCACATCCGGCTGCATATTCAAACATCTTATTAATCCGACAAAAGCGCCCTTAAAAATGCATTTCCCCCTTCTTTTGGCCGCCGGCTAATGCGATTGAAAAGCAACTGAGCCGGAATAATGTTTGACAATTGCAAAACGGATTGTGTAATACGCGTACTGAAAAAAATATGTCCGGCACGGTAAACTTAGGAGAATCGAAGATGAAAAATCGGGTGTGTACTGCATTGATACTGTCGGCTCTGATTGGCTGGACGTGCGGGGCAGTTACTGTGGATATCGACCAAATCAGGGACGATCCGAATCTGCTGGCATGGGCTGATCGGGCCAAGGAACTGATTGAGCAGTGGCATCCGCGGCTGCTGAATATGATTCCCACCCGGGATTTTGAGGTTCCCTCTGATATTGCACTGGTTTTCCGTAAGGGCGACAGCGGCATCGCATGGACCTCGGATAACCGGATTACAGTGATGTCCGGCTGGATTGCCGCACACCCCGATGACATCGGACTGGTCTTCCATGAACTGGTGCATGTGGTTCAGTGCTACAAAAGCCGCCTGCCCGGCTGGATCACGGAGGGGATTGCTGATTATCTCCGCTGGGCCATCTATGAAGGCAAGCCCCAAAGCTGGTTTCCCGTCAGCAATAAAACAAACGGCTACCGTGACAGCTACCGCGTAGCGGCTGGTTTTTTTCTATGGCTGGAAACCGACCGCTGCCCGGGCATTGTAAACAGAATCAACACTGCCGCACGCAAAGGGGACTATAATGATGCGATTTTCAGCCGGCTGACAGGCGCTTCCCTTGAATCCCTGTGGGCCGACTATATGGCAGACCGAAAGAAAGAACAAGCACCGCAAACCGGCAAATAAACCGCATCTGTGTTGGCTGGTCAGGCTGGCAGTTGCCGAAAGCCGCAGCCGGTCCAGCTCATCATTGCGCTAGGCATCCTTTTCGATGTAGATATCCCGCTGCGGAATGTATGCTTCCGGCTGGTAATAATCATAATAGCTGACAAAGTACTCGACCGCATTGTCGGGAAACAGCTCGATGACCTTATTTCCGTGAAAATCCGCGTCATCCGTGGTTTCTATTTTGTGTTCATTCGTGGCAAAAAAATCAGCGCGCAAAAAAACCGGACATGCCTTGCTGCGGGCCTGCCCGGGTTGATGCTCGAATCCTTCGAGAACTTGCAATTACACGCGGCTGGAGCTGACCAAACGCGCCATCCGCTGCGATTTGCGGCGCTTGCGGCGGTTTTTCTCAGAGGGCTTTTCAAAGTAGCTGTTCCGCTTGATATCGCGAATCAGACCTTCTTTTTCGCACATCTTCTTAAACCGCTTGACCATCTGCTGTATGCTTTCGCCGGTTCTCGATTTTACTTTAATCATAAACGCTCGAAACTCTCCAATCTAAAAAAAATGTTATCGATGCCTTTTTTATCCGCAGTAAAAACTCATACAATAATTATCTGGGGCAAAAAATTCAAGCAGAATTACATATTTTTTAACCGCCGGACAGTTAAAAAGTGTTCAAAACCGCCGGACAATCGGGGCAAAATTATCTTAACTTATTTATTTATAAATAGTTATATAGTTTTCGGGCGGTGCTGTCCTGCAAAAAAGGCTTGGGATTGGTGATTTTGCTGGCCCTTGCAGGAATTTCAAGCGAATTCGAAGGGCTTTTTAGCCACGGAAAAGGGGCGATGCCGGCCGATGTTGTTGAGCAGACCTACCGCAGCCAGCGAGACAACCAGACTGGAGCCGCCGTAGCTGACCAACGGCAGCGTTAGGCCGGTGATGGGCATCAGGCCCAGCGTCATACAGACATTAACCAGCACTTCCACCGCAAACATTGCCGCTATTCCCACAGCAGTCAGCCGGCCGAACGGGTCGGTATTGAGCCACGCCAGCTCGATGGCGCAGGCAATGAGCACGATATACAAAACAAGCACCACGGCTCCTCCGGCAATGCCGAACTGATGGGCAATCATCGCAAAAATAAAGTCGTTGTGCCGCTCCGGCAGGTAGCTGTACTGAACATACGGCCCGCGTGCAAAGCCGTAGCCCCGCAATCCGCCGGATGCAATCGCCTGCTTGGAGTGCAGCAGGTGGTAGCCCTCATCGCGCTTCCACGTCCGCAGCTTGTCCGGATCCCCGACCAGAACCGCCGCCAGCCGGGGATTGCTGCGGGCGGCCTGAAAGATTGTTTCGTTCTGCAGCAGCACCCCCGAAATCCGCATCCGCTGATAGCTTTTCATAAAGTGCCACATCAGCGGGCTGACGGCAATGCCCAGACATAAAATCAGCAGCAGATGCCGAACTTTGGCTCCGGCCACAAACAGCATTGAAAACAGTATCGGCATCATCAACAGCACAGTTCCCAAATCCGGCTCCAGCAGAATCAGCACCATCGCCAGCAGCGTCAGGGCAAACGGCCCTACAAGCCCCAGAAATGTCCGATAATTGGACCGATACCGAAGGTACCAGGCCAAGGCGAGGATGTAGGCAATCTTGCAGAACTCCGACGGCTGAATCTGCAGACCGAAGCCGATTCGAAACCATCGGCGGGTGCCGTTGATATAAGGCACAAAAGGCAAATCGATAAATTTATCCAGCAGCAGGACAGCCAGCATCGCCAGCACAATTCCATAAAGAAGATAGCTGATCGGCCCCAGCCGCTGGTAATTGAACAGATTGACCAAGACCAGTAAAACCAGCCCGCCGGCGGCATAGGCCAGCTGCTTTTTCCACGCATCAGCCAAGGGGTGCTCCTGCCTGACCGTGCCGGGCGAATCGGCCGGTGAAACAGGTGTTTGTGTGTCGGGATTACGGTCGGGAATTGCCGCTTGAATTTCGGATTGATCCGGCTGCGGGTGGCCGATGGCGTAAATTGTTATAATACCGATAGTTAAAAGAAGACCTGCGGTGCTCAGCAGAATCAGCCGCATCCAGAAAAATCGTCCTTGAAAGATAATCCAAAACATGTATCCGCCTGTATATAGTGCAATGTATAAATTGCTGCTGTATTTATTGATGACTGGTTAAATTGCAACACTCACTCTATATTGGCAGATTTTAGGGTTTTTGTCCAACAGGAATTGCTGTAAAAGGATCAAAATAGCATCGCAGCGGCTTTCGATAACGGAACAATTTTGCCCAAAAGCCCGATAGGGGCCGATCTTCGGATACTCTTGGATTAGAAAAAAATTAGGGATTTTTACGGATTTCGGGAAAAAGGTCATATAATTGATGTGTTTATTCCGTTGTAAAACCTTGTATGGGATAGACTTAAATGAATAACAGCCATTTTAGTACTGATATAGCGGTTTTAATGAAAAATTTTGCTGATAAATTTCTTTTTTTCTTGCATCGGCCGGCCAGATATTGTATTATCAGCATTGTAAACAAGTCCCGAGATTGCGGTGATGCAGACCGCAAGGCGGCTGTTATTCCTCTTGCGGGGGATTAAAGGAAGGGATTTAAGAAAACCTTGAGGTGCGGAGCCCCAAGGGTGATGATAGAAGAGAAGACACAAAGAAGAAAAAGAGAAAGGTAAGGTGTCCCAATGAAAAAGATTCTCGCAAGTTTGCTGGTATTAGCGCTGTGCGCGCCGGCAATGGCCGTTCAGTTTGGTCTGATCGGCAACACCGATGGTACGGCTACCATCACGATTGACACAGAAGGTGCTGTTGTTCGCGGCGTTGCTATTAAGGTGACGGCTGCCGGCGGTCTGACCGATGTTAACGGCGCGACGGTAAACCCCGCGTTCAATACTTACATTGACTATGCCCATGACGCCGGTGCGGCTTATACCGAAGTCGGTCAGGGGCATCCGTTTGCGGCTGACGGCGCTGCCGGCGTGGCTGTCAACGGCGCAACGACATTTGTTATCAGCATGGGCGTTCTGGATCAGGGCGGCAACCAGGCCGGCTTCAACGGTGCTGGCGACCTGATTACCTTCCCCGTTGGCGACGGCGAGGTCTGCATTGCGGCTGATACCCTCCGCGGCCCGGACAGCGGCGTGGTGGGCGATGCAGCTCTGACCAGCAATATCGCTTCTGTGGCCTGCGTGACTGTTTCTTCAGGACCCGTTGACTGCATTCCGTCAACCAATCCCAGCTATGCTCAGTGGGTCGCCGTCGGCAAGCCCGACAGCTGGTGCAACCCCCGTCAGTGCCATGGTGATGCAAATGGCGCAACAGAAGTGATTGGTAAAGGAACATTCTGGGTTGGATTCAATGATATTCAGATTCTGCTTAACGGCTTCCAAAAGGCTTATGTTGACCCTGTAACAAGCCCGTGGATTGCTGCAGACTTTTCCAGAAGCTCTGAAGTTATTGGTAAAGGTACATTTAGAGTAGGCTTCCAGGATATTAATATCCTTCTTGCTTACTTCCAGAAGTCAACTGTGCCGACAGACTGCAATGACTAAATTGACAGACACACACTTCACTATCGAAATAGTGCAGGTTAACGTTAACGGTTAAGTTTGTTCGAACAAAAAACTGATGATGAAAGGAGAACGATGATGAAGAAGTTGATGGTATTGGCTTTGGTTATGAGTGTTGCCTCGCTGGCAAGCGCATATTATGTGACCGTTCCGTCTGAAGTAGCGCCGGGAGAGGCATTTTCGGTGCTGGTTGGTGGACCTGCTGGTGGAAGAATTGTAGGTGGTTTGTATGGAAACATTAATCCCATAAATGTGGAACTTTTGCCGGCTGCTGATCCTGCAAAGCCTAAAGCTTTGGTTGATTATGCAGCTACATATGGCGGATGGGATTTTACAATATCCAACGAATTAGGCCCTGCTTTAGCTGGTGATTGGGTAAAGTTAGATTATCTTGCTGGTGCAGCGGGTGAAGTCTACAAGTTTGATCTTTTTGATTATGACCAATCGTATGATGCACCCGTTTCCAGTTATATAGTCACAGTTAAGGAAGTGATTCCCGAACCGGCAACGATGCTTCTGCTGGGTCTTGGCGGTCTGCTGCTTCGCCGCAAATAACACTATAGCCAAACGCGTTGCAAAGTAAGTGTGTGAAAGAGGTTCTCCCTTAAAAGAGAACCTCTTTTTTTATTGACGCTGTACAAAACCGAATATATTTATGTTATAGGGCCTTCTGTACCGATAAAGCAGTATAAAAAGCAAAATATCGGCAAGTCTTCCGCCGGGCTGATGTCCGAAAAAGAAAGAAATTAATTTCCGTTTTTTGATAAAATATCAGTTATGATAACACTGGCAGAGATACAAAAGAAAAGAGCTGAAATATTAAAGGTAGCTGCCAGTTACGGGGCAGATAACCTTCGTATATTCGGCTCGGTTGTGAGGGGCACAGCGGGTCCTGACAGCGATGTGGATATATTGGTGCGGATGTCGTCAAAAAGCTCACTGCTGGATCGAATCGGGATTATGCAGGATTTAGAAGCGCTGCTGGGAGTTAAAGTGGATGTGGTTAATGAAAAGGCCGTCCATCCTCTCCTCCGTGACAGGATTTTTAGTGAGGTTATCCCCTTATGATAGACAGGGATCGAATTTACCTTGATCACATAGCAGCGTGTATTGAGCGAATCGAAGAATATACGGCGCAGGGGCGTGCAGAGTTCATGGCATCGCATTTGATTCAAGATGGCGTAATGCGGAATTTTGAAATCAAAGGTGAAGCAGCCAAGCGGCTTTCGGAAAGTGTACAGGAAAGAACGCCTGATATTCCTTGGCGTCGTATTGCTGGTTTTAGAGATGTTTTGATTCACGATTATTCAGGTATTGATCTTGAGGAAGTATGGAATGTAATAGAAAACGAGATGCCGAACCTGAAAAATGCTGTTCATTACCTTTTGAAGTAAAATACAAGTGAATTTATAACAAAGTGATGTGTTTTCCTTTTTTGAGTATAAAGAAAAGGTATCTTTCTGATGAAGATTACAACTGCAGCATCTCTTATTGTCGGTTTTATGTTCACTCTCTCCGGCTGCGGCCAGCCGCACAAAGGCGTCAAAATTATAGTGGAGGGGGGCGGGAAATTCCCCGCAGAATTAGCCGGCAAATGGGTCTGCCCTGAACAGGGCTGGACAATAGAGCTGGATAAAAACGGCTATATCCCATTTATGATAATCCCGATGGGCAGGACAGAAATGCACCCGGGCAAAGAAACTTCGTTTGAAATCCCCAAATATCAGGGCAAGGCCATCTATCGCCCCGGCTTGTGGACTGTCAGCTGGTCGCCGGCCACCCGGGAGCTGGGCATTACGGTTGAGCTGGCCTATTTTTACCACGATGTAGGCAATCATGCCGTCGAGGGCAGCACGACCGATTATCTAATCGGCAAGGTATCCGAAGACGGCAAGACCTGGAAGCCGGACCTGCAAACGATGGGATTTGTTGATGCTCTGCTGTTTGAAGGATGGACGCTTAAAGAACGGCGCAACCTTTTTGACGATAAAGAACCGGTCTGGCGGGGCGAAGTGGTGTTCCAAAAAGAATAGCCGCTTCCTTGCTTGTCAGCAGCAGGGCAGACCGGCAGGCAGCTTCTGAACAAGCCGGTTTGCGTTGCTGATTGTCTGGGGAGCTTAAGTTGTCAGGGCTTCTGCTGGGCTTTCTGGAAGTTGAGGTATTTGAGATACTCTTTTAGGGGAGCCGCCCGATTTGATTCATTGATGTAGTCAAAAAATCCGATGGCCTTTTGGATGGCTGCGACTGCATTGTCGTAGTCATTGACGGCTTCGTAGGCCTGAGCCAGCGTGATGTGCTGCTGGGTATCGTAGGGATTCAGATCCACGGCCTTCTGATAATATTCGATTGCCTCAGACAGATTTCCCATCTCTTTGAGGGTTGTAGCCACCAGCATTGTATCCTTAAGCGATTTGGGATTTTTGGCAAGCTCTTTTTTGTAGCCGTCGGCGGCCGTCTGGAAATGAGCTGCGGCTTCTGCGGTTTTGCCCATCTCGCGCAGCAGCAGGGCTAAATTCAGGTGAACGCTGGCCAGATTGATGGGTACATCGGCTTTCTGGTTGTAGTCAATTGCTTTGAGAAAATAGGAAGCGGCCTCATCGGGTTTGTTCTGCTGGGCCAGCATTATCCCGATTTCGTTGTAGCCCAAAATCGACAGGGTTGGTTCAACCCGAATCATATCGAGATATTTTTGTATGCTTTCATCATATTTGCCGAGCTTCTTAAGGTCGTTAGCCTGATTTTTGTACTTGACAGCCAGAAAGTCGGAGCTTGTGCGCTGAACCACCGGCACCAGCATATTTTCAACGGGGGCGTAATCGTCTGTAATCAGCCCGAAATAAGCCCGCTGCTTGAGGCCGCTGATTTCTTCTTCGCTGAGATACCAAATATCCGAGCCGCGGGTGTACCGGCCGATAATGGCCTGCAGATCAAGCGGTTCGAAAGAAGCGGCCAGCACAAATGTGTTGCGGATGCTGTGAGGGGCGTATTCCGTCAGGACATAGACATAAGGAAATGTTTTTTCCAGCGTCTGAATCATACTGCCCAGAAACAAGCCGGAATTATATACTTCAATTAGATTGACTAAATAGACGCCGTTGGGTTTGAGGAGCTGAACAATTTTTTTGTTGAACTCGTGCGTAACAAGCTGAAAAGGGACGGAGTAATCATTGATGGCGTCTTCGTAGATAAAATCATATTTGGGGACAGATTGTCCATTCTTTTCAAGCAGCAAAAGGCCGTCAACAAAATTGCGGGCATCCATTGTATGGGTGCGGATGGTTGTGCTGCGCGGCAGACCAAAAGCGGCGTAGGCCGCCTCTGTCACACCGGGATCGATTTCGACAACATCGATTTGACTGCCGGGCCAGTGCTTTTCGATGTAGCGGGGATAAACATATCCGCCGCCGCCGATGACCATGACGGCAAGAGGATTCGGCTGGGGCCGCAGGCCGTGCGTTATGCTTGCGTATATGTGGGTATAGAAGTACAGCAGATCGTCAGGATTGTCCATATTGATTTCGCTGTGCTTGAGCTTATCCTGAATGAATTCGCGGCGGTCTGGTGTTTGGGATATTTGCTTAACGGCAATGTAGCAATACTCTGTGTCATCGGTGTAAAGGACTGCAGGGTCATTTTTTTCACGCAGCAGAAAGGAAGTGCCTAAATTCTCAGCGGCGGATGCTTTAGAAGTGCCGAGAAAAAAAAAGCCGGCCAAAAGGAGCAGCCACAGCCAGGCAGGCCATGCCTTGAGCCGGTAGAGGGCGGCCATCAGCGCCAAGATAAACGCAACCGTCCAGATGATAGCGACGGTTCCCATTGCGGCAATCAGGTAAAAGCCGGCAATGAAGGTTCCTGCGATGCTGCCGGCAGCGCCGAAGGCATAAATATCGCCGACCGTGCGGCCGGCCGGCAGTCCTCGATCGAGGGCCATTTTCGCCACCACCGGGCTGATGGTTCCCAGCAGGACAGAGGGCAGCAGAAAAACAAGGGTCACATGGAGAAAAACCCGCATCGGCCAGCTCAGCTTCCACAGCCATATCCAATCGCCGACGACATTGTTCAAAATAATAATAATCACACAGGCCGCAGATGCCAGACAGAATTGAAAGGAAAGGGCTTTCTGAGATGGATACCGGTCAGCGATTCGACCGCCGGTGTAATTGCCGATAGTAATGCCGGCAAGCACAACGCCTATGACGGCTGTCCAAGTGTAGAGAGATGAGCCGAGATGACGGGCAATGAGCCGGCTGGCGACCAGCTCAAGAATCATAATGCAGGCGCTGGAGATAAATACTGTTATGGCAGGGATAAGAATTGCAAGAAATCCTTTTGATTTTTCCATAGATAATATCCTGATTCATTGAATTATTTGATTTTCGGCTATCATACCAGAGCCGGTCGGCTGCGGCAAGGTTTAGTAGCTGTAAAAGAGCTTGCCTTCTGAATCTGTGCCGGGCCAATTCAGCCGAATTTCTTTTGTCATGGGTTTATAATTCCAGCCGGAAGTACCGTCGGCTTCAGTGGGAAAAGGGACAATGTTTTGGTACGCATGCATCCCATTGTAGCCGTTGAATGGATTTTCGGGCATTTCGTTTAAGTACTTTCCATTTACCACAAGCTGCCTGTAAAATTCACTTGGACTGGCTGTTCCGGATGGATCGTTGTTGAGATATCCGGGGGGGATGCCGTTGTGGTCTGCGGCGTAGCGTTCAATGGCCTCACGGAGCAGGCGCAGGTTGGCTTTGGCCTGTGTTTCTTTGGCCTTTTGGATGTGGCCTTGAAACTCCGGAAATGCAATGGCCGCCAAGATGCCCAGGATGGCCACGATAATCATCAGCTCGACCAGCGTAAAGCCCCAAGCCGATTTCATCCCAGCAGCGTTTTGTTCGGACCCTGCCGTTTTTCTTATTAATTTATACATACCATATCCAAAACAATTAAAAATAGAGTCTCCCGTTTCTTTTTCGGCTTGTTTGGGGGCAATGATTACCAGCAATCAGTTGATTTTCATTGGTAAAAGTGAAGAAAAGATATTATTATTTTTAATCATTGGATTATGACTTGAATTTTTTATAGGAGTTTTTATGAAGGTCCTATTAATCGGCAGCGGCGGCCGGGAGCATGCTATTGCCTGGAAACTATCGCAGTCAAAGAAGCTCAAAAAACTCTACATTGCCCCTGGTAATCCTGGTACGGCCCAGTTTGGCGAAAATATAGATATAGCGGACACAAATATTAATGAATTAGTCAAGTTTGCCCGCGGTGCTGATGTCGGTTTGGCTGTGATTGGGCCGGAAGATCCGCTGGCGATGGGGGCGGCGGATGCCTTCGAGGCGGCCGGCATCAAGGCCTTTGGGCCCAGCAAGGCGGCTGCACAGCTTGAGGCGGATAAGCATTTTGCCAAAGAGATTATGCGTGCCAGCAGCATACCGACGGCTGAAAGCCGTTCGTTTACATCTTTTGAGGATGCCAAAGCATATATTGCCAGCCGGGATGAGCCGGTTGTGGTGAAGGCGGCCGGTTTGGCCAAGGGCAAGGGGGTCTTTGTCTGTGATGATCCGGCCGAAGGGATTCTGGCAGCGGAAAAGATTATGAAAGACCGCATTTTTGGGGATGCCGGCAATACAGTTGTTGTTGAGGATAAGCTGCTGGGGCAGGAGGCATCCATTCTGGCGTTTGTGGATGGCCGGAACATTTATGTGATGGAAAGCGCCCAAGACCATAAGCCGATAGGCGATGGGGACACAGGCCCGAATACCGGCGGGATGGGCGCCTACAGCCCGGCTCCCATCGTTACGGATGCCCTGATGGACAAGATTATTCGGGAGATCCTTGTGCCGACGATCGATGGGATGAACCGCAACGAGACGCCGTATAAAGGGGTGCTGTATGCGGGACTGATGCTGACGCAGGGCGGGCCGCGCGTGCTGGAATTTAACTGCCGCTTCGGCGACCCGGAAACCCAGCCGATTCTGATGCGGCTCAAGAGCGACCTGCTGGAAGTGATGCTGGCGGTTTGCGACGGCAAACTGGATGCCGTAACGCTGCAATGGGATGAGCGGCCGGCGGTGTGTGTGGTGATGAGTTCCGGCGGTTACCCGGGCGGCTACGAAAAGGGCAAGGTGATTGCAGGACTGGAAGAGGCAGCCAAATTGAAGGATGTGTTTGTTTTCCATGCGGGAACGGCCAGAAAAGACGGCGCTGTTGTAACCAGCGGCGGCCGGGTGCTGGGTGTGACGGCGCTGGGTGAGACGATCGCACAGGCCAAGATGCGTGCGTATGAAGCAGTCAGTAAGATTCATTTTGAAGGGGCTTACTTCCGGCGGGATATTGCCGATAAGGCGCTGCGACCTCTTGGGCAATAAAAGATAAGCAGCCGGACCTAAAGGACCAAGCCGGACGCTTGCCGTGTCCGATAACAGCTCCATGTCAAGTCATACAAGAACAAAAAGGCTTCGCAAAATCCGACGGCGAATTTTTCGGTCTGTGCGCACTGCGCTGGTGTGTCTGCTGGCTGTTGCGGCCGCTGTGTATGGAATAGGATTTTTTGTCATTGTGCCTGCTGCACAAAGCAGCATAGCGCGGTTTTGCGGCGCCGGTGTATCCATTCAGTCCGGCTGGTTTACCGGAGTCGGTTCGGTCCGCCTGAATGGGGTTGTCGTGGCGGGCGAAACTGCATCGGGGGATGAATCGGCGATTTTGAGGGCGGATCGCATGGATGTGCAGTTTATTCCGCTGCATTTGCTCAAAGGGCGTCTGTCAATTCATTCGATAACACTGTCGGATTTTGCAGTTACGGCCGATTATGATGCCGGCCAGAAAAATTGGAATTTCAGCCGGCTGGCGTTCGGGGCTCGGAACGCAGGCGGACAGACAGCCATTCCGCTGATACAAATGCGGCGGGGTGCGCTTCGCATCCGCCGGATTGCCGATACTGCAGAAACGATTGCGACCATTGGATTCAACGGCGATATTGCGGTTCCGGCGGGTTTGCGGGAATACAGTTTCCGGCTTGAAACAGACGGCCGGTTTGGCTATGGCGACAGCAGCATTCAAGGTCTGCTGACGCTGGGGCAGGGCGATCGGCAAAGCCGGCTGGCGGCGGCAGGATATATCCGGATGGGGCAGGCACGGGTGCTGGATAATGCCTGGAACCTTGAGGGGATTCAGTTCGAGTGCACATTTGATGCCCAGACCGTTTCGATTCAGCGGTGCCGTTTTTTGCTGGGGCAGGGGCAGGCCGATATTCGGGGCTTGATTCATCGCACAGGCCGCCGTCCGGTTGATTTGGAGGTTTCCGCGCACGGTTTGATGACGGCTGACCGGTTTGAGCCGGACGCCATAGTGTGCAGCCGGCCGATTCTGTCGCTGCTGGAGCCGGCGGCAGCCCGGTTCTTAGGGCGGTATCATGCGTGCGGCAAGGCCGATATCGAAGCCCAGATGCACGGGTATCTGGATGATCTGTCGGATTCCCAATTCAGCGGCCGGATACGCTGCGTGGATATAGCCGTCCGGGATGATCAGTTTCCCTATACGGTCAGCGGCATTCAGGGAGATATTGAGCTCAAAGGCCGTACGCTTTATCTGAACAATCTCAAAGGCCGGCATGGGGACAGCATTCTGCTGGTCAATGGAACAGTCAGCAATTTTGGACCTCAGGCCGAGATAGATCTTCGAACAACCAGCGAGAGTATCCGTTTTGATGAGGATTTGTACAATGCCCTCAAGGATTCGGCTAAGCGGCTGTGGCTGGCATTCAAGCCGCAGGGGGCGGCGGGGCTGGATTATCGTTTTCGCCGGGCAGCGGATGGACGAAAGGATGCCGCTGTTGCACTGCATCTGAAGAATGCTTCGGCTGTGTATAATCGGATTCCGTATCTGCTGGAAAATCTGACAGGAACCATCCGCATAGAAACCGGCCGGATTCTGTTCGAAAATGTCAGAGCCAGTTATGATGACGGCCGCAGCATTCTGATCAGCGGGCAGGCCGAACAACTGCAGACAGAGGATCCGGTATTCAGCGTTTATGTTGAAGGCAGGCGGATTCCGACGGATGCGGCGCTTCGAGAAGCCCTGCCGGAGGCAGCACAGGCACTGTGGAATCGTCTGGAAATCTCTGCGGCTGCTGATTTTGATATACGCATCCAATCTTCTCCGGCGGCCAAAGAGCAGTTCGATTACACCGCGCAGGTTCGGCTGCAGGGCCAGCGGCTTCTGTATAAGGAATTTCCTCTTGCGATACGGGACGTGCAGCTGTCAGCAGAAATTGCTGATGACCGTATTTTGCTGCATCGGCTTGAAGGCCGAACCGACAACGGCCCTGTGGTGCTCAGCGGAACGGTTTATCCGGCAGGCCGTCTGCCTCAGCAGGCGGGTTTCTGTCTGGAGCTGGAGCTGAGGGACTTTGATTTGAATGAGGCCTTTTGGAATATCGCCGGCATCGAGCAGATGCCGGGAAAATTCCGGCTGCTGGGCCGAGTTGATGTGTCGGGACGGCTGGAGACGAATCTTCCGGAAACAGAATGCCGCGGCAATGATCTGATTGCGGTGCTCAAGGAGAGCCGATTGGCGTGGGAGGATACTCCGCTGGGGCGTTTGCAAGGCCGGCTGCGGATACAAAATGAAATTGTAAAGCTGACCGATTTTCAGTGGCAGGCTATTCCCCTTGAATCGCTGCCGCTGGATGCGGCAGGCCGGCAGGTTCGCGCCCTGTATGCGTGGGCACGTCCCAAAGGTCAGGCAGGGCTTGTAGTGCATGATGGATGCGTGCGGATGAATTCCCAAAGAAAGCCCTCGGGGATTGAATTGAATGCCCAGGTAAAACTGGAAGGGCTTTCGTGCGGTGCGGCTGGACAGGTTTCACTGGGGGATGGTGTTTTCAGCGGATCTGCAGCGGGAGATTTTGAATCGCAGCGGTGGGAAGTTTCCGGCGATTGTGTGATCAACCGGCTTCAATACCGCCACTGGCTGGCAGAACATGTGTCCGGCCGGGCGGCTTACGATCCCAATACCATGCGGCTGAAGGGATCAAACCTCACAGCGCAGCTGTATGACGGTGCAGTCAGCGGTGAGTTTCAGGTCAATCTTGCCGCCGGCGTCCAGCCGGGATATCTGCTGAAGCTGGACTGTCAGGATGTCCCTGTCATAAAACTGCTGGAAGCCCGGCAGCCCATAGAGCCCCAGCAGCAGATGCAGGGATTGGTTTCCGGTTCGCTGACATTGCAGGGGGATTTTCAGACCCCTGCAGAACCGCGCGGCCGGCTGACTGCAGCGGTGGTGGATATGAAAATGGGCCGTCAGTCGCTGCCGGGCAAGATTCTGACGGCTGTGCAGCTACGCCAGCCGGAAGAGTTTGTTTTCAGCCGAATGGATGTTGCCGCCGTTATCCGCGGAGCAGAACTGATTCTGGATGATGTGGTGATGGTGGGGCAGCCGCTGATTTTTCGCGGCAAAGGGCGTTTGAATCTCCAAAGCCGGCAGATAACGATGGAACTGACCGCATGGAATCGGCCGCCTGCTCAAGAGGATACTTTTTTGGATCGGCTTCTGCGGGGAATGGGTGCGGCATTGTGGCGGGTGGAGGTCCGCGGCGATATGAAGGATCCTGTTGTTCAGGCAGTTTTTCTGTCTGTTTTCAGGCCGCCGACAGGACTTTTTTAAGGCCGGTGAGGCAGCTGGTTTTGGGAGACGCATTTACCGAACTTTTGAATGCACAACAGCAATGTTTGATGTAGCTATTATCGGGGCAGGAGCAGCGGGTCTGATGGCGGCTGTCTATGCGGCACAGGCCGGCGCCAAGACCTGTGTTTTCGAGAAAAATTCGGCTGCCGGCAAAAAACTGCTGCTGACGGGCGGCGGACGGTGCAATTTGACGCACACCGGCAGCATAGATGATTTCATCAAGGCCTGTCATCCCTTCGGCAATACCCTGCGGCATGCTTTTTATGCGCTCCGTCCGGCTGATTTAATCGATTTCTTCGCCCGGCGCGGGCTGGAGACAGCGGCTGAACCCGACGGCTGCATTTTTCCGCGCAGGGGCTGTGCGGAGGATGTCCTCAGGATTCTTTTAGGCGAAGTCAACCGCTGCGGCGCAGCCGTTTATTACGGTGCACGGGTCGCGGAGGTTTCCAAAAACACAGGGGGCTTTCAGATTAAAACAGCACAGGCGTCCTATGCCTGCAAGTGTGTGGTGATTGCCGCCGGCGGGGCTTCATGGCCGCAGACGGGCTCGACCGGCGACGGGTATAAGCTTGCCGAGACCTTCGGTCATACAGTTATAGAGCCGATAGGGATATTATGTCCGGTTGTATGCAGTCAGCCATGGCCGGGCCGGCTGCAGGGCATCAGTTTGGAACGGGTATCAATTCGGATGCAGCTGGGCGGCAAAAGGCAGACTGTCACGGGTGCGGCTGTGTTTACAGCCGACGGCATCGGAGGACCGGCGGCCTTTGATGTCAGCCGGGCTGCCGCCGAAACTCTCCGGCGGGGCAATTCCGTCCCGCTTTGGCTGAATTTCTGCCCCGATTGCACTGCTGAAATGCTGGAAGCACAAATCATCCGGCATTGCGCAGAACATCCCCAAAAAGACCTTGCGGGGATTTTGTCGCTGCGGTTGCCGCGGCGGATCGGCGAGCTTTTGCAGGAGATGACGGCGGCAGATGAACCGGTTTGTGCCGGCCATCTACGCCGCCAGCAGCGGCGGCGGTTGGTCGAACTGCTTAGCGCTATGCCGCTGACGGCAATTCGCTGTGCGCCGTTGGAGAAGGCAACAGTGACTCGCGGCGGAATCTGCCGCAGCCAGATTGATTTCAGGACGATGCAGTCGCGGCTGTGCGAGGGGTTGTTTTTTGCAGGCGAAGTGATTGATGTCGATGGTCCCTGCGGGGGGTATAATCTGCAGATTGCTTTTTCAACGGGTGCATTGGCGGGAATGAAAGCCGCCGGCTGTGCCCGGCTGAAATAAAAAAGCCCCGTCGCCTGAGTCGCCGGGGCTGTTGGGCTGTCTGTTTTGTTCGTTTTTACTGAGGCATTGCTTCCACAGCTGTGGCAGAAACCAGCGTAACCAGTGCCTTGGAATTGCTGACAATATTGCCGCGAATGCCGATTTGCGTATCGACGGCCTGTTCAAGCCGTGCGGCAATTTCGGGTGAAGCGGCGGTAACATAGCAGAGAATTTTGCCGGAGCCGTCCATCAGAACATACCGCTTCTGGCCGGTCTTGTCGGTATAAACATACGAAGGTTTCAGCGTGCCGACAAAGAGGAATTCCAGCGTCTTGGGCAGCCTGCTGAGCTGGGCCTGATGGGCTTTTTCAATCTGTTCTTTGGCAGCTGCCAGCGCTTCATCCTGCTGCTTGACGATATCGGTTACGCGGATGGCCAGTTCGTAGCGGGCGATGCGCTCCAGCAGAATTTGCGAGTAGGATGCGGCTTTGCCGGCTTCGGGGTCGTTTTTGATGGCTTCCAGCGATTTGGAGATGTCAGCGTAGTTCTGTTCGCTGAGGGGTTTTTTGAGCTGCTGGTCAATCTGGGCCGACAATTCGTAGCACTGCTTGAGAAGCACCGATTCCTTTGTTACTGGCTTGGGTGCAGGCGGTGTCGGCGCAGCAGCTTCCTTAGCGGCCGGCTCCTGAACACCGGCGGCTTGGGCAGAAGGTTCTTGGGGAGTCAAATTGCTGAATGCCGGAACGGTTTTTTCTTCCGCGGGAGGCAGGACTTCGTTGGCATCAGGACGAGGGGGCACAGCGACCGGTGTTTTGTGCACCAGAGGGCCGACATACTTCAGGAATTCACTGCTGACCCACAGGAAAGCTCCCGCCGGCGGCTTGATTTTGTAGTAGGCGCTGTTTTCGGGCTGATCGGAAAGCAGTTCGACAAAGTCGTCTTCATCAATCTGGTCTTTATTTTTATTGAGTTTGACCTGCATGCTGTCCGAACGGGAGGCCTCTATAAAGTCCGAACCGGCCCACACACGGACGTTTTCGCCGATTACCTCGCCTTTGTTCGAGCCGGCCGAAACCTTGACATAGTCCTTGTGGATCCACGAATAACACCCTTCCGGCGGGACAATTTTAGACCAGCCGTCGGCATCTTCAACGACGGTAACGGTGTTTCCGATATTCAGTTTGCCGCAATGATAGTAAAGCGGCCCTTTGCCGGAGCGTATATAGACATTATTGCCTGTAACCTCTGCGATGAACGGATATTGAACATTGGCCGGCTTGCCTGCCACCTGCGGAACAGATGCATCCGGGGCTGCCGGTGCAAATGGAACCATCAGGGACATCAGCAGAATTGCATAAATCAACATTCTTGTGGAATACATTGCAATGTCTCCCAATCGAATTGTTATTTTCTATATCCGGACTTTCCTTTACGATTTTCTCTAAATTCAAAGGTTATCACTGACTATCTTGTCTGTCAACTGTTTTTCAAGATAAGCTTGGGATGGCCATGGAACATCGTATTTCTGAAAAATGGTGTATGCGGCGAAAGGTAAATATTGGAGACGTTAAGATAATATGGAAGATTCTATACAGAATTACTGAAAGAAAAGGGCGGCCGACGGTTAACTGCATGCACGATTCAGTCGATATAAACCGCAGGGTTTGCTGGACAAAACAGCAGACCCTGTCGGCCCTATAAAAAAGGGCCTTGTGCAGACAATTTCCAAATTTCGATTGAGACGCACGGTAGGAGTAAATCTATGGCTTTTGATGCAGCAATAAAAGAATATCTCAAAGAAATTGATGATGCCCCTTTGCTCAGCTGGGAAGAAGAAAAGGCCTTGGCTAAGGCGGTTCGGGAAGAAAACGATCCGCAAGCTCGGGAACAATTGATTCGAAGTAATCTCCGGCTGGTTGTAAATATCGCAAAAAAATTTTCCGGTCATGGTCTGACTTTGGGGGATTTGATTGAAGAGGGCAATCTGGGTTTGATGCGGGCTGTGGACACATTTGATCCGGAACACGGCGTCCGATTCAGCACCTATTCGGCCTGGTGGGTCAAACAGTCCATAAAGCGGGCTATTTTAAGCAATTCACAGCCGATTCATATTCCGACCTATATGGTCGAGTTAATCAATCAATGGCGGCAGGTCTATGCTGAGCTGGAAACCCGCTTGGGTCGGGTGCCGGATTTGGATGAAATGGCAAAAGCCATGAGTGTGCCGGTTCGCAAGGCGCAGGCCATTCGTGAAATTGTAGCGGTGGTGGATTCTGGATTTCAGCATGAACCGACAGAACAGAATGCCGGCCTTGACGAAGCCGTAGAAGATGATACAATCATAAGCCCGGAAGATGACCTTGGCACCAATGAGCAGTTGGAACGGGCTCTGGAATTGCTGGATCAGATGGATACCCGCCAAGCCGAGGTGCTTCGATTGCGGTTTGGTCTGGGTGGTCAGGAACCGCTGACCCTCAAGCAAATCGGCGAAAAACTGGGACTAACGCGGGAGCGCGTTCGTCAATTGCAGAGAAATGCCCTTGCCCAGCTCAATGCGTTGCTGACAACGTAATCAGAGACCGATGCAGACAGCCGATAAGGCGGGGTTCGTAGGAACGCCCGCCTTTTTTTGTTGCAGAAAGTGAGGAACCAGCGATGCCGGCTCAAGCAGGCGAATTGAAAGCGTTTATTCGGGAGATTCCGGATTTTCCCAAACCGGGGATTTTGTTTCGGGATATTACGCCGCTGCTGGCTCACCCGCAGGCGTTGGCACAGGCCATTGAGGCGCTTGCGGCGCCGTTTGCTGACAAGGGAATAGATGTTGTTGCGGCGGTGGAGGCACGGGGTTTTATTTTTGGCTCGGCGGTGGCTCGGACGCTGGGAGCCGGATTTGTGCCTATCCGCAAGAAAGGCAAGCTGCCTTTTCATACCGAATCGGTCAGCTACGGGCTGGAATACGGCAGGGATGTTGTGGAAGTCCATACCGATGCTATACGGCCGGGAATGAAGGTGCTGATGGTCGATGACCTGCTGGCTACCGGCGGGACCATGGCCGCGGCCTGCAAGCTGATTGAAAAGCTCGGCGGAACCATAGCGGGACTGACATTTTTAATTGAGCTGTCGGGACTGAATGGACGACAGCAGCTGAAACCGTATGTTCTTCATACGGTAATTTGCTATTGATAGTGAATGGGAAAATGAGCAAGCCGATACAAACACTGGATGTCCGAATTCCGGCGGCTGAAGCGGGATGCTATACGATTGCCGTCGGGCAGGGGATATTGGCGGATGTGTGGGCGGATATTCGACGCCGGTGGCCCAACTGTTCACCGTTTGTTGTTACGGATGCGGCAGTGGCCGAGGCGGGGCATTTGAAAACGCTGCTGGGGACTGCCGCGGCGCCAATGTATGTGATTGAGCCGGCCGGAGAGGCATCCAAGCATATCCAGACGGTTGCGGCGATTGTTGAGGCGATGGAAAAGGAGCGGCTTGGCCGGGATACGGTTGTTGCAGCGCTGGGCGGGGGGACGGTGGGCGACATTGCCGGCTTTGCGGCAGCGATTTTCAAACGGGGTGTGCCGGTTATCCAGATTCCCACCACTGCTGTGGCTCAAGCCGACTCAGCCATTGGCGGCAAAACCGGTGTGGACAGCTCTGTCAGCAAAAACGCCTTTGGTGTCTTTTGGCATCCAGCGGCGGTTTATATTGATGTCAAAACGCTGCTGACGCTGGATGACCGCCAGTACCGTGCAGGGCTGGTCGAGTCTGTTAAGCACGCCGCTATCGCCGATGCTGTGTATTTTGAATATCTTGAAAACAATATCGATGCGATTCTCAAAAAAGACCTGTCGATGCTTGAATATATGGCTATGACCAATTGCCGGATCAAGGCGTCGGTTGTGCAGGAAGACCCGACGGAGAAGAACAAACGCCGGATTTTGAATTACGGGCATACCATCGGCCACGCCGTCGAAGCGGCCAGCGGTTTTGGTCTTCTGCACGGCGAATGCGTGGCCATCGGAATGAAAGCCGCCGGCCGCATTGAAAAGGCAATGGGACTGGTCCGCGATAGCCGGCTGGAACGCATCGAAACGCTTTTGAGGAAACTCCAAATGCCGGCGAAGATACCGGCCAATCTGAAAAAAGAGAGGATTCTCGACCTGCTGAAAATGGACAAAAAGGCCGTCGGACAATGGCCGCGGTTTGTGCTGCTTGAATCGCTGGGGCAGGTGTGGTGCAAAGACGGCCAGTGGGCGGCAGATGTTCCAACCGGGATTGTTAAAGAAACTGTCAGTCAGCTTTATTAAAACAGGAAAGACAACGTATGCGTTATAGTAAGACTCTGATACCGACTGTCAAAGAAGTGCCCGCAGATGCGGAAATACCAAGTCATCAGCTTATGATTCGTGCCGGCCTGATGCGCAAGCTGGCCAGCGGCACGTATATTTATCTGCCGGCCGGCCAGCGGATGCTGGCCAAGGTGATGCAGATTGTCCGGGAGGAAATGAACCGGACCGGCGCGCAGGAAATCATTATGCCGGTTGTTCAGCCGCTGGAACTGTGGCAGCAGACCGGCCGCGATATCGACTATGGCCAGACCTTGGGCACCTTCGTTGACCGCCACGGGCGGGGCAATGTGCTGTCGCCGACAGCCGAAGAGGGCTTCACCTATTTGGCAGCCGGCGAAATCAAATCATACAAGCAGCTCCCGATGAATCTGTATCAAATTAACACCAAGTACCGGGATGAGTTCCGGCCGCGGTTCGGCGTCCTGCGGTCCCGCGAATTTATTATGAAGGATGCATACAGCTTCCATACCAGCGAGAAATGCCTGCACAAGACCTATATGGATATGTATCACGCCTACTGCCGGGTGTTTGAACGGTGCGGGCTGGAGTATGTAATTGTGCTGGCAGAGTCGGGGGAGATGGGCGGTACCGGCTCGCATCAGTTTACAGTGCCCTGTGCCAGCGGCGAAGATATCATCGTCTATACCGCCGACAACAGGCAGGCATGGAATATTGAAAAGGCCCCTGTTGACCCGCTGCCCAAGCAGCCGCCTGTTCCGGTCGGTCCGGTCGAGGATTTTTATACCCCCAAGGCCGGCAGGATTGACGATGCGTGTGCCTATATGAAGGTCAAGCCGCATCAGCTGATCAAAACCCTGATTTACAAGTCTCCCGAGGGCGTCATTCTGGCGCTGGTACGGGGTGACCATGAGGTCAATACGGAAAAACTGACCCGTCTGATGGACGGGGCTCATATTGAAATGGCCGATGAAGCAGCGATTGTGGAACTAACGGGTGCGGCGGTAGGCTTTGCCGGGCCGGTGGGGCTTTGCGGCAAAGCCGCCAAGGTCTTTATCGACTACGGCGTTGCGGCGATGGCCGTCGGGGCGACCGGGGCTAATAAAACCGATTACCATATTATGAATGTTGTCCCCGGCCGCGATTTTCCGCTCGAAGGAGCGCATATACGGGTGGCTGACATCCGCAACGCTGTCGAAGGCGATACCTTCGAAGGCAAAAAACTTCTGTTCAAGCGGGGCATTGAGGTTGGGCAGGTCTTCAAACTGGGCGATAAATACACCCGTAAACTGGATGTGAAATATGTGGATGCCGACGGCAAGGAGAAATACCCGCTGATGGGCTGCTACGGCATCGGCATCAACCGCATTATTGCCTCAGCCATTGAAATCGGCCATGACAAAGACGGGATGATTCTGCCTATCACCATAGCCCCGTGGGAGGTGATTGTTACCCCGGCCGGACAGGAAGAAGAAGTAACCGCCGCCGCTGAGAGGATTTATCAGCAGCTTCTGGAGGCAGGAGTAGAAGTGCTGCTGGATGACAGGGATATTCGGGCAGGCGTCAAGTTCAAGGATGCGGATCTTTTGGGCATTCCGATTCGCATTACTATCGGCAAGAAAACCTTGGCGGAAGGCCGGGTAGAATGTAAACGCCGCTGCGATTCGGATTGCACAACCCTGCCGCTGGATACCGCCGCCGCTGAGGTGGCTCAAATTGTCAGCCGGATGAAAGACAAACTCAATGCTGTCAAAAATTAAATGATAAGACGGCCCCCTGATGGTTTTGCCGAAAAGAGATTATGTTTATTCAGTTGTGTTTGTAATTCTGAAAAATGGAATGTGTCTGAAGCGATTTAAGCCCGCTGCTTTCGGCAGGCTTTCAGACACACTTCATCCGTTTCCAGATTCCGGCGATTAGCCATTTATGTGGGACATTAAAACACCAAAACCAGCCAAGCTGATTGTCGGGATTTTAGCCTGCAGCCGGCAGGCCGCAGAGGCCTCGCAGCTGCCGCTGACAGAAGCTTTTGGTCCGGCGGATTTGGTCAGCCAGATTTGGCCGTTTGATATGACCGAATACTATGCAGATCAGGCCGGCCCGAATATCGTGCGTCAGTTTCTGGCATTTGAAACGCTGCTTGACCCGGGCCGGCTGGCATGGGTCAAGCACCAGACCAATCAAATGGAACAGGAATTGGCAAGGCGGCTGAATACGCCGTATCCGCGGCCGGTCAATCTGGACCCCGGACTGGTCGAACCCAGCAAGCTGGTGCTGGCCTCGACCAAGAACTTTGCCCACCGCATCTATATCGGCGAGGGTATCTATGCAGAAGTTACAATGACCTATGTCCGCGGCCGGTGGGAAACATTTCCTTTTACATTTCCCGATTTCAAGAGCGGCCGGTATAATGAGTTCTTAAATCTGGTTCGCCAAGCGGTTGTCCGCCAGCAGCGGGAATTGGAAAAATAAATTTGGTTTCTGCCGAAAAAAAGCGAAAATAGAAAAACGGTTGTCGAACTGCAAAATGAAATCGGATAACCTAACAGAGAACGGTTGAATCCTGTTGAATATCAGTAGAAAAAATCTGGTGCCGAGTGAATGGCAATTAATCATTTAACGATAGCAGCACTCGTTTTGCCGGCGGCGGCATGCCTGTGCAGCGGACTGCTGACGGCCTGCGTGCGGCGCTGGGCAATGCGGACGGATTTTGTTGCCCGTCCGAGAGAAGACCGCTATCACCGCTCGGTCGTTGCTCTGGGAGGGGGGATAGCGATTTTCTGGACCATTGCGCTGTTTGTTCTGATACCGGCAGCCGTTGTGAAGTTTGTCATCGCCCCCGGCCATTTGTCGCTGGTCGATTCTTCGGTGGCCCGGCATATTCCGGGATTTATAGACAAATCCGGCGGCTTGCTGGTCGTCATAGCAGCGGCCCTGATTCTTCATCTGCTGGGACTGTGGGATGATAAAAAACGGCTGGGACCGTTCGTCAAGCTGACCTTTCAGTTTGCAGCGGCACTCCTTGCGGCTGTGTGGGCTGATATCCGCGTCGAGATGTTTATCGAAAACAAACTCATCACGACGGTGCTGTCGGTTTTCTGGATTGTGCTGATGATCAATGCCTTTAATTTTCTGGATAATATGGACGGCACCAGCGCCGGCATCGCGCTGATAGCCGCTTGCGTGCTGATGGCGGCGGCCTTCCGCAGCGGACAGGTTTTTGTGGGAGCGATGGGGCTGGTCTTTATCGGGGCACTGGCCGGCTTTCTTGTGTTTAATTTCCCCCCGGCAGTGATTTTCATGGGCGACTGCGGCTCAATGGTGGTCGGTTTTTTTGTTGCACTGCTGACACTGCGAACGACTTATTATGACCCGGCAGTGGGAACGCCGCTTTATTCGGTGTTTATGCCTGCTGTGGTGATGGCTGTGCCGCTTTATGATTTTATCAGTGTAACCTTTCTGCGGCTCAAGCAGGGCAAAAGTCCGTTTGTCGGCGATACGCAGCATTTTTCGCATCGGCTGAAGCGGCGGGGACTGACCGACCGACAGGTAGCGCTGACGCTTTATCTGGCGACTCTGTGTACCGGTCTGGGAGCGGTTGGCCTGCAGCAGGCCGACCTGCTGGGGGCGGTGCTGATTGCTGCCCAGACTGTAATGGTGCTTATTTTTATCGCCATTCTTGAATCTGCCGGCAGCAGGGAGGCGTCATGACAGCATCTGTCCATCCGCCGGCACAGCGGCCGCCTGTCCTGCAGCGGCTGGATCATATCCTGCTGTGTGTGATGATGGGTCTTATTGTGCTGCGTGCGGCAGTGATTGAAAATCCCCATCTTGATCAGCCGCAAACGCGTCTGATGCTGTCGGCAGAAGTTGTCAGTCTGCTTATCTCAGCAGTTCTGCTGGTCTGTTTTGCCGTATGGCTGCTGGCTGCTGTTCTGTTCAATCAGTTCCGCTGGCGAAAGACCGGTTTCGGGCCGGCGGCTGCCTTGTTTTTTTTGGCCGGCCTGCTGTCGGCGTTTTTTGCTTCCGACAAGCGTGCCGCCGTAACCGATGCGGTGACTCTGCTGTGCCCGATGCTGACTGCTTTGCTGCTGGTTCAGCTGCTCGATACGCGTCAGTCGATTCGTCTGGTGCTGCTGCTGCTGGCGGCTGTCGGGGCTGCTGCGGCCGTGCAGTGCGCTGACCAGCTGATGACTGCCAATCAAATGCTGATTGCTGATTATCAGGCCGATCCTGTCCAGCACTTGCAGAAACTGGGCATTGAGCCTAACAGTCTGGAGCACTGGATGTATGAACACCGGCTGTATTCGAAGGATATCCGCGGCTTTCTGATGACCAGCAATTCGTCGGCCTCCTTTTTTCTGCTGGCATTTTTTGCCGCCTTCGGGCTGTTTACGCAGGCTGTTGCCAAAGACAGTGCACAGGAACAGACAGCGGCAGCGGTCTGCTACGGACTGGCGGCGGCGGTCTGCGGAGCCGGCGTATTGATGACGCAAAGCAAAGGCGGCATCGGCGCCCTGCTGCTGGGGCTGCTGCTGTGGCTGGTGCTGTTTGGCTTCGGGCAGCGAATCTGGCAGCATCGGCGGCTGGCGGGGGCGGCGCTTCTTTTGGCTGTGCTTCTGACCGCTGCGGGAATAATCGCATGGGGCATTCGCTATGGCCGGCTGCCCGGCGGCAATTCCATGCTGGTTCGCTGGCAGTATTGGCAGAGCACAGCCCAAATGATAAAAGACCACTTGCCAACCGGCGTCGGCGGCGGAAATTTCTCCGAGTCATATATGTACTATAAAAATCCGGCCGCTTCGGAAACCATTCAGAATCCCCATAGCTGGCCGCTGTCGCTGCTGTCTCAATACGGGCCGCTGGGGCTGCTGGCATTCGTATGGGGGGCCTTTGGGCCGATGCTGAAAAGCTTTCGGAGCCGCTTTACTCTGCCGGATAATTCCGGGCAGTCTCAGTCGGCCCAGAGCGGACTTTTGTGGGCGGGGCTTCTTGCCTGCTGCGGATGTATGCTGCTGTTTGTTCGTCCGGCATTGGTCGATACAGAGTTTCTTTATCAGAATGTTGAAGTCCGTTCAGCGGCCTACTTGGTGTTGTACCTTGTGCCGGCGGGGGTATTTGTGCTGGCGTATGTTCTGCTGTGGGCGGCATCGACAGGTGACCGCTCGCCGGCCGGCCGCAGCGACCGGCTGAATACAGCTTTGCTATGCGGTCTGGCGGCTGTGCTGATTCACAACCTGATTGATTTTGCTGTTTTTGAGCCGGGAATATGGAGCATCTTCTGGCTGCTGACAGCTGTCTTGATGGCCGATTTTCATCTTGCAGGGGGGCAAACGCCGTCTGTGATTCATCTTGATGCACCTGTGCGTCTTGGGGCAGCGGCGGGATTGGCGCTGGTGTGTGCGGTCTATGCCGTCGGGGTCTTGCTGCCGCCGGTTCGTGCCAATCAGCTGTTGAAGCAGGCCTTGCGGGATGACCGCCGGCGAATCGAGTTGCTCGACAGAGCCATAGCCTGCGATCCGCTCTCTCCCAAGACGGCCTATACCGCTGCTGCCATGTTTACTCAGACCTACCGAAGCCAGCGGGTAAAGGATGTGCGGTTCCTCGAAAAAGCGCTGGATTTTGCAGAAATTGCCGGCCGGCGGAATCCAGCCAGTTTCAAGCCCTTCCGTCTGCGGGGAGAAATTTACAGTCTTCTGGCCCAGCAGGCCGATGGCACCCGGAAAACGCTTTATCTGGAAAAGGCGGCCGATGCGTTTAGAATGGCATTGGAGCGGTATCCGGGCTCCGACCGCATGCATTTTGCGCTGGCGGCGGCTGCCGAGCAGCTTCATCAGCCCCAGACGGCTCTACAGCATTATCAAAGGGCTGTAGAAATTGAAGATGCCTACCGTATTCAGTTTCGAACCATGTATCCCGACCGTCAAACCGTCATCAGCCGGCTGGGACATCAGGCCTACCAAGAGGCCAAAGAAAAGATTCAGACGCTTGGCGGCGCCGGAGAAACAGGCCGATAAAGAGATTTACAATGCAGCCCCGAGCACGGCAATAGGACGCTTGCTGCCGGCGTCTATACAGCAAAATGTCTGCTGATCAGGAGAGGATGCCATGAACAATAGACTGCCGAAAGTTTTAGGGGCTGTCTGCCTGCTGGTTTGTGCTTCAGCGGCAGCCGCCGAAAGCCGTTTTGTGCCGGATTCCGTTTGGCCTGACAATAACGGCGTGCATATCAATGCCCATGGCGGCGGGGTTTTGTACTATCACGATGCCTACTACTGGTTCGGCGAGCATAAAACAGCCGGCCGGCGAGGCAACACCGCTCAAGTCGGCGTAGGCTGCTACAGCTCCAAAGACCTGTACAACTGGAAGGATGAAGGCATTGCGCTGGCAGTGTCCAGTGATCCCAACAGCGAAATCGTCCGCGGCTGCATTATCGAGCGTCCCAAGGTGGTCTATAACACTAAAACCAACACCTTTGTAATGTGGTTTCATCTGGAATTGCGCGGGCAGGGCTACCGGGCGGCCCGGACGGGGCTGGCTGTCAGTGATTCGGTTACCGGTCCGTATCGGTATCTTCGTTCGTTTCGTCCCAATGCCCGCCAATGGCCGGTCAATGCCCAGCAACAGGATAAAATGGCCGGTCAGGAGAATTATCTCCAGCGGGATTTTGAAATCGGCCAAATGGCGCGGGATATGACCGTTTTTGTTGATGATGACGGCAAGGCGTACCACATCCACGCCGCCGAAGAAAATTACACCCTGCATATCTCCGAATTGACCGATGACTATCTCGACTTTACCGGCCGCTATGCCCGTGTTCTGCCATGGGGGCATAACGAAGCGCCGGCTGTGGTCAAACATCAGGGCCGTTATTATCTGCTCACTTCCGGCTGTACCGGCTGGGCGCCCAATGCAGCCCGGTCGGCGGCCGCGGAGCATATCTTTGGGCCGTGGACAGAGCTGGGCAATCCCTGCCGGGGAGTGAATCCGCACAACAATCTCGGTCCGGAAAAGACTTTCGGCGGCCAAAGTACATTTATCCTGCCGGTACAGGGCAAAAAAGAGGCCTATATTGCGATGTTTGATGTCTGGGTGCCCAGCAATCCCATCGACGGCCGCTATATCTGGCTGCCGGTGCGCTTTGAGGACGGCCGGTTGGTTATCGAATGGCTCGATGAATGGGATTTGTCAGTGTTTGACAAGTCCGCTGCACGAGGTATTCGATAGGCAAATCCTGCCTCTGAATGCTGAACAGGCGGCACTCAACAACCGGATTGTAAATATTGTTTTTATTACAAACGGCGGATAGCCATATAATCGCCGCCTTTTACCTCGACAATCCAATAAGGAAAAAACCAGACTCCCGCCGGCAGATTCGTTTTCCTGATTATCTTCCGGGAGAGGGAGTCCCGTCACACCAATTGGCCGGATTGTTGCCGCTGGCCGAGGATTCCGAAGAAATGCGCACCAGCGACTTGCCCAGCCCATCGGCCTGAACAGGCCAAGGCGAAAAAGTGCCGTAATAGACTTCATCGACTTGAACCCAGGAAACCTGCTGCCCTATTGCATCCGGCGCCTGCGGTCGTTCGAGGGCCAGCCGTTCGCCGCCGTTGGATAATGCCCCGATATACGGCCCGAAGACATTTACCGCTGGCGTCAGCGAGTCTGCACCATAAGCCGTTTTGAAGGCTTCCAGACGGATAATGTCCGTCGGATCGAAAGGAACTACAATCAGTCTCTGGCCGGCTGCCAGTGATATTCCGGCAGGGAAGACATAGGACACGGCATTGCTCAGCCGCCATGACCCATCGGCATTGGCCAGCAGGATGGATGCACTGGTCGGATTGTACAGTTCAATGTATTCATCGTTGGAAGAGCCTTCCAGCGGATGGTACATAATCTCGGAAATCACCACATCCTGAATGGGAACTGCATTGGCTGCATTGCGCGACGGCGGCATAACAAACCAATCATCGCCGCCATCGGGATAGCGGCCCAGAGAAACGCCGTTTTCCTGACCTCGAAAGCGAATGCAATCTACAATGCGGTCCTGACTGGTGCCGGGCAGATAGGACAAAAAGACTTGTTCTCCGGCTTTATCCAGCCCAAAGCCCTGTGTGATAGGATTATGGAAGCCGCTGACTTCATCATACCCGATATGCCCGCCGGCAGCCAGAGTGGACGCGGGTAACGGCCATTTTTTAAGCTGGTTAATATCATCAGACAGGTACCAATATCCATTGAGTTCCACAGAATAATTCGATGTGTTGAACAGCTCAATATAGTCGTTGGAATCATACTCCGGATGAGCCGGTTCCGAGTAGTCGGTATGAGCAATCACCTCATTAAGCCGCACATCGACAACAGGTGCTGGATCATCCTGCCCGGGAGAACCGTGGCGATACGTGCTGGCACGCCAGTTTCCGCCGTAATCGAGTGTCCCCAAAGGTTCCTCTTCGACAGCAGAGTCCTTGACTATCAGCGAGTGTCCTCCGCCGTTGGCAGCAGTCGGCCAGCCGAAACCGTCGTTGTAGGTAAACCGAACAATGGTACCGTTCCAGAAATCGCTGACTACAAGGGTTTCGCCGGAATTAGACAGTTTGCCGGAATATTGACCGGCAATCCGGTCAGAAACACCCGTGCCGTAGCGGAATTCGAAGGCGGCCTTGTTTTTGACCACCAGTACATACTGGCCTGCCTGAAGCGTTTGCAGGGCTGAGGGAGCTGCGGCAAAATCAAAGGTAATTCCGTCGCTGATAGTGACCGAATTCAGGGATATCGTCTTAGAGCCGATATTCTTCAGTTCGATGAATTCGTATTCCTGACTGTCATAGGCCCCGCTGGCATCGGCAGCGGGATTATACATCAGTTCGGTAATGCGAAGGGAATCGAGGACTCCTCCGGCCAGCGGCTGGCCTGCAGCAAACTCCACAGGACTGGACCAATGACTCCAGCGGCCGGTGTTATCTTTCATCCGGCAGCGGACACGGTAGGTTCTGCCGGGCCTGACAACACTGCCGGGAATGGTAATTGTACTGCTGAAGGAAGTCAGTTCCGGGCTTTCCCAGACGGCATCGATTTCATATTTGCCTTTGGTCACGCGATAGGCATACGAGTCCTCGTAGAATGGCTCTGGGCTGGTCTGCGCGGCCAGTTGGGCGGTAACACTGACATCAATCGAAAAGTCAGAGCTGCTGGTGCTGGACTGAATTGCCTGCACGGCAATGGTGTTGGTGCCGTTGACCAGATACGTGTAGGGGGCCGTCAGAATGACGGTCTCATAACTGGTTGCTTCATGATTGTAGGCAATTGCCTGATTGTAGGCAATAAAACCATCGGGACAATACAGCCGGCCGACTTCGGTGCCGTTAATCCAGATGATGCAGCCGTCATCCACATAAACATGAAGCGTCAGGTTTTGGATTCGGCTGACATCGGAAATATCAAAAGTATTTCTCAAATAAACGGTGTAATAGGACTTGTACATATCGGACAACTCCGTATTGTCATCGTTGTCTTGCATGCCAATACTGGTCTGGCCTGTCAGCCATTCATTGTCATTAAATCCGTTCTGACGCCAGTTTTCGACAGGCAACGACGGCTCTGCAGTCCCCTTGAAGTACTTCCATACAGACTGTTGGGCAATCAGTGTAATCGGGGTTGGCTCGGCGGTGCCGCCAGTGATTGTCGGCAGCGGCTGTTTAACAAAGGGACGCACTTCGGCAATCCGCCATTTCATCGCAGCAAAAGTATCCGCCCCCTGCGGATCACTGAAAGGCGAAGTCTGGAACCGCAAATCGTTGGACGGATAGCCGTTCGAACCGATATAGGAAACCGTCGGTTTGTAGGGAATGGAAGCATCCTGCGCTTCGGCAGTCAAGGCTTTGACCCCATAGGTGTAGCCGTTGTTGTATCCCGTTGGGGAAAGGACGGTCTTGTAATAGGTCAGCATGCCGGCCCAATCCTGCGTGCCCCCGTAGGCGCTGGTCAGAAATTCGTTGTTGGCATACCACTGCCCTTTTTTGCTGATGCGGGGATGATAGTCCCACATAGCCCGTTCCGCTTCGATAAACGATTTGGTCAGGTCCGAATCACTGATGACCGCAGCGATTTCATCGACCACCTGACCGGCCTGCTCAGGATTGAACAGCAGATCCAGAAGTTCTCGGCAGCGGTTCTGATACTCAATGTTGGCTTCTGCATAACTGAGGACATACCGCCAGTGTTCCCAGTCTGTATAGTGTGTGCCCCACTCAAATGTCAAATCCAGATCCCAGGGCAGCATCATCCACTTGCCTGATGCCGGATTGCTGTAATAAATGCAATTGGCCTCCGGTCTCCTGTCGGAATCATTGATTGCAATCCCCGTCGCTTTGGAGCTGTAATAGGTTTGCAGGTCGGTATTGGCCTGCCACCAGGACAGCGGCTGATAGGGATTGGTTTTGTTGTATCCTGTTGAACTGCTGACAAACGCCGCAATATCCGAGTTGTCTTTGATTTGTGTAGCACCCTGATTTTTTTTCTCATACCCGCTGTCCATGCGATAGAGATTGCCGTCGGGCAGGCCATGCTCATCGAGAAATGCTCCATCCGGATTTTCAATCGCCAGATACAGCCCCCAGAAGTCGCCGCTGTACTGGGTGGAACCGTTTTCATCGGCAGCGTCAATAATGCGGAACTGGAAATACTGTGTGTGACTGGCCGGAACGCCGGCCATATTGTAAAGCCGATAAGCCAGTGTTTCATTCAGAAACAGCCCCCCCGCGCCCTGATCCCATGGGCCGGGATGCGGATACTGCCACCATGGACAACCGCCCATGCCGACATTCATTTTGTCCCATTTTTTGGCATAGGGTCGGCCATAGTCGTCTCGGGCTTGGAAGTAATGGCCCCGGTTAAAGTCAAATTTCCATTTATTCTTGCCCCACATAAATGTCGAGGCCTGACCGCGGACACGGTAGTGAATATTGTCATACACTTTCCCGTCATAGACCAGAGTGCCGCCAAAATGATATTGGGTATCATCCCATGAACTATTGTACTGACAGGTTAATACATCGGTTTCACGTGCAATCAGATGATAGACCGGCAGGGAGCGCATAACGACCGGATTAAAGTGCTGAACCTCATTGAGAGGAGCACTGCCGCTGGGGTTGATTGCCCCGCTCCAGGCCGGCACGCCGTCGTAGACAAAATAGGCAAAATTCGGCTGCGGGTCATCGGCATAGGGAACACGGACACTCAGGCCGGCTGTATCCGCCGCCGTAATCCGGTACCGAATCAGACGCCGATGTACCTGTACCGAGGCAGGAATCTGCACTGTATAAACAGAATCGCCGGCGACGGCATCTCCGTTTTGCCCATTATCGTACATGGCCGCTGCTGTCCAGTTGGCAGGATTTTCATAGTCCGGATTCGGCACCGTCGGAGTTGCAGTATTGAGATTCGGCAGTGTAATGGGAATATAACTGCCGGGATCGACCAGTTGATAACGCAGAACAACAGAGGCCACTCCGTCCGGATCGGTTACTTTTGCCGTAATAGTTACCACTTGTCCGCTTTTGGGCTGCTGCGGAAAGTGAGCCACTTGCCGTATCTGCGGGGGGCTGTTTTCGGCAAAAACTGCAGTATTCATATCGCCGGGAGTCGGATAAGCACTGCGCCAGCTTCCGCCCAGATTGTTATCTAGTTTTGGGTGAATCAATTGAATCGAATGCCCCGTGCCGCCGGGCGCTACATCTGGCACAGCATCTCCGACTGTCGGCCAAGGGAAGCCCAATCCATAATCGACCTGATCGACGGTATTGCCCTGTGCATCGCACAGTTTGATGTTTTCGCCTTCGTTATTGAGCGAACCGCTGAACGGCCCCATCACCAGATTGGACGGAGTTCCGTATTTTTGGGAAATGGTCACCGGTCTGTATGCCTGACTGGCATCTTCGGCAATAACCAAATACGATTCCGCAGGGAAAATCGTACCTTGCGGAAAAGTGTAATCCACGCCGTCACAGAAGCGCCAGCCGGACATATCCACATCAAAGGGGCCTGTATTATACAATTCGATGAACTCAACCCGCTCGGTTTTCAGGTCCGGATTATAATGAATTTCATTAATAACAATGGCAGATTCTCCCCGCCGCTGCCAGTTGGAGGAAATCACCGCCATATCCGAAAGATTGACGCCGTCCTGACCGACCAAGTCCGCACAGGCAGCGGCAAAACCGTCGCAGCCGAACGGATTCAGCCATTGCTGAGCCATCAGCAGAATATCCGCCAAGCTGACAACACAGTCGCCGCTGAGATCGCCTTCGGGGCAGGCATCCATCCGCTGGCGGGTGGAAAACTGCCAAACATCGCCTTCGACCGCAAGCTGGCCGTTGACGTATTCATCCACACGCCAGTAATAGGTTGTCAGTTCATACGGAGTAGGATAATGCGGATAGATCGGCGTCAGCACCTCCCCCAGATACAGCAGGGGAAACTGTGTTCCGGCATAGACTTTGTAGGATGTTGCCCAGCTGTCGCCTGACCACATCAGATTCTTGTCTGTCATCGGCAGATTCACTGCCCCGTTTGCAGGATTGGGATCAGACGTTTTGCCGCCTACCGTAAAAGTCCAATCATCACCCATAAAAACAGTATCGCCTGCAACGGTATCAATTCGCCAGTAATAGGTCGTCATGTACTCCAGTGTGCCGGGATGAAACGGCGGATGAACATCCGTCCATTTGGGATTCGAGGCAATATCAGGATTAGGGCCAAAATATAATGTATAGCTGGCATCTTCTTCAAGGGGCGGTTCCTGCCAGCTTAACACCGGCGCCGGCTGGATACGCACTGCACCATTGGCCGGAACAGGGGTATTGCATAGAACCGCTGCACGGATTTGGACATTATCGATGTACATCTGGCTGTTAATGGTCCCCATGCTTTTGAATTCAAGCCAGAGGGCATCTGTTGCGGAAAAACCGGTTCCGGTGCTTAAAAAAACATGACTTTCAAGTGTCGCAACATCTTGGCCGCCAAAATCGGGACTGATAGTTACACTGTCGATCATGGTTGCTCCGATAGCAGTCAGGGATACTCCGTCGGCGGCGCTGGTCGCGTTGCCGCCGGCCCAGAGGGCAATCCGTATCGGAAAGGGTGCCTTGCCGGCCCGTTTTCCAACCAAGAAAATTACTTCACAGCCCATATTTTCGGACCACGTCCCAACCTGCTGATAAATCAAACCTGTATTGGTCCCTGTAGGATTTCCGATGAATCCTGCCCAGATATTACCATAGGGAGTCCATGGAAGCCCATTACCCTCCGGCCCCGTAGTATATTCCACCCAGCCGCTGATATCATGCCATTCATTAAAGGTATAAGTTACGGCTCCCGGGGCAAGAGGATTGTCTTCGAAGCTTGGATTTTTAAGCGGCGGGTCAAATAAGTCCCCCCAAGCTGTTGTAAAACAGAATAATAACGCAGCAAGTCCAATATAAAACGGCCGTTTTGCGGTGCTGTTCATTTGCTTTTCTCTATCCAGAAACCAGCGAATTGATTGTGCCAAACCGAACCCCCCTTATTCATACATACGTCAGATTCGTTTGGGAAGTTAACCTCAAAATCGCTCAAATTTTCTATTTACCAACAACAGCGAGCCGCACGATATCGTGCGGCTCGCCACAATCCATTTTTCAATCGAGGATCAACTATGCTTCCGACGAATCACCAGACCGCCCGCAGCCAGCAGCAACAGGGTAGCCGGTTCCGGGATAGCTGTGATCTTAAATGCGGCAATAGTCGCCCGATTAGCCCCGTCCCGCGGCAAAGGATCAAGAACCAGCGTGCTTGCCGACAGAACACCGGAGTCCACAAATGCCCGAACACCGCCGTCGGTTGTCCAATGGTTGGTTTCCTGCACCGTTTCAAGAATCGAAGTGCCGTCGGTCAGGTCAACTCCCACAAAACCCGAGCCGTTGTCGGTGCTGTGGTAGATGCGGACGGTGTAACCCGCTGCACCGATAGAGGCCAGCCAGTCTCCCAATCCCGAAATGGTAACCAACGCACCATTGCCGGTGTCATCCAGATACACCCGGTAGAGCTGCTGTTCACTTGTGTCTTCCAGACCACCGGCCCAAGTGTTGTTCGAACTCCACGTACAAGTCACCAGGTCATTGCTTCCCCGAACCACGACACTTCCGCTGCTGGGATTGTCCCAGTTCCACAGCGGCCAGGAATCGGTCCAGTTATCAAACCCGTCAGCGGTTTTGCCTTCCATGTGGGGTTTATCCCAGGCGTCGCAGAAATTCACCCCAATCACGGTTGCAGCACCGACCAGACCGGATGAGATGACCAACAGGGCCAGCACCATTGCATAACATTTGCTTTTCATCTTTCCTTCTCCTAACAAAAATGAATACTCAAGCACTTCCACCCGCGCTACACACGCAGGCCGGATTACCGCACTGTTGTATTTCAAACCCTTCACTGGAGCCCGGCGCTGCTGGGTTCCAATTTACTGATTCATCGATTGCACAGACTGGAAAGCCCCGCCTGCTGCAGGGGCTTTCCAGTCTCGTTTTATTTCAAAACAGACATACCATTTATTTCACATCCGCTTAGGGGATACATGTCGGTACGATGTTGCAATCCAGCCATGTATTCGCAAAAGGCACAAAGTCATATAGGTTGACGCGGCAATCGCGGAATTCATTGCCGATGCCGTCCGGGCCGGCCACATCGTATTCCGGATGTTCAACGCAGACTTCGGCTCCCGGATTGAAATCGGTGTACAGGGTTGCGATGGTAACCGGATCAACCGCATAACTCCAGATGCGGACATCGTCCAGCAGGCCGGTATAGGGCGAAATTGTGCTTGTCGATACTTCTTCGCCGAAAATCAGGGCTCTTGGATTCGTCTGGACAGTAGCAGGATTGGTGGCCTGACCTTTCAGGACGCCGTCCACATAGATCTTGCCCACTTTGGTTGCGGCGTCATAAGTTCCGGTGACCATATGCCAATTATTGTCATCCACATCCGTACCTGAGCCCAGATCGTTGAAAGACTGACGCAGCGTATGAACCGCCTGACCGGAAGTTTGGTGGGTTAAAATAAAGCCTTTCCAGTCCGCTCCGTCTTCGCGCTGCTGTTTGGAGACAAATGCGCCCCAGTTGCCGCCGAATTTTTCGGGCATATTAACCCATGCACTGACTGTATAGCCGCGCGGATAGAAATTGAAGAACTCCACGCTGTTGTTTATGGTAACGATATCATCAGCACCGCCAAAGAACTGCAGTGCACTGCCGTCTTTGCCAAGGACAAAGTTTGGATCTGTGCTGACACCATCGTGAGCCGCTGCGCCAGCAATCACCTCATCCACCGAGTCTGTCAGATCCCCGTCCAGCCTCCACCAGCCTACCAGACGCTCGGTTAACACCTGAGCCGCAGCAGATGTAGAGGGCTGATTCAGACTGTTATCGCCCACACAATAGTAGAAGCCTTCATCGGCCACTTGCACATCAAAGATTGTCAGCGTTGAGGTCTGTTCACCTGCATAAAGAGCAGGAGCAGGCGGCAGGGCTACACCATCTTTATACCACTGATACGAGGTGATATTGATGCCGGATACCGACAGCTGCACATCTGTGCCGGCAGGAACGGTTTGGCTGACTGGATTAGTTTCAATGCGCGGTGAAGGCGGCTGCGTTGTAAACCACCATTCCTGTCCTGTATGCACAATAGGATTGGGCAGATTCGGCTCAAGGGCATCCACTCTCCAGTAGTACTTGGTGCTGTTGTTCAGCGCGGGAGCATAGAAGAAATCTGCCGGATCACTGGTTGTGGTTTTGACCAGTTGATTCCCGTAATAATTCGGACTGAGTACATTCGGATCGGTTCCGAAATAGACCTTATAGGTTACGCCCAGACCGCTGACTTCGGGCACCTGCTGCCAGCTGAGCACCTGATTCAGCGGTACTTCTGTCCCAACCGCAGGCGTCGGATTATATGCCAGAAACTTGTCAATTTCCTCGATAATCACACCGGTAAGCGAGCCGCGCTGAGAGCCGTTTCGTGGCAGTCCCTTGATAGTCAGAGTTGAGCCCGACGTTTCAATAGTCCAGTAATTGCCGACTTTGACGCCCGGTTCAATCTTTGTCCAATATTGTCCGTTGGCAGTATAGTTGCGGTCCGTTCTGCCGTAAGCCTGAGCCGTTGTGGCATCTGTCCCTCCCAGCACCCATACGCCGTTGACCTCAAAATTCCGCATGGTCACGATATAGGGAGAAGTGTTCTGATTCGTGTCCGATGCATACATCCCGTACACGCGATAACGGATATACGGAATATTGGTAAAGGTAACTTGTACACCATAAGGACTTGTTGTCGTTCCGTCATCGAGATAGCCGACGGACAGCTTGGCTTCATCACTGCCGGTGCCTTCGCCGGTGTACCAGGTGTTGGAGCTTCGCCAAGACACATTGACGCCTGTTGCGGCACCGGTATCATCAATCAGGTTGGACATCGAATTGGTCGCCCACGGTGTGCCCACTTTGGAATTATCATTCCAGTACTTGCCGTCTACGCTGATCGGGCCGATCGGGGTACCGCCGGTCAGTATCTGGTTTGTTGCGTTCTCGACAAAATTCATCGAGATAGAAGCGGCCGATGCCTGCAAGGCCGTCGCCATCACGGTCGCCCACACAGCGACCCAAAGCCATTTACTTTTACTTCTCATAATCATCACTCCTAAAACATAAACTTTTTACACTCTTGTTTACTTGTGTGCCCCTTTTCATTACTGCTTTTATCACATGAATCCGCCAAAACGATATTTAAAACCACACGAACATCTATTTCTGTACATGCAGCACAGCGAATGCAGCCCTCCTTTCCTGAAAAATAGAATAATCATTTGCTATCTAAATTTCTGTATCAATGCAGCGTTTATCGTAAAACCCATATGGCATTGCCTCTGGGAAAAACACCGCCGCAGCAAATTCTTCCCCGCATCGGGGCGAATAATCCCATTCTGCTATTTTATTATCAAAGAAAGCATTTCCTGCGGTTACCGAACCCCCGACAATTCCAGCTCGAGGGCAGGATCGCCAAAAAACGTCCAGTCGCTGCCGTTGCTGTCTCCGCCGTCGGTTGTTATAAGCGTTAAAAATCGATCCTGATCATGAATGTCCACATCGATATAGGCAGAATGGCTGGTCCGGTTATAGATAAAATGTGCCTCCTGCCGCTTCTGGCCGTCTACCAGAATCCATATAGCCGCTTGTACATTCTGCTGAATAATAGTGTCCGACATACCGCATATTGAGGTGAATCGGCTGATCCGCGCTCCGGGAATCGAGGACCGAATAGCATCCAGATCAAAGGTGATTCCTGCATTCGAATGCATCATAATTCCCGGATGCAGAGCGGATCCAAACTGAATGCCGTTCAAACGGACCAGATGGATATCCCCAGCTTGGCCGCCGGCATTCCCTAGGACACTGGCAATCGGATTATTGGTTATCTCGATCCAATAGGAACCATCCGTTTCGGGGCACTGATTGAACGTGTGCCCCTGCGAAGTGACAATCTGGGGCTGATTTCCGCCCGAAGGTACAAAGACGCCGTCGATGAAGGGTATTTCAGGAACCGAAAAATAGTGCAGCTGTTCCGGTTTCCGCTTGACCAGCACCAAATCGCTGACTATTTTGCCTGACGCCGGATCAATCCCTACACAGGGCTTGCCTGTTCCGAATCCGTTTCCGCCGCCGATAATATCCGCTAAATCAAGACGCTTGCCCGGCTGACCGAATGTCGGCTTTGCCGGAAGACGGCGAATATAAGACAGCGGCTGAGCCGGCACCGGTTCGGATGACAGCTGCCCGGTTCGGCTGACACATCCGGCCCAGCCTTTGGTCAGATTCAGCTTTTCGGCAAATCGAATCGGATCCGATCCGCTTCGCAGCTCAACCTTTCCCTCAAAGACATGGGCTTCCGTATGGCCGTCAGCATCTGCGGTAACTCCAAATTCCGTCCCGTAATCCACCACCGTTGCCGCAGCCGTGCGCACCACAAATCCCGCGGCGGATGTGGGAATCACAGCGGATAATTTCCCGCTGTGCAGGAATAGTTGGTTATAGTCCTCAATATCAATCCAGACCGGAGATTGGAGGATAATTTTGGCCTGATTATCAAACGTTATTTCCGCAAATCCCTCCAGCAGAGACAGGGTCGAATGCGTATATAAGCGGCTGCTGTCTTTGGGGGGGCAGAAATGTTCGGACCAGACTGCCTGACTGCTGCCGGACAGGCTGGCAACCGCATCCCGGATTTGGCGGGGATGCGTGACCACAAATGCAATCATCAGCAATAACGCCGCCGTTGACACTATGGCTGTATAAAGTGCCGCACGGGAAACATTCTGCCTGCGGCACGATGCCTGCGGCTGAATAGACAGCAGCGGCAGAGGATCCGATTTTTCCAGAGGGACAGCCTCTGCTGTCCGTTCATTTTCCGCCAAAGCCATCCAGAGAGCCGACTGGCTGATATCATCCTCTGCTGCAGAACAGAGAGTCTGGCAGAAAGTCACTTCGCCTGGCTTGAAAATACCGGCACAAATTGTTATGAAGTCAAGATAGTAATTCAATGCCTCCGGATTCCGGCACAGACAGTCTGTCAGTTCGGCAAATTCCTGTTCGGTAATAATGCCGTCTATTTCTTTGAGGATCAGCTCGTCCAGATTCCCGAGTTCGTCCAGAGGCATTACAGCTCTCCTTCTGCAAGTAATTTCTGACGAACGCACCGAAGCAGCATTTTATGAATGCGGGCCATGGTCTTGTACAGCCCCTGTACAGGACGGTGCAGCAATTCCGCCAGCTTTTGCGTAGTCAATCCCTTTTCGTATCGCAGATACAAAAGCCGTTGGCTCTGTTCATTTATTTCGGAAAGACATTTTCGCAAGGCATGAATCTTCTGCGGCACATCGTCCAGAACCTTTTCCGCTCTGGCATCAATTAACTCTACCAGTTGGCTGTCAAACTTCAATCGGCTGTGCTGGGTTCGACTGTGCAGTTTGAGTATCTTGTACCGTGCGACCTGAACTCCCCACGCCCCGAAATTAGTACCGGGTTTATAGGTATCAAAATTGTTCCACATCCACGAGGCCGTTTCCTGCATTAGATCCTCGGCATCTGAACGATTCGGAACATACATCAGGATAAAGGTGAAAATCCGTCTTTGATTCGACAAAAAAAGACTTATAAAGTCATCTTTGATGGACTTTTCTACTCTTTTTCCCTCTGACTGGGGGTCCATTTGATTCATGCTTCCTAAATCCTGCTTTAAGTAAATTTGGGCAAAGGACTTGCCCTTGTTTTCTATCGCTTAATACCTTTCGATGCCTGAATTATCCCCCAATTTTTTTAATTTTTTTATTTTAATAAAAAAATACTATTCCTATCTATATTTAGGTAATATTAATAAAGTATTATAAAAATCGCAAAAACTGATAATCCTAACTCGAGGTTTCGGCTTTTTCTATTTTGTCACAATGCAGCAAAAGAATCAAGAAAATAGGCATGATATTTACATAACCATTTAATATGAAATGATTTATAAATATTGCCAAGCAGCCGGCAAATCCGTGTAGACATCTATACTATTGTTCGCTAAGAAGTCACATTTAAAATGGATACAAACGATAAACAATCAATAAGAAGTGTTTGCCAAATATACTGTAAGGATTGTTTAACAAGCCGGCAGAAAAAAAGGCATGCGAATGTAAAATAAAATTACACCGCAATTTATACACCAAGGAAAAGCCAGAAAAGACCGATAATCTGCCTTCTATTGAGGCTAAAAATCAGGGTGGAAGACGAGACTCGAACTCGCGACCCTCAGAACCACAATCTGATGCTCTAACCAACTGAGCTACTTCCACCGCTTGGCCGGCAGATGATAAAAAACCTCCCAACCGGCAAAACACAAATAGTACCTGATACATGCAAATCTGTCAATACAGACATTTGGTTTTTACTGTAAATACCTATGTCTTTCGATATTTAGTAAATCCAATCGCACAGTCAGGATACTGGCCCAGCAGGCACTGTTCCGGCGGATGATAAGCGGATGTCAGGAGGGCAAAAGGAATACTCGTGCAGGGCAAGGCGCTGCAAGTTTTTCCTGAAAAGAAGTTCTGTAAGGCAGCCATTTGCTTCAAGCCGGCCGGGTCCATTGCAGCCGTCATACCCGGGATGGGGGATATTGTGAAAGGGTGATTTAAAATCGCTTTGAAGAGGATTATTGTTGATAGAAAGACGGCGGCGGTTTAAACTACGAAACTGTTTTGAATCATATGGGGATTTCAAGGGACCCGGACGAGCTTAAATTGGTCAGCTTGAGGGAATGTCTTTTTTTCTGCCGCAGGTGTTTTGCCTGTGTGCGGACAAGCGAAACATTTTTTGAAAGGGAAAGGAAATGAAAAGGAGAATTGCGTTTGCGATGATGCTGGCCCTTGCTTTTATGCTGCCCTTAGCCGCATCGATGATGGCTGCTCAGGATGCACGAACAGACAAGGCAGTTCCGGCCAGACCCGAAGGTCCATGTGATATTTATGCTGCAGCCGGCTGTCCTTGTGCAGCCGCGCACAGCACCACCCGCGCCCTGTATGCCTCTTATAACGGCCCCCTTTATCAGGTGATGCGCCAGTCGGATGGAAAAACCCTGGACATCGGTGTGGTCCAGCCCAGCGAGGGGGATGCCGGCGGCTATGCCGATGCGGCGGCCCAAGATGCGTTTTGTGCCGATACTTATTGCTGGATTACAACCATCTATGACCAGTCGGGCAACGGCAACCATCTTGTCCAAGCGCCGCGCGGCGGTTTCAGCGGTCCGGCTATGGGGGGCTTTAACAACATCCCGATAGCGGATATGGCGCCGGTTACGCTGATGGGACACAAGGTCTATGGCGTCTTTATAGAACCGGGAATGGGGCTTCGCTGGAATGATGCCAAAGGCACTGCGGTTGACGATCAGGCACAGGGGCAGTACTGGGTTGTCAACGGCCATCATTACAACTCGGGCTGCTGCTTTGACTACGGCAATGCCGAAACCGACAGCCGCGACGATGGCGATGGGACGATGGAAACCACCTACTACGGCAACGCCGGCGCTTGGTACCGCGGGCAAGCCCCCGGCCCTTGGATTATGACCGATCAGGAAAATAACCTTGTTGGTTGCGTCAATCCCTCTCCGAATGATAAGTTCTGCAAAGACCTGCCGACTATCACGTGGCGGTTTGTAACCGCAACAGCAGACGGCCAGCCGCACCACTGGAGAACGATGGGCGGCGATGCGCAGCGCGGGCAGCTGCAGGTTCTGTTTGACGGCCCGCGCATCATCAATGACCGAAGCAGCTATGACCCGATGCGCAAGCAGGGGGCAATCCTGCTGGGCAACGGCGGCGACAACAGCAACGGTTCACAGGGCACCTTTTATGAAGGGGCTATGACGGCTCCCAACACCTTCCCGTCACAGGAAACCCAGCAGAAAGTGCAGGCCAATATCGTAGCAGCCCGGTACGACGTCCAGCGGCTCAGCATTGCTCCGGCAGCGGCCGCGGCTGCGCCCCCCGGACTTCAGACTTTCCGCCCCGGTTCTTCGCAGGATACCACTGTAACATTCACCAATACCGTAGGCGTGCATGTTGCCGACCTCCGGTTGGGCATCAAAGCCCCGCAGGGGTGGACTGTTGTGGCCAAGACCCCGGCCAGAATTGCCGGCGCGATTGCACCGGGCCAAACCGTCAGCGCGACATTTACGGTAACCTCCGGCCCCAAGCCCTTCAATGGCGACCTTGTCGGCACGGCCTCGTGGACAAATACCTCGAACGGCCGCAGGGAATCGGAGAGTGCTGTCGAGAAAGTCCGCAATGTCAGTCCGGTCAAAATCAACGAGTTTGCCGTCGGTTCAGGCAGTCCGGCCAATCCAACAAATTCGTTTATCGAGCTGTACAACGCCGGCGACAGTGCTGTCGATATCTCCGGCTGGACGTTAACCCAGCATCCGACACAGCAGCCCATTTTTTCCTCTGTGAAGATTCCTGCCGGCACGACACTGGCCCCCAAGGGCTTTTACCTGCTGGCGCTGTCTGATTCCGGACTGGCGGTTCCTGCCAAAACGGGCGACACAGTCATCTATGTCAGAAGCATCGAGGGCATGTCGGTCGGCGATACAATTGAGATTGATACCGGCTCCTCGGTTGAAGTCCGCAAGATTGCAGGCATCCAGTCGCCTTCGGCTGATGAGCCTGCTGCCGGACGCGGCGGCTTCGGCGGCCGTCGAGGCGGCATCCGCGGTTTGACGACGGTGTGGCAGCCCCTGCCCGATGGGCCGGTGATAACAATCCCGGCCGGTTCAACCAATATCCCCGTAACAAGCGTGGATGGTTTCAGGGTCGGCCAGAAGATGGCTATCGGCTACGGTGCGACCTATCCTGCCGTTGCACAAGCTGTGGAGAAGTACGAGGTGGTTACCATCACCAGCGTCGGCAAGCCCGGCACCCAAGCTTGGCTGTCGATGGATGCCAAAGCCGGCGATACCAACATCAAGGTGTCATCGGTTGAGAATATCTCAGTCGGCGATAAAATCCGATTGGATATCGACAGCGTCGGCCATGGAATTGAGACCGTTACCGTAACCAAAGTCGGCACACAGTCGGTTCGCAGCACCTTCAATGGTCCGTTGCGGGAAGGGGAAGACCCGGGCACAGGACTCGACCTTGCCGAGCCGCTGAAGTTCAACCATTCTTCCAATATGCCCTTCAGTGTCAGGGGAACAGGAATCAGCTTCGAGCCGCCGACGGCTTTTAATCACTCCAGCAACGAACCGGTTTTGGCGCTGAACACCAGCATTACGCTGGATAAGCCCCTTGACAAAGACCACGACATCAACGCCCCCGTGCGGGATGAAAAGGTTGCAGCCGCCGGCTATCAGGGCGCAAAGAAACCCAATCAGTGGTTCGGCGGTCCTGCTCTTGCCGGCGCCGGCTGCATGGTGCTGCGCGATGCAGACGGTCTGGTTGTTGACAGTCTCAACTACGGCGGCTTGGTTGATCCGTGGGCAGCCGAGGGCTGGCAGGCCGCCTCTGGGGCAGGCGAGAGCGGCTGCTATGCACCTGCGCCAATCGCAGGTTTTGGCGGCCGCGGCGGTTTTGGCGGCCGGTTTCCCAATAGAAGTGCCGGCCGCTTCCCGGATGGTGCCGATACGGATACCAACTGCTATGATTTCCTGCTGCAGACCGCAACAACTCTGGCAGCCGCTTCAGCAGAGGGTGCAGCGAACATCAAAGTCATCAGTGTGGCCGATTTCAGTGCCGGCCAGACGATTATCATTGATACCGGCGCAAACCGTGAGACGGCTGTCATCGCGGCGGTCGGCACTGCAGGGGGAACGGTCCTCAGTGCTGCCGTCGAGGCGGGCGCAACGGTTATCCCTGTCGCCAATGCGGCGGGCTTTGCGGTTGGCCAGACCATCACCATCGACAGCCCGTCCAATCAGGAGACGGCTGTGATTGCCTCTATCAATCGCGGCCGCGGCGGTTTTGGCGGAGCGCCCGGTGCTGCATCCATTACCGTGGCTTCACCGCTGGCCAAAGCTCACGCCGCTGGCGCTGAAGTTGCTGGTACGGGCATTACACTTGCTTCCGGCCTGACCAAATCTCACGAAAGTGGCGCACAGATTGCCGGCAGCGAACCCACACCGGGTGAACCCAACCAGTACAGCAGGCCGCTGTAGAAATCAGTACTTCAGCGGCAGATAAAACTGCCGTTCGAACTGTCTATAACAGTACGGCTCCCGGCCCTGCGGCTTCCAAGCCGCAGGGCCATTTGTAATGCGTGCAGAAAATCCCCAAAGGAGCACATTGTGGTTTCAAATGAGCAAACAGACCATTGTTGCCGGTACTGGCCTTGGTGGCGCTGGATTTTGACCGGTATGTCCGCGCTGGGATTGGCCTTGAGTCTGTATTTAAGCTGGCATGACATCGCGGATGCTCCGATGATCGGCTGCAGCGGCGGGAGTTCCTGCGACAGGGTGCTCAGCAGCCGATGGTCTTCCATAGCAGGGCTGGTGCCCGTCAGCGGTTTGGCGGCGGGGGCATACGGGGCGCTGCTGACAGCCGTTTTTTTTATTGGCACGGCCGCAGAGAAGCCGATTCGGCATCTGGCTTGGGCGGTTCTGCTGGTTATTGCCGGAGCTGCTGCGGGATGTGCTGTGTGGTTTACCATCCTGCAAAAGTGGGTTATTGGGGCTTTTTGTCCCTATTGTATGACGATCCATCTGCTTGGTCTGCTGCTGGCGGTTTTGGTGGTATGGCGGGCCGGCAAAGAATGCAGCGGCGCGTTAACTGACCCTGAAACGATGCCGCCTGCATCCCCTGCCGGCAGGGATGGGGCGGATTCCGTGCCGTCTCAAAAGGGTTCATCTGCACCTTCGGGGCAGAACCGCTTGCATCCTTTCGGACTGTTTCTGACGGGCCTGTTGACAGCGGGCATTCTGGCGGTCTGCCAAACGGTTTTCGCTCCGCCGGCCGAGTGGCTGGACGGCCAGTCGGAACAGTACCAGCCGGCTGTCGATCCGCATGCCGTGCCGCTGATTGGCTCCCCCGAGGCCCCCTATGTGGTTGTCCTGCTTTTTGATTACGCCTGCTCTCATTGCCAGCAGATGCATTTTATGCTGGAACAAGCCGTCAGCCGCTGCGGCGGCCGGCTGGCCTTTGCCCTTTGTCCGACACCGCTGAACAGCCGGTGCAATCCTTATATCGCTCAGGATGCCGACGAATTCAGGGATTCCTGCCAGCTGGCTAAAACGGCTCTGGCTGTATGGCTGGCAGATCGCCGCAAGTTTGCGGAGTTTGAAAACTGGATGTTTTCCTTTGAATCCGGCGACCGCTGGAAGCCCCGGCGCATCGAAGCCGCCGAAGCCAAAGCCGCGGAGTTGGTCGGTCAGGCAGCGTTTGATGCGGCCCGAGCGGATTCCCGGATTGAGGAGTACTTGCAGACTTTTCTGGATATGTACGGCCGGACGAGTCAAAACGCAAGCGGCGCTGTTCCGAAGCTTATTTTCGGTTCGCGCTGGGTGATCCCGCAGCCCCATAACGCCGACGAGCTTGTTGCGATTCTGCAAAACAGCTTGGCCATAGCCGGCCTCGATTCATAACCCATCGGCGCGAGAGTTATTTCAGACCGCCTTTTTCGGGATTTGCTCCCCGCATTCACAGAAATCGCTGCCTGTGACGGCTGAGAATAAATGCCCAACCCGTGAGATTGTTGTGGGCATCCGTAAACGGCTGTATATTGCCCAGCGATGGCAAATGGATTATAACCATCACCGGCCGCGCAGCAGTTAGGGCTGTCAGACGCCCGCGGCGTACGCGGCGTCTTGTCGTGTTTCGGCTCCGGCTTGTCCGGGGCCTTCGCCTTTGGCACGACGGCTGCATTGGGCCTGACTCCGCTGTGCTCCGTCAGCTTCAATGCAGAGAGAACGGATCGGCTATGCTCTCATAAGAACTGGTACAGAAAAATGGGGCAGATCACAACGTGAGGGCGGCTTTTATTTTCTCAGCAAAATCATTAAAGTTGTCAAACCAGTATTGTTTGTAATTTTCCAAAACTTCCGGCATCCCTTGCCTCGGTTTAAGCAATAGTTTTACATTTATTGTAAAACCGTTGTATGGAAAATCTTTGCTTTGCTTTTGTTTGCCAATTTCAAATATCCTTGAAAAGCCGTCAATTTTTCTGTATCCGTCCGTATGTTCTGTTCCTTTAGGATCAACAAATAAAATCAAGTAGCGTTTGCCCTTTTGCACCCAAAAGATAAAATCGGGTTTGAAATTGGATATTTTATTTTCTTTGGGATTGTAATAAGGAATAAAAACCTCGTCCAGCGTTTGGTCAAGTTTTGAAAACATCCACCAGTCAAATGTAAATTCATTATCGGGCTTTTCAAGGTATTCTTCCAGTTGCTCAACAAATTTTACCTCGCTATCAACATTTATAATGTGATTGATATAGTCAATTTTTTCTGTCTCTGAAACTAACACAGGAAGATAGTAGTGGTTAGCTAAATACTTGATCTTTAATTTGTCATACTTTACTTCAGGTTGAAAGTCTAATTCTAATTGCCTGATTGCCTTTTTATATTTTTCTATATCGTTCGTTTTTTTAAATTCCTTATCAATCTTTTTCTCTTTAACTGCTTTCTGTGGATAGTTTTTTACCTTCCCTATTGCTTTCAATATTTCTTCGTATTTTTCGCCATCAGTAAACCTAACCTTTTTGAAATGCACAATTTCGTTTTCCAATTCTTTAAATTTCTCAAACTCCTTGCTTTTAACACCGAGATAATCAAAAATCCGGTCAAGAATTAACTCCGGCTCAAAGAGCGAGTTTCTTTCGCTGAAATCATAATATCGTCCTTCTTCAGCAAAACTTTCTTTTGTTTTCTTCAAAACCTTTACTTCGCAATCATATTTAGCCAAAGTGATTTTATCGCCTAAAAATCTGTAAAATTGCGAGGTTATATCAAAATCTTCGCGACTGACAGAATATTTTTGCGGGTCTTTTTCCTCGGCAAAAATCCTCTCAGCGGTTTTATAAACCGGCACTAAAAGAGTATGTTTTTGCGCTTCGGGATTCAAGATAAATGCGTCGCCCAAATTTTTATCTTGCTTCTCTGCTTTCAGCGTTGCAATTATTTCCTTCAGGTTTTCGGCGTTAGTGCCGAAAACAAACAAACTCTCAATCGGTAAAATCAGATTTTTCACTTTCTCAAATAATTGCTTTGTTACAACTTTGGCATTAAGCAAATTTTGGAGCCGTTTCCGCCTGTTTTTTTGCGGTTCTATTCTTACGCCCCGCCCAACCGATTGTAGAACGAATTTTTTAGCGTCGCTTCCAACTCCGATATTCACAAACAAAAGCAGGTTTGGCCGGTTAGAATCCCAGCCCTCGTAAAAAGAGCGGGAACCCATTAAAACATTTATGTCGGAATCGTCGCGATTGAGTGCCTTAAAATAACTTTCATTCTCAAAACTTTCGTTTATCTCGTATGCCTCAAGTTTGTCTTTCAGCCAGCCGGAAATATCGCCGATCTTGATTAAGGCAAACGGCTTTTCAGCCGTCATTAACCTAAAAATCAATTCTTGCCGATTCCCGGGGATTTTCAAAACTTCAATCTTGCCCGGCGTCTTTGCATTCAAAACATATTTCAAAATATCTTTGTAATCCAATTTTGAAACCAAGGAAGCGTCAATGACACATTCCAACTCCTCAAATACGAATTTCGCGTTGTCGCGAAACTCTTGGACAAGTTCCTCTTTTGCTTTTTTAAGTAAATCGGCTTTAATTTCATTTTTCGCAACCTTTTCCAATTCTCTGAAAAATAATTCCAAGTCGGAATCTTCCACAGCAACTGAATTAACAAGCGTTAAAAGTAGCGGGCGGTGGTATAGCGAATTATTAACTTTCCTGATTTCTTCAAAATATTTGTTAACATAAGTCAGAAGCAAAAGCGTTTTCAGAACAATTTTCTGTTTTTCAATCGGCGAAAAATCGCTATGCCCGCGAAACGCGCTAATCGCGGTAGAAGACACATAAATATGTTTGCCGTATCCTTCTTCTACAAACTTTGAAAGATTGAAATTAAAAGTGCAGGTTGCAAAATCCCTTGGATCGGTAAAGGTCGCGGAAAAATTAAACAAAAATCCGTTTCTTGAAAGGATAGAGTATAAAATCTGCCGTTTGCTGTCTTCTTTGTCGCCCTTGTGGGCTTCATCCAAAAGGATATACCACTGCCCGCCGTTGTCATAATTTTTGAAATTGACAATCTTTTCTTTGTGTTCATCAGAAATCAAATCAGAGCGGTAATAAAAAACGGTAATCTCGTTTTTAGCAAACGGCAAGGCGTTTTCGCGCTTGACGCTTTCGTAATCCCGCAGATTTTTAAGATTTATCTTTGTGTCAAAATTAAAACTGTTAAACTCCTCAATATGGTTTTTGAATTGGTCCAAAAGATCGTCGCGATGTGCCAAAAAAAGAATATCTCCTGCGGGCAATTCCTTTTCGGCAATCAGTTTGCCCAAAAGTTCAATCAGCTTAACAATAATCAGCGTCTTGCCCGAGCCGGTCGCCATCCAAAAACTCATCCGATTAATAAAATGAGCAAAATAAATTTTTTCATCTATGGCAGGATAATCTTTGTCGTATTCTAAAAGATATTTTGCGGTTTTGCTGTCTTGTTTTTTCTTTAAGTTGTAATCAAAATCTTCTTCTAATCCGTTGAGTTTATAGTGTTCAAACAATGCTTTTTTATCAGCGTTTTTTTCCTTGAAGTATAAATGCAATGCTTTTAGCGCGTTTTGAAGCCCCTGTTTTTGAAAATCAAAAAGCGTTTTGTCTTTTGAAAACCGGGCAAAGTCAAATCCCTGCCACTTTGCAGGCAAATTTTCAAAAGAAATATTGTCTATGATATTTTGTAAGTAAAGTTTAGACATAATTAAAACAATTCTCTTGCTGTATCTTCAATAAGTCTCAAGTACTTATTTAAATAAAAATAATCAGGTTCGCTTTTTATTGCCCTCGTTAAAATTTCGAATTCGGGATTTTCTTTATTATTTCTATCAAAAAGAATTAAACCAATGCCAAATTTTAGGCACAATGATTCAATTCTTTTAATATCTGCCCCACGGGCATCCTTGGGAATTACTAAATAAACTTTGTGGCTAAAGAGTTTATAGGAGCAAGCTTGTCCAAATGAGGTAATAAGCTGATTGATATCAGTTTTAATTTCTGCACTAATTACTTCAACAGGCGGTTGAATTTGTCCAATACCTAACACTCTATAAGTACCAATTACATCAGGAGTACCCCATCTATCTTGAAATTTATTGCCACCTAACGGCACGGCTTTTGTGCATTCTTCTAAGTCATTGACTAAATAATCAGCAAATAAATTATAAAATGCCTCTTCTGCAATTTCTTGTCCTTCGGTTTCTTCTATTACCCTTTCTTTAAAATATTTTTTTAGAATATACAATCCTTTTTCTGGCCTGATAACATCTTTAATTTCTCCTTTGTCAATTTTTTGTTTAAATTCCCAAACTGTGCCATGTATAGTATTAATCTTTGTGTCTGGTAAATCCGTACTTATACCTCTTATCAAGTCAGCATATCTAACTCCTTTTGGCGATTTTTCTAAAATCTCATAAACTTGTTTTATTATTTTATTTCTTTGTGTGGGCATAATTTTTTACTCCCACCAAATTAATGGTTTAATAAGTTTGTAATCCAAATCTATTGTATTAATTTTTGTTCCGTCTTCAAATTCTACCTCTGCCTCGCTTATTTTCTTAATCCATTTGCCGGAAAGGTTAGACAAGGTTTCGGCAATATCTATATTCGAATAGAGTTTTGATAAATCAACTTTGACTTTGTTATTCTTATAATCAATCTCTAATGCTTTAAGCATTTTTTCGTCTTTCATAAAGACATATTCCTGGTAAGGACTTTTTGTTGGGCGTAAGAAAATATCATCTGTATCTTCGTATTTGCAATTCGCCACCGCTTCTTCGTATTGCTCAAGTTCGTAGTATTTGAAGAAGCCACCACCTTGATATTCTTTTACTTCCTTTGAAATACCTGATTTATCATAAGCCAAAACCTTTTTCATTCTTGGTAAAACTACGTTGTAAAAATGCTCTCCCATCTCTACTCCCAGCCATTTTCTGCCAAGTTTATGTGCTACTGCTGTAGTT
>JAGPMT010000058.1 GCA_018052735.1 Phycisphaerae bacterium | reverse complement strand
ATCCCGGCCCGGATTACAAGTTCGGCTGGGGACTGCTGAACAATGCCAAAGCCGCTGAAAAACTGCTTCTGCACAAGCGCAATCCATCCGCCGCCAACATTATCGAAGACAAGGTTTACCAACCCGGAAATACCAACGATACATTTGTCTTTGAATGGGACGGCATCAGTCCCATCAAGGCCACCCTCTGCTGGACAGACCCGCCTGCAAGCAAGACACAAGTTGGAACGCTGGACGACAGCACCTCGAAGCTGGTTAACAATCTGGGACTTCTTATCATGGCTCCCGACGGCCTGACACAGTATTACCCGTTTGTTCTGGATCCGGCCAATCCCGGCGCTGCCGCTACACGCGGCATCAACAACCGCGACAATGTCAAGCAGGTGCTCATCGAGGCGCCGCTACAGGCGGGCCGCTACACCGTGCAGATTTCCGCTGACAATTTTCGGCGCGGCTATACATCGCAGGCCTATTGCCTGATTATCAGCGGCCAGCGGCAGCCGGCTCTGGCCGACATCGACGGCGACGGCCAAATCGGGTTGGCCGATGTGCAGACGCTGGCACAGGGATGGATGACGGACAATCCCGCAGGCGATATCTTTCCGGCCCTCGGCGACGGGCAGGTGGACCTGCTGGATTTCGGCCTGCTGGCCAATCAATGGCTGCAGCCGTAACGGTTAAAAAATCAGCCGTCCGGTCTGATACACGATGAAGGTAATGCCGTAGGCCAGCGCCGTCAGGCCGAAATACTGCAGTGCCGCCCACTTCCACGCCCCTGACTCCCGGCAGGTTACAGCCACAGTTGCAGCGCAGGGGGCCGTAATCAGACAGAACAGCATCACGCAGAATCCCTGCAGCGGAGTATAATCGCTGCGCAAGTGCTCTTCCAGCGCTTCGGCATTTTCGGCCGTATCGCCCAGCGCATAGATAATCGACAGCTGTGAGACAAACACCTCTTTGGCAACAGACGCCCCAATCAGCGCCGTGGCTATCTTCCAGTCAAATCCCAGCGGCGCAACAACCGGCTCCAAAGCCTTGCCGATGCGTCCGGCCAGCGAATACTGCAGCACTGCCTGCTGCTGACTGCTGCTGCTTAAGCCCTCCAGAGACGCCGCCGGCGGCTGCGGATAGCTGATAGCCGCCCACAGAATAATCGACAGCGCCAGAATGATTGTTCCGGCTTTTTTCAGATACATCCAGCCGCGGTCCCACATATGGATGGCCAGCCCTTTGAGCGTCGGCAGCCGATACGGCGGCAGCTCCATCACAAACGGTATTGTTTCGCCCTTCAGCAGCGTCCGCCGCAGCAGCTGGATGCAGCCAATCGCCAAGACTATCCCGATGACATAAATCAACCACATCATCGGCCCCCGCAGATAATCGGGAAAAAGGGCAGCCGCAAAAATCGCATAAATGGCGATCCGTGCCCCGCAGCTCATCAGCGGTATTACCAGCATCGTCGCCAGCCGGTTGCGCCGGTTTTCCAGAATGCGGGTGGCCATAATCGCCGGCACCGAGCAGCCGAAGCCGATGAGCATCGGGATAAAACTTTTGCCGTGCAGACCGATTTTGTGCATAATCCGGTCCATAATAAAAGCCGCCCGCGCCATATATCCGGTATCTTCCAGAAAGGCAATTCCCAGAAACAGCAGCAGAATATTGGGCAGAAATATCAGCACTCCCCCGACGCCGCCGATGACCCCGTCCACCACCAGCGACCGAAGCCACCCGTACGACTCCAGCGGCCAGTGCTGGGTGATCTGAACTCCCAGCCAGACAAAAAACCGCTCCAGCCAGCCCATCGGCCAAGCACCCACCCGAAATGTCAGATAAAACACCCCAAACATCAGAACGGCAAAAATGGGCAGTCCCAGATAGCGGTGCGTCAGTACGGTATCAATCCAATCGCTGAAATCGTGGCGAATCTGAACCGTGCTTTTTATTGTCTCCTGACAGGCGCCGGAAATAAATCCGTACCGCCGCTCGGCCACGGTAATTTCCGGATGGTCCCGGAAAATGGTGCGCAGCCGCTGGTGAGCGGCTTCTACACGGCCGCAGACATCCGGCTGGCTGATCCAGCCCTGCACTTCCTGATCGCCTTCCAGCAGCTTCAGTGCAACCCACCGCAGCGGATACCGCCGCGGCAGAGCCGATGCATAGGGCTTCAGCACCTCTTCGATGCCGTCCAGCTCCTGCTCGATTTCCCGGCCGTAGGAAATCGCTACAATCCGCCGATTCTCCTGTGCGGCCGTCTGCACAACCGCATCCAGAAGCTGCTCAATCCCTTCCCCCCGCGTCGCCGTCATCGGCACAATCCGTGCCCCCAGCAGAATCTCCATCTGCGGCAAATCAAACTCCAGACCCCGGCTGTGGGCAACATCGCTCATATTAAACGCCAGTACCAGCGGCACCTGCATCTCGATAAGCTGGGCGGCCAGATACAGATTCCGCTCCAGATTGGATGCATCCAACACATCCACAACCACATCCGGATGCTGCTCGACAATGAAATGCCGCGCCAGCAGCTCCTCTTCCGAATAGGCCGTCAGACTGTAGGTCCCCGGCAAATCTACCAGCCGTATCTCGATGCCCTTGTGCCGGACTGTCCCTTCCATCGTCTCGACCGTTACGCCGGGGTAATTGGCCACGTGATGCCGCGCACCGGTCAGCGCGTTAAAAAGGGTGGTTTTGCCGCTGTTGGGATTGCCCGCCAAGGCAACCGTGAGCGTCTGCTTAGGATTGGAAGGATTCACATCGTTCTCCGCTCTCAAGCCGCTATTGCTGAACACAGAAGACCTTATGGCTCATTCCGCGGCCCAGAATGATCTTGGAGTTTTTGACGCTGACAATCACCTGACCGGCCCCGTCGTTGCGGATTACGCCGATGGGGGCATCCGGAAGGAGCCCCAGCGATGCCAGCCGGTTTTTCAGGCCCCGGCCGGCCTCAATGTCCACAATGCGAATCCGGCTACCGGCCGGAAAATCGCTCAGCGGACGTACCGGAATGTGCTCGGTCATACTCTTACGAATCATTCGACGCATCCCAATGGTGCTGAAACTGCTGGGCAATATCCTGTCCATTATCCTGCCGGCTGGTTACAAACTCGATAAACGCCGTCAGCCGATCGGCGATATCCGTTCCCAATGTATGTTCAGTCCGGCAGGCGGCTTCCTGTGCGGTCGCACTGTCGGCGCCCAGCACCCGCTCAAAAAACTGCACCAATACCGCATGCCGTCCCGCAATCCGGCGTGCCGCAAGACGCCCCTTTTCCGTCAGAACCACATACCCATACGGCTGATAATGAATCATCTGCTTATCCGACAAGGCCTTCAGGGCCCCGGTAACAGAGGCACGCGACACATCCAGAAGCTGCGCTATATCCTTGCTGCGGGCAACATTCTGCCGGCCCGAAAGGTTGTATATCGCCTCCAGATAGTCCTCTAAAGACGCACTCAATTTGTCACTGGAACGAACTGCCATGTCTGTCTCGGATTTAACTACTCTTAATATAGTTAGTCTTGCCTAACTTTTCAAGCAGAATTTTCAAAATTTCTCAATTGACCGTTTTTAGTCCAATACCGGTCAAATCAGCCCAAAGGCATCCAGCCCGATGGCGATTTTGCTTTACTCAAAAGCCGGTTTACCCGATAATATAACCGCCACCAGCAAATCCAAACCAGAGAATAAAGGATGGTACAATGTGCGGAATAGTAGCATACTTGGGTACGAAATCGGCTCAGCCGATACTGATAGAAGGTCTAAAGCGTCTTGAATACAGGGGTTATGATTCAGCCGGCGTAGCCCTGCTGAAGCAGGGACGGTTTGATGTTTACAAAACCCCCGGCCGCATCTCCAACTTAGAGAACATCCTGCCTTCGGAAGACCCCACTGCCACACTGGGAATCGGCCATACCCGCTGGGCAACCCACGGCCAGCCGAACACCGTCAATGCCCATCCGCATATTGACTGCACCGGCAAAATCGCACTGGTGCATAACGGCATCATCGAAAATTACGCCAGCCTGAAAAAATGGCTCCTCAAAGAGGGCTGCACCTTCAAATCCGAAACCGACACCGAAGTCGTCGCCAACCTCATCGGCTATTTTTACCAGAAAAACCGTTCCCGCAGCGGCCAGAATGCCCCCGAAAACTGCAACCGCTTCGAATGGGCGGTGCAGCAGGCCCTCAATGAGGTATACGGGACATACGGTCTGGCGATTTTGTGCCTTGACTGTCCGAATGTGATGATCGGGGTCAAAAAGGGAAGCCCGCTGATTCTGGGCGTCGGCAAGAACGAATATATCATTGCCTCCGATGCGGCGGCTATCATCGAGCATACCTCGCAGGCGGTGTATCTGTCGGACAATGAAATGGTCTCGGTAACCGGCAGCGGCTTTGAGACAAAGACCATCACCAATGTCGAAGTCCGCAAGGAACTCAAAGAGATAGAAATCTCGCTGGATCAGATTGAACTGGAGGGCTTCGACCACTACATGCAGAAGGAAATCGCCGAGCAGCCGCAGGTGCTGGAAACCTGCCTGAACGGCCGCGTCGATGTCAAGAACGGCCGCGTCATTCTCGGCGGCATCCAAAATCAGCTCCGTTCGCTGGCGCGGACCAAACGCATCGTGATGGCCGCTTGCGGCACCGCGTGGCATGCGGGACTGGTCGGCGAGTTTCTGCTCGAGCAGCTGGCACGGATCCCGACCGAAGTGGAATATGCCAGCGAATTCCGCTACCGCAATCCGATTCTGGAAGAAGGCACCATCTTTATCGCCATCAGTCAGTCCGGCGAAACCGCAGACACCTTGGCTGCCGTGGAGCAGGCCAAGGAGCGCGGGGCTCTGGTGCTGGGCATCGTCAATGTCGTCGGCTCCACGATTGCACGCATTACCGATGCCGGCGTGTATCTGCGCGTGGGACCGGAAATCGGCGTAGCCAGCACCAAGGCCTTCACCGCACAGGTAGCCGTTTTGGCGATGCTGGCTATCGAGCTGGGACGGCGGCGTCATCTGGCAGCCGATACCGCCCAGCAGATGCTGGCGGAACTGGTCCAGATTCCCCAGAAAATCAAACGGATTCTCACCCAGTCCGACCACATCCGCAGCATTGCACAGGCCAACATCAGCAAGGAAAACTGGCTGTTCCTCGGCCGCGGGTTCAACTATCCGGTCGCCCTCGAAGGGGCACTCAAACTCAAGGAAATCAGCTACATCCACGCCGAAGGACTGCCGGCAGCCGAAATGAAACACGGGCCGATTGCCCTGATCACCAATCAAATGCCGGCCGTCTTTATCGCCACCCGCTGCTCGCAGTACGATAAAATCATCGGCAACATCGAAGAAGTCCGTGCCCGTGGCGGCAGGACGATTATCGTGGCCACCGAAGGCGATGACCACATCCGCCAGTATGCCGACTTCCTCATCACCGTGCCTGATACCGTCGAGCAGTTTCAGCCGCTGCTGACCGTTGTCCCGCTGCAGATGCTGGCTTACCATGCCGCCGTCCTTCGCGGTCACGATGTGGACAAGCCCCGCAATTTGGCCAAAAGTGTTACGGTCGAATAACCACCGCAGCTGCGGGCGGCTGGGGCAGAATATTCCTGCCAATAATGCCAGAACACAGACTGCCGCCGCGGTTTGCCGCCCGATGGTCTGCAAGCCGTCCATCCTGCATCCAGCGGATTGGCCGGCTGTCGTCTTCCGACAGACCTGCCGCAACGGCACAATGAGCGCATCCTCACACACACGCCCCCCCTGTGGGGGGATTAGAGGGGGGTATATAATATTATTTAAAAATATTCTGTGGCTCACTTTTGCGCCAGTTGTGTGAGTTTGGGAACCGCTGTTCGGGCTC
>JAGPMT010000037.1 GCA_018052735.1 Phycisphaerae bacterium | reverse complement strand
CGATACATCGACCGCCAGTTTCCAACCCCTTGGCTGCCGCCGTAGCCGCCGCCGCCATAGCCACCGCCGCCATAGCCGCCGCCCATGCCGCCGCCGTAGCCACCGCCCATGCCGCCCATCATGCCGCCGCCCATGCCGCCCATCATGCCGCCGCCGAAACCGCCGCCGCCCATGCCGCCCATCATGCCGCCGCCGAAACCGCCGCCGCCATAGCCACCGCCGCCATAGCCACCACCGCCGCCATAGCCGCTGCTGCTGTAATCTTCATCATAGTTGGCCGGAGGATTCAGCAGATCTGCTACATCGTAAATTTCTGTTACATAATTGGCAGGCAGAGAATCGCGGGTGGCAACCGTCACTGTTCCTTCCTGAACAACATAAGCCAGTTCGGCAAAACCGCCGGAACCAACCGCCTGAAGTACTCGACTTAATGCGGTGCGCAAAACCACACGCCGAAGCCCTTCGCCGCTCATATTAATCGGCGTCGTTTTTTCGACAAAGGCGTTCTGACTCAGATCGCTCCAGTACACAACAATCGGAAGCGGAGGATCCACCGAATTGCGCAGCAGTTCGATGGCCTCGGCCAATGTTGTATCTTCCGTCAGCATCGAAAGGTCCACTGTCTTATCGAGCAGCTCATTGACAGCCATATCTTCGGGAGTCTGGGCCTCCTTAACCGCCTGCTCACGGCGGGCCGAAATTTCCTTCCAGTTATGGGGGAAATTGAATTCATCCGCATAAGGAATCGCTCGCCGCTTAACATCCAGCAGCAGGGCAATCTCTTCCCTGTCGCTTTCTTCCTGAATCTGACGCTGCTTGATATAGTGATCCATATGCTCCAGCGTCTGCTTGAGAATCTGGGCCTCCTGATTGAGGGGGTCAATCGCCAAAAGCTGTTCCAGCTGCCCTAGCGCATCTTCATGACGCTGTTCTTTCAGGAACGCATATGCCCGTGCCAGATAATCCTTGACGGCTCGGGCCCTCTGCTCTTCCATCGTTTGGCGAATCTGGGCATTCAGCTCATCGGCCTGCTGCTGACGCTGCGTTTCCTGCTGCTGCTGATAGGCCTGACGGGCCTCCTCTGTCTTCTGCTCCAGATTGGTTAACTGCGCTTTGTAATCTGCATAAAACGCATCTCCCAGCAGCATTTTATTGGCTTCAACCGTGGAGGATGCCCGGCGGAGTGCCTGCTGGGCCTGCTCAAACTGATTGGACGCCAGCGCCTGCTGAGCCTTTTCAATCGCATCTTTTACAATAGCAGTCGTATAATCCACCTGAACAGCACGTTTCTGGCGAACCACTTCCAAATACGATCGTTCCTTCTGCTCCTGTACCTGAACCGATACCGTTGCGACAGTTTGAGCAGATGCATCCGGCTGCGGCATCAAATCCAGCGGTTCGATGGCCTCCTGCGCCGATGAGGTCCCGGCCGCCGGCGTCTCCAGCAGCGGCACCATCGGCTCTGCAGAGTCCGCCTGACCCGTGCCGGCCGGCTGCGCTGCAGCACTATCAATCAGCTGGATATACTCTTGAGCTGTTTTGTCGCCTTTGACAGATGCCCCTGCTTCAAGAATCTGAACAAAACCCTGACGGGCCTGCTCATATTGGCCGGCCTTATAGGCGGCAGTACTGGCATCATACAGTGACTGCCATTTCTGCTGCTCCTGAAGCTGTTTGGCGGAAACATCCTGATAGAGGTCCCGAATCATCTGCCGTTCTTGTTCGCTGGCAAACGGACTGTCTTTGATTTGCCCCAAAAGCCCCAGCGCCTCGGTATATTTGCCTTGAGACGCAAGCGTATCGCTTTGCTGAAGCATTTGGGTAATTTTTGTGCGTTCTTGGAGAGCTGTAGAGATTTCATTCAGAAGGGCTGTAATCGTTTGGTGCTGTCGTTCCGAAAGGTAATTGGTGTATTCAGAGGAAGTCAGCAATGTATTGAGCTGCGTTTGGGCCTGCTGATAAAAGCCGCGTTTCATTTGCTCTTGGGCAATTCGGATAGTGGTGTCAATTTTTGCCCGCTTGGCCTGATCGATGTTGGACGGCTGAGCCCAAAGAAGCGAACACCACATCCCGCACAATACCAGCATCGCTGCAATACCCGCATGCTTATAGCTGCGCCAAAAATATAGCGTCTTCACTTAAAACCTCCATAAAATAAGGCCGAAATTAGAGTTAATAAATAATTCCAAAAGAAGACCGCATTTACAGATTATATCGGTCGACCCGTAAGTGTATAGTTAAAATATCACGAATGCAAGCGAAAAAATCCGTAATCTTACTTAGTCAATCTTGTTTTTATTGTTAAAAACGGGTATCTTCTGCCCACAACAAACAATTTAACTGTCGGGAGTCCAATGACAGATTCACAGCTTATTCTGGCAATAGAAACCTCCGGTCGAACCGGTTCGGCGGCTATCGGACGCGATGACACCCTCGCAGCCCAAATCGTCTTTTCGGGTTTTATGCGGCACAGTGCTGAACTGTTCGGTGCCATTGAGGAATTATTGAGACAAGCAGGCGCTGTCCCCTCTGATATCCGACAGGTCTATATCACAGGCGGCCCCGGCAGTTTTACCGGTTTGCGGATTGCTGTTACGGCGGCCAAAATGCTGGCCTTTGCCTTAAAAAGCCGGATTATCGCCGCTGATTCGATGGATGTGTTAGCAGAAAACGGCACAGACTATATCCTGCAGACAGGCCAGATGTTAGACAGTATTGTCACTGTACTGGATGCAAAAAAGGATTTTTTCTATACGGCTGTTTATGACTGGACCGGAAATGGCTGGGAAAAAAAAATCGGTACGGAAATGACCACCGCTGAACAACTGCTGGACAGGCTTGCACAAAGCGGCCGGAAAAATGTCGGACTGCTCGGGGAAGGACTGCTCTACTACGCTGACAAATTCAAGTCCCCTTTTACCTGTCTGCTGGATAAAGCATTCTGGCCTGCGACCGCTGGAGGGTTATATCGGGTTGGCCGGCGGCTGGCGGCATTAAACCGATTTGCTGATCCCTTGTCTTTAACCCCATTTTATATTCGGAAACCTGATGCTGTTATGAAAAAATGAAGCGGAAAGTCCCGGGGCTGATACCACACTGCCGGAGTCTGCAGCAGCAAAAGAAGAGCAAAAAATAAGGCCTTTCCGGCAGTACAGCAACTGAACGAAAAGGCCTGATAAACAGCCGATGTGGACTACAAGGTCCGCCATGCATTCAGCGCATAGCCGGACGGATTGAGAAACCGCGGTGCCCGTCTTGCAGGTTTACGGCTCAAATGACGGCGTCTTCGAGCCAACATCTGTAATAGAAACATTTTTCAAACCCCCACAATTGAATACTATCTGCTTCCGCACACTATATTCATTATAGCGGATTTTGCCTAAAAAATCAAGAAACTGCATCCCTTGCATCGTCTGATAATATCACGCCGAACCCAATAAAAAATGCCTCTGGAGGAAAATCTGCACTTTACAGCCTATCTGTTTAGAAATCGAGAAACAAAAAGAGATTTTCAGACTGACGCCAGCTCCTGAAACTCCATGCGGGGCAGGGTCTTACAAGGTCGGCTTTGTTTTTCTAAACGGCTTGGTAAGGGCTGTGCCGGCTTTTATGATTTTTCTGCCGATCAACTCAAATCCTTTGTTAGTAGTTCCGGCAACAGCCTGACCGGCGGCTCCGACAGCTTTAGCCGGAACGCGGATGAAACTATCCAGCAGACTGCCGGTTTCATTGAGAGCATCGGCAACCTTGTCTTTGTTATCCCCCGCTGCCCCGATCCGGCTGCGGATGCCGCCCCAGACATCCTTGAAAAAGATGTCCTTGACATCGTTATAGAAATCGCCCACATGACTCAGCAGATGCCGTTTGGCTTCAGCCGCATTCCACTCCCGAAAACTCCGGCAGCGGTCTATGGCAGCATGGCCGGTAATAGTCGTCATAAAGCCGGCTCCGATGCCTTGTGCAATGTCATCAACAAACCGGCCGATGCCCGGCACCCGTGAACCCAGTCCCTCAATGAGATTTTTGCCCATATTGATATAGTTGACAGTCGCGATGACATTGACAATATCCGAAAAAATGCCAAGCAGCTCGGACAAGGCCGGACGTGTCCGGTAGATGCGGACGATTCGCATAACCATCACCAGATTGCGGTACAGCACAATCAGCAGATCGGCGGATTTATACGGGCTAAGTGTTACTCCGATCATAATGTCCCGCATGGAATCCCGCACCTGACGGGCTGCCAGCTCATCCAAATCGGATAAAATCGGTTTCACTGCATCGGCTTGGACAGCCTCGATAGCCATTCGCATTGCTTCTGCAGAGCTGGGAGCGGAAAGCGTTTGGCTGATTCTGTCTAATGCTGTACCAATAAGGCCCCGCTTGTCCTCCGAAATACCCGGATTTTCCTGAAGCCGCTGCAGAAAACGGCGCAAATACCGCAGATGCTGTTTCAGCTGATGCTGGGAAGCCTTTGCAAAGTCTTCAATGCGGGGCGGATTCAGTGCAGGCGGGAAAGCTGCCAGATTGATCCAAACATAGACCGCCAGCCAGATAACCAGACCGACAGCGGCCGCCAGAAACAATCCCCCTGCCCACGGATGAAATGCATGCAGCGTTTGGTAAGTCCGCAGCACCTCCAAAACGGCAAAAAAACTCAATAAAACCCCAACGACAATAACGCCGGTTCGAATCAGATTCCAGACGGTTTTCAGCATAGCCAGCTCCTGTCTAAATTATCCGCATTGTAGCGATTCGCAGACAGGGCTGTCAATTGTTCTTTCAGCGTTTGACGCGGGCGTTGCCCTGCCAGATGCTCCAGACCTGCTCCTCATCGGCCGGCTGGGCGTAATCCGTCAGCATCGTAACAGCCAGCGCACCTGTTGCCCAGCCAAACTGTATCCATTTCTGGGGCTCCCAGCCCTTGAGTATCGCATAGAGCATTCCGCCGACAAAGCCGTCGCCGCCGCCGATGCGGTCCAGCACAGCAATTTCCCGCGGCTCAACGATATGCCAGTTATCGCCTTCGGCCATAATAGCCCCCCACAGGTGGCAGTTGGCGCTGATAACCTGCCGCAGCGTGGTGCCGTAAACTTGAGCATTCGGGAAGGCCTTTTTAACACAGCCAATCATGGCCTTAAAACTGTCAATCTTGGCAGCAATATCTTTGCCGCCGGCTTCAGGACCTTCGATGCCCAGACAGAGCTGGAAATCCTCTTCATTGCCGACCAAAATGTCTGCTACCGAAGCAATTTCTTTGAAGATGGCAGCAAGCTCTGCTTCCCTGCCTTTCCAAAACGATGCCCGATAGTTCAAATCAAAACTGATGCGGGTATCAAACTGTTTAGCCGTGCGTGCCAGTTCGAGACAGAATTGGCCGGTATCAGGCGAAAGAGCGGCAATCAGACCGGAAAGGTGGACAATTTGGACACCTTCTTTGCCGAAAAGCCGTTGAAGGTCAAAATCCTTGACATTAAGCGTTCGGCCAACCTCGCCGGCACGGTCATTATGAACCCGCGGGCCCCGGCTGCCGAAACCGCAGTCAGCAAGGTTAAACTGGTGCCGATAGCCCCACGGGCCGCCCTGCGGGACTTCCTTGCCTTCATAGACAATATGCCGGCTGGCAAGGTCATCTTTGATAAAGCGGGCAATCGGACTGTCCTTGACAAATGTTGTCAGCACCTTTACAGGAAGACCAAGATACGATGAAACACTGGCAACATTGGTTTCGGCACTGGTTGCCTGCATCAGAAGCGTCCGCCCGCAGTGCATCGGCTGAGCATCTGTCGGGGTCAAACGAACACCCATACTCGTGGGAACGACCAGACTCCAAGTATATTCTTTTTTGAGCGTGATACCCATCGTACTAATCCTCTTTGACTGTTTTTCATCCTGTTTGAGCTAAACAATGACGTCAATATGACACAGCCAATGAAATCTGTCAAGAAATATCTCACGCTGTGAGCAAATGTTTTCATGCGATTTGCAGGTTTGCTTTTTGGTTGCCAAACGGCTATATTAGCTGGTTCAATATATAAGAAAATGGTATTTCTGGTAAAATGCAGGAGATGGCTGTACTTGAAATAATTGATGCCGGGTTGATGCCTTATGCTCAGGCGCTGGCCCTTCAGACCGAGCTGTGTTTAAAGCGGCAGCAAGAGCAAATCCCCAACACTGTGATAATTACCGAACATCCGCCTGTAATTACATTGGGAGCACGAAAAACGGAAAATAAATTGCGGGCGCCTGCAGAAGATATTCGCAGCTGCAATATCGAGTTAGTGCAGGTCGGCCGCGGCGGCGGAACGACTGCCCACAATCCCGGTCAGATGGTTTTGTATCCGGTAATCAAACTTAAAACGCTGCGGCTGGATATTACCGGCTATATAAGGTCGCTGGAAAGCATCGGCATTGACCTGCTGGAAGGGCTGGGAGTTTCCTGCTGTCGGCGAAAAGGATTTCCCGGCCTGTGGGTCGGGGAGAAAAAAATTGCATCAGTCGGCGTCCAGATTAAGAAATGGGTATCGTTTCACGGAATGGCAATCAATATCAACAATGATTTAAACATTTTTGACTGGATTGTCCCCTGCGGATTGGACGCGGTCGAAATGACCTCGGTCTATAAAGAAACCGGAACGCTGTCGGATATGGCAGCCGTTAAAAATAAACTGGCAGATTTATGCCGCACATATTGGACCTAAAAAAATGAATAAAGGCCAACAGCGATTGCCTCCGTGGCTCAAACGGCGTCTGGGGGCTGGGCAGACCTTCAGTCATACACATCAAACCCTTCAAGGACTGGGGCTGGAGACTATCTGTACCAACGCCAACTGTCCTAACCGCGGCGACTGCTGGAGTCGGGGCACAGCCACCGTTTTGATACTCGGCAATATCTGCACGCGCAATTGCCGGTTTTGTTCTGTGGCCCACGGCAAACCCCTGCCGCCCGATCCGACCGAGCCGGACCGCATCGCTCAAATGGCCCTTCGAATGGGGCTTAAGTATCTGGTCCTGACCAGTGTAAACCGCGACGATTTGCCCGATGGCGGGGCCGGACACTTTCGCGACTGTATTCAGACCTGTCGGCGCGTTATGCCCGCTCTGGAGTTTGAGCTGCTGGTGCCGGATTTTCGGAATTGTCAGGAACAAGCTGTTGCGATCTTGTCGGATGCCCTGCCCTTTGTCTTTGGGCATAATATCGAGACAGTGCCGGCCTTATACCCAACGGTACGTCCCGGCGGCGATTACCAGCGCTCGCTGGAGCTGCTGAAAATAGCCAAGAAGGTCTGGCCGCATATAGAGACCAAATCCTCGCTGATGCTCGGACTGGGAGAAACAGACCAGCAGGTTCTGGCTGTCCTCAACGACCTACGGGCTGTCGGCTGCGACCGTCTGGCCTTGGGACAATACCTTAAACCCGATAAATACTCTCTGGATGTAGCAGAATTCATCCGACCCGAAAAATTCGATGAATGGGCAAATCTGGCTCGGCAATTGGGCTTTCGCTGGGTGCACAGTTCGCCTTTTACCCGCAGCTCCTACCACGCTGAAGATAAATAGAAATTGGACAATTCTTTCTGCTTCTGCAGCGCCAGCTTACAGGAATCGACAAAGTCGGGTGATCAAAGATGGTGCTGATGCAGCATTGTAATCCTGATTGCCGAAGCATTATCGGACAATGCATCGAAGCCCTTTTTCAATTTGGCATTTGAGCCGCTGAATCGTATGTTTTAGATAGAGCCATTAACCAAACTTCTGTTTGGGGGGACCTGTTATGTGCACCGCAAAAAAAATGTCTAAAAAAAACAAGGGTATTGCGCTGCTGATTGGGCTGATTTTCGTGGCTGTTTTTTCGGCTTTGTCGGCAGCTATGTTTATGATGTCCACCGCCAATGCGCGCATTGCCCGCAACCTTCACAGCGTCAACGAAGCCCGCTCCTGCGCCGAATCGGGACTGGAAGTAATCCGCTATTACGCCCAGAAGATTACTCTTCCCGGCTCAACGCTTCCTGAAAACCTGTTCTCGGTTTTCCGGACATCGCTCGAAAGCATATTGCCTTCCAATCTCAATGCATCCTTCGATTCAGACAGCCAAACGTTGTCCATCGGTTCTGCCAGCGCACCTGTGATGCTGGACAGTTCCAGAAGCTTTTATGCCGAAATCAGCCCTGCAACGGGCAGCATTCAGATTCGCGTAAAAGGTCAAGCCGGCGGCATTGGGCGAACCATTTTGGGCGGCTTCAGCTTCGGCATCGAAGAAAACACAAAATCAGCATTTGATTTCGGCGTCGCCACCAAAGGCCCTCTGTCGCTGAAAAGCCTAACATTGGACGGCGTCAATCTCCGCGTGGAATCGGATGTGTATATCGAAAGCTCTGCCACCAACAGTGCACTGACCATCCAGAACGCCCAGATTGCCGGCGATGTCAAAATTGTCAATCCCAGCGCCTTTGTAACGATGAGCGGCGGGCAGAGCAGCATCGGCGGCGAAAAGGGAGCTGCGGCGATTACCAACCATGTGGAAATCGGCGTCAGCGGAGCAGAGTTTCCTATTCCCAATCCCGCTCACTTTGAGCGGTACATCAACGGCATCACAATTGACAGCAGCAACAAAAGTCTCTACAGCAACAATGCCACACTCGAGAATGTACGCATCGCCGCCGGAACCAATCCCAAGTTTACCGGCAATACCATTATCAAAGGCGTTCTATACATAGAGCAGCCCAATGTGGTCGAGTTCGGGGGCAACGCCCAGATCACCGGCGTCATCGTCGGCAACGGCAGTCTCAGCGACAATTCGGCAACCAACCAGCTCAATTTTACAGGCACTGTCGTCAGCACCAGTGTTGCCAATCTGCCCCAGACCGAACAGTATGCCGGACTGCACAGCGAAACAGGGACATTCATTATGGCGCCCGGATTTGCGGTTTCCTTCGGCGGCAACTTCGGCACCTTAAACGGCTGCATTGCGGCCAACGGCGTCCGAACCTACGGCAGTGCCGGCGGCATCATCGGCGGCTCGATTGTCAACTATTCCACTGAACCCATGCGGCTGGAAGGCAGCGACTTGTTCTTCAACCGGTCGGGCATTACCGACATCCCCGCCGGATTTGAAATCAACAGTGATATTTCAATTTATTACAATCCTTCGCTCTATGATGAAGTGCCCTAAAAAAGCGGATTGAATGCCGACCTTCGTGCGCATATACCGGACCGGGCCGTACAGAGCCATCGTGCTTGTCTTATGACTCTGTACGGCTTTCTTTCGGCATCCGCAGATGACGAATAACATCGATCAGGGCCTGTGTGCCGTCTTCGCCTCGGCCGATAGCCGGCAATACACTCAACAGTTCAGCCGCCAGCGCCGTTGCCGGCAGCGGCTGGCCGATCTGACGAGCAGTCTCCATCACCAGCCTCAAATCTTTCAGTTGCAAAACGGCCTTAAAAGCCGGTTTCATATCGCCGGCTAATATCTTGGCCCCCAGCACTTTAAGCGAATGGCTGTAGGCCGCTCCGCTGCAGGCGGCCTCCCAGGTGGTCTGCAGATCCAGACCCGCTTGTTCTGCAAAGGCCAGCCCTTCGGCAATGCTCACAATCGTGTGAATAACCATCACTTGATTGGCCAGCTTGGTCAGCTGCCCAAATCCGGCCGGCCCGCAATGCGTAATCGCCCGCCCCAAGCACGCAAGAATCGGACGCACCCGTTCGAACGCCTCCTTCGGCCCTCCGACCATAATGGACAATTTGGCTTCAACAGCCCCGCTCTGGCCGCCGGAGACAGGAGCATCCAGCATCACAAGACCCTTCTGGGCTAAAGCGGCAGCTATCTGCTGAGTTATCTGCGGGCTGATGGTGGACATATCGATGCAGACGGTTCCTCTGCGGGCGGTTTCAATAACGCCGTTTTCCCCAAGCAGCACCTTTTGGACATCCGGTGTATCGGGCAGGCAGGTTATCACTACATCCGCATGGCGGGCGGCCTCTGCGGGGCTATCTGCCCACCGGGCCCCTCTGTCAAGGACGGGCTGGGCCTTTTGTGGGGTGCGCGTATGAACGACAACGGAATAGCCGCCGTTAAGCAGATTGACCGCCATCGGCGCTCCCATGATGCCCATTCCGATATAGGCGATTTGTTCTTTCATTCCGTCCCTTTCGTCAATCCGGCATACTGCCGGCATACCAATCCCGCACCCCAGACAAACACCCGAACCGAATCGGCAATGATGGATTGGCCGGCACTTGTGAATGGCTGTATTGTGCCATATACGGACTGGCAGATCAGCAACGGGTCATCGTACCACGCCCAGCCGGCGGAGAATCGCCCGCGCCCATTTGGCTGAACGAATCTGGGCCCACAGCAGAAACCAAAGGGCAATCAGCCACAGCCCGCAGAACCGCAGGTACAGCATCACAGCCCATACAACCGAATCGCCGGCCTTGTCCCATCGGCCGTCCAGCAGCTCACCGGGTAGCCAGACAGCCCCCAGCAGCACCTTCGGCAGAACCACCTGCCACGGAATCAGAAAAACCAGCAGAAACAAAGATACAAAAAACGCCCGCACAATGTGGTTCATTCCGCCCAGCCGCCCTGCCAGCGAAATCTTGACACACACCAGCAGCGTCAGCGAATACAGTATCGCACCTGTCAAAATCGCAAAATTGCAGACGGCAATCAGACCTTTGGCAAAGCGGGGGGAAATATGAAACAGCGCAAGCTCCTCCTTCAGGAGTGTCTTGATGTTTGTATCAGACTCGTCTTTTGCAGCCGGTTCGCTTTTCGGAGCCGCTTCAGCGGCGGCGGTGTCTGACGGGGCTGTGGTTGCCTCTTTTTCGACCACAAGCGGAACTGCTTTCTGCGCCGGGGCTTTTTCGCCGGATTCGACCTTGTCTATCACCTGCCCTACCAATTCAGCCGTCTGGGCACCAGCCGGAGAAACCTTCTCTTGCTCCTGTGCGATTGCAGCGGTCAATAACAGCGGCCCAAAAGAAGCCCCGCTATTGCAGCGGCTTACGGCCGGCTGGGGCTCAGATGTCTGGGAACCTTTAATCAGGCCGAAATGATGAAGCCAGAAGATAATCTGACACAGCAGCAATCCGAGAAGAATGATCGTAAACAAGGCATTCTTCATCGACTGACACGCACTGACGGCCTCCAGCGCATCGGTTGTTTCAATAATATTCTGGGGCCTTGGGGAATCGGTTTCCATTATTGGTTCTCCATTTAAAGGATTGTTAGCACTTCACATAGACATGTATCATAAGCCGCAGAAGCTGCATTTTCAATTGTTTTTTCCGCCCCCTGCAGCCGAACCAGAGGACTTCCGTATTCCTTGCCGTCCCATTCAAGCTGCCGAACCGGGTATGCCGCCTCCGCCTGCTCTGGATTCGGATTGAAGCGATTCATTCGTGCCGGATCAATCAATCCTGCAGTTCAGGCGACAACAACACCCTTTTTGAGAATGATATTGGCGTACAAAGCCGATTCGCTGGTGGCAATAACCGCATAGGCTTTTTTAGCCCGCTCATAAAAGGCAAAGCGTTCGATATACTCAAAATCGTCGAACACTTCACCGCTGTTTTTGATGATTCTGCGGTACTCCTGCCAGATGGGGGTTTCGACCTTATCACCCGGCACAACCTCCATCAGGGCCGCCGGCTTCGGAACATACCGGTCCAGCGGAAACAGCCGCAAAACCGCTTCGAGCACCACCGGAACCCCGTGGCCGTCCAGCCGGATCAGCTGCTGCGAAACCGTTTGGCGGGCGATCGAGGCGGCAGGGAAGTTGCCGTCGGCAATAACCAGTTCATCGCCGTGCCCCATCTCCATCAGCAGCTTCAGCAGGTCAGGACTTAAAACAGCAGGTATATGCTTGAGCATTGGTTCATCCTCTCGTTGAAGTGGGTTGGTCTGTCAATATTTATGCCCATGGACATTGGAGGTTCGAAAACCAAATATAGCGATCACGACAAAGCAAATCAGCGGCAGGACAAACGAAGCCCGTGTGCTCGACAGCGTCATAAAGCCCAGATTGAATGCATTCTGGTCCATAATCCACCCCTGCATCGGCGGCATCAGACAGCCGCCGCCGATAGCCATAATCAGCCCCGCCGCCCCCAGCTTGGCATCATCCCCCAGCCCTTTGAGGGCAATGCCGTAAATGGTCGGGAACATCAGCGACATACACGCCGAAACGCCTACCAGACAATAAAGCCCCATCATTCCCCGGATAAAGATTGTCCCGCAAATCAAGGCGAATCCGGCAATTGCCAGCGACATCAGCAGGCCGCCGGGGCTGAAGTATTTCAGCAGGAAGGTGCAGATAAAGCGGCTGCTGACGAAGATAATCATTGCCACCATGTTGTACAGCTGCGCTGTCGGCTTATCAATACCCAGTTCGTTGCCTGCATACTGGATAATAAATGTCCAGCACATAATCTGTACCCCCACATAGAATGCCTGTGCAATAACTCCTTCCACATATTTGGCATTGCGGACAAGCCGGCCCAATGTCGGCCAGAAGTTAATCTGCTTGTCGTCCTCGCCTTGGGTGCGTGGCAGACGGGCAAAGGCAAATACCGCAAATGTCGCCAGCACCACCAGCCCCAGCATCATATACGGGCCGATAATCACATCCAAATCGTGCTTGCAGAGAGCCATAAACTGCTCCGGTGCTGTCTCCCGAAGCACCCGCCGCCCGGCTTCATCCGTTTTGTCCAGATTGGCCAAAATAAAATTTTTGGCTACCAGCATCCCTATTAGCGAGCCCATCGGATTGAAAGACTGGGCAAAATTCAAACGGCGGGTTGCCGTCTCCTCCGGCCCCATCGCCAGAATATAGGGATTGGCGCTGGTTTCCAGAAAGGACAGGCCGCAGGTCATTACAAAATACGACAGCAGAAAAGCCCAAAAGGCCATCATCTGCCCCGACGGGATAAACATCAGGCATCCGGCCGCATACAGCGCCAGACCCAGCAGAATGCCGGTCTTATAACTGAACCGCTTGATAAACAAGGCCGCCGGAACAGCCATTACGCAATAGCCGCCGTAGAAGGCAAATTGAACCAGTGAACTTTCAAAATTGCTGATCAGCAGAATATTTTTGAACGCCGCCACCATCGGATTGGTAATATCGTTGGCAAAGCCCCACAAAGAAAACAGAAAAGTTACCAGAATAAAGGACCCTATAATACCGTGCGGAATAACCTTCGGCTTTCCCGACGCATCATAATGCATGACATTCAACTCCGCCATATTCGTTGACCTTTCACTAAAATGTTCCTGTTCTCAGGCGCCGCAAACTCCCTATATAAGCAGATTAGTTTAACAACTTTATCGTTTGGAGCAATAAAAATCCCCCCTGCAGACAGCTTCTCTGCCTGCCCATTCCTCAAGGTCTTTACAAACAGGGGTATTTCAGGGGATCAGTCAATCCTGCCTGAGCAAAGCCCTTCAGACGCAGCCGGCAGGAATCACAGCGGCCGCAAGGACGCCCTTGTGCATCCGGGTCATAACAACTGTGCGTCAGGGAATAATCCACCCCCAAAGCCGTCCCCTGCTGGATGATTTGGGCTTTGCTCATCCGAATAATCGGCGTATGAATTGTGTATCGGCCTTTGCCCTCGACAGCCGCAGCGGTTGCCAGATTGGCCATCTTTTCAAAAGCTTCGATAAATGCCGGCCGACAATCCGGATAACCGCTGTAGTCCATTGCGTTTACACCGATAAAAATATCCCACGCTCCCAGCACTTCTGCCCAAGCAAGGGCATAACTGAGAAAGATTGTATTGCGCGCCGGCACATAGGTTGCCGGTATTGTGCCGTCCTCCATCGGCCGGTCTTTGGGAACCTCCTGCTGCCGGCCGACAAGGGCCGAGCCGGCAAATACCTCCGGCTCTATTTTTATTATCCGATGGTCCGCAGCCCCTAACGCCAGCGCTGCCTTTTGGGCACAGGAAATCTCAAAAAAATGCCTTTGACCGTATTGGAAAGTCAGTGCATAGCAGGAAAAATCCATTTTTTTTGCTATCGCCAGCGTTGTAACAGAGTCCAGTCCCCCGCTGAGCAGTATAACCGCTTTTTTCAATCCCATTTTCTTTCCTTGCAAAGCTGCCAAGTTTTGCTAAAATTATATCGAAAGTATAAGCAGTATTACTCAAAAGGACAAGCAGAATGGCTGAAAAACCGCAACTGGAAGTATTTGATAATCCTCGACCGCAACGCAATTATACTATTACTATCCGCTGCCCGGAGTTTACCAGTGTTTGCCCCAAGACTGGACAGCCGGATTTTGGAACTATTATAATTGAATACATACCAGATGTCCTTTGTGTTGAATTAAAGAGCCTCAAATTCTACCTGCAGAGTTTCCGCAGCCGAGGCATATTTTACGAATTTCTGACCAACGAAATCCTTGATGATTTGACCGAAGCTGTCAAGCCCCGCTGGATGCGCATCACATCGCAGTTTACCCCGCGCGGCGGCATTACGACAGAGGTCCGTGCTGAATTTACGGCCCAAAAGGGAACCAACACTTAGGAGACCCGCTTATGCCTATTCAGTTCCATTGCGAAGCATGCAAAAAAAAAATAAAAGCCCCCGACACAGCCGGCGGTAAATGGGGCAGCTGCCCGTACTGCAAGCATCGCTGTTATATCCCCCTTCCCAAACAGGATGACGAGCCGGAATTGAAACTGGTGCCGATAGATCCGCGGGAAGAAACCAGCGTGGAGGAATTGATGCGCGAAACCAAAACACTGACCCAGACCATTCTGCTTCAGAACTCCATTCCGGAGGAGACCGGCCGCACAGACGGCAGCAGCCGCACCGCACAGGAAAAAGATATTCTCAAACAGTGCATCCTTTACCTGCGACAGATGGCCGACGGCGAGCTGGGACCGGCCGCCCGCACACTGTCGGAACTGAAGAAAAACAAAAAAACGGCCGTCCGTCTGCTTTCATCGATGGGACGGGCTGAACGGCCGGAACCGGAATTGGCGGATTTGTCCGACGGCGTCCTGCAGGGTCTGATTCGCGATGCCTGCAATAAGCTCAGTTAAACATTCTATCCACCCATTTCAGCATCAGTCATGATTCAGCGGCGACCCACAAAAACTGTCTGCATCGGAACACTGCGGCTCGGTTCCGGTCATCCCATCCTTGTTCAAACAATGACCAAAGTCTTTACCACCGATGTCCCGGCGTGTCTGCGGCAGATTGGCCAGCTCCAAAAAGCCGGCTGCGGTCTGGTGCGCATCGCTGTGCCGACACGTGCCGACACGCAGGCGCTGGCCCAAATTATCGCAAAAACTTCCATGCCCATCGCTGCCGATATCCATTTTTCGCCGGACCGTGCCGTTGAAGCAATCGAAGCCGGTGCCGTCAAAATCCGGCTCAATCCCGGAAACATCAAAGATAAAAACTCTATCCGCCGGATTATCGACTGTGCCAAAGCCCACAACACGGCTATCCGCATCGGCGTCAATGAAGCCAGCATCCGCGACCTTCAGCACGATGTCCCGCCGGCACGGCGTACAAGCCTGATGCTCAAAGAAATGAAGGCCTACATCCGGATGTTTGAAAAGGCGGGCTTTGGCAATCTTGTGCTCAGCGCCAAAAGCGCCGATACCGTACGGACAATTGAGGTCAACCGCGCCATTGCCGGCGCATTTGATTATCCCCTGCATATCGGCCTGACCCATGCCGGCCTGCCCGAAGACGCAATCATTCCTTCGGCGGCGGCGATTGGCACGCTGCTGGCAGAAGGCATCGGCGACACCATCCGCGTCAGTGTAGCCGGCAATCCGGTTCGGGAAATTGAAATCGCCCGGCAGATTCTGCAGGCCCTCGGGCTGGAAGAACAGCTATCGCCCCATCTGGTCGTATGCCCCACCTGTGGACGCTGCCGGATTGATGTGGCCGCACTGGCACGAAAGGTCAAACGGCTGCTCAGCGGCATCCGCAAACCCCTGCATGTGGCCGTTATGGGCTGCATTGTCAACGGCCCCGGTGAAGCCGCCGATGCCGACATTGCCGTCTGCGCAGCAGAAGGCAAAGGGTATCTTTACAGGCGCGGACAGAAAATCGCCGTTGTGCAAGAAGCCGATCTGCTGGATGCCCTTGCCCGTGAAATAGCATCCGCCGCACAATAAAAAAAGCAGGACCGAAACGCTGCCGTCTCGGCCCTGCCTGACTGTCTGGAAATCGGCCGGTTTAGTTGTCTTTATCGGCTTTATCGCCGGCGGCGTTTTGCGGCTTATTTTTGTCGGCACCAGCATCTGTCTGCCCTTCCCGGGCACGCAGGGCTGCTGTGCGTTCCTGAATCTGCTCCAATCGGGCACGCCGCTGACGTTCAAACTGCTCCAGCGACTGCTTGAATTGAGAATCTTTCTTTTCAATCAGCTTCTGGATGGCTTCAACTGTTCGGGAAGCGTTTTCTTCCTGTGCCACTTTCTTGATTTCTTCCAGCTCAGCAATCTGCGCTCGATGCTCGGCCATCCGGCGGGCTGTCGCATCCTGATACATCAGCTCCCGATCGGCAGCAGCGCCCGAACGCCGCTGTGCCGCGCCGGCTTGACGCATCGCACGCGTCGGCACATCAGCCGGAGCCGAAACCGCACCGGAACCCGAAGCCGCCGGCGCAGTCGCTGTATCCGCTGCCCATACTGCAGACACCAGCAACAAAAGAACCGCCAGCAGCAAAAGATTACTTGCTGTGAAAACCAGTCCAATCTTCTTGTTAGTCATTTTTTTCTCCTGTGACTGATAATTGCTGCCGTTATTTACCTGTCTAATTCTCATTGTCGGCCAAAAAACAGATTCCAAAAGCATTTTTGACTCTTTTTTGCGCCGGGGAAAAGCCGTTACGGCTTATCAAATTTCCGATATGCAAGACCCTGAAACACGGCTGCCAAATCGCCCTGCTGGTCCCGTATGGTAATTGTATAACTGCCCATCCGGCCGCGGGGGTTGTTTTCCTGCGCCTCTGCTCTTAGAACACCTTCGGAGACCGCCTTGATATACGAAATGCTGATATTGACCGCCACCGCCACATAGCCGTGCGAATTGGAAGCGGCCGCAAAAACCGCATCGGCCAGTGCAAACACAGCAGCCCCGTGCACAATCCCGACGCTGTTGAGATGCTTGGGTTCAATGGGCATCTCTGCCGCTGCATAGCCGGGCTTGACATCCAGCAGGCGAATTCCGCAATGATGCGAAAATGCATCCTTGTCAAAAAATGTACTGTCCATGCCGTTGGGCCGTTTCCGTCAAACTGTCTGCCTGTAATTTCCGGCGCATCACTGCGCAGACTGGGTCTCCGGGCCTGAATGCACCACAACATTAGACGCATCCAGCGGAGCCGGAGCATCCACGCCTTCAAACCGCAGATTTTGTTCATCCTGCACGGTAATCCGTATCAGGCTCTTGCCTTTGAACTTGCCGCGCAGGAGATTTTCCGAAAGCGGGTCTTCAATATAGCGCTCAATCGCCCGGCGCAGCGGACGCGCCCCGAATTCGGGGTTGTAGCCTTTGTCGATAAGGAATTCCTTGGCCGCCTCATCCAGCTCCAGATGGAGATGGTGCTCCAGCAGCCGCTTGAATACCTTGTTCAATTCATAATCGACAATCGTATGCAGGTCCTGCCGCGTCAGCGGGCGGAAGACAATCTGGGCATCCAGCCGGTTGAGGAATTCCGGACGGAAATGCCGCTCCATTTCCTTGTCCAGCAGTTCCTTCATCTTTTCATAATTGGCTTGTTCGGTCCGCTTGCCGAAGCCGAAGCCGGACTGATTCTTGATCAGTTCCGCACCGATGTTGCTGGTCATAATCAGAATCACATTTTTGAAATCCACATGCCGGCCGAAAGAATCGGTCAGGCGGCCTTCTTCCATAATCTGCAGCAGCATATTATAGACATCCGAGTGCGCCTTTTCGATTTCATCCAGCAGCAGCACGGCATAGGGACGCCGGCGGATGCGCTCCGTCAGCTGGCCGCCCTCTTCATAGCCCACATAGCCGGGAGGCGCCCCGACCAGCCGGCTGACATTGTGCTTTTCCATATATTCGCTCATATCAATTTGAATGAGCGCATCGGCATCGCCGAACATAAACTCGGCCAGCGCACGGGCCAGCAGCGTCTTGCCGACGCCGCTGGGGCCGATGAAGATAAAGCTCCCCATCGGACGGTTGGGGTCTTTCAGGCCGCTGCGGCTTCGCCGAACCGCCTTGGCCAGTGCGTTGATCGCCTCATCCTGCGAAACAACCGTCTTGTGCAGCTCGGCTTCCAGCTCCAGCAGCTTCTGGGCTTCTTCCTTTTCCAGACGCGTCAGCGGCACACCGGTCATTTTGCTGACCACTTCGGCAACCACCTCGGCATCCACAACCCCAATGGTCTGATTATTCTTTTCCTGCCACTGCCGCTGCATCTCGGCTTTCTCATCCAGAATCCGCTGGATGTCATCCCGCAGCGCTGCAGCACGTTCATAATCGGCATTGCGGACAGCTTCGTCTTTTTCACTTTGAAGCTTTTCAATGCGGGCTTCGAATTCCGCCAGATCCGGCGGAGGCGTCATGTTTTTCAGACGCACACGGGCGCCGGCCTCGTCGATTACATCGATGGCCTTGTCCGGCAGGCACCGGCCCGAAATATACCGGCTCGACAGCTCGACGGCCTGATACAGCGCCTCATCGGTAAAATGAACCCGGTGATGCTCTTCATACCGGTCGCGAAGCCCTTTGAGGATTTCCACCGTTTCCTCTTTGCTGGGTGGATCCACCATTATCGTCTGGAAGCGGCGCTCCAGAGCGGCATCCTTTTCCACATACTTGCGGTATTCATCGAAGGTCGTCGCACCGATGCACTGCACCTCGCCGCGTGCCAGAGCGGGCTTGAGCACATTGGATGCATCGATAGCGCCTTCCGCCCCGCCGGCCCCCACCAGCGTATGCAGCTCATCGATGAACAGCAGCACATTCCCCGCCCGGCGCACCTCGTTGATGACCGCCTTGATGCGCTCCTCAAACTGCCCGCGGTATTTCGTGCCGGCCACCATCATCGCCAAATCCAGAACGACCAGCCGTTTGTCCTTGAGCAGCTCGGGAACCTCGTGGGATACAATCCGCTGGGCCAGTCCCTCGACAATGGCCGTCTTTCCCACGCCGGCCTCTCCCAAAAGCACAGGATTATTTTTGGTGCGCCGGCAGAGAATCTGCACCAGACGCTCAATCTCCGTTTCCCGGCCGATGACAGGATCCAGTTCCCCCTTTGCTGCCAGCTCGGTCAAATCCCTGCCGAAGCTGTCCAGGGCCGGGGTTTTGCTCTTGGCCGCTTTGGCCGCCTGCGCTGCGGCAGGACTCATCTTCATCCCCATCGATTGATAGGCATTGTCTTCTACGCCGGCCCCCAGCAGGTTGAGAACCTCCTGACGGACATCTTCCAGCTTCAGTCCCAGATTCATCAGAACCTGTGCAGCAATGCCCTCTGTCTCCCTCAGCAGCCCCAGCAGAATATGCTCTGTCCCCACATAATTATGGTTCAGCGACCGCGCTTCTTCGATGGCATATTCAATCACCTTTTTGGCACGCGGCGTCTGTGGAAGTTTGCCCATCGTAACCATGTCGGGACCGCTTTTGACCAGCTTTTCAATTTCCAGACGCAGCTTCTTAATATCCACATCCAGATTTCGCAGCACGTTGGCCCCCACCCCGTTGCCTTCCTTGACCAGACCTAACAAAATATGCTCGGTACCGATATATTCATGGTTAAACCGCTGGGCTTCCTGATTGGCCAAAGCCATCACCTTGCGGGCACGGTCGGTAAATCGCTCAAACATAAATTTCCCTCACATTTCACGTTTATTCGTAAACCGCTGTATTGTACCATGATTGGACATGGTGTCAAATCTTACACGGAACTCTTAATTATAGTGTTATCAGACCACGATTGTTCATCTTTGCCGCTTATCGCTGCTTCAAAAAGAACACCTTATTTATCGACATAAAAAGACAGGTACTTTTACAGAAAGGAAAGAAAAACTCCCCCGAAGACGGAAATGAACCCCTCAAAAATCCCGAGTAAAAGACCAATCAGGTCCTAATCTTCCGGCCCTTCAAGCAGCCGTTTCAGATAAGAATTTTCCCGGCGGGTCGCCTCCAAATCAAATAAAAGATATTGAATCCGAAGACGCAGACTGTCAAGCCAATCCTGAGGATCCGATTGTCTGGTTTCGGTCATCGGCCGATTCAGAAGGCCCTCCAAGCCGTGCCCAGCAAATTTGTGCCGATCATCAGGATGCGTGAAGTCCTCGATTTGGTCCAACAGGTCTTTTAGTTTCTGTTCCAGTGCCGTTTTATCCATCCCTAATCCCTTCTAATTCTTGCCAACCTGCCCCATATCCGCAAGAAAAATACCATATCGGCCTCCGCATTCTAAAAAATCCTAACAAATACATTTTAAGACTGAAAAAACGCCTTTTTCTTCCCCCTCACACCCCCCGACTCAATGTTAATTTATTCACAACTGTTTATTATTTTCAACATAAGACCTGTAAAAAGTTTTCTTGGTTTTTATATCCTCTTGATTAACAGATAATTACAGCAATGTTGCCTATTTTAATCACCCAATTTATCCGTAAAAAACCAAATGTATTTAAAAGATAGTGGTTATTTTCAGCGTATATAAGACGATTAACTAATAGGACTTTGGTATAATAGTATCATAAATCAGGACAGCGGCTATCCAATAGCAGATGGGGTTTAAGGGGTGTTTGTTTAAAATCTGGACTTATCATTATAAAATGCATTTACAAAGAATCATTTGGGCCATTTTGCTGATTGGCGCCAGCTGTTTCGCACAGCTGCGCAATGGCCGGTTTGAAATTCCCGACCCCAACGCAAGTCATCAATATTATACGCCCCCCAAATACTGGGATTATATAAACTATGCTGGATTGCACAGTTCCTTCGTTCCCACACCCCATCCCGGACATCGGGACCCCAATGCTGTCCAGTGGAGCATCCCTTCTGCTTATGAAGGAAGCAATTTTGTCCTTTTATCAACCGGAGATACGGAAGGACCGGGAACCGATTTGCCCACCATTACGGCCGCCTGTATTTCCCAAGCCATTTCGGTATCCCCGGGCAATATCCTGATGGGCAATTATTTGTTCGGCACCACAGACTATCTGCCTTTTAACGATACAGCGGTCATCATCTTGATTCCCGCCGATTCAAATGACGGCGTCGGCGAAATCCCCATTGCACAGATGGATGTGCTGCAGGTGGGCGATTACAAGGCCAACGACGGCTGGCAGAGTTTCTTTGTGCGCTTTGATGAACAGACCGCAGGCGACTACATTCTCTATTGCGAAGTAAGCGACGACAAAGATACCACCTACCAAAGCTATCTGGCGGTCGACAACATCCGCCTGTGCCTCAGCAGTTCGGACAAAGGCGATATCACCCAAGACTGTGCTGTTAATTACGAAGATTTTTCTGTTCTGTCCAGCGCTTGGCTGTGCGACTGTCAGGCGCTCAACGACCCCAATTCCCCCTTGTATGATCCCAATCAGCCCTGCTCTGCCGCCGATCTTGACAGGAATGCTGTTGTGGACACCAACGACCTGCTGCCGATGGCTGATTACTGGCTGCACAACTTCTGGACCATTGATTGATTCCTCTTTCGGTCCTCGCCTGCCGATGCCGCCGTGCCGGATCAGCACGCCTTGACGGCCGAAGTATTTATTTGACAAAAGCCGGCCGAATGGATAGGATGAAATACTGGAAACGGATGATAAAACCACGGCACAGCACAGCGATACGATTTTGAGTAAGGAGGCCGACGATGTATTTTAAACACAGCACTGATCAGCTTAGGGGACGGTTCCGCTGGCATTATCTCTTTGCAGCAGCAGCAGCGGCAGCCGGTCTGTGCTATTTTATCGGCCTGTCAATGCAGCAAGACCAGCCCCCGCTTACGGCCGCACGCTTTTTTATCTCTGCCGCACGGATTTTGTTCTGGATGGGGGGCTTGACAGCCGTCTTTGCCGGCCTGCGGCTTCTGTACGCGGCCGTGCAAAACCTCAAAACCAACAGCGAAAAACTGGATAACGCCGTGGAGATGCTGTCCCGGCAGAATAACCTGCTGATGCAGATTTCCCAAGCATCCCGCTTGAGCGATACGGCCAAAGAAATCGTATTTCGCGACTCGGAGCAGATGGAGCTGGGAGAGGCCGCCCTGACCCGTCTGCACCAGCATGACTTTGCTGAGGCCGAATCCATGATTCGTGCAATGGCAGAACAGCCCAAATACAAAGAGCTGGCCGGCCGGCTGAAGCTGATGGCTGACAAATACCGCAGCGCCACCGAGGAAGGACGCGTCAATCAGATTATCGCACACATCGAAGACTTGTTTGAGCAGAAACTCTGGATACAGGCCGCTGCACAGATTGACAATCTGATAAAAACATTCCCGTATTCGGAAAAAGCCAAGACAATGCCGGCACGCCTGCAGGAGCGCAAGGACCGGCGCAAGCGGGAGCTGCTGGCCGACTGGGACTTGGCTGTCCGCCAGAAAAATACCGACCAAAGCATCGAGATACTCAAAGAACTGGACCTGTACCTGACCCCCAGCGAAGCATTGGCCTTGCGGGAATCTGCCAGCACCGTCTTTAAGACCAAGCTGCACAATCTGGGCGTCGAATTTTCCGTAGCGGTAACCGAGCAGAACTGGCAGAAAGCCCTTCAAACAGGGCGAATCATCGTCCAAAACTTCCCCAACAGCCGAATGGCCGCTGAAATTCGCAGCAAGATGGATATCCTGCTGGAACGTGCCGCCAGCACAGCAAAAAGCAAACCCAAAACGCCGTAGGCACCCGGCGCAGGAAACAACCATGCAAAGAGGGTTGCTGGGCAAAAAAGCGGGCTTCTGAAGCAATGAAGGTGCTGGGACTCGAACCCAGGACCAACGGCTTAAAAGGCCGTTGCTCTACCGACTGAGCTACACCTCCTAAAAAAACGTCCAGAAATACTATCTATATATACAATTTTATCAAGTAAAATACGCTAAAAATGCTTATTTTTTTTATTTTTTACTGCCCCTGCCCCAGCGTCTATTAAGCAGCCGGTCTTTCTAACCGAGAAAAAATATAGACAACAGCAGGAAAGATTCTTCTCGATAGAATGAACTGCTTTGGTATAAATAAAGTATTATAGTTTACGATAATTTTATTCTTTTATTTGTAAATGTTGTTCCGTCTGTTTTTTTCGGCTGTAATCAGGCAAAACAGTGAAATTATATTCTAACAAGACATTACAATTCGTCTTTTTCTGTCTGTCTGCTGTCTTATGCTGCCTGTGGGCTGCGCAGCTGACGGCAGCAAAGGGACAAGTTGTCGAACCCAACGGGCTTCAATCCCCCGGTCAGGACACGATAGAAAGTGCCCCTTCTGAACCCAACGGCCTGTCTCAACCAGACCAGCAGACGGAAGAAGAAAACGACAGTTTCACCCCGAAACTTTCCACATTGGTCGTCATCAACGAGGCCTATGAACGAATATTTACCCCCGACTTAATCACCGATGACGGACTGGTTCGATATGCCACATTGCGCCGGCTGCGAAATGATTTAGTCACGGCGATGCGGGAGCTCAAAACACTGCATCCGGCGGTGCTGATGAAAATGTCAAAGGAAGAAAAAATCGCTTTCTGGCTCAATACCTACAATGCCTGCACGCTGCAGCTGGTTATCGACAATTACCCCATTCAGCCCAAATGGTATATGATTCTCTATCCCGATAACAGCATCATGCAGCTGGACAAGCCATGGACGAGGCATTTTTTCTGGATCAGCCAAGAACAGTACACCCTTCAGGAAATCCGTCAGGAGCTTCTTCTGGACCGCTACAAAGATCCGCGGCTGTGCTTTGCCCTGTCGTATGCGGCACGCGGCGGCGCAGCTTTGCGCAACGAACCTTACAGGCCCCAGACTCTCGATTCCCAGCTGAATGACCAAGTCAAAAAATTTCTCAGCCGCCCGGACGGCCTGCGGCTGGATAAAAACAGCAATATCCTGTATTTGTCCAATGTCTTTGCCCTTCAGGAAAACAAAAAAACCTTCCTCGAATCCGAATGGGCCAAAGTCAAAAAGTTCCGCCAGCGAAAAGATGAAGAACGGGCGTGGCTGAATTTTATTGTTCAGTGGCTCCCGGAAGAAGACATTCGCTATCTCGAAACAGCGCCGTTTACCATCAAATTCCTCGAATACGACTGGCATCTCAACGAACTCCGCTAAACAGGCCGGCACCAGCGCTTCTTTGTCCCCCTTTTTTTAGCCCAGGAATCTTCTTGCCAAGTACCCCCGGCAGGAGTATCATACAGGTTTATTTTATTATTTATTTTATCCGGGAGATAAACATGACAGCAATCAATATACGGCCGGGCCGTTTCAACGGGCGGGGACATCTGTTTACCAGCGAATCGGTAACAATGGGACATCCTGATAAAGTGGCCGACCAGATTTCCGATGCGGTTCTGGATGCTGCACTGCAAGAGGATCCCGACAGCCGCGTTGCCTGTGAAACGATGGTAACGACCGGTCTGGTCATTGTGGCAGGCGAAATCACCACCAAGGCCTATTTGGATATTCCCGCCATCGTCCGGCAGACCATCTACGAAATCGGCTACACCGATGCAGCGATTGGATTTGACTGGGAAAACTGCGCCATTCTCAACAGCATCGGCCGGCAGAGTCCCGATATCTCGCAGGGGGTTACCGAAGGACAGGGGCTGCACAAAGAACAAGGCGCCGGCGATCAGGGACTGATGTTCGGATTTGCCTGCCGGGAAACCCCGGCCTTGATGCCGATGCCGATTTATCTGGCGCACAAAATCACCGACCGGCTGGCCGTCCTCCGCAAAAGCAGGAAAATCCCATGGCTCCGGCCGGACGGAAAAAGTCAGGTAACCGTCGAATACGACTGCAAAGGCAAGCCCAAACGGATCCACACCGTCGTCGTTTCGGCCCAGCACACCGAAGAAGTCAAATACAGCACCATCCGGAAGAACATTATCGAGCAGGTGATACTGCCGGTTCTGCCGCCGAAGCTGGTGGACAAGAACATCATCTATCACATCAATCCGACCGGCCGTTTTGTCAACGGCGGCCCGAAAGCCGACTGCGGCCTGACGGGACGAAAAATCATTGTCGATACCTACGGCGGACGCGGCTGCCACGGCGGCGGCGCATTCAGCGGCAAAGACCCGACCAAAGTGGACCGCAGCGCCAGCTATATGGCACGCTACATCGCCAAAAACATTGTCGCAGCGGGTCTGGCCGATGCCTGTGAACTTCAGCTGTCCTATGCCATCGGGGTTGCCGATCCGGTTTCGGTATTGGTGGATACCGAAGGCACCGCCAAAGTGGATGAGGCCGTCATCGAGCGGCTGGTTCGGGAGCTTTTCCCGCTGACGCCTAAGGGAATCATCAACCACCTCAAACTGAAACGGCCGATTTACAAAGAAACCGCCCGCAACGGACATTTCGGCCGCAGCCATCCCGACTTTACATGGGAAAAGACGGACATGGTTCAAAAGCTCCGCAAGGCCGCCGGCTTGAAATCGTAGCCCAGCCGGCACAAATGCCGAAAGCCGTCTGTCCTGCAAACTGCTGCCTGCCGCAAGTTCTTGCTGCGCTGTCGGCCTGCGGAAGGGTTTCTGCGCAGCCAGCTTGGCGGTCTTTCGTGGATACGCCTGCCAGAACTGCTCAATGAGCGCATCCTCACACACACGCCCCCCCTGTGGGGGGACTAGAGGGGGGTATATATTATTTAAAAATATTCTGTGGCTCACTTTTGCGCCAGTTGTGTGAAGTTGGGAACCGCTGTTCGGGCTCATTGTGAACCCTGTGAGGCCCATTTTCACGCTGTTGAGGGTCATTTTCGAACCGGTTGAACGATTCTTGATGCCATCGGGGCTCACTTTGTATCCAGTAATCGGGCTCGTACTTGCGCCGGCAGCGTTAACCTGCATGCATTTGGGGCT
>JAGPMT010000036.1 GCA_018052735.1 Phycisphaerae bacterium | reverse complement strand
CAGGTATTTACATATATTCACATATAACTCCCTAAGGGGGGTTCTTCTGCTGCCATCGTTTAGGCGGTTTGTGCTGGAGCCGGTCAGGGCGGCCTTTGCGGGGGTAAAACCCGTTAGGTTCGGTGCATATGCTCTTGACGGTAGCGTTTGGGACTGCGGCCGTGGAACTGCTTGAAATTTTTGGTAAAATGATAGGGGTCATCAAACCCCACGTGTTCGGCAATCTGGCGGATTTTCAAGTCCGTTGTCAGCAGGAGATTGGCGGCCTTATTGAGTTTGAGGCCCATAATGTACCGGCTTGGGGGGATATGGCAGTATTTCTTGAACAGCGCCGCCATATAGCGGACATCAATTTGGCAATCCTCTGCGGCCTGCCCGGCACTGCGGAGGGCTGAAAAGTGCATATCGATATAGGTCTTGCATTGCTGATAGGTCCGCATCGATTGCGACAATTGGGTTACCACATTGGCACAGGATACAGCCCAATCGAGCATCAGGATGCAGAGGTAATGACAGCAGATTTCCTGCGAAAACGGGGGTTTCTGCAAGCCCGTTTGCAGGATTTTCTGAACTGTTTTCAGCATCGGCTGGCCGTCGGCATCGTTAATAAAATGCCTTCGCCCGAGCATGCTTTTATGGAACAGTTGATGGGCCTGCCGGCCGACAAAGGTGACAAAGATATGCTCCATCGGATCGGCCGGATCCGCTGTATAGCGGTGGGCTGTTCCCGGCTGGAAACCGGTCAATGTGCCAGCCCGAAGCGGCAGATGCTGCCCGTTAATGTCCAGTATCCCCCTGCCGCCGACGGTATATTTGACGAAACAATAGGGGTAATTGCTCCGGTTGATGTCGAAATCCGGGGCACACTTCTCATACCCGCCGCAGACAATCGCCAAATCTTTGTTGTAGGTCGGGGCGGTATCATAGTAAAAATAGGTGGCTTCCAAGACCCTGCCGGGCTTGCCGGAAACATATTTTTCCTTGATCCGTTCTGGTGACGGGGGCATTTTCAGTTTATCCTTTCAATATCTTACTTTTATCCATCAATATATTACAATTATTCATTTTAATCAAAATAATTTTGATTATAGTATTGAAAAAGCATTACGGTTTTATAGGCAGCAGGAGCCGGATATATTCGCCGGCAGCGGACAGGCCGGCCGATGGAGTGTCCGACCTGCACAGAAAAAAAATCTATCAGGGGAAATATTATGGATGCTCAATTCGATCGCAGGGATTTCTTAAAAAGCGGTGTCCTGACAACAGCCGGTGCGGCCTTGGGCGGCATGTCGCTGCTGGGCTGCCGGAATTTCTCCGGCCGGAGCCGTCAGGCGGCCTTGCTGCCTTATTCCACAACTGCCAAAGAGGTGATCAAAGTCGGCTTTGTGGGTATCGGCAATATGGGCAGCGGGCACGTCAGCAGTTTGCTGAAAATCGAGGGCTGTCAGATTGCCGCTGTCTGCGACATCCGTCCCGAGCGGACCGACTGGGCCAAACGGAAAATCGTCGAAGCCGGTTTTCCCGCTCCGGCCGTGTACAGTCAAAGCGAGACAGATTTTATCCGGATGTGTCGGCAGGAAGAGCTGGATCTGGTCTTTAACGCCGCCCCGTGGCGGTGGCACACCCCGATTTGTCTGGCCGCAATGGAAAACGGCAAGCACGCCTGCTCCGAGGTCAATATTGCCTTAACCATCGAGGACTGCTGGAAGCTGGTGGAGGCTTCGGAACAGTACAAAAAGTACTGCATCATGATGGAAAACTGCTGCTATGACCGCATCGAGATGGCCGTTTTGAATATGGTTCAAAAAGGCCTGTTCGGACAGATTCTGCACGGCGAATGCGGCTACCTGCATGACTTGCGGGCCTTGAATTTATCCCCCACTTATTATCAGGGCATGTGGCGGGTGTATCATTATATCGATATGGACGGCAATCTCTATCCGACCCACGGCATCGGCCCGATGGCATGGTGCATGGATATCAACCGCGGGGATACGCTGGATTATCTGGTCTGCTTCAGCAGCCCCTCGGTCGGCCTGCAGGAATACGCCAAAGCCCATTACCCCGACAGCCGCTGGGCCCGGCAGGAATTCGCCAACGGCGATGTCGCCACCTGTCTGATCAAGACCAAACTGGGCAAAACCATCATTTGCAAACACGATACCAGTCTGCCGCGGCCCTACAGCCGGGATTTTCTGGTGCAGGGCAGCAAAGGCCTCATCCAGAAGTATCCCCAGCCGGTTATCCATATCGAGGGACGCTCCCCCGAACATGCATGGGAAAGCTTCGATGGGTATCTGCAGGAGTACGAGCATCCCGTCTGGCTGAATCTGCGAAAGAAAACCGAAAACGCCCCCGACAGCGGCTTGGGGCACGGCGGGATGGACTATATTGAGGATTACCGGCTGATTCAGGCCCTCCGTCAGGGGATTGCCCCCGATATCGATGTGTACGACTCCGTGCTGTGGTCGGCGATTATTCCGTTAAGCCGGCAGTCACTGGCCAAGGGGTCGGCGCCGGTTGCGTTTCCTGATTTTACAGGCGGGGCATGGAAACAGAAACGCCCGCTGGGTGTGGACCGGATTCTGTAAGCGAGCAGGGAGAAGTGATGGCAGGACGACACAGCACAAAGACGGCCAAGCCCTTGAACAGGGTTGCCTTGAGCAAGGTGGACCAATACGCCTTGACACTGTCCGATTACGACTGTCTGTATCCGCCGGCAGAGAAAATCCCGGCCATTGTGGTGCCGCATTTCCCCCTGCTGGGCAAACTGACGGCCCTGCGGTTTCTCGAATGGGTCCAGCAGCATCCCGGCGGCGTGGTGTCCCTGCCGACCGGCAAGACGCCTGAGTTTTTCATCAAGTGGGTCCACCGGTTTCTGCGGGATTGGGACAAGCCGGCCGTTCAGGCCGAATTGGAGCAGGCCGGGCTGGATCCATCCGTCAGGCCGGCGATGAAAAGCCTGTATTTTGTGCAGATTGACGAATTCTACCCGATTCATTCCGAGCAGACCAACAGCTTTTCGTATTATGTCAAAAAGTACTATCTCAAGGGCTTCGGAATGGACCCGGCCAAGGCGATGCTGATTGACCCCTGCCGGATCGGCATCCCAAACTGCCGGCAGCTGGATGCCGTCTGGCCTGATAAATATGTGGACCTGTCGCTGCGCTGCCGCAGTCCCAAAAACAAGCTGGAACAGCAGCAGAAACAGCTGCTCGAGCGGATCGACCAGTGGTGCATGGACTACGAAAGCAGAATCCGCCAGCGGGGCGGAATCGGATTCTTTTTAGGCGGCATCGGCCCCGACGGCCACATCGGCTTCAACATCAGCGGCTCAGACCATTATTCCACCACGCGGCTGTGTGCGACCAATTATGAAACGCAGGCGGCCGCGGCGGGGGATCTGGGCGGCATCGAGATTGCCCGCAAGTGCCATGTCATCACCATCGGCTTACACACCATTACCTCCAATCCGGACTGTACGGCCATCATCATGGCCGCCGGCGAATCCAAAGCCGCCGTCGTGGCAAAAGCCATCCAGTCCGACCCCGATGTGAAGTATCCGGCAACCGCCCTGCAGAAACTGCCCAACGCCCGCTTTTACCTCACCCAAGGCGCAGCCAAACTTCTGGTCCAGCGGCACTATCAGGATGTGTGCACCGCCAGCCAGCTGTCGGACAGTCAGGTCGAACAGATTCTGGCCGAACTGTCCGTCCAGAAGCGAAAGCCCATCATCCGGCTGACGCCGCACGACTACCAAAGCAATCCGTTCAGCAGGCAGCTGCTCAAAAAACGCAAGGAAACCGTCGCCCAGCTCAACCAGCTGGCCGCCGACAATCTGGAACGCAAAATCGCCAAAGGCATGGAATCGCTGGAGAACACCTGCTTTCTGCATACCGAGCCGCATCACGATGATATTATGCTGGGCTATTTTGCCCAAATCGCACGGCATTTCCGCAAAGCCAGCAACCGCCATTATTTTCTGACCTTTACCAGCGGCTTTACATCGGTCTCCAATCCGTTCATGGTCCGGCAGGCCGTCAATCTCCAGCGCTTTGTGCATTCGGAGGAATTCGCCTATCTGTATCGGCAAGGGTATTTCGACCCGACCAATCAAATGGCCCGCAACCGCGATGTCTGGCAGTATCTGGACGGCGTGGCCGCTTCCAATGCGGATATGAAAAACGAGGGCTGTGCCCGCCGCTTTCTGCGGAATCTCTTTGAACTGTATCCCGTCAAGTCTCTCAGCGGCATCGATAAGATTCTGACCGACCTGCTGGAGTATTTCAGGACCCAGTATCCCGGCGGGCTCGACCCGCACCATATCCAGCTGCTCAAAGGCCGGTGCCGGGAGTGGGAGGCCGAATGCCTGTGGGGCTATTACGGCTGGAACTGCGATGCGGTATCGCATTTGCGGCTGGGCTTTTATACCGGCAGCATCTTCACCCCCCAGCCGTCCCGCCGGCGGGATGTCCTGCCTATCGTCCGGCATTTGCAGCGGGTTCAGCCCGATGTCATATCCGTGGCGCTGGACCCGGAAGGCAGCGGCCCCGACACCCATTACAAGGTGCTGCAGGCCACCGCCGAAGCGCTGCGGATCTACCAGCAGCAGACCCGCCGCACCGACATCCGAATCTGGGGCTATCGCAATGTCTGGTACCGCTTTGACCCGTCGGAGGCCAATGTCTTCGTGCCGGTAAGTCTAAATATGTTTTCGGTGATGCACCAGTCTTTTGAAAATGCGTTTCTCAGTCAGAAAGAGGCCTCGTTTCCCAGTTATGAATACGACGGCCCCTTCTCCGAACTGGCCCAGCAGATTCAGGTCCAGCAGTACCAGACATTAAAAACCTGCCTTGGACGCGAATGGTTTTACCAGCATCGAAGCCCGCTGATACGGGCTACCCGGGGCTTTGTGTTCCTCAAAGAAATGGAGCCGGAGGAATTTTACCGCTCCTGCAGAAAACTGCGCGAATCCATTGAAGATATTTCCTGAAAGGAAGCGGATGGCTTTTCAACCGACATTGCTGATTCTTGCCGCCGGAATGGGCAGCCGCTACGGCGGGCTCAAGCAGATCGATCCGGTCGGCCCCCATGGCGAACTCATTATCGATTACTCCCTCTGGGATGCGCTGCGGGCCGGATTCCGAAAGATTGTGTTTGTCATCCGCCGTTCGTTTGAGCAGGCCTTTCGGGAGGCCGTCGAATCCAAGATCGGCAGCCGTGCTGAAACCGCCTATGTCTGTCAGGAACTGGACTGCTGTCTGGGCGGCTTCGAATTGCCCGCGGGCCGGCAAAAGCCGTGGGGAACCGGACATGCGATTCTGACAGCACAGGAGATGATCCATGAGCCGTTTGCGGTCATCAACGCCGACGATTATTACGGTCCTGCGGCCTATCGGATCATGGCCGAACAGCTCCAGACGATTCAGACCCGCCCCCACGAGTACGCCATGGTCGGCTACATCCTGCGCAAGACGCTGTCGGCCTGCGGAGCCGTCGCCCGCGGCATCTGCCGGCACGATTCCGACATGTACCTGACCGCCATCGCCGAATGCACCGGCATCCGGCCCCAAGGCCGACAGGCAGTCTATGCCGATGCACAGGGGCACGAGCATATGCTCAGCGGCGATGAGATTGTGTCGATGAATCTGTGGGGCTTTGCGCCCGATATTTTTGCCTTCCTTCAGCAGCAGTTTTCCGCGTTTCTGAGCCGCTGCGGCCGGGATAACAAAAGCGAATTCTACATCCCCGCGGCGGTGAACGCTCTCGTCCAAAGCGGACAGAAAAAAGTGAAAATACTGACAACACCGGACAGTTGGTTCGGCGTCACCTACCGCGGCGATAAAGAGATGGCTCAGGCCTGCATTCGGGAACTGATCAGCCGGCAGGTCTATCCGGACCATCTCTGGGAACATTCTGTACAGCAACCACACACCCTATCAGGAGAAACAAAATGAACAGAGCAGTCTTTTGCGCAGCGCTGCTGACGGCATTCTCTTACACGCTGCCTGCTGCACCGGCGGTCTGCATTATACCGCAGCCGGTCCAGCTGGAGATGCATCAGGGCAGTTTTGAAATGACCCCCAAGACGGTGATTGCTGCCGACGCCCCCCTGCGGCCTCTGGTTGAGCAATTTCAGCAGATGCTGCAGCCGGCGCTGGGGTATCTGCCGGCAGCCGTCAGCAGTGCAGACCGGACCAACGGCAGCTGCATTCTGCTCGAATGCCTGCCGGAATTAGACTCCCTTGGCCCGGAAGGGTATCGGCTCCTCGTGAAGCCGGACAGGGTTGTTCTTCAGGCCCCGCAGCAGGCCGGGCTCTTCTACGGCATTCAGACGCTCCGTCAGCTGCTGCCTTCGGAAATCTTCAGCCGGCAGCCCGTGCCCGACAGACGCTGGACAATCCCCTGCGTCGAGATCACCGACTATCCCCGTTTCAAATGGCGCGGACTGCATCTGGATGTCTGCCGGCATTTTATGCCCAAGGAGTTTGTGAAAAAATACATCGACCTGCTGGCCGTCCACAAGATGAACACCTTTCACTGGCACCTGACCGACGATCAGGGCTGGCGGATTGAAATCAAGAAATATCCGAAACTGACCGCAATCGGCGCTTGGCGCAAAGAAACCGTCATCGGAAAAAACACCGCCGCCTATGACGGACAGCCCTACGGCGGATTTTTCACCCACGAGGACATTCGCGAGGTTGTGGAATACGCCAGACAGCGGCATATCACCGTTGTTCCGGAAATCGAAATGCCCGGCCACTGCTTGGCGGCGCTGGCGGCTTACCCGGAATTGTCCTGCACCGGCGGGCCGTTTGAAGTCCGCACCAGCTGGGGCATCGAGGCCAATGTGTTCTGCGCCGGAAATGATCAGGTCTTTCAGTTTCTCGAAGATGTGCTGGATGAGGTGCTGGCGCTGTTTCCCAGCCCCTATATCCACATTGGCGGCGACGAATGCCCCAAAGAGCGGTGGAAGCAATGCCCCAAGTGTCAGGCACGGATGAAGGCCGAAGGATTGAACGATGAGCATCAGTTGCAGAGCTGGTTTATCAAACGGATGGAACGGTATCTGGCATCCCGCGGCCGGCGCTTAATCGGCTGGGATGAGATTCTCGAAGGCGGTCTGGCTCCCGGCGCCGCCGTCATGAGCTGGCGGGGTGAACAAGGCGGCATCGCAGCAGCCAAGGCCGGCCACGAGGTGGTGATGGCCCCCAACAGTTATGTCTATTTTGACTATTATCAGGCCGATCCGAAGACCGAACCGCTGGCAATCGGAGGCTTTGTGCCGCTGGAAAAGGTTTACGGCTACAATCCGGTCCCGGATGTCCTCTCCGCCGAACAGCAGGGCTTCATCTTGGGGGTTCAAGGGCAAATCTGGACCGAGTATATCGCCACTGGGGACTATGCCGAATATATGGCTTATCCCCGCGCCTGCGCGCTGGCGGAGGTTGCCTGGACGCCGCCGGCCCAGAAAGAGTACGAAGCGTTTTATCAGCGTCTGCAGGAGCACCTCAAGCGGCTCAAGGCCCTGCAGGTCAACTTCCGGCCGCTGGATCCGCTCCGAACGATTGCAGGCAGCTGGAAATCCGGCCAAACAGGCCAAACATTCGCTCCGCTGCAATGGAATGTTTCAACGGTCCTGAAAGAGGCCGGAACATACGAAGTTGCATTTCAATACACCGGCGGGGCGCACCGGCTGGATATTCAGTCCGTTGAACTGCTGGCCGGCGACACAATCGTCGCATCGGATTATCACTTCGGGATCACCGGTGGCAGGACGCAGGACAATGTCTATCGGTTAACGGTCCGCCAGTATGACCCGACGGCAGCCTATGTTCTGCGGGCGGTTGTCCGCAGCGACGGCGGTACCGATTCCAACGGCTATGTGTATCTGACAAAAAAATAAGACCGACGGAGCAACAGCCAATGACGGCGGATTTTGCTGACATTGTAAAAGCGTTTCGGGTCGAGGGCATCCTCGACAGCGTGACCCCCTGCGGTTCCGGCCATGTCAATGACACCTATATCGTCGCATGCCGTCAGAACGGACAGCACCGGCGCTATACGCTCCAGCGCATCAACCATTCCATTTTCACCCATCCGCAGCAGCTGATGGACAATGTGCTTCGGGTGACGCAGCATATTCGGCACAAACTGCAGCAGGAGCAGGCCGCTGACATCGAGCGGCGCGTCTTGACTGTCATCCCGACACACAGCGGCGGCAGCTGCTGTCAGGATTGCCATGGCTGCTATTGGCGGATGTACCAGTATATTGACGAGGCCCAGTCCCGGGACTATTTAAGCAGCCCCGATATGGCGTTTGAGGCCGCCCGCATGTTCGGGCGGTTTCAGCGCCTGCTGGTGGATTTGCCGGAACCCAAACTGGCCGAAACAATACCGGATTTTCATAACACCCCCAAGCGGCTGGCGGATTTCATCCGTGCCCTCGAGTCCGATTCGCATAACCGCGCCGCTGAGGCAAAAGAGGAAATCCGCTTTGTGCTCGACCACGCCGGGATGTGCGACCATCTGCTCCGGCAGGTCCGGCAGGGACTTATTCCGGAACGCATCACGCACAACGACACCAAAATCAGCAATGTGCTTTTTGACAGCCGGACCGGACAAGGCATTTGCGTTATCGACTTGGACACGGTGATGCCCGGCCTTTCCCTGTATGACTTCGGCGATATGGTCCGAACAGCCGCCTGTCCGGCAGCCGAAGATGAGGAGAATCTGTCTAAAATCCGCTTGGAGAGAACCTTCTTTGCCGCGCTTGTCCGCGGCTATATCAGCCAAACAGCGGACTTCTTGACCCCGGCCGAAAAGCAGCATCTGGTCTTTGCCGGCAAACTGATCACCTTTGAACAGATGATCCGGTTTTTGGGCGATTATTTGAATGGAGACAGCTATTACAAAATCAGCCGCCCCGGCCACAATCTGATACGCGCACGGACCCAGATGAAACTGGTTCAGTCCATCCAAGAACAGGAGGAAGCGCTGCATGCTTGTGTCAATTCCCTGCTGGAGACGGTCCAATAGAACGCACAAACAGAATTCGTTATAACAGGAGATGGCTATGACGCTGGCATTGATTGATTGGCTCATTATCGGGTCTTTTCTGGCAACCGTGATTGTCATTGGGCTGATTGTGTCCCGCAAAGGCAGCCGCGATGCGGCGGCGTTTTTTGTCGGAGGCCGGAGCATGCCGTGGTGGCTTCTGGGCGTATCGATGGTGGCCTGCACATTTTCCTGTGATACGCCGAATCTGGTCACCGGCATGGTCCGCGGCGGCGGCGTGGCAGCCAACTGGGGCTGGTGGGCATTTCTGATTACCGGCATGGTAACCGTATTTATCTATGCCCAGCTGTGGCGGCGTTCAAAAGTGATGACGGATCTGGAATTCTACGAACTGCGCTACAGCGGCAAAAGCGCTGCCTTTATCCGCGGTTTCCGCTCCCTGTATCTGGGGATCTTTTTTAACTGTCTGATTATGGGGACGGTGACGCTGGCCGCTATCAAGATTGGACAGGTCATCTTTGACATCCCGCCGTGGGCCGCGGTTGTGCTCGGGTCGGTAGGCGTGGTTGTCTATGCCACCGCCGGCGGCATTCAAAGCTGCATCTGGGCGGACTTTTTCCAGTACAGCGTGGCCATGTTCGGGGCGGTCTATGCGGCGGTGGTGGCCTGTCAGCAGCCGCAGGTCGGCGGCTTAAGCGGGCTTCTGTCCAATCCGAATGTCCTCGGACGGCTCAGCTGGATGCCGGATTTTACCACATGGCTGGCATGGGTCCCCCTGCTGCTGATGCCCGTGGCGGTCCAGTGGTGGAGCGTCTGGTATCCGGGAGCTGAACCCGGCGGCGGCGGGTACATTGCCCAGCGGATGCTGTCGGCCAAAGATGAAAAAAATGCCATCGGGGCAACCTTGTTTTTCAACTTTATGCACTATGCCATGCGGCCGTGGCCGTGGATTATCGTGGCGCTGGCTTCTCTGGTGGTCTACCCTTCGCTGGACAGCATCAAAGCCGATTTCCCCGGCATTGACCCATCCTATCTGAGAGAAGATATTGCCTATCCGGTGATGATTTCCAAGCTGGGACCCGGCCTGCTGGGGCTTGTCGTCGCCTCGCTGATTGCGGCCTATATGTCCACCATCGGCACGCACCTGAACTGGGGCTCATCCTATGTTGTCAACGACTGGTACAAACGGTTTATGAGGCCGCAGGCCGGTCAAAAAGAATTGGTTCTTGCCGGCCGCGTCTGCACCGTCGTGCTGATGCTGATTGCCGCCTTTTTTGCCTTGACGTTTCTGGAAGATGCCAATCAGGCGTTTGAGATACTCCTGCTGTCGGGGGCCGGTACAGGCGGGATTTATCTGCTCCGCTGGTTCTGGTGGCGAATCAATGCCTGGACTGAAATTGCCGCGATGGTCGCCGCTACCATCGCGGCAATCTGGATTGTTCTGGGCACCGGCGACGAAGGCACGCTCAAATGGTATGTCGACTGGGCGGCGGTTCGGGACTATGTATGCGTCATTGACGACGCCGCCGTTGTCGATTCGGTGACGGCTCAGCAGAAACAGCTGCTGGCCCAGACGGAAGAAGTCCGAAAAGAACTGGACCAACGGATTGCCGCGTGGCGCCGGGCGCGGCGCAGCGATGCCTCGGCCCGTACTGCCGCTCGCACCGAATACGAGGCCGCCCTCGACCGGCTCCATCGCATCCAGCAGGCGGCCTCCATCCCGCTTCTGGTGCAGGCGGCCGCCGATGAATCCCTGCAGCCGAAACTCCAGCAGTTTTACCATCAGCAGAAGCTGTGGGAACTGCAGCGCGAAAAGAAACGGCTCAGCCGAACCGGAGACGGCGCCCCGAGAAGCATCGAGGACATCACCATCTCCTTCGGGGGCGTGGTCAAGAACGGCAAGATCTATCTGTTCCACCCCCTCCTGAACAATCTGAAGTTTTCCGTCCAGCTGCTGGTTTGTGTCGGTCTGGTTACAATCGTATGGCTGATCACGACCTGCATCACCAAGCCGGCCGACCCGCACACCTTGCGCCGGTTCTATAAGCTTTGCCATCCCGGCGGGCCGGGCTGGCGGAAAGTGGTTCAGGACGCCAAGGCCGACGGCGAAGAGATCGACTCGAAAAATGCTGTCGGCGACTGGAAACTTCCCATGCAGCTGGTATGCGTCTTTTTGGGCTGCGTGGCGATCTATGCATCCCTGTTTGCCGTAGGCAGCTTCATCTACGGCCATCGAATATGGGGATTTGCTCTTTCGGCTGCGGCCTTGGCGGCCGTTGTGCTGCTGTTCAAATCGTTCTCAAAAATCGGCGTGGAATCCGAATCCTGACGGTCGGGATATGAACAACCGCTACGCAGTCAAAAGATGTTCGCAGGCTGTCTGCATCGATGCCGACTGGAATAAGTCCTGCTGGCAGACAGTCGAGCCGCTGTCTGTAAAGGTGCCGAATTGGCAGCCAGCCGGTTCTCAGCCGCTCCCCCAGACAGAGGTGAAAGTGCAGTATGACGATGCGCATCTGTATGTCATCTTCCGTGTCAGCGATTATTATGTAACAGCGCTGACCACCCAGACACATGGTTCGGTCTATAAAGACAGCTGCGTCGAGTTCTTCTTTTCGCCGGCTTGCGGCAGGCCGGATTCCTATTTTAACATTGAAACAAACTGCTGCGGTGTGCTTCTGGCCCAGCATCATACGGGCCCTCGACAAAACAGCCGTTTTCTGGACATTGCAGACTGCCGGCAAATACAGATTGCCGGCACCGTCTCCGGTCCGATTCGGCAGGAAATTGCCAAGCCGATGACATGGATTGTGGAGTATGCCGTCCCGCTGGAAATCCTTCTGCATTATACGGCCATTGACAAACCTGCCCCGGGGGTTTGCTGGCGGGGAAATTTTTACAAGTGTGCCGACGGCTGTTCGCGTCCGCACTGGATCAGCTGGCTGCCGATTCCCAGTGATATCCCGGATTTCCACCGGCCGGACTGCTTCGGGCTGCTCGAATTTATGTGAACCGGCGGTATATCCAATGAAAGCAATACAGCAGCGGCAGAGAAATCGGACTCCGCGGGTCGAAAGTGTCTCCGGCAGCTGCGGGAATAAATCGAGGATGATAGAATGAAAAACGCAGGCTTTTTTATCTTTATGCAAATTCTTTCAGCCTGTCTGTGGGCGGTCCAGCCGGCCATGTTTTATACCTCTTTTGAAGAGTTTGCACCCGGCGAGTTTACCACGCTGGAAAATGCGCTGGGAACGTGGACGGCTGCCCAAGGCAAGGCATCTGTAAGCAGCTATTACAGAAGCGGCCGGCAATGCCTTCATCTTGCCGGCGGGGAAACCGCTGTTGAACTGGTGCTGCCTGCGGACAGGCCCGAGTTTTCGCATCTTTCGTTCTGGGCCGAACGGTTTACCGCACAAGACCCGTTCCAATTCCGCATTCTGGCCGGCAGCCAGTCGGGGTGGAAGGAAATCTATAACGGCGACGCCGCCATTAAAACGGGACGCGGTTTCCTCAGCTGGGTCAAGGTCGGACTGCCGGAGCAGAATTGTTCGGCGCTGCGGTTTGTCTGTACGGCCCCTCCCGGCAAGGGGATTTTGATAGATGACTTGCAACTGCACCGGCCGGCTGCAATGACACTGCAAAACGTGACGACGGCGCAGTGGGTCGGACCGGTCCTGCTGCGAAAGCCCCACAATCCGGTCTTGGCGGTCAAAGTGGTGACAGAGGGCGTTCTGAACCCCCTCACGGTAACCAGCTTGACAATCACCCCCGAAGGCACTACCAATACCAGCGCCATCGAGTCTTTCCGGATTTTTTACACAGGAACTGAGGAACGGTTTTCAACTGACAGCGCATTCGGCTCTGCTCAAAATCCGTCCGATACCATGTTTTTTGCAGGCCGGCAGGTCCTGCAGGAAGGCGTCAATTACTTTTGGGTATCCTGTACGCTCAAAGCATCTGCGAATTTATTCGACAAAGTAGATGCCTCCTGCATTCAGATAACTGCCGATGGACAGAATCTGGTTCCAAATCCGGCATCAGGCCCGATTGCCAAACGCATTGGTTACAATGTCCGGGATGCCGGCGATGACGGCGTCAGGGGCTACCGGATTCCCGGATTGGCTGCTACTCTGCGAGGCACCCTGATAGCAGTCTATGACATTCGGCGGCACGGCATGGGCGACCTGCCGGGCGACATCGATGTAGGGATGAGCCGAAGCACCGACGGCGGCCAAAGCTGGGAACCGATGAAGGTCATCATCGATATGGGGCCGCCTCACGACCAGAACGGCGTCGGGGATCCTGCCGTGCTGGTGGACAAGACCGACAACACCATTTGGGTGGCGGCCCTATGGAGCAAGGGCAACCGGGCATGGAGCGGTTCAGGGCCCGGGATGAGTCCCGATGAAACAGGCCAATTTGTCTTGGTCAACAGCCGGGATGACGGGCTGACATGGTCGGAACCGATAGTAATTACCCCCCAGATCAAAGATCCGAAGTGGCGTTTGGTATTTCAGTGCCCCGGCAACGGCATTACACTCCGGGACGGAACGCTGGTATTCCCCGCCCAGTTTAAGGATGAAAATGATGTGCCCTATTCCACATTGGTTTACAGCAAAGATCACGGTCAAACATGGAACATCGGCTCCGGCGCAAAATCCAACACCACAGAGGCCCAGATTGCTGAATTGAATGACGGCTCCCTGATGCTCAATATGCGGGATAATCGCGGGGGCTGGCGCTCCGTATGCGTAACGCGCGACTTGGGCAGGACTTGGCAGGAACATCCAACCAGCCGCTGTGCCTTGCCGGAACCCGTATGCATGGCCAGTTTCATACGGTTTTCATCCGTCCTTGACGGGGATACGCGCAATATCCTGCTGTTTTCCAATCCCGCCACAGCCGGCGGACGCAGGAATATGACGATCAAGGCCAGCCTGGATGAGGGCATGACATGGCCGCAGCAGTATCACACCGTGTTTTATGAACCCCCTTGTGCTGGCTATTCCTGTATGACCCGTATCGATAAACATACCGTCGGCATTCTGTATGAAGGCGGCGACAGTGCATTATTGATCTTTGAGAAGTTTCCGATTGCGGAAATTGTTCCGGAATAGTCTCGGCCCAGTCTGGTTGGCAATCCTGCACCTGACGGCAAACGGCCGATCGATTGTCTACGACAGAGAAACATTTTTTTACAGCTGCATGGAGAAACATAATGGAGTTTAAGGATCTTGCAGAACAATACCGAACAGAATTGTTCGACAATGTCATTCCCTTTTGGCTGAAATATTCTCCCGATCCAGTCTATGGGGGCTACTTTACCTGTCTGGACAGGAAAGGACAGGTCTATGATACCGATAAGTTTATTTGGCTTCAGTGCCGGCAGGTCTGGCTGTTCTCGATGCTGTATAACCGCTGCCGAAAAGAGCCCCTGTGGCTGGACACCGCAAAACAGGGCATCGAATTTCTCATCCGCCATGGGATGGACAGCGAGGGTAACTGGTACTTTGCACTGGACCGGACCGGACAGCCGCTGGTGGGGCCGTACAACATCTTCAGCGATTTTTTTGCCGCTATGGCACTGAGTCAATACGGCCTTGCAGCGCAGGACAGCCGCTGCACAGATCTGGCCTTACAAACCTATCAGAACATCCTCCGTCGAAAAGATAATCCCAAAGGCCGCTACAACAAACAGATTGCCAAAACCCGTGCGCTGCGCGGGCTGGGATTTCCTATGATTATGGCAAATTTGGCATTGGAAATGGAGCATGTGCTGTCGGCCGATGAGCTGAACCGCATTCTGGACATCTGCATCCGGGAAGTGATGGGGCTGCATGTAGATAAAAAACGGGGGCTTGTGTTTGAAAACGTGCTTGCCGACGGCAGTCATCTGGATTGTTTTGACGGCCGGCTTCTCAATCCCGGCCACGGCATCGAAGCTATGTGGTTTCTTATCGATGTCGGCTTGCGCCGGCAGGATAAAACGCTGGTCGAACAGGCAGCCGAAGTTATCCTGAATACGCTGACCTACGCGTGGGATCCCGCCTTTGAGGGCATTTTTTACTTTATGGACAGCCAAAACAAACCGCCCCAGCAGCTTGAATGGGACCAGAAGCTCTGGTGGGTGCATCTTGAGACGCTGGTGGCTTTGGCCAAGGCCTATCGCGCAACACGGCGTTCGGCGTGCCTCGAATGGTTCAACCGCGTGCACCATTATGCCTGGAGCCGATTTGCCGATCCGCAGTACGGCGAATGGTTTGGCTATCTGAACCGCCGCGGAGAAGTTCTGCTGCCCCTTAAGGGCGGCAAATGGAAAGGCTGTTTTCATGTTCCGCGGGCATTGTGGCTGTGCTATAAAGAATTTGAGACACTGCAGGCCGAAGTCTGAACAGCTTCGCCGGCAGCCATCCATTGCAGAGAAAGGGCCATCCATGACAACAGCATTCAAAATCTTTTGCTCGTTGCAGACAGCGGTTTTCTTCGGCGCCTTTTTGCTGCCGGCGCTGTCCGTTTCGGCTGCGGAGGTATCGCCGGTTCAGCGTGCAAAAGCCCCTGCAAGTCTGATTCCGTACCCGCAGCAGGTCCAGTGGCATTCCGGACAATGCATTCTAAACACCTGCACAATTGTTCATCAGCCCTCGACGGCATCGCCGCAAATGTCCGACATCGTAAACAGTCTTGTCCAGATTCTCCAGTCCGCCGGCAGCAAGGTATCCACCGAAGGCAATGCGGCCTATCCGATTTGGCTTGTCCTCAATGAGCAGCAGCCCAATCAGGCGGCAGAGGCATACCATCTTCTGGTTACAGCCGACAAGACAGTCGTGACGGCTTCGAAGCCGGCGGGTTTATTTTACGGAGTCCAGACCATCCGGCAATTGCTGCAGCAGGAAAACGGCAGGATTTTTCTGCCCTGCTGCGAGATGACAGACTGGCCGGCCTTTCCCTACCGCGGCTTTATGCATGATGTGGGACGGAATTATCAAGATATCGAATTGCTGAAACGCCATCTGGACATTATGGCGCACTACAAACTGAATCTGTTTCATTTTCACCTGACCGACGATCCGGGCTGGCGGATTGAATGCCGGATGTATCCGCAGCTGAACGAACCGCAAAATTACCGGCCCACACGCCAGCCGGGCAAGTATTATACCTATGAGCAAATCAATGATCTCATTGCCTACGCCCGTCAGCGCTGCATCCAGATCGTACCGGAAATCGATATGCCCGGTCACAGCGAATACTTTAAAAAGGCCTTTGGATTTGAAATGCAGGATGCAGAGGGAATTGCCGTGCTGAAGAACATTTTAAATGAATTTTTCGAGCAGGTAAACACCCCTTGGTTTCATATGGGTTCCGATGAAGTACAGCTGAAGAATCCGGCATTTATGAAGGAAATGGCGGACTTTATACGGAGCAAAGGCAAAACCGCACTGGTTTGGCGGCCGGGCCATTTGCCGGACACACACGTGATTACCCAGCTGTGGACAGGACAGTCCCGCCCTGTTGAGGGAGTGCCTTATCTGGATTCACAAGCCAACTACATCAATCATATGGATCCTCTGGTTGGTCCGATCCGGCTGTTTTTCCAGCAGCCCTGCAGAACTCCCGCCGGCAATGACATGGCTCTGGGCGGCATTCTCTGCCACTGGCCGGACGTCAATATCAGCAGCCAAATGGATATTTATACTCAAAGTCCTGTCTATCCGGCATTGGTCACTTATGCCGAACGCATCTGGCGCGGGCTGCCGGCCAACAGGGAAGACTGCTGGGCAAAGCTGCCGCCGGCCGAAGATCCCGGCTTTCAGGACTTTGCCGCCTTTGAGAAAGACCTCATCGTGCACCGCGACCGCTTTTTTCAGGATATTCCTTTCCCCTATGTAAAACAGACCGATATATGCTGGAAGCTCATCGGCCCGTTTGACCACAAGAATGATCCAGCCAAAGCATTTGAGCCGGAAGAACAGATCCGTGATGACTATGTCGTCGAGGGCCGCCGCTGCCAATGGGTCCAAGCACGCGGCGGAACAATTCACATCAATCATTTTTTCGGATTTGAGGGACATTTGCCCCCGGCGGCTTCGGGTACGGCATACGGATTGACATATCTGCACTCCGAAAAGGAACAGGATATGCATTTCTGGATTGGCTTCAACGGGTATTCCCGGTCGGACCGACGCCGGGGGGCTCCGAATCCGGCGCAGGGGCAATGGAGCAACGTTCATTCAGCTGTCTGGGTCAATGACCAGCCCGTCGGCCCGCCTGTCTGGAAACAGCCGGATGCAGGCACGAGTCTGGAAATCCCGTTCGTCGATGAAGATTATTTTTACCGGCCGCCGGTTCGCATCAAGCTCCGAGCCGGCTGGAACAAGATACTGATTAAAGCACCCAAAGCTCCGCCGGCATGGAAATGGATGTTCACGTGTGTTCCCGTTGAATGGGACGGCCGTCGAGCCGTCGAAGCAAAAGGGCTGGTATTTTCAACAGCCCCGCAGTAAAATGTATGTGCAGGCCAGCAGGATACAGCCCGCTGCAGCCAATCACATGAGCCGCCGGCGAAAAATCGAACACCGCAGCAGTCATCATTTGTTTGATGAATGCAGCACAGCAGGAAATGGCAGTGGAAACAATTCGAAAGCGATTGGAATGATGAAGACAGAAAAAAACAGCAAACGGTTTGAAAACCAAAAAGCCGCCGCAGTGTTGTGCCTTGTCTTGGGCTGCTGTGTGCTGGTCCAGCTGACAAAGGGCAATAAACATGACTGGGAAAATGAATCCGTCATCGGCTGGGGCAAAGAGCCTGCACGCCCCTATGGATGGTCATTTGCCTCCTTGAAATCCGCTGCCCAAGCCTATGCGTGGACTACGCCGAAAGAACTGATCGATACACAAGCGGCATCCGATTTTGTCTATCCATTAAACGGCTCATGGCATTTTTACTGGGTCCGCCATCCGGACCTGCGTCCAGCAGATTTTTACAAACCAGACTATGATGTCAGCAGCTGGGCGAAGATTCCGGTTCCTTCCAACTGGGAACTTCACGGCTATGGAACGCCGATCTATGTGAACATACGCTACCCCCATGCCGCCGCGCCGCCGGCTGTGTTAGGAGAAGTGCCCCCCTATTTTACCGCATTTCGGCAGCCCAATCCCGTAGGATGCTACCGACGGACCTTTACCGTTCCTACCGAATGGAAAAACAAAGAGGTTTACATTCATTTTGGAGGCGTTTCCTCTGCCTTTTATTTGTGGATCAACGGGCAGAAAGTCGGCTACAGTCAGGACAGCCGGCTGCCGGCGGAATTCCGCATTACGGACTTTTTAAGACCGGGGGACAATACCGTCGCCGCAGAAGTGTACAGATGGTCGGACGGCAGTTATTTGGAAGATCAGGATTTTTGGCGGTTGAGCGGCATTTATCGAGATGTCTTCCTGTTTGCAGCCCCATCGGTTCAGGTATGGGATTATGCCATTCGGTGCGACCTTGATGACCGCTATCAGGATGCTGCGGTTGCCGTTACGGCCGCCATCCGCAATCTGTCCCAAACAGAGTCCCAGCACAAACTGCGGGTGCATCTGGCAGAACCCAATGGAAAAAGCATGCCGTCTGTGCTGTGTGAATCGGATCTTATCCCCATTCCGCCGGCCAGCCAACAGTCCGTTACCTTAAAAGCCGACGTAAGGAATCCCCGCAAGTGGACAGCGGAAACACCTGTGCTTTATACAATTCTTCTGGAGCTGTGCGACGCGTCCGGCCAGACGCTGGAGGTCAAGGCCTGCAAGTACGGATTTCGGGAAATCGCGATTCAGAACAGCCGGCTGTACATCAACGGGGTTCCAGTGCTTCTCAAAGGCGTAAACCGTCATGAACACGATCCGGACAGGGGACAGGCCGTTGAACCGGCAGGAATGCAGCGGGATGCGGACCTGATGAAGCAGCACAACATCAATGCGGTGCGCACGTCGCATTATCCGAACCAGCCGCTATGGTATGATCTGTGCGACTTGTACGGCCTCTATGTGATTGACGAAGCCAACGTTGAATCGCACGGAATGGGGTATGGAGAGGCCTCCCTTGGCCACGTTCCCAGCTGGGAACTGGCGCATACCGACCGTGTGGCGCGCATGGTCCTCAGGGATCAAAACCATCCCAGCGTTATTATCTGGTCTCTGGGCAATGAAGCTGGTCCGGGACGGAATTTCCAAGCCTGCCGGAATGCGGTTTTGGCGATTGATTCAACGCGTCCGATTCATTACGAGCGGATGAATGAGGTAGCCGATATCGACAGCGTGATGTATCCTTCCGTGGAATGGCTCAAACAGGCCGGACAAAATGACTCCCCCAAGCCCCTGCTGATGTGTGAGTATGCCCATGCGATGGGCAACGCGGTCGGAAATCTGCAGGAGTACTGGGATGTCATCGAGTCCAGCCGCCGTTTGATCGGGGGATGCATCTGGGACTGGGTTGATCAGGGCTTGCGGAAATATACCGGCTTTAAGCGGGCCGACGGAACACCAGAATGGTTTTTTGCTTACGGCGGAGATTTCGGCGATCAGCCCAACGATGGGAATTTCTGCTGCAACGGCCTCGTCGGGCCCGATCGGCACATCACATCCAAACTGCGAGAAGTGAAAAAAGTGTATCAGTATGTCAAGTTCTCTCTGGGCGAAGTTGGCGCTGATACAATACAGGTCAGGCTGGCAAACCGGTATTGTTTTACTCCTCTGGATCAGTTTGGCGGCCGCTGGACGCTGACGGAAGATGGGGTTCCGATCGCCGGCGGTACATTTCGTCCTCCGGCTGCGGAGCCCGGGCAATCCGCAGACATAACACTGGCCGTTCGGCAGCCCCGCATCTTTGCCGGCGCACACTATTATTTGACTATTGTACTGGAGCAAACAGAAAAAACACTGTACGCAGACAAGGGACACATTGTCGCCTGCGAACAGTTGAGAGTGCCTTACCAAGCAGCTGAAATGAAACCGATTCGCATGGATATAGCAGGACAGCTGACGCTTCATCAAACAGCAGACGGCATCGTTGCGGAGGGACAATCCTTCACTGCCGCCTGGGACCGCCGCAGCGGGACCTTGTCTTCACTGGTGTACAACGGCCGTGAAGTGCTGCATTGCGGACGCGGCCCTCAATTGAATGTCTTTCGCGCTTTTACGGATAATGACCAGTGGTTTAAAGATGATTTCATCCGGGCCGGATTGAAGGAGCTAATCTGCACCGTTCGGGACATGCAGGTCTGGCAGGTCTCGAAAAATGCCGTGCAGATACACATTGTCACCGACTGCATAGCAGCCGGCAGGGAAGGCTGCGGATTGATGCATACCGCTTTGTTTACAGTCTTCGGCAACGGCTGGATCGATGTGCAGAATACAATAGAACCCTATGGACCTATGCCGCTGCTGCCGAAGGTGGGGGTGCAGATGTTCATCGGTTCGGATTATACAACATTTACATGGCTGGGCCGCGGACCGCATGAAAGCTATGTGGACCGCAAACGCAGCGCCGATATCGGTCTCTATCAGGGGCAGGTAGCCGATCAGTATGAACCGTATGTACGGCCGCAGGAAAACGGCAATAAAACCGATGTCCGCTGGGCAGCCCTGACGGATTCTTCGGGCCGCGGCATGATGGTCATTACGGGAGGAACATACTCCGTCAGTGCGCATCATAACACGGCTCTGGATTTCGATCGCGCCGGCCATATCCATCGTGTGATCCCCCGCAGCGAGATTGTATTGTGCATTGATGCCAAGCATATGGGACTAGGCGGGGCCAGCTGCGGGCCTGCTCCGATGAATCAATACCGTTTCACTCCGGAATCGACACAGATGCACTATTCGATCTGCCCTGTCCATACCAGCGATACCCGCAACATGGCTCAGCAGGCCAGAACCGTCCTTCCTGTCCCCCTGCCTCCGGAAATAGCAGATCAAAAAGTGCCCAATGCAGCCGGCGGATACTCCCGTCAAATTACCCTATCCACACCAGCAGGCACAAGTATCGTTTACCGGCTTGAGAGCACCAACAAAGCCTCCGAAATGCGTCCGTATGCCGGCCCCTTTGTATTTGATCAGGCCGGAACAATCTTTGCTCAAAGCTGTTCTGAAGACGGATTAAAAAGCATGGCGGTCCGTGCTGATTATCCCCCATATTACGATTTGCTGGAGCTGGACAAGTCCGATTGGAAAATTCTGTACACCGACAGCTTTCAGCCCGGCGAAGGGGAAGCGCACCATGTCATCGATGGCCGCACTGAGACCTATTGGCACACCAATTGGCAGACAAATCGCAAACCCTTTCCGCATGAAATTCATGTGGATTTTTCCACGGTCTATACTCTGGCCGGATTCCGGTATCTGGCCCGTCAAGATTCCACCAACGGCCGCATCAATGCCTATGAGGTGTCTGTCAGTGAAGATGGACAGCACTGGACTACAGTCAAACAAGGCAATTTGGCCAATACAGCCCAATGGCAGGATATATTGTTTGACACGCCCCGCACCGCCCGGTTTTTCAAACTTACAGCACTCAACGAACACGGAAAAAGTTATTATGCCTCAGCAGCAGAATTGGATATAATGGCAATCAGGCCAGCCAATGAGGCCCCTTAGGTTTTATAGCCGGAGATGAACAGTATGATCAAAAAGAATCGCAGCACGAACAATCCGAGGTATCCAATGGACACAGCAAAACGCCCGTCTCTTTCATTCGCATCAGCCCCGTTGTTTACTGTCGCTGTACTCCTGTTGGCCTGCACTGCAAAAGGGGCCGGGGATGACACAATCGAGGCCGTCATCGGCACAAAAACGCATGTTCTTCCGCATCCCCGCCAGCTGCTTTGGCAGCAGCGGGAATACAATGCCTTTGTGCACTTTTCAATCAATACCTTCACCGACAGGGAATGGGGCGACGGGACAGAAGATCCGTCCCTTTTCAATCCCTCTGAACTCGATGTGAACCAATGGGTTCGTGTCTTCAAAGAGGCGGGGATGAAAATGGTCATCCTCACAGCCAAACACCACGACGGCTTCTGTTTATGGCCAAGCCGCTACACCGACCATTCGGTTAAAAACAGTCCCTGGAAGAATGGTCAGGGCGACCTGCTGGCTGACCTATCCGAGGCCTGCCGGCAGGCCGGCCTTGATTTTGGCATCTATGTTTCCCCCTGGGACCGGCATGAACCCAGCTATGGGAACTCTTCCGAATACAACGCCTTTTATATGGGGCAGCTGACAGAATTGCTGACGCAATACGGCCCCTTGGGAGAGGTCTGGTTTGACGGGGCGCCCGGCTTGGACAGTCCCCTTCGGAAAAATCAGGTCTACGACTTTGAAATGTACCGTGCATTGGTGCGCAGGCTCCAGCCCGATGCCTGCCTGTTTGCCGACGACGGTCCCGACTGCCGCTGGGTCGGCAACGAAGACGGGACGGCCGGAGAGACCTGCTGGTCCTTGCTGCAAAGAAGCAATTTCGCCCCCGGCCGTGCAGACCGAAATAAACTGAACACCGGCCAGATTGACGGAACCGACTGGGTGCCGGCCGAATGCGATGTTTCTATACGCCCCGGATGGTTTTACCATGCCGCCGAGGATCGTCAGGTCAAAACGGTGGAGCAGCTGCTGGATATCTATTTCAAGTCCGTAGGACGGAATGGTCTTTTGCTGTTGAATGTGCCCCCTGACAGGCGCGGCTTGATTCATCCTGTTGACAGAGAGCGTCTCCTGCTGTTTCGCCGGGCTCTGGACCAAATCTTTCAGACCGATTATGCCAAAGGGGCGGCGGCAGCAGCGTCCAACGTGCGCAGCGGCAGACAAGTGTATCATCCCCAGAACCTGCTGGATTCGGATTTCGACTCCATCTGGGCAACAGACAACGGCATTACCAAGGGCTGGGTCGAACTGGACCTGCCAGAGGAAACGCGTTTTAATGTTATCCTGATTCAGGAGTATATAGCACAGGGCCAGCGTGTGAAGGCCTTTGGGATCGATGCATGGATCCATGATCAATGGCAGCCGATTGCGGAAGGGACAACGATTGGATACAAGCGGCTGCTTCGGGTCTCGCCCGTCCGAACGCGGCGGGTTCGGCTGCGCATTGAGGATTCCACCGATTGCCCGGTACTCAGCCGCCTGGGCTTGTATTATGCCCCCGCAGTAAAGGGCAATGAAATCCTCTCGGAATAGACAGAGCCGGCCAATACCGCTATTCAGCACAGCAACGTCAACAAATAACCAATGGATGCAAGAAACAATGGACAGACGTGAGTTTGTTAAATTCTTAGGGTTTCAAATCGGCTCGGCCAGTGCGCTCGTTGAGGCGATGTCCAACCGCCTTCCCCAACAACGGCCGAATATTCTTTTTATTTTCTCCGATGATCATGCCGTTCAGGCGATCAGCGCTTACGGTTCAACAATCAATCAGACGCCGAACATTGACCGGCTGGCCCGAGAAGGAATCATACTGGACCGATGCTACTGCTGCAATTCGATCTGTGCGCCCAGCCGAGCGGCTGTTCTGACCGGCAAACACAGCCATGCCAACGGCGTAATGACCAACATGGACCGTTTCGACGGCACACAGCCCACATTTCCCCAGATGCTGCGTCAGGCAGGCTATCAAACGGCTCTGATCGGGAAATGGCACTTGAAATCCGACCCGACTGGGTTTGATTACTGGGACATCCTGCCGGATCAGGGCAATTATTACAATCCTGACTTCTTAACTCCCGCCGGAAAAACCCGCCATATCGGCTATGTCACCGACCTCATTACCGATAAATCACTGGACTGGCTTTCCGCACAGCGTGATGCCCGCAAGCCGTTCCTGCTGATGTGTCAGCATAAGGCCCCCCACCGAAACTGGATGCCCAATCTGAAACATCTGCATTTGTATGAAGATGCGGAGATTCCGGAACCGCCCACGCTATTCGATGATTATGCCAGCCGCAATCCAATGCTGAAGAACAATGAGATGGAGATAGGCCGTCATTTGATGATGGACAGCGATCTCAAGGTTGCCGGCAGTCCGCTCAAGGATGCTCTGGGCCGCAGCTTCAGCAATGCCGAACGTGCGCGAATGACGCCTGAGCAGCGGCAGCAGTGGGACGCCGCATACAGCCCCCGAAATGCGGCTTTTGAAAAAGCCAATCTATCCGGCAAAGACCTTCTGCGGTGGAAATACCAGCGGTATGTCAAGGATTATCTGCGGTGCATCGCCAGCGTGGATGAAAATATCGGACGCTTGCTGGACTGGCTTGAAGTGTCCGGATTGGCTCGTAATACGCTGGTGGTGTACAGTGCCGATCAGGGCTTTTACCTCGGCGAACACGGCTGGTATGACAAACGCTGGATGTATGAAGAATCCTTTCGCATGCCGTTTATTGCCCGCTGGCCCGGCCATATAAAAGCAGGCATTCGGGTTTCCGCTCTGGCACAGAATATTGATTTTGCGCCAACGTTTCTGGAAGCTGCCGGGCTGACGGTGCCCCATGAAATGCAGGGTGTCAGTCTGTGTTCTTTGTTTGACGGCAAAGTACCGAATCGATGGAGGAAAGCCTTGTATTACCACTATTATGAAAAAGGCGAACACAATGTGCCCCGCCATTTCGGGATTCGCACGGACCGCTATAAACTGATCTGTTATTATGATTACAACGAATGGGAGCTGTTTGATTTGAAAAGCGATCCCTACGAAATCAACAATGTATACGGACTGCCCGACTATGCCGAAATCCGGAAACTGATGCTAAGGCAACTGCGGGAATTGGAGAGAATCTATCAGGTGCCGTCGGCACAGAAATATGACCAAATCCGTAATCCGTAAGGTCTGGACTGCATACGATGGACTTTCATTAAGGAGTATCGACTGTGGATACAACTCGAGCTGCATGGGATTTAAGGCGGGCCAGTTTATCCTGCATCCGCCGGCATCATTACGAAGTGGCTGTGCTGCCGGTGGGAGCAGTGGAAGCCCATAATCGGCATTTGCCGGAAGGAATGGATGTCATCCACAGCGAATATGTTGCGCTGACATCGTGTCAAAAGGCTTGGCCGCACTGTCAATCCGTTATTTGCCTTCCCGCTGTCCCCTTCGGCGTGGATTGCAACCTGATGGCCTTTCCGCTTACTGTACATGTTTCACAGAAGGTTTTGGATGCGTATATTACCGAGATCCTATTATCGCTTCGCAAACACGGCATTCGAAAAGTCGTGATCATTAATGGCCACGGCGGCAATGATTTTAAGCCGCTGGCCAGGCAGATTCAGTACGAAACAGACATCTATCTGTTTCTGTGTGACTGGTGGAAAGTCGGTTCGGATATCTACGAGGAATGGTTTGGGAAAGGCGATGATCACGCCGGCGCGATGGAGACATCGGTTGCAATGGAGATTTGTCCGGAACTGGTCGACCCTGAAAACGCCGGCGACGGGCGGGTTCCCCCCTTCCGGTTTGAAGCAATACAAAAAGGCTGGATTACAACCAGCCGTGACTTTTCAAAGCTCAATGACCATTGCGCCGTAAGCAGCGATTTTCCCCCCGCTTGCCAAAAAGGAAAGCAGTACCTTGCATTGGTATGCGATCGCATCAGTCGGTTTCTTGCAGAATTGGCCAACAGCAAAATCGATTCTGCTTTCCCTATGCAGCCGCAACAATAATGCCCCTGCAAATACTTAGGGATGGTGATTGTCTGGCCGCTGCAGAGTTATCAGCGGGACAACAAACCATTTCCTACAGCAGTCAGGACATTTCAGATTCCTGACATCCTGATTGTTATGGTCCATTATTTCGAACGCATAGTCTTGGTTTCCCATCGGTATGCAACACATCAGGCTCGGCATCGTCGTCGCTGCCTTTTGTTGTTAATGCATTTGATAAGTCCTATAACATCCTTAAGAATAGACAGATTTCTTGCAATGCCGTATTTTTATGCGACTCTAAAGTCCCCGCAACTTAATCCTTGTTCACGGATTGCCATCCCCCCTTTGGGATTAGAAAAAGTATCTCACTAAATATCTGCAAAATGTGTTTTTGCATGTTTTTGATGCCCTTTTTGGGTGTAAACTTCTTTTGTATTTTTCATAAGTACATATATATAAATGGTTTATAATAAGATAAAATTTTTTAAAAATTTCG
>JAGPMT010000057.1 GCA_018052735.1 Phycisphaerae bacterium | reverse complement strand
TGGTCTCGGGCAGCGGCACAATGGCGGCTGTAACACAGTTTCTGTGGGATATTGAAACATCCAAGCTGCCGCTGCGGATTAAATCGCTCCAGCTCGGCGCCGCCGATGAGAACGGCTCGCAGATGACACTTCAATTAAAGCTGTCCAGTATCTACCTGATTAAGCCTGAATCTGCAAAGGATACAAAATCATGACACGAATGCCCTTATTTATAGTCCTATTTCTGCTGTCAGCTGTATGCATAGAATCGCTGTACGCCGGCCCGGATATCCCCCCTCCGCCGATGGAAGAACCGGAGGCCTATGGACTGCCGGGGGAAGCATTAACGCCCCCGCCGGCAGAAGTTATCGAGGCAATAGGAGCGATTCTGCAGGCACAGGAACCGCCTGCCGGCACCCAGCCGGAAAAGCCGGTCTCATCAGCCGAGACAGCCGAAAAAACTGTACAAAAAGCTGAAACAGCAGCTACTGAACCGGCACCCGATTCCGAGCAGCAAATAGAGTCGGAATCGGCCTCTGCTGAGCCGCCGGCAGCCCAAACAGAGGACCTTCGGCCTAATTCTGAAAACGGGAAGGAATTAACCGGCTACGACCGCTACCGAATTATTTCGCAGCAGAACATCTTTTCGCGGCTGCGTACGCCGGCACGGCCTCGGTCGTCCCGCAACGACGAAAAACCGGCTGAAGAAGTCAAGCCGGTGGTTATAGCGCTGTATATGCTGCGGGGGATTGCCGAACAGGGCAGCCGTAAGATTGCCTTTGTCGAAGATGCCATCAGCGGCCAAACTCTCCGGGCAGAAATCGGCAGCGAGGTACTGAATGGCACAATTCGCCAAATTTTTATTGACCGTGTTGTCTTTGAAGAAAACGGGCAGGTTCGGGATATCAAAATCGGCGACGCATTCGGCAAGCGGGAAAGCGGAAGACGTGATTCCGGCCAGACAGCTCCGACGGCGGCTCCAGCTGCCCCTGCGGCGCCGAGGGCTCCAGCCGGCTCACAAAGTCAGGAAGAACTGCTGCGGCAGATGATAGAAAGGCGAAATCGAGAACTTAACCGATAAAATAAAGGAACAGGTCTTATGAACAGAAAAAATTATTTGATTGTGATTGCGGCTTTTATGTGTCTGCTGACTCTGCCGGCACCTGTCGGGGCCCAAGAAGCCGGCCCAGCCGATCCCAACGGCATTGTTGACCTCGACGGACGGTTTCTTTTGAACTTTCAGGATGCGCTGGTTGAAGATATTCTGGATTATCTATCCGAAAGCGTAGGGCTTGTGATCGTCGCGGAAACATTTCCCACCAAGCGCATCAACCTCATCAGCAAACAGCCGCTCAGTATTGATGAAGTTATTTCCCTGATGAATACTATTATGAAAGAACAGGGCTACGCGGCTGTACGAATGGACCGCACACTGAAAATGGTTCCTATTGAAAACGCCAAACAGATGAATCTGCCGGTCACCACTGGAAGCGATCCGGATAAAATCGTCGCCGGCGATGACATTGTAACCCACATTATCCCTATCCGGTATGCCAATGCTGCCCGGCTGCGGGAAGACATCTCTGCTCTGCTTCCCAGCTATGCGGTGGTAACATCCAATGAGGCCAGCAACAGTCTGATTATTACGGATACCACCGCCAATATCAAGCGAATCTGCAAGATTGTCAAGGCTGTCGATACGCAGATGGCCGCTGTTATCGATGTTCGGGTGTTTCGGCTGATGTATGCTGATGCACGCAATACAGCCCAGCTTATTAATGAAGTCTTTGAGCAGCAAAGCACCCAGCAGACATCCCGGTCGGATACTAATCCGTTTGCCCGGATGATGGAATTCGGCCGCGGGGGTCCCGGCGGGCGCGACCGCGGCTCACAGCAGTCGGACCAGAGCAGCGGCGGCAATGCCAACACGCGGGTCATTGCTTCGGCGGACACTCAGACCAATGCTGTCGTGGTCAGCGGACCATCGGATGTGCTGGAGGTCATTGCCAAGGTGGTTGCCGAACTGGATGCAAATCCCCGCGATGAGCGGCAGCTGTTTGTTTATAAGGTCAAAAATGCCAAAGCTGCCAATCTCAAGGATAAGCTCAACAGCTTGTTTCAGGAGCTCCAGCAGCTCAATCAGATGGGCACATCGCGTACAACCACCGGCCGCGGCGGCACCGCCCGCAATGTACAGACCGGTTTGGGGGGGATGTTCGGGGGGGCCACCGGCACAACTGCTGCCAGCTCCGACATTTCGGATGAGGTGTATATTGAAGCGGATGAAGATACCAACTCCCTGCTGATTATGACGTCTTCGAGAAATTATGAAAAGATAAAGAAGATCATTGAAGACCTTGATTATCCGGTGCCGCAGGTGCTGATTAAGGTGCTGCTGGCTGAAGTAACAACCAGCCATGATATCGATTTGGGGGTGGAGTTTTCGCACCTGAATCTGCAGCCCGACGGCGATAGTCAGGAAGTTAAAACCATCTTCCCCACCAATCTTGCCAGCGGCGACAACACCAGCGGTCTGACGACCAAAATTATTCAATCGGATTTGACGGCTACGCTGCGGGCTCTGGAAAAAATCGGCCGGCTTAATGTCTTGAGCCGTCCGTATATCCTGACCAGCAACAACCAGACCGCTACCATCACCGTCGGTCAGGAAGTCCCCTTCATCCGTGATACGCGAATGACCGAAACGGGACAAACCATCAATACCATTGAGTACGAGGATATCGGCATTATTCTGGAGGTTACGCCGACCATCAATGAAGACGGGCTGGTGATTATGGATGTCAAGCCGGAAATCTCAACCACAACCGCTGAAACAGTTCCGATTTCCGAGACAGTCAATGCCGCGGTATTTGCCAAACGCTCTTCCTCCAGCCGGGTGGCCGTTCAGAACGGACAGACCATCGTCATCGGCGGTCTGATGCAGGATACCGAAACCAAATCGGTCAGCAAGGTACCGCTGGTTGGCGATCTCCCGCTGGTTGGCGAACTGTTCAAACGCACAACCGTGGAAAAGGAAAAAACCGAGCTGCTGATATTTTTGACGCCGCAGGTGGCCAGCAATATCAACGATCTGAAGAAAATTTCCGATCACGAGCGCAGCAACAGCGATGTGCTCAAAACCACAGACAACCCCGACCTGCAGAAACATCTGGACAAGCTGGAATCGGTTTACAATAAATAGGAACTGCCTTGTCACTTTACCCGAAGGGGCCGCAGCAGCAAGCGGCCCCTTCTTTTTTTCCGCGCTGCCAAAGGACAGCCAACTTTGTCTTGCCTGCCGAGGCCAATCTGATAAAATCTTCTCAAGAACAAACGCAGCCGAAATTGTATGCTGAAAATCTATGCCGTCGTATGCTCGGATAATCCGTTTGCAAAATATGCTGTCCAATCTGCCGCTGGCTTCCCTGCTGGCCGCCAATACCCTGCCTCTTTTCGGAGTATTGTTTCTGGACTGGGACGCCTTTGCGATGGTCCTGCTGTACTGGGCGGAAAATGTAATCCTCGGTTTTTACAATATTGTAAAAATGATTCTGGTGAAATCCCCCCATCCGGCCGGGCATCTGGGCAAGCTTTTCATGATTCCCTTTTTTCTGATTCACTACGGCGGATTTACAGCTGGACATGGGCTTTTTGTGATGGTTCTTTTTGGGCGGACTATCTCCGGCGGCATCTTGCCGCAGCAGTCATGGCCCTGCTTTTTGGTTTTTATTCAGCTGTTATTCCATGTCATCGGGGAGGTTATTGGAATGATCCCTCTGAATATGGTATATGCTATTGCCGGTTTATTCATCAGTCATGGCATCTCATTCGGCTATAATTTCCTTTACAGAGGTGAATATATTAAAACAAACTTGCGAACCCTGATGTCGGAGCCCTATGGGCGGATTGTTATACTGCATATCGCCATTTTGTTCGGAGGTTTTCTATCGAAAACGTTAGGCTCACCTGTCGGCATCTTGGTGCTATTGGTTGGGCTCAAGACATTCATTGATGTCAAACTGCACCTGCGTCAGCACTGTTCAACACTGCAAGCAACCGATAACAGATGACGATAAACAAACAAAAACCCGAACTGCTCGCCCCGGCCGGAACGCTCGAAAAACTCAAATTCGCCTGTGCCTATGGGGCCGATGCAGTCTATTTTGGGATGGAGTTCGGTTCGCTGCGCAGTTTTGCAGGCAATTTCACTCTCAAAGATGCCAAAGACGGTCTGGATTATCTGCACGCTCGCGGCAAAAAAGGGTATATCACGCTGAATATCTACCCCTTCAGCGAGGAATACGACAAGCTGATCCGCTTGGCAAAACAGCTTGACAGCATAGGGGCTGATGCATTTATCATTTCGGATGTGGGGGTTCTTGCGGAATTAAAAAAACTCCATCTCCATGCCGCTGTGCACATCAGCACACAGGCCAACACCACCAGCTGGCAAGCCGCTCTTGCCTACAAGGAACTCGGGGCAAAACGGATTAATTTAGCCCGGGAATTATCGCTGGAACAAATACAGGAAATTCAACTGCATCTTGCCGGTCAGGTTGACACAGAAGTCTTCATTCATGGTGCGGTTTGCTTCAGCTATTCCGGGCGGTGTGCTATCAGTGATTACCTTGCTGGTGCTCGGGCCAATCGAGGCGAGTGCAAACACCCCTGCCGCTGGAAGTATTATCTGGTCGAAGAAAAACGGCCGGGGCAGTTTCTGCCTGTCTTTGAGGACAACCGCGGCTTATATCTGTTTAACAGCAAAGAACTTGCGCTATGGGAGTATGTGCCTGCATTAGCGGCGGCAGGCATCGGATCCTTTAAAATCGAAGGGCGGATGAAGTCAATTCATTATTTGTCTTCAGTCGTGTCATTCTACCGGCAGGTCATCGACGGTAAAACTTTCACACAGGAAGAAGGGCTCCAGCTGCTCAATCGGATCCCCAATCGCGGCTATTCAGCAGGATTTATCAGGGGAGCCATTATGCCGGAAGATTATTCTGTCGATAAAAGCATCTCCGAAGGCACATCTGTTTTTGTCGGCAATGTCATTCATTCTGCTGCCGACGGCTGCACAATTGAAGTTCGCAATACTATCCGCTCAGGCGATACCCTTGAAGTTCTTACGCCAGACGGCCAGTTATCCGAAATTACCCTCTCCGTTCCCTTGAAAACGGTTGCAGGTGAATACCGCGATATCGCCACCAACGGCCAATTCATCCAGCTGCCTGTTTTTCTTCCTGAATTTTCCATCCTTCGGCGGCTGGGAGATATAAAACTGCAGAAATCTTCTTGAAAAAAGCTCTGTGTTTCGATTACAACTTCTGCCGATATAAAGTACAAGGTTCTTAAAGAATGAATATTAAAGGCAAGAAATATCATTTTATCGGCATTGGCGGCATCGGGACCAGCGGTTTGGCCAAGGTTCTAATGAAGAACGGAGCTATAGTATCGGGTTCGGATATGTCCGACAGCCCCGTCATCAGCCAGCTCCGCACCCGCGGCGCTGCCGTCACACTGGGCCACAGCCCTGACAATATCCCTCCAGACGCCGACGAAGTCGTTATCAGCGCTGCTATTACAGGGGCCAATCCCGAATTGGCAGGCGCTTCCGAGCGCGGACTTCCTATTTATAAGTATGCTGAAATGCTGGGCTTATTGTTTGACCGGTATACGGGTATTGCCATAGCCGGCACACACGGCAAAAGCACTACCAGCGGCTGGCTGGCATGGATTTTGGATAGGGGAGGCCTGAAACCAAACTTTATTGTCGGCGCGGACATCCCCCAATTAGGCGGCTCCAGCGGTGTTGGCAATGGCCATTTTTTTGTCGCCGAGGCCTGCGAATACGACCGCAGTTTTCTGAATCTGCACCCAACAATTGCCGTTGTGCTAAATATTGAGCAGGATCATCTGGATTATTATCGCGATGAAGACGAAATTGTTGAGGCCTTTGGCGATTTTGTAGAACAAGTCAAGCCGGATGGGTACATTATAGCAAATGGTCAGGATAAAAATGTCGCCCGCATTCTACGGCGGTTGAAAACAGGCCCTAAAATCATAACCTTCGGTCTTGAAAGCTTTTGTGACTATTCGGCTCGGAATCTGCATTTGTCCGGCGGAAGTTATGAATTCGATGTGTACCATAATGAAACCCTGTTAGGACATATCCGTATCGGGCTTCCCGGACGGCATAATGTACTCAATGC
>JAGPMT010000056.1 GCA_018052735.1 Phycisphaerae bacterium | reverse complement strand
TATGGATTTTTAGCCAAATTTTCCATAGATACAGGTATTTACATATATTCACATATAATTCCCTCATAGGGAGTCTGCCCCCATCGGCGGCATCGGACAGATAGAGTCGCCATCTGCCGCCACAGCCATCCCGAACTTGCGACTTCTTGCATGCCGTCCGATACCCGTTGGAACTGTCGCCCAACGCCGCATTTTGCCGCAAACCTTTTACAGGAAATGCTCTATATCACACCCAATAGTGCCTGCACTTATTGCATCCCTAATCGGTTTTAACCTTCAAGGTAAAAAGACCCGACTCTGGTTCCATCAAAAAAATGTTGAAATATTCATCAATGGTTGGTAACATATAAGTTTTTACCGTGATAGTATAAATAAAACTTATTTATTCAGGAGTAAATATAATGGGCAGACATATTGCCATAGCCGGCGTAACCGGCGCTGTCGGACAAGAGTTTCTGAAAATTATTGAGGAGCGCAAGTTCCCGTTTGACTCCATAAAGATGCTGGCCAGTTCGCGTTCGGCCGGCAAAAAAATAGAGTTTATGAAGAAAACCTACATCGTCGAGGAATTGACAGCCAACAGTTTTAAGGGGATTGATATCGCCCTGTTTTCCGCCGGCGGGGCCCGCAGCAAGGAATTCGCTCCTGCTGCCGTAAAAGCCGGGGCTGTTGTGATTGATAATTCATCGGCTTTTCGGATGGATCCGCAGGTGCCGCTGGTTGTTCCCGAAATAAATCCGGAAGCTATCAGGCAGCACAAAGGCATCATCGCCAATCCGAACTGCTCAACCATCATTGCCAATGTACCCGTTTGGCCGCTGCATAAGGCCAATCCTGTCAAACGGATGGTAGTCAGCACCTATCAGGCAGCCAGCGGAGCTGGGCAGTCGGCCATGCTGGAAATGCTTCAGCAGGCCCGTGAAGTTCTGGACGGCAAACCCGTTACCTGCAAGGCCCTGAAATATCAGCTGGCGTTCAATCTGTACTGCCATGACTCTAAAATTGGACCGAACGGGTATAATGAAGAAGAAATGAAGATGGTTAAAGAAACCCAGAAAATCTTCAACTGCCCCAGCATTGCTATTACCTGTACCTGTGTACGGGTGCCTGTTTTGCGGACGCACTGCGAGAGCATTAATTTAGAGTTTACGCATCCGATTACCCCTGACCAGGTTCGGGACCTGTTGAGCACAGCGCCGGGCGTGAGCATTATAGATGACCGGGCAAATAACCGTTTTCCAATGCCTCTGGATGCTACCGGCAAAGATGATGTATATGTCGGCCACATCCGGCAGGATGAATCGATACCCGACAATCGGGGCATCAATCTCTGGGTGGCAGGCGACCAGATTCGCAAAGGAGCCGCTCTGAATGCCATCCAAATTGCGGAAAAACTGCTGTAAAGTAAGAACATAGAACGCAGAAAACAGACGCCAGCACGCCTGTTTTTCTGTGTTCTGGGTTCTTTATGGCTTTCAGACGAATAAAACTTGAAATTCATTATGACGGGACAGTCTATCACGGCTGGCAGCGGCAGCCGCAGCAGCTGACAATTCAAGAGACGCTGGAAGCTGCATTAGAGCGTCTTTGCGGTCAGAAAATCGAGGTCATCGGCTCATCGCGAACAGATGCGGGCGTGCATGCCCTCGGGCAAGTAGCCCATTTCGATTTCGACAGTCCCATCCCAACAAACCGCATAGCCAAGGCACTTAACAGGCTGCTGCCTGATAATATCGCTATTGCCGAAGCCGTTGAAGTCGGCTCCGACTTTGATGCTGTTGCCAGCACCAAACGCAAGTGGTACCGCTATACGATCTGCACCGCCCCGATTCGGCCGGTGATGGAAATCCGGTACTGCTGGCACCGGCCGGGACATCTCGATGCGGCAGCAATGCAGGCGGCCGCAGCGCGGCTGATTGGTACGTTCGACTTCAAGTCATTTGCTTCGGCGGCAGACCAGCGTCAACGTTCCATTCGTACCGTCTGCAGATGTTCCGTCACAGACAGCAAGCCGCATATCGTTATCGATATCGAAGCCGACGGTTTTCTGTACAATATGGTGCGAAACATCGTCGGCACATTGGTTGAAATCGGCAGAGGGCGCTGGCGTCCGGAATCGATGGAGCACATTCTTGCAGCCAAAGACCGCAATGCAGCAGGCCCTATCGCTCCGGCGGCTGGTTTGTGTCTGATGAAAATATACTATTAGCAGCATTCAATTGACCGGCATGCTTTGGGCGGCTAAAAGGTGCAGCAGGGATTTTAAGAAATGAAGATTGTTCACATTATAACACGGCTGATTCTGGGCGGCGCTCAGGAAAACACGCTGATTACCTGCAAGCTGCTGGCTCAGCGCGGCCATGAAGTAACCCTGATTACCGGACCGGCAGAGGGCCCCGAAGGAGCGCTGTTTGAGCAGACTCAAACGGCCGGCTACCGCACCGTTGTTCTCGACGACCTCCAGCGGGAAATCAATCCGATTGCCGATATCGGGGCTTATTTCAAACTCAAAAAACTGCTGCAGCAGCTGGATCCGGATATTGTTCATACCCATTCGGCCAAGGCAGGCATTTTGGGACGGTATGCCGGCTGGGCTTTAAAAAACGCAGCGGCAAACAAACCCGCTGTTGTGCATACCATTCACGGCCTTGCCTTTCACCCCTATCAGAATCCCCTGCTGAACCGCTTTTACATTGCCGTTGAAAAAGCAGCCGCAACACGCACGGATGCCTTCATCACCGTTGCCGATACGATGACCGAAAAATGCAAAGCCGCCGGCATTGGGCTGGATAAACCCTTTACAACGGCTTGGTCGGCTATTGACCAAGAGGCCTACCTGAGCCCCCCCAAGCCGGACGACATCGCCGCTTTCCGCCGGCAATACCATATCCCCTCGGATGCGGTGGTGCTGGTAAAAATAGCACGTCTGTTCAACTTGAAGGGGCATGATTATGTTATTGAGTCTGCCCGCCGCCTCGCTCCAAACTATCCAAACTGCTTCTGGCTGTTTGTAGGAGACGGCATCTTGGCAGAGCCGCTGAAAAAGCAGATCCATTTTGCCGGTGTCGAAGACCGCTTTCGCTTCACGGGCCTGCTGACACCCCAGCAGATTCCGCTGGCGCTGCATGCTTCCGATATTCTGGTTCACTGCTCGCTGCGTGAAGGGCTGGCCCGCGTGCTGCCGCAGGCGATGCTGTGTGCCAAACCTGTCGTCAGCTTCGACATTGACGGCGCCAAGGAAGTTGTCAATCAGCAGACCGGCTTTCTGGTCGAGCCGGAAAATATCGATCAACTGACAAAAGCCTGTGAGGTATTGATTGCCGATGCCGATCTTCGGCAGCGTCTCGGTCAGGCCGGACGGATTTCCGTCCGCGACAAATTTGCCCCGCATGCGATGGTAGATGTCATCGAAGCAGTGTATAATACTGTCCTCAAAGGGTAAATAGTCCGTTTATGGCCCTTGTCTTTTCTTTATAATGGATGACATGGGGCGACAAAAGTGCTGCAATACAGGAGAAAATGATGGAATTTACAAAAATGCACGGTCTGGGCAATGACTATGTGTATGTCAACTGCTTCAGTCAAACGGTTCAAAACCCGACTCAGTTAGCCGTCAAGGTCAGCGACCGGCACTTTGGAATCGGCTCAGACGGGCTGATTCTGATTTGTCCTTCGACTATTGCAGATGCCAAAATGCGGATGTTCAATGCCGATGGGTCTGAAGCCCAGATGTGCGGCAACGGCATCCGTTGTGTAGCCAAATATGTTTACGACCATCATCTGGCGCGGACGCATACGGAGTTTTCCGTCCCCGGATTAGGCACCTTTGCATCTTCCCTGCGGATAGAAACCGGACGGGGAGTCCTGACGGTAGGCCTTGATATCGACAAAAACGACAAGGTTCGGCAGGTTTGCGTTAATATGGGCCAGCCGATTCTGGAAGCGTCCCGGATTCCTGTTGCCGGGGACGCAGAATGCGTTATCGATCAGGAATTGGCGATTGAGGGCCAGACGCTATCGATGACATGCGTATCGATGGGAAATCCGCATGCCGTCTTCTTCTGTGAAGATCTGCAAAGCATTGAATTGGCACATATCGGTCCGTTGATTGAACACCATGAACTGTTTCCCCAGCGTATCAATGTGCATTTTGTCAAATCTGTCAGCCCCGAGGAGTTTATTATGAAAACATGGGAAAGAGGCAGCGGCATTACAATGGCCTGCGGCACAGGGGCCTGCGCTTGCGCCGTGGCTGGGGTGCTGACGGGACGCTGCCAGCGCCGGGTTCGAGCTCACCTGCCGGGGGGCGATTTAGACCTTTACTGGAGCGAACAGGACAACTGCGTTTATATGACTGGACCTGCGGCGGAGGTCTATAGCGGGATTTGGCCGGACTGATTCTTCTGCCGGACATCCGCTATGCTGCGGGCAGAGGGTCTATCAGGGCCAGACAGCACGTTCCATCCACGACAGGGCAAAGATCCGAAGGTCCTGAATATCAATGACTCCATCAGGCATTAAATCAGCCGGCCGGGCTTCTGAAATCTGAACAAGCGGTCCCTTTTCCGCCAGCCATAGCAGATTTTCCTGATTCAGGGCCTTGTCATAGATACGAACCTCATCAATCTGTCCGGTCCAGCTTCGCGATGCCGGCTTGTCCACCCGGCTGCCGATATAGACTGGATCGGTTCGGCTGTTTACAGCAGCAGGCGCAGCCGCCGCCGCATCCAATTGGCCGTCGACATAGAGCCGAAGACTTGAGCCGTCATAGACCGCCAGCAGATGATGCCATTGGTTGTCCAAAACCGGCGTGCTGCCATTGGCCTGATATTCCCCGCCGGACCAGTTAAAATGAAACGATATGGCGCTGGATGTATTGTTGCGAATCAATCGCCAGGATTGAATCCCCTTGGTCACTACCGATGCCCACGGATTTGTCAAGCCGGAGCTTTTAATCCAAGCGGATACAGTTCCGCCCTGATGCAATGTCATATCAGCACTGTTTTGACAATTCAGATAGCTTGCGCCGTCGAAATAAACAGACTGGCCGATATGCCCCGGATTGATAAACACCGGATTGCCTGCCGGCACAGCATGGCAGCCTCTGCCGGAAGAATCATTGTAATCCCCATCCAATGACCAGAAGGCCAGCAGATTTTCCGCATCCGGCTCGACAGGGTCGATAACCAGAGCATACTCATCCTGCCATTGTTCGGCCAGAACTGCAAAATCTTCCATATCGATTGTACAGTCGCCGTTGAAATCCCCCTCAGCAGCGGCACACCGCCGGCCTGCCAGACGGAGAGTGTCAATGCGAATTACCCCCGAGCCGGCGGGACTGGTTCTGCCCGGTTCCCCAAGGCCGATGCTGAGCTGTTTGACCTGCGTCAAATCGACCCCCGCAAAATCCGACAGCCGAAAGGCCAGCTCCAGCCAGACAGGCGTCTGAACTGCCGCTGTATCGGGCATCACACTAACGGCTGCAGCACCAGTCAGATCTTCCAGACGCACATAGACGACTTCAGGCGCATTCGAGGCAAGACCCCGGCACAAGACAGACAGATAATCTGTCCCGGTTGCGGTGAAATCCTTGGCCGCTGCAAACACGCAGTCCGTCTGCGCATAGTACGGCGGCTTGTTATTCTCATAGGCCAGCAGCATAAAGTTGTCCCCGTAATCCCCAAGCGCTGCGTGTGCAGCCGTGCCGTTGCGGTCTCCGTCAAGCCATACTTTCCGGACAGAGGCATCGTCCGCATAGGATTCAAATAATTCGATGGAATTGGGATCTTGCGCAAGGAGATATTTATATACTTCACTGCCGGCCAGCAAATAGGCGCCTACCCCAAATACATCGGTGGTAGTCGCTGTGGTCGCTCTTGGATCAGCCCCGACCGGCTGAACCCAGCCCAATAAGCCGCTGGGCTGAACGGCGGTTTTGAGTGCCTCCCAGCCTGCCTCAACCGTCGGCCAATAGACCGATGGGTCCAGCAGGCCGTTATTGATGCCCCATGCAATGCCGAATGTAAAAAAACCTGTTCCGCTGGTTTCGGGATTATTGTAGCAATTGGGTCCCAGCAGGTCAGAATGCCAGAAACCGTCGGGCTGCTGAAGGGTTTTGAGCGTTTCGGCCATCTCCTGCAGCAGGACTGCATAGCGAGGGCGGCCGGGATCATCGCAAGGTAAATACTGAAGCAGCCGTGCGATTCCGGCCAGTACCCAGCCGCTTCCGCGCGACCAAAACACCTTATCGCCGTTGCAGTTTTTTCGGGCCGGATAAAAAT
>JAGPMT010000035.1 GCA_018052735.1 Phycisphaerae bacterium | reverse complement strand
GAGGATGAATGGACTCCCGACCCGATGGAGGGCCTGACCCGTGCTGTCAGCCAAGAGGAGCTGGACAGGATTTTGGGCGAGTCGGCTTGGTCTGCCGGCTGCTGGGAAGAGTCTGCTGCCGCCGGCAGTGCGTAAAGGGGCGTTTGCAAAGGTGTTAAACCCTAAAAAAAAGACTTTTCAAGCGTCCGGCAGGCCGATATAATGATTGGAGAGCGATACATAGCCATACTAAAACATGTTTGGGAAGAAAATCATGGCAAACTATTACAACATGCAGGAAGTAATGAACAAGCTCCGCAAGACCGAACAGGAGGTTCAGGAACTTGTCAGGCAGGGTCAGCTGCGGCAGTATCTGGATGCGGGCAAGCCGGTGTTTAATGTCGATGATGTCAATGCACTGGCTGAAGAAATCGTCGGACTTGATATTACTTCAGCCGGCCTGAATCTGGAAGAAGGTTCGGATCTGGAAATCAAGCTGGAAGAAACTTCGGAGATTCGGCTGGAACCGGATGAAGGGCCTGCAGGGGATAAAGGGGCTGCGGATTTGGAGCTGGACTTTGCGGATGAACAGCCCAAAGCCAAGGAAAGCGAAGGGGGATTTGGTCTGAGCCAGATGGGCGACCTCAGCAGCGGGGACACGAATGTCGGCTCTGTCGGCATCAACATTCTCAGCGGCACGGAAGATGCCTACAAGCTCACCGAAGACACCAAGGCCGAGACGCAGGCGGCCGAAGCGGCCGATGAAGTCGAAAGTCTGGATGCCGATGCCAACTTAGAAAGCTTCGGCAGCGGGTCAGGATTGCTGGACCTTTCGCTGCAGGCGGATGATACCTCGCTGGGGGCGGTGCTGGACGATATTCTGCCTGCCGGTGCCGAAGGCGCCGGCGGCGAAGCTCCCGCCGCGGCTGGCGAACCGCCGATCGGGCTGGCAGAAGAACCCGAAGACCTGATGGCTCCGGCTGAAGCGCCGGCCGAGGCGGCTGCACCGCTTGCGGCGGAAGCGGCGGAAGCGGCAGTTCCCGTTGGGCCTGTCGGGGCAGGGGCTGTCCCGCTGGCAGTGGTGGTTCCGGCGGATCCGCGGACGAATATGTACGGCATAGCGATGTTTCTGCCGGCCGCGGCTCTGGTGCTGGCGGCTGTCGTGCTGGGTGCTGCGGTGCAGGATGTGGTGCCGTCCTTGGCCAAGATTCTGACCAAGACGATGATTGCCGACATCAGCCTGATCTGGATTATTTCCATCGGATTGATACTGCTGGTGATTCTTCTGTCGCTGGCTGCTGCCATGGGCGGTCAGGGCGGTTCCAAGAAGGAAAAGGCCCCGAAGCCGAAAAAGGAAAAACCGGCCAAAAAGCGCAAATAATCAAATGTTTCGGCCTCCGAAAGCCGACATAAAAAAACGGATGGACATCCACTGTATAGGTGCAAACAATTAACGGATTGATAGTTCGAAAGGGGATTGGAATGAACAGGGGCACAGGTTTGGTATGGGCGGCATGCTGTATTGGGCTGGCGGCGCTGACGGGCTGCCAGAATCAGCGGAAACTGGATGACTTGCAGACGCAAAACCGCATCCAGCAGCAGCGGATTGAACAGCTGGAAAATGAATTGAGCCAGTGCACCGGCCAGCTGCAGCAGAAGCTGCAGGAACTGCAGGCCTTGGCCGGCAGGAGCGGGGCGGATGTGCAGGCCAAAGATGCGCTGATCGCCGCTCTGGAAGCAGACCTTGAAAAGAAGAAGGCCCTGATTGCCCAGATGCAGAATCAGCTGATGCAGGGCGGCACGCCTCTGCCGGCGGAAATGAATGTCCTGCTGCAGGATTTTGCCAAGACCAGCGATATGATCGATTTCGATGCCTCTACCGGCATGCTGAAATTCAAGAGCGACCTGCTGTTCAATCTGGGCAGCGATCAGGTGCAGGCCAGTGCGGCCGAATCGCTGAAAGCCTTGGCCGGAATTATGAATACCGCCGAAGGCAAGCAGTTTGATATGGTGATTGTGGGCCATACCGACGATGTGCCGATCAAGAAGGCCGAAACCCTTCGCCTGCATCCGACCAACTGGCATTTGTCGGTGCATCGGGCTATCAGCGTCGAGGAGATGCTCAGCAAGAACGGCATCGCCCCCGAGCGGATGGCTGTCAAGGGCTATGGCGAATACCGTCCGGTGGAGCCGAACAAGCCCAACAAGGGCGGCAATGAAGCCAACCGCCGCGTAGAAATCTTCATCATCCCCGGCAGCTCGTAAGCCTGCGGGTGCCTCCTTGGTGTAAAAGGCAGACCGATGCCCCAGCGGACGCTGATTATCATCAAGCCCGATGCTGTCCAGCGGCAGCTTGTCGGCCGGATTATCTCCCGGTTTGAGGACAAGGGACTCAAAATCGCTGCCGCCAAGTTTATGCAGATTTCCGAAGATCTGGCCCGCCGGCATTATGCAGTTCACGCCGGCAAGCCGTTTTTTGAAGGCGTCGTGCGGTATCTGGCGTCGTCGCCAGTTCTGGTGATGGTGCTGGAAGGCGACGGAGTGATTGAAATGGCCCGCAAGCTGATGGGCAAGACCTTCGGCAATGAGGCCGAGCCGGGCACGATACGCGGCGACTTCGGCGCCAGCCGCGGGTATAATCTGGTGCACGGCTCCGACAGCCCTGAATCGGCTGCGTATGAAATCGGTCTGTATTTCAGGCCGGATGAAATTGTGGATTACTCCTTAGCCGCACAGGCGTGGATTTACGGCAGTAACGAATAAGAGTTCTCAGAATGACAGAAGCCCCCGTGTGTCAGGGGGCTTTTTTATGGATGGGCGGGCGGCTGAGTATCTGCTGCCGCAGGAAGCCGGCCAGACGGGTCTGCCGGAACGGGCGCATCCAGTCTTCAATCTGCCGGTGGATTTTGCCGGCGGCGTATTGCTCCAGCCGGTTCCGCGATGGGCTGATGTCTTTCAGACGGATCTTCCTATCCAGCAGGCGGGCGAATAAGTGTCCGGCGGTCTCTGGGGCAAAGTCTTATTGTTCCGGCTTGATAAACAGGCCGGGCCATCGTTTGTGCAGCGGGCCTTGTTCTGCCCCATTCTGCCGCCATTTTTTGAGATAGGGATCGTAAATCCTGGTTTTGTAGTCGATGCCCGATTCAGGACGAATTACGGTTATTTTAGGATGGATGCGGCAATCCGGGGGGATGATTTTCATTTTATACTCGGATTTGAACGAGTGGCTTTTGAGGAATTGTTCTGCCGGCATCCGGACAGCGCCGTTTCTATCTGCCGGCCCAATCCGGACGGGCTGGCCGGAATCTGCAAGGCCGCACAGCAAGCCGATTATCCCGCATACCGCAACAGTCAATCGCATAGCAGGTCTCCTGCCGAGATTTCCTGATGATTTACTTCCTGTTATTTAGATGTATAATACCATTTGATGTTCCCTTGCTGGTATAAAAGTTTTGTAAAAACCAGCGTGTTTCGGTGCGGTCTTTCGCCGCAGACAGAGGAAAGTATCTGATGAAGGATATCCGGAAACAAATTGAACGGCTGCGGGAAGAGATTCGCCGGCATGATGTGCTGTATTATGTCCATAATGCCCCTGAAATCAGCGATCGGGAATACGACAAGCTGTTTGCAGAATTGAAGCGTCTGGAGAAGGAACATCCGGAATTGATAACTCCGGATTCACCGACGCAGCGGGTGTCCGAACAGCCGGTCGAGGGATTTGCAACGGTCGCCCATGCTGTCCCGATGCTGAGCATCGACAATACCTACAGCGAAGGGGAGCTTCGGGAGTTTGACCGGCGGATAGCCAAAGGTCTTGAAGGGGGGGATTATGAATATACGGTAGAACTGAAAATCGACGGGCTTGCCGTCAGTTTGCGGTATGAGAAAGGCCGGCTGGTGCAGGGAGCCACCCGCGGCGACGGGCGGCGGGGGGATGATGTTACCGCCAATATCCGCACGATTCGTGCAGTGCCGCTGACGCTGGAAGGCGATGGCCTGCCGGATGTTCTTGAAATCCGCGGCGAGGTGTATATGTCCAAGAAGGCCTTTGCCCAGCTCAACGCCGCCAAGGCCGCCGCCGGCGAGCCGGAGTTTGCCAATCCGCGCAATGCCGCCGCCGGGTCGCTGAAGCTGCTGGATGCCCGCATCACCGCCGGCCGCAAGCTGTCGTTTTTTGCCTATGCGCTGGGGCAGGTCAGCAGGCCGCTGGCCCAGACGCATTATGAATCGCTGCAGAAGCTGCGTTCGTTCGGCCTGCCGGTCAATCCCCATACCCAAAAGGCCGCCAACATCGATGAGGTCATCGCCATTTGCCGCTCGTGGGAAGGCCGCAAAGACAAGCTGGACTACCCGATTGACGGAATGGTCATCAAAGTCAACCGCTATGACCAGCAGGATCGGCTGGGCCTGACCGGCCGGGCGCCGCGGTGGTGCATTGCGTATAAATTTGCTGCCGAACAGGCCGAAACGGTGGTCGAGTCCATCAGCGTGCAGGTTGGCAAGACAGGGATTCTGACGCCGGTGGCCAATTTGAAGCCGGTCAAGCTGGCCGGTACGACCGTCAAGCGTGCGTCGCTGCACAATTTCGATTTGCTCCAGAAGCTGGATGTCCGCTGCGGGGATACGGTGATTATTGAAAAGGCCGGTGAAATCATTCCGCAGATTGTCGATGTCAAAATCCAGCAGCGGCATCTGTTTGACAGCCGGCCGTTTGAGATTCCGACGGCTTGTCCGGCCTGCGGCGGCAGGGTCAAAAAGGACGACAGCGGCGTCTATCTGCGGTGCGTCAATGCCGACTGCCCGGCACAGCTGAAGGAGCGACTGGAATATTTTGCCGGCAAAGGGCAGATGGATATCGACACACTCGGTCCGGCTCTGATTGACCAGCTTATCCGTGCCGGACTGGTCAAAAGTTTTGCCGACCTCTACCGGCTCCGTTTTGACCAGCTGGTGCAGCTGGAACGGATGGGCGACAAAAGCGCTGCCAATGTGCTGGACAGCATCGAAAAGAGCAAGCATGCCGACCTGTGGCGGCTGATTGCGGCGCTGGGCATCCGCAATGTAGGCGGGCAGACAGCGCAGATTTTAGCCGACGAGTTCGGCTCTCTGGAAGCCCTGATGAATGCCTCTGTCGAGCGTCTGACCGAGATCGAGCAGATTGGACCGGTGGTGGCTGAAAGCATTTATGAATACCTGCACAATCCGGCCAATATCAGGGTTATCCGTCAAATGCTGGCCGCCGGTGTCAGCCCTACGCCGCCGAAGCCCAAAGCGTCCGCTGTTCTGGCCGGACAGACCATTGTGGTGACCGGCACGCTCAAGCACTTCACCCGCCAGCAGATCGAACAGACCATCAAAGACCACGGCGGCAAAACCTCCTCCTCCGTCAGCAAAAAGACCAGTTTTGTTCTGGCCGGTCAGGATCCCGGCAGCAAGCTGGAAAAGGCCCGCCGGCTGGGCGTTGAAATCCTTGATGAGGACCAGTTTCTCCGGCGCATCGGGGCTGTCTGATCGGGCAGAACGGCTCTTGGATTTAAAGCGAAGGTATGCTATACTGACGGGTCTATGCAGAAGCCAAAGATTCATCTTAAAAATTTCGGCTGCCAGATGAACAAGCTGGATGCGTCGCTGCTGGGTTCGGCGCTGGCCGCGCAGGGGTATGCGTTTACGGACAGCCCCGCCGAGGCGGATGTGATTGTACTCAATACCTGCTCGGTGCGCCAGCATGCAGAAGACCGCGTGCTGTCCCATCTGGGACATCTGAGGCATCTTAAAAAGAGCCGTCCGCAGCTGCTTGTGGCCGTTATCGGCTGTATGGCCCAGCGGCTCGGCCGTGCGCTGCTGGCCCATGAGGCGGTGGACATTGTGGCCGGCCCCAGCCAGCTTCCGGAGGTGCCGGCTCTGATTGCCCAAGCGCTGGTCGACCGCGGGAAGTATTTGTCTGTATCGGAAAAAATCCGTCAGGCCGATGAGGCCGACGAAGACCGGCTGGATGCGTTCGAATACGCCCATGACTCGGATAAGCTGCATCTGAAATCACAGGCGTTTATCCGGGTGATGCGCGGCTGCAACAATTTCTGTTCGTACTGCATTGTTCCGTATGTGCGCGGCCCGGAAGTCTCGCGTCCGCCGCAGGTGATTGTCGAACAGGCCCACAAGCTGGCCGCTGAAGGCATTCAGCAGATTACGCTGCTGGGCCAGACCGTTAATTCCTACCGTTATACAGACGGCGGCAAAACCTATACCTTAACGGAGTTGCTCCGGCAGGTCAGCGCCATCGAAGGGATTCACTGGGTGCGGTTCGTAACCAGTCATCCGGGCAAATTTGATGAGTCCATACTGGAGCTGATGGCGGACAATCCGAAAGTCTGCCCGTACCTGCATATTCCCGCCCAAAGCGGCTCGGACCGGATTCTCCAAGCGATGAACCGGGGCTATACAGCCCGGCAGTATGCAGCGCTGATAGAGAAAGCCCGCCGCATCGTTTCGGATATCGCCATTGCCGGCGATTTTATCGTGGGCTTTCCCGGCGAAACGGAAGAGGATTTTCAGGCGTCGCTGGATTTAATCCGCCGCGTCCGCTACAAGAACGCCTTTGTTTTCAAGTATTCGCCCCGTCCGGGCACGCTGGCCGATAAACGATTGGCCGATACCGTCCCGGCCGAGGTCAAGCAGCAGCGCAATATCCGCATGCTGGAAGTCATCAGCGAAATCGCAGAAGAAGACAATCAGCGGTTTGTCGGCAAGACCGTCGAAGTCCTCGTGGAAGGACCCAGCAAAAAGCCGCACCTGAATCAGGCAGCCGATGCGGATCATCCCCAGCTGATCGGCCGTACCGCTGACGACTACATTGCGGTATTTAACGGACCGGCTTCCCTGACCGGCCGGTTTGTCCATGTCTGCATCGAAAAAACCGCCGCCCTGACGCTGTTTGGCCGGCTCATTTAATCCGGCGCTGCGTCTGACAGCCCGGCCGGTACGCCGCCGGCGGGCAGGCAGGTGACCAGAAACTGCATGGCACGGCGGGCATCGGCGGCCAGATTGCTGACCTCGGTGCGGAGGGGCTGTTCGGACAGGGCCGCCCATTGGGGAATCTGCTGCCAGCCGGCCGCGGGGGTTATCAGCTGCAGCGCATCAGCCGCCCCGGAGGAGACGGGGGCCGTCGGGGCATAGTAAACATACAAAAGCCCTATCCCGGCGCCGAGCAGAAGCACAGCCGCGGCGGATTGCAGAGCCGCCGGCCGAAACGGCGCCTTTCGGATGCGGCCGGCTTCCGACAGCCGCTGCTGTAGCCGGGCCTGAAGCCGACTTATCCGAGCCGGGCTGACCGGACTTGGCAGCGGATGCTGCAGCCGCCGTTGGAGCTGCTGGTGCGTTTGAAGCCAGCGGCTGCATGCAGGGCAGTGCTGCACATGCCGCAGCAGAGGGGGACTTTGAATCGCTCCGTGACGATCCAGCTGACCTTCCATAGCCCATTGAAGCATCCGGCATATCATATCAGCTTGTCCTTTCTGCCAGCGCTGCCGCTGATTTGCGGGGCCGGCCAATCGGAATGGAGGTTGTTTGGGCAATCATTTGTCCCAGCCGTTTTCTGGCGCGGTGCAGCAGAACCCGCACGCCGATTTGCGATTTTCGCATCACCTGCGCAATTTCATCCGTGGTCATCTGCTGCTGATACCGCAGCCACAGCACCGTGTAGTAGTCCTGTCCCATGGTGCGGGCTGCTGCCCAGAGCCATTCGGCATCCGGCGGATCGGCAGATTCAGCCGGCCGCCAAGCCGGTTCGTCCGTCAGCAAATCGGGCTGTTTTTTCCGGTACAGCGAGATAATCTGCCGCCATGCGATCGTAAACAGCCAGCTTTTAAGCGTATAGCGGTCGCTGTAGGCGGTAATGTTCTGATACGCCCGCAGAAAGGTCTCCTGCACAATGTCTTCGGCATTCGGGACGGATGTTTTGGCTGCGGCGAATTCCAGCAGAGGCCGCATATAGCGCCGCACAATTTCATCAAAAGCAGCCCGGTCGCCTGCTGCAGCGGCACGGGCTACGGCCTGATCGGATTGTGCTGAAAAAGCATTCATTTCGATATCCAGCCGGAGGCATCAGAGAGCCGCCGGCAGTTCGATATGGGAAATATCGGCTTTGGCCATTTCAAACAGCTCGGCGGAGCTGTACTGAAAGACCAGTTCCAGCCGGTTGTCCTGCCGGGTCAGTGTGACGGCGTTCATCAGCGGCGCCAGCTTGGGATTTTTGTCCTGCTGGAGCAGACCGAAGGCCATGATTCCGCGGACGATGGTCTCAATCTGTCCGGCGGCCTCTGCCGAGGCGGCATCCAGCCGAATCTGCAGTTTCATGATGCCGGATGATTCGCCGGCCACCACGGCCATAATGCTGGAGTTCTGCAGAATGGCGGCGTGCGGATTATTCCGGGTCAGCTCCGTCAGGGACTGGGCAGCGGTCAGCAGAATGGTGCCGGCAGGGGCATTGGTCAATTCATACAGCACAGAATGGGGATTGGCTGCCAGCGATCCGGCTTGTCCTGCCAGCACATCCAGCGCCGTTCCAACGGCCGACTCCGTCTGCGAGATAACAATGCAGTTGTCTGTCCAGAAGGCCCCGACCTGAGCCGTTTGCTTCTTGTCATCTTTCCAGTGATACAAAAGATGGTTCTTGTAGGTGCTTTCGGCATAGGCGTCGTTGAGTTTGAGCAGGGTCAGCAGTTTGTTCCGGTCAAAGCGGCCGTACAGCAGGGCCACCGCATTTTCCTGAGTGGCATCCGGCCCGTAGAGGGTTACTGCATCTATATCCCGCGTCAGGTCTGTGCCTAAAAGCTGGGTCAGGGCGTCAATTTTCTGCTGCTGGCGCTGCGTGATTTCCCCCAATGCCAGCCGGCCGAACTGGCTGGATTTAAAGGCATTCAAATCAAGATGAACCAGCCAGAGGGCATCGCCCGAAATATGGGCTTTGTTCAGCGGCGCCGCTGCGGCGTATCCAGAAAGCAGAATAGCCCCTATTGCATAATACACGAGTGTTTTCATTGTCCTGTCCTTTCCGATTGTAAGGTTCATTGTACGCTTTTGCGTTTCACCAAGCAAGGATTCCTTGTTTGCCTGTTATTACGCAAAGCCGTTGGGAAATGTTACAGACAATTGGATTTTTATCTGAAGTAGCGGAAATAAAGGGTGCCGGATATGCGTTAGCGAGTATAAAGACGGCAGATATCGGCAAAATCGATTGGTGTGCGGGAGATTTATGATGAAAATACAGCGAATAACGGATTTGGTGCTTCTGGTTTTTTGGGCGGTTTTGCCGGCGGCTTGGTCGGCTCCGGAGCGGTATTTTCCCGATATTGCCGGCTATCAAACACTGGTGGGCGATTTTCATACCCATACGGTTTTTTCCGACGGACTGGTCTGGCCGACTGTGCGGATTCAGGAAGCCGTGCGGGAGAAGCTGGATTTTATTGCCCTGACCGACCATATTGAATACCAGCCGCACAAGCAGGATATTCCCACCAACCATGCCCGGCCGTATGAAATCGCCCAGCCGGTTGCACAGAAAAACGGGATCCTGCTGATTCGGGGGGCAGAAATTACCCGGGATACCCCGCCCGGACATTATAATGCCGTTTTTCTGACCGATATCCAGCCCCTGCAGACCGAATCGCTTCTGGATGCCCTCCAGCGCGCCAATGCCCAAAAGGGCTTTGTTTTCTGGAATCACCATGCTTGGCAGGGCGCAGAACGGGGACAATGGCAGGCTGTTCAGACCGAGATGTATGAGAAAGGATGGCTGCACGGGCTGGAAGTGGCCAATGGGGACGATTACTATCCGCAGGCCCATCAGTGGTGTCTGGAAAAAAAGCTGACGATGCTGGGCAATTCGGATATCCACGATCCGTCTTCTTTTTCACCCTATTCGGCAGGCCGGCACCGCACGGCAACGCTGGTCTTTGCAGCAGAAAAAAGTGTGCCGGCTATTCAGCAGGCCCTCGCAGAAGGCCGCACGGTTGTCTGGTATAAAAATCAGCTTATCGGCAGGGAAGAATTTCTGATTCCCTTGCTGGAAGCATCTGTGGAAACCGAGTCGCGCTGGACGCCGCAGCAAACCTTGGCTGTAACCGTTCACTGCCGGGCGATGATAGAATTGGAGCTGGACGTATCCGGCCGGCACGGCACAACGGCTTTTACGGTGCCGGCGTTCGGCCATAAGACAGCCGAGTTTTTTGTTGAGCCGCAGCAGGACTGGCTGGTTCTGGATTACTGTGTGAAGAATTTTCTGATTAAGCCCGGCCAAGGCATTACGGGCCAAATCCGCTTTCAGAAGCCGTAAGCGGCGCTCTGCTGAAGCGTTCCGGCAGATTTGCCGGCGCGGTTGGATAGTCCATAAAAAAAGCCCTGCGTTGGACAGGGCTTTTCAGTGGGCGGAAGAAAGATTTAGTCTTTCGTTTCAAATTCGGCATCGATTACATCGCCTTCGCCTTTTCTGCGAACCTCGCCTTCGGCGGGGCCTGCCTGCGTGCCGGAAGCCGAACTGCCGGCTCCGGCGCCGGAAGCTGCCTGCTTTTTGGCAGCTTCTTCATAGAGAATCTTGCCCAGCTGCTGGGAGGTCTCGGCCAGCTTCTCCATTGCGCGTTTGATGGCCTGCCCATCTTCGCCTTTGGCGGCTTCCTTGAGGGTATTGACCGCCGATTCGATATCGCTGCGAATGGCCGGAACCTTGTCGCCATGCTCCTTGAGCATTTTCTCGGTGGAATAGACAAGCTGGTCGGCCTGATTCTTCAGGTCGATAACCTCGCGGCGCTTCTTGTCTTCGGCAGCGTGCGCTTCGGCATCCTTCCTCATCTTTTCAACCTCTTCCTTGGTCAGGCCGGAACTGGACTGGATGACAATCGACTGCTTCTTGCCGGTTCCAAGGTCTTTGGCCGAAACATTCAGGATGCCGTTGGCATCAATGTCGAAGGTGACCTCAATCTGCGGCACGCCGCGCGGCGCCGGCGGAATATCCGACAGCTGGAACCGCCCCAGCGTGCGGTTGTCGCGGGCGAATTCGCGTTCGCCCTGAAGGACGTGAATGTCCACGCTGGTTTGACCGTCAGCGGCCGTTGAGAAAATCTCTTTTTTGCTGGTCGGAATGGTGGTATTGCGTTCAATCAGCTTGGTCATCACGCCGCCGAGGGTTTCAACGCCCAGCGACAGGGGGGTAACGTCCAGCAGCAGGATGTCCTTGACGCCCGCATCGCCGGCCAGAACCGCCCCCTGAATGGCTGCTCCCATCGCAACCACTTCATCGGGATTGATGCTCTTGTTGGGAACCTTGCCGAAGATTTCCTGTGCAATCTGCTGGACCTTCGGAATGCGTGTTGAGCCGCCGACCAGCAGCACTTCGGAAATATCGCTGACTTTGAGTTTGGAGTCTTCAATCGCCTTCAGGCAGGGCTGCCGCAGCCGCTCAAAGACCGGCTCGGCCAAGGCCTCAAACTTGCTGCGGGTAATCGTGATGTTCAGGTGCTTGGGCCCGTTGGCGTCGGCGGTGATAAACGGCAGATTCACCGTTGCCTCCAGCTGGGTGCTCAATTCGCATTTGGCCTTTTCGGCTGCTTCTTTGAGCCGCTGATGGGCCATCGGATCCTGCCGCAGGTCAATGCCTTCGGTTTTCTTGAATTCGTCGGCCAGATAATTAATCAGAATCTCATCCAAATCATCGCCGCCCAGATGCGTATCGCCGTTGGTGCTGAGCACTTCAAACACATTATCGCCGATGTCGAGGATGGAAATATCAAAAGTTCCGCCGCCGAAGTCAAAGACGGCGACTTTTTCGTTTTTCTTCTTTTCCAGACCGTAAGCCAAAGCCGCGGCGGTCGGCTCATTGATGATGCGCTCGACCTTCAGTCCGGCAATGGTGCCGGCATCCTTGGTGGCCTGCCGCTGGGAGTCATTGAAGTAGGCCGGCACGGTGATGACGGCCTGTTCGACTTTTTCGCCCAGATAATCTTCGGCGGTCTTTTTGAGGTCCTGCAGAATCATTGCCGAAATTTCCGGCGGTGTATATTCTTTGCCCCGGATACTGACCTTGACCAACTCATCCGGCCTGCCGGTAATGGTATAGGGCACCATTTTTTCTTCGCTGCTGACTTCCTTATGGCGTCGGCCCATGAACCGCTTGATCGAATATACGGTATTCTTGGGGTTGGTAACCTGCTGGTGCTTGGCTGTCTGGCCGACCAGCCGCTCGCCTTTGTCGGTAAAACCAACAACCGATGGGGTCATCCGGGAACCCGATGCGTTGATCAGCACCTTCGGTGATGAACCTTCCATTACCGCTACTACCGAGTTGGTTGTACCCAAGTCGATTCCAATGATTTTAGCCATTTGCTGTTCTCCTATGTTTTTCCAAACAGGTAAAATTTGGTATTGTTACGGCATTTTATAAATACGGTATGTCGGATGATGTGCAAAGTCTGTGCCAGCGGCTTCTTGGTGAGCTTAACTCCTTGTGGAGAAAGATGTTGTAATTTTCGGCAGAGAAGGTCATTTATGCCATAATGGCAGACCTTGCCGGTCAGGGCGTTTTTTGGCAATGCGGTGAAATTACCGGCCGGCCGCCCAGACAATCGCCTGCTGCACAAGCCGGCGGTAGGCGGGATTGTCAAAGGTATCTTTCCCGTGGCCGGACTGAAGGGTGCAAACCCGGCTGTTTCGGAATGTGCGGACCCAGCCGATAACCGGGTCGCTGGCCGGCTGGGTGGTGGTCAGCAGGACGGTATTGTCCGGTTCGAACCAGCAGCCCTTGTAGCCTTCATCGAACAGCTCAAAATCGGCAAGTCCGGCCGTGACCGGATGGCTGGCGGCGATATGAACCGGCACAGCAACATCGTGCTTGTATGTCCCCGGCTCCACAACCGTACCGTCGATGGTGCGGGGCTGGTGCAAATAGGCGGCTCCGACGAGCTTTCGGTATGCATCCCAGTCATTGTAAGCACAGATGCTGTGGTGCAGAACCACAAAGCCGGTTCCTTTTTCGCACAGCGCCAGCAGGTTTGCCTTGGCCTTGTCGGTAATCTGCTGCCGCATATGGTACATTACAATGACATCGGCATCGCCGGCTTGCAGGGTCTCCCGATACCGGCTCTGCTGGTCCAATTCTGCAAAGGCAGTGCGAAGGCCTTCCATTGCGCTGAACATTTCATAAAAGGGCTGCTGCTCAAAGCCGTGTCCGCCGGTCAGCACCAGAATGTCCAGCGGTTCGGCTCTGCCGGGTGCGGATGCATGCTGCGGGCTGACACAGGAAATGCCGGCGGTCAGTACCGCCCCAAGCAGTCCAAGTAACCGGCAGAATTGGAGAGCGTGTTTTGTTCTCATGGGGAGCTTCTTAGTTCTGGTTGAGTTTGGCACGGATGATTTCGGCTCGAAGGGTGTCCCGCTGGTCCGGATCGAGGATTCGGCCGGCCCGTATCTGCAGGTGTGCCGGCTGGGTGAGCATAAACAGTTCATTGATGGTGGCAATATCAATGTTTTTAATGCGTCCCAGATTGACTCCCAGACGAACATTGCTGAGCAGGAAAAGGGCTTCCTGCGAGCTTATCAGACAAGCGCTGCGGAGAACTCCCAGAGCCCGGTAGATTTTATCATCCAGCAGCTGCGGCCGCTGCTCCAAAAGGGCTTGCCGGCACTGGGTTTCGTAGGCAATAATGCGGGGCACGATATGGGTGGTGAAATCCTCGACAACCTGCTTTTCGCTGATGCCCAGCGTAACCTGATTGGACAATTGAAAGAAATCGCCGGTCGCTTCGGTGCCTTCTCCAAACAGGCCGCGCACGGCCATATCGCAGTCGCGGGCTGCGGTGATGAATTTTTCCATCTGTCCGGTCATTTTCAGGCCCGGCAGATGAAGCATGACCGAAACGCGGATGCCCGTTCCCAGATTGGTCGGACAGGCGGTCAGATAGCCCAGCCGCGGGTCAAAGGCGTAGTCGATTTTCTGCTCGATGGCGTCATCGATGCGGTTGATTCGATCCCAGCAGGCGTTGAGCTGAAGGCCGGCGGCAAAGACCTGTATCCGCAAATGGTCTTCTTCGTGAATCATGGCGGTGAATGCCTCATCTTCGGCAATGACCACGCCGCGGGGGCCTTTGCCGAGAGCGTGGCGGCGGCTGATAAGATACCGTTCGGTCAGCAGCGTGCGCTCCACATCAGAGGCCTGATCAATATCGATAAAAAACACTTTTTTGCCCAAATCAATGGACAGGAGTATTTCCCTGAGACGGTCTTCCAGCTGCCGCTGCCGCGCCGGGGACAGACAGGGCAAAAACTCATAGCCGGCGATATTGCGGGCCAGCCGGATCCGCGAGGAGATGACGACTTCGGAAACAACATCCGAGCCGCCTCCAAACCATGAACTGGGATATTTGCACAATTCTGCGGGTCTCATTGGTACATCTTTATCTGGTCTCGAAGTTTGGCAGCAGTTTCGTAATCTTCATTTTTAACGGCCTGTTCAAGCTGCCGCCGCAGCTGAATGAGCATAATTTCGTTGCGATCCTGCTGGCTGGTGCGTGCAGGCGTCTTGCCGCAGTGGCGGCTTTTGCCGTTGTGGCTCTGCTCAATCAGCGGCAGCAGCTCGGCCTGAAATTCCGTATAATCATAAGGACAGCCCAGCAGCGGTTCTGCGGCAAACCGCTTCAGCGTCATTCCGCAAACCGGACAGGCCCGCCCCGACTGCACCGAAACGGAGCCGGTGCTTTGCGACTTGGACTGAGCGCTCAGCAGGGTATTGAGAAGCTCATTAATCGGTATTTGGGTCTTAATGGTCAGACCCTGCTGACGGGCACAATCCTGACATAAATGCGTTTCCGACCGGTGCCCGTTGGTAATTTCGGTCAGATGAATCGTAGCCGTTTTTTCTTTACAGGATTGACAAATCATACATTATTTTGCCTTTTGTATGCGGTTCCATTTACCTCTACGCTGATTATACCGGCTTTGCTTATTTTTTTCGAGTGAAAAAAATACCAGCGGCAATCAGGGCCTATAGCGTGCCCGGCAGCCGGGGGCTTCTGTTACTTCAATATACCTCAGCCGCACAGTATTGGGCAATTGGGGGGCAAGCTGCTTATAAATCGTGCAGGCAAGATTTTCAGCGGATACATTCCGGTGCTCAAAAATCCCCAATGTTTCAAGCTGCTGGCCCTGAAAATTCTGCAGGATATTATCTAAAAGAGATTTCAGCTCTTCAAAATCTATAACCATTTCTTCTTTGTTCAATTTTTCCGCCGACACAGCCGCACATACCTTCCATTCGTGTTCGTGCAGCGGCTCCTGTGTGCCATCCTCGAAGGTCAGCTGATGCTGGGCCTTGAACGGCATTTCAACAAAAATTGTATACATTGTTATCCTTTTTTTGGATGTCAAGCGGTCATTTTTGGCTATTCCGGCACGTCTGGATTGGCCGGATGCGGATTTTTCTGTATTTTTTGCCGGAGCCGCTCGTAAACGGCAGCGGGAATCAATTTTGAGACATCCCCGCCGAGGATGGCTAACTGCCGCACCATTGTGGAGTTGACATAGCCGTATTCTTCACTGGTCATAACAAAAACGGTTTCAATGCCGGCAACGGTCCGATTTGTCATAGCCAGCTGGAATTCGTATTCTACATCCGTCAGGTTGCGCAAGCCCCGGAGCATCACCTGTGCGTTCTTCTGCTTGGCGAATTCCACGGTCAGGCAGTCGTAGCTTTCCACAGAGACACGGGGCATCTCTGCAACCAGCTGGCGAATCATATCGACCCGTTCGGATTTGCTGAACAGCTCCCGCTTACCGGGATTCTGCCCGACGGCAACAATGAGCCGGTCAAACAGCTTATTGCCCCGCCGGATAACATCCAGATGCCCATTGGTGATGGGATCGAAAGACCCGGGGAAAATGGCTGTGATGGGTTCAATTTTCATAATTTTGTTAACCGGGCTGGCTTGCGACGGGTTCTGCGGAATCCGCCGATTTGCTGAAATCCAGCGATTCCAAAAGCCGTTCCTCTAAGTCGCGTGCGGCATTTTCCGTAGCCAGCTGGGTCATAAAATACTCGGCCGCGGCAAACCGCTGTTCGGCCAGAAGACGGACCGGTTCAAACCGGAAGCTTTCTTTCAGGCGGGCCTGCCAGTAGCCGTAATCAATCTTGCGTTTCCAGCTGTCAAGAATTTCCGAGATGCCTTTGCCGTGAATCACATACCGGCGAAGCTCGTGAAACAGGCCGACAGCTCCCATATCTTCCAGATTGCGTGCATCCGACAGAATCATCGCCTCAATCATTGACGTCTGGCGGTTGCAGGATTCGAGAATGATGCGGTTAATCTTATCGATGCGAAGCCCCGACATTGCGCCGACCAGACGGTCGGACACAACCTGTGTTGAAAAATCACACAATTCGGCCAGAGAAATATCCGCCAGCACCAGACGGGCAGACACATTTTCCACATCGATATAATGGGCAAAGCCGGCATCTGCAAAATACGTGGCCGAAATCAGGCAGAAACGGTCCACAGCCGCAGCCCGATTGACCAGTTCAGGCAGCCGGCAGATATGTTCAACCGTTCGAAGAATACGGAGCGTGCGGTCCCATAACCAGTTGTCGCTGATTCCTGTCAGAGTCGGTATCGTCAGTGCCTGATGGGCGATTTGACGAATGACATCTAATTCCGACATAAATACTCCTTATCTTGCGTTCAATACTCCGCATGGATTGCCGCTAACCGGATACACGGCATTTCCAGTATATACCTTTCTGCCGTTATAATCGTCATTCATTATAGTTTTTTTTGAAAAAAAGAAAAGGGATTTCAAATCCCTCTTCAAATTCGAGCAGATGGCCGGCCGATGTATTTGATACAATTTAATGGGAGCATTAAAAATCCGTAAAATTTCTGTATAAAAATGATGCGAACTACCGAAGTACATAGTATAATTCAGTTAGCCGAGCAATACACGGAATTGATCAGACGTATCGAATTTCGAGACACAGGGATGGCCAAGCGAAATAGAAATGTAACCGTATTGTTTTGTTTAATAGCATCGATGACAGTGGGTGCGGCGGTATTGATGGCGCTGGATAACCACCGTCCTATAACCGGCGCGTACAGTCTGTCCAGCTATCTGCGTTTAGACCCTGTGGAGGATGCTGTTCGAAATACGATGTCTGTCCCCGCAGGCCAATGGCAGGAGGTGGAGATTTTTTACAGCCGTACTTCGGGCGGCAATGCCGATGAACTGGGCCTGATGATGGGCTTGACGACCGGCAGCAGTCCTGAGTTTCATTTTGTAGTCGGCAACGGCAATGGAGCCGGCGACGGGCATATTCAGGCCAGTGATCTCTGGAAGCTGCAGCGGTTATGTCACGGACGCCCCGGTGTGGTTCGGATCTGTGTGATTGGCGACGGCAGCAGCAATTCAGTAACGGATTTCCAAATCAAGCGGACTATTACGCTGGTTGAAAGTTTAGTCCATACATTTAATATCTCGCCTCAGCGTGTCCGCTATCCCTTGAACTGGCAGATGTAGGCAACTGTCCGGTTATTCCCCGTTTTTCATCCCTATTTCCGCATTTTGCATTTAGCAAACCGCTATTTTTCTGGATGTTTTGATATTGAATTGACAGGAAATAGATAGGGCGGTATAGTATCGTTCACAGGTCCCCGTAGCGCAACGGATAGCGCGTTGGCCTCCGGAGCCAAAGGTTGCAGGTTCGAATCCCGCCGGGGACGTTGGCAAATCATTTAGATAGTCCATCCATTATCTTCAAAAAAAGGGACAGCACAGGCGGGGGCTGGACTTTCTTTGAAAGACTTCGGTAATTGCTATTGACATAAATTGATTATTTGGATACGATGAAGATAAGCTCCTTCTGCCGCCTGTGGGATAGCCCTAAGCAGCGCACGCTGCTTCCTCCTTCTGCCCGCAGGCGGTTTTTTTATTCAATTTCGGTTTTGCATGGTCCTGAATGATCCAGAGGTCTGCCTGCCGTTTATGCCCCATTCTGTCTGAAACTGCGGAAAACCAAAACAATTCTTGAAAGGTCAAGAATTGGATGTAAAATGGCACTGTCGGCGGTTTTTCTATGGGAGTATCGGCGAAATAAAGACGGCAGGAGTCAGAAATGAAAAAGGCAGCTCTTTTCCTCATATCAGCGGTTTTATCGTTTTCAATTATCTCTTCGGCATCGGACTCAGCGGTCAAGCCTTCGGCAGAAAATGAAATTACCACTCCTCCTTCTGGTTATGCCCCCTTTTTTTCAAAATATCTTGATTGCGGCGGCATTCCAGTTATTGGTTCCAGCCGTGTAGCGGATGCGGCTTTTTACCGGGTCCGCGAACTTCTGAATTCGATTCTTGCCAACCGGCCGGACATTCACCAAGCGCTGGCCGATGCCGGTGTCAAGTATGTGATCGTAGCCCATGATGAGCAGGTGACCGATATACCGATGTACTCCCATATGCAGCCCAAAGAGTACTGGAACGAGCGGGCCAGAGGATTTGGGGGTCTGACCACAAGCTGCGGGGAGGAAAATCTTCTGAATATGCCGATGGACCGTTATGAAGATGAGAGTATCTTTGTTCATGAGCTTGCCCATGCGATTCATTCCCCGGCTTTGCAGAGGATTGATCCGACGTTTCAGCCCCGTCTGGAAGCCCTTTATCGGAAAGCGATGGACAAGGGCTTGTACAAGTATGATTATGCCTCGACCAATCCGTCGGAGTACTGGGCCGAAAATGTTCAGGCGTATTTTAACTGCGACCGGCAGACCAACTGGAATCACAACGAGATAAATACCCGCCAAGAGCTGGCCGCCTATGACCCGGAAATGAAGGATTTTATCGCCGAAATCTTTCGATTTACGGATGAAAACGCATGGTCTTATGTCCCTCTTAAGAAACAGCCGTCGGTGATTCCAGTTCCGTCCGATCTGGAAACAGACCCTGTGTTTAGGCATTATGTCTGGTGCCGCGGCTTTTCGATTTTCGGCACGGCCGGCGTTTCCGAGGCGGCGCTTCTGGAAGCCGACCGCATCGTCCGCAATATGTTTCGCTACCGCCACGATGTTCTGAAGGCCCTCATTGACGGCGGGCTGGAATTGGCTGTTTACGAGGATGGTCAGAAGCCGGCAAACCTGACAGCGCTGAATCCGGCGGCTTTTGTGGATGCTCAGGATCCAAACAGGCCTGCCGTCACGCTTCCCAAGCGGCTGCGTTTCGGTGTACCCCAGTCCAATCTGCTGGACGGCCTCAACAGCAGGCCGAATGAGGCAAGCATGCTGATTGGTGCGATGGCCAAGGCATTGCTTTTATATACCGGTTTTCGGGAAGTTGATCCGGCCTATGACAGCCGGCGGCTCAAGCAGCAGTATGAGAAGGATTTGGAGCGTCTTGACCGGCGGACATATGAGAAGGTCCGGCAGCTCTATCAAACGGCTATGGAGCAGGGACTTTGGAAAGGAACGGCTGCGGCACAGAATGCGTTTGACTATTTTGCGGCGGGGGTGCAGGCCTTTTTTGACGGTGGTTCTCTGACAGCGGCTGACGGACAGCCGCTCGGCACACGCCAGCATCTTCAGGAGCATGACCCCCGGCTTGAAGCATTCATCAGCGGCCTCTTTAAGCATCCTGAACGGGTGGACTGGCGGCTTCGATAGGTTAACCGGAGTATCGTATGATATATATAACCGCCATTTTGGTGTATCTGGCGGGGCTGCTGTTTGTTGCTCTGCGTCAGGTGCGAAAAGTCAAGACCCAAGCGGACTTCAGTGTGGCCGGCCGTACGCTGTCGGTTTGGATTCTTGTCTTAACGATGCTGGCCACATGGGTGGGTACAGGTTCCATTCTGGGTAATGCCGGCAAGGCCTACGCTATTGGTTTGGGGGCCATGATTCTGCCGGTGGGTCCGGCGCTGGGGATGATTCTGCTGGTCTTTATTGCGCCCAAAGTCCGCAATTTCGATACATTCAGTGTGCCGGAAATCATTGAAGCGCGTTTCGGCTTTACCGCTCGGGTCATGGCGGTTCTGGCACTGGTTGCGGCGTATCTGGTTATTGTCAGTTATCAGTTTAATGCCGGCGGGGGTGTCCTGCAGTATGCAGTCGGCAAAAAAGAACCGACCGTGCTGTCCGAAAATCAGACAGTTACCGCGTATCAGCTCCGCAAGGGGTACGTTTATTTTGTTCCTTCCGAAGGTTTTACCGGGCGGCCGGAAATATGCCTGCGGCCGGCAGGGCCGGAGTCTGGAGATACGATTACTATTGCCCTGCGTGTTGTACCAGCCGAAAAGGTGCAGGAGGCCAATATTGAAATCCACCAGCAGGGTCTTGCAGGCTGGATTGCTGCGGCGCCGGGGCAGAAAGTTGTTCTGCGTCCTGTGCAAACGGCCGAGGGCCGCTATTCTGTTGCTTCGATTTCAGGCGGCACATTGTTTCTGCAGGAGTACAAGCTGTCCATCCGTCAGGCAACCCTGATTGCAGCGGCCTTTATTATTGCATTTACGATGATTGCCGGTATGGTCAGCATTGCTTATATCGATATCGGCAACGGCATTTTGATTATTGGCTCGCTTCTTGCTGCATTTGCTTATCTGTGGAACAAAGCGGGCGGATGGGAAGGGATAAGCACCGCGCTGGCCGCCATGGGACGGGGCGAGAATATGCGCTTCTGGGCGCATCTGGATGGTTTTTCTGTCATCAACCTGTGTCTGCCGGCCTTTCTGCTGGTTTTGGGCGATGCCAATCTCTACCAGCGGTTTTTCTCCAGCAAAAGCGCCGCAGGCGCCAAACAGGCGACGCTGGTTCTCATCTTTGCGGCGCTGCTGATAGAGATTCTGATTATCGGCTGCGGCTGGACGGCCGGGGCTCTTATTCCCGATGCCGAAGAAGGCAAATATGTGCTGATTGCGGCCTCCCGCTACCTGATGCCTGCATGGCTGGGCTGCATTTTTATGACCAATATTGTGGCGATCATTATGTCCACGGCGGATTCATTCCTGCTGGTTCCTTCGGCCTCGTTGATTCGGGACATTTACAAGGCCTATCTGAATCCTTCTGCAACAGAAAAACAGACGCTTTTTCTGAGCCGGCTGATGGTGCTGTGTCTGGGGGCAGCGGCCTTTTTGATCAGCATGACATTTGACCGGGTGCCGGGATTTTTATCGAGGGCTTTGTATGCCTATACCATTTACGGAAGCTCTATTACGCCGGCATTGGTGGCGGCCTTGTTTTGGAAAGGCGCTACCCGGCACGGCGCTGTTGCTTCCATCCTTTGCGGAACCGCCATGACGCTGCTGTGGAGAAAAATGACCTTTATGGCAGCGCTGCTTGGCAGTTATTATACTATGCTGGATGAGGTTCTGCCGGCGATTACTGTGTCGGTGACGGTGCTGGTTGTAGTAAGCTGGCTGACAGCCCGCCGGCAGACAAAGACGCCTCTTGCGGCAGCGTAAGGCCTCTGTGCTGCTGGGTCTTTATCCTGTGGTCAGGGAAACGGGGGGGAGTTGATTTTTATTCGGCGGAGAATTCAAATGCATGATGCAGGCGACAGATTTCAGAAGGAAACCAAATACCGCCCGGATACAATGCCTGCCGGTTCTTCGGCAGGGGCTGTAAAGCCGAAGCTGTATAAAACCTACCCCGACAGTCCGCAGATAAAGCTGCCCGATGTGCGTGCTCTTTCTGCCATGCCATTATCGGAGGCGCTGAAAAACAGAAGAAGCATCCGCCGATACCAGAATCGGCCGATTTCTGCAGAAATGCTTTCCTATCTGCTGTGGGCCGGCACCGGGATAAGCCGCGTCGAGGGGGGATATGAATTTCGGACAGCCCCTTCAGCGGGGGCACTGTATCCAATAGAAACCTATCTGGCCGCCAACAAGGTTGCGGATATTCCGGCCGGCCTCTACCATTACAGCATCCGCAATCATTCTCTCGAACTGCTGGGAGAAGGCGATTACGGCGGCCGTCTGGCCCGGGCCGCTTTGGGGCAGGGGATGTGTGCTTCGGCGTCGGCTGTTTTTATCTGGACAGCGGTATTTGAGCGGACCAAGCAGAAATACGGCCAGCGGGCCTATCGGTATATTTATTTGGATGCGGGACATATCGCCCAAAATCTGGCTTTGGCGGCTGTCAGTTTGGGTTTGGGCAGCTGCCCCATCGGGGCGCTGGCGGATGATGAAGTCAATCAGATAATCGGTGCAGACGGCACAGAAGAGAGCGTACTTTATATGAGTACGGTCGGATGGTTTTGAACCGATTGGCCGAAGACCAGTCAGAATTTGAGCACGGGAAAGAGACTTTTTTCAGGCGGCTTGCAAATGACTCAGCGTGTTTCCATCGGGGTTGCAGGATGGTCTTATCCGGACTGGCAGGGGATTGTTTATCCGGCCGGTCTTAAGGATCCGCTGGGCTATCTGTGCAGGTATGTGGACTGCATTGAAATCAACAGCACCTTTTATCGTCAGCCGGAAGAAAAATCCTGCCGGGGGTGGCTGCAGCGCACGCAAACTAAACCCGATTTTTTCTTCACGGCCAAACTGCATAGGGATTTTTCCCACGAAGGCAGGATTGAACCCGACATGGTCAGGCAGTTTCATCGCGGACTGGCGCCGCTGCTGGAGGCCGGCAAGCTGCGCCATCTGCTCATCCAATTTCGTTATGATTTTGACGACAGGGACGGGCATCGGGACCATTTACAGAAGCTGGCTGAACAGTTCGGTGGGCAGTTCAGCATCGTTGTGGAAGTACGGCACCGTTCGTGGGAAAAGGCGGATGCTTTAAACTTTTTAAAAGACTTGGGTGTCATTGTTGCCAACATCGATTATCCGGTTGGCAGGGATTCCTTCAATCTGCAGACCTGTGCGGTCGGGACAACCGGCTATTTCCGGCTGCACGGGCGCAACGCCGAAAAGTGGTTTTCCAAATCCACACGCGATGAAACCTATGATTATTATTACAGTACGCAGGAACTGGCCGAGATTCAAGACCGCATCCGAAAGCTGATGGCACTTTACCCATCGGTTGTGGTGATTACGAATAATCATTATCGGGGTTCTGAGGTTGCCAATGCGCTGGAATTAAAGGCCGCACTGACCGGCCGGAAAGTTCTTGTCCCCGAAGACCTGATGCTGCGTTATCCGCAGCTGGAAAAAATCGCCCTCAACCGCCCGCTTTTTTAACAGATAACTTCAATGGCTCAAACCGCTTGCAAAAGAGGGGGCAAAAGAACATTTTTGACAGTCGTATTCTGTGGTATAATTGAGATATGAAAGCAAAAGTGTCAGCTATTTATCGATCCGATATATCGACTGCATACAGACAGCCGTATTTTGAGGCCAAGGTTCCGGCGGGTTTTCCCTCGCCGGCGGCCGACTACGAGGAAAATCAGCTCGATCTCAATAAGCATCTGATTAAAAATCCGGCAGCGACGTTTTTTGTGCGGGTTAGCGGCGATTCGATGACCGGTGCCGGCATCCACGACGGCGACCTGCTGGTTGTGGACCGTTCGCTGGAGCCGAAGGATAAAAATGTTGTCATTGCCGCTGTGAATGGAGAACTGACGGTCAAACGCATCCGCATCCGCAAAAAGAAGGTTTTTCTGGAGGCGGCAAATGAAAAATATGCCCCCCGGCAAATCAGCGACCAGACAGATTTTCAGGTTTGGGGCGTGGTTACCAGTGTGATTCATCCGGTATGAGCAATATTTTTGCATTGGTGGATTGCAATAACTTTTATGTCTCCTGCGAGCGGGTTTTCAATCCGCGTCTGGAGAACAGACCTGTTGTTGTATTATCCAATAATGACGGCTGCATTGTGTCCCGTTCCGACGAAGTGAAGGCGCTGGGAATTCCGATGGGCAAGGCCGCCTTTGAGGTCCGCGATATTCTGGACAAACACCATGTGGAGATGCTGTCTTCCAATTACACTCTGTATGCAGATATGTCCAGCCGGGTGATGCAGACGCTTTCTGAGTTTACGCCGAATATAGAGATTTATTCGATTGATGAGGCGTTTCTGGATTTGTCGGGCATAGCCGGTTCTCTGACTGCGTACGGCCGGCGGATTCAGCAGACCGTCAGACAGTGGACGGGCATTCCTGTATCGGTGGGAATTGCTTCCACCAAGACCCTTTGCAAACTGGCCAACAAGCTGGCCAAGAAATCTTCCAAAGCCGCCGGCGTGCTGAATTTGATAGATTCGCCCTATCTTCAGGAGGCGCTGCGGCGGGCGGCTGCGGCCGATGTGTGGGGAGTAGGGTACCGCACCGCCGGCAAACTCGGCAAGGCAGGGATATTGACTGCTTTGGATTTATCCCGTGCGGATATCGAATGGATAAGGCAGCAGTTCGGCATCGAAGGCGTCCGAACGGTCTATGAGCTGCGGGGCATCGCCTGTTACCCGCTGCAAGAAAATCCGCCTTCGAAAAAGTCGCTGGCGGTTTCGCGGATGTTCGGCAGACCTATCGAATCGTTTGACCAGCTCAGCGAAGCAGTCGCCTCCTATGCCTCGCGGGCGGGCGAAAAACTCCGCCAAGCGCATCTGGCCGCCGGCGTGCTGACCGTTTTTGCCGCCACCAGCCGGTTTATACAGAAACGTTATTTTAACGCCTGCACCATTGAATTTCCTGTCCAGACCAGCGACAGCGTCGAACTCATACGGGCATCGCTGGATGCTCTCGGGAAAATCTACCGGTCTGGGTACCAATACAAGAAAGCGGGTGTGCTTCTGCATCATTTGGGGGATGAGGCAAAAGTGCAGAAGTGCCTGTTTGATGTGGCAGACCGGGACAAGTCAAGGCGGCTGATGCGGGCGATAGATGCCATCAATGCCAGAAGCGGCTGTTCGATCTGCTGGGGGGCTGAAGGTCTTGAAAAACCGTGGCGCACGCAATTCAACCGGCTCTCTCCCAAATATACGACCCGATGGGACCAGCTTCCGGTTGTCTCGTGAGGACTGCGGATGGAAAACGCTGTGCAGAAGACAATCGGCCGGCTCAAATCGCTGATGAATCCCTGCAGGCTTTGTCCCCGGCAGTGCGGGGTCTGCCGCAGTGAGGGGCAAACCGGATTTTGCGGCATTGGCGGGATGGCCGTGGTCAGTTCGGCCGGCCCGCACTTTGGGGAAGAGCGGGTTCTTGTCGGCAGCGGGGGGTCGGGCACTATTTTCTTTGCGGGGTGCAATTTGCGGTGCCTCTTTTGTCAGAATTTCGATATCAGCCATTTTCGCAGCGGGGTGCCGGCAACATCCCGGCAGTTGGCACAAATGATGCTCCAGCTGCAGGATTCCGGCTGCGTCAATATCAATCTGGTAACCCCTACCCATATTGTTCCCCCGATTGCCGAGGCGATTGTGCTGGCAAAGGAGCAGGGGCTGCATCTGCCGATTGTGTACAATTGCGGCGGGTATGAATCGGTTGAAACACTGCGGCTTTTGGAAGGTCTGGTGGATATCTATATGCCGGATATGAAGTTTTCGGACAGTGCTGTCAGCCGGCAGCTTGCGGATGCCGCAGATTATCCGCAGCGGAACCGCTGTGCGGTTCAAGAAATGCATCGCCAGACCGGTGATTTATGTATCGAAAATGGCTTAGCGGTACGGGGTTTACTGGTTCGCCATCTGGTATTGCCCAATAATCTGGCCGGCAGCATGGAGATTTTGGATTTTTTGGCTGAACAGATAAGTCCCGCAACGGCTGTCAATGTGATGGACCAGTATCGTCCCTGCTTTCAAGCCGGTTCGCATCCCCGCCTGAACCGCCGCCCTTCGAGCAATGAAATTGAATCGGTCGTCCGGTATGCAGCCGCAAAGGGTCTGACAATTATCGAGTGAGCTTTTAAAATCGCCCTGCAGACAAAAGAACATTGACAGCGCCGCCGGCTGCTTTTAAGCTCTTGAAAAACGGGGGGTATAAAACCTGCCGGAAATCTTTTGTTGGAGAATGTGTATGCCCAAGCAAAACCGGAAAACAAAAAGAACGTTAAAAGCAGTATTTCAGATATTGTGTCTGGCACTTTTGACCGGCGTGTTGGCCGTGCGGCCTGCCTGGGCAGAGCAGAGAGCCGTAAGCGAGTGGATTTATCCGGGACCGGATGGGAAACTGGTTTATAAAACCACACCTGCAGGCGACCGGATAATGGATTTTTCACATGCCGGCTATAAAGGCGGCGGTGTGCCGTTGCCGACAGTGCCTGTCAAGCAGACAGTCCGGCCGACCGGCGGCGATGATACGGCTGCGATTCAGTCGGCCGTTGATGCGGTTTCGGCAATGCCGCTGGAAGACGGTTTCCGCGGAGCTGTGCTGTTGGCTCCGGGGACGTTTACGATTTCGCGAACGATTACGATTGCCGCTGACGGGGTTGTTTTGCGAGGCAGCGGAGAACAGGGTCCGGCCTGCTCAACGCTGCAGCTGACGGGAAGACCCTTTACCGCTGTTGCTGTTCGCCGCACCGCAGGCCGGCGGCCGCGCGGAGATATTCAGCCGCCGGAGGGAGTGCAGACGGAGATTACCGATGCCTATGTGCCGTCCGGGGCGCAGTCTTTCACTGTGGCCGATGTCAATGGGCTGGCTGTTGGGGATACGATTCTGATCCGAAAGCCGGTAACAGAGGCTTGGGTTAAGTTTATGCAGATGGATGACCTTGTTCGCGACGGCCGGCCTCAAACATGGCTGGCTGTTGGCTCGACGGTCGATGCCGAGCGGCGGATCGCAGCCATTCGGGGCAGCAGGATAACAGTGGATGTGCCGCTGTCCGATTCATACGATTCAAAATGGCTTAATCCGCCGGGGGTGAAGGTTGTGAAAATTACTCCGCCGCAGCGTGTCAGCAATGCCGGCGTGGAATTTCTGCATATACAGTCGCCGCCCCAGCCCATCAGTCATACGCAGCCGCACTTTTCGGCCCTGCGCATCAGCGGGCAGGACTGCTGGGCGAGAAATCTGATTATCGATGAGACGATGAACAGCGTGGGAGCCAGCGGGTGCCGCATTACCTTGGAGAAGGTTTCGATTAACCGGAAGGCCCGCCATCAGGGTTCCTCCCGGCCGGCGGAATTTGCTCCCAATGCCAGTCAGATTCTGCTGAACCGCTGTTCGGTAAACGCCGACAATGTGTGGTTTGTCGCTACAGGAGCGCAGGTGTCCGGCCCGATTGTGATACTGAATGCCGATTTTCGCGGCGACAGCCGTGCGGAGGCCCATCAGCGCTGGTCAACAGGACTTCTTTTTGACAATGTAACAGCTCCGGACGGCAGTCTGGAATTGCGGAACCGCGGGTCGATGGGCTCCGGCCACGGCTGGGCAATGGGCTGGGCAGTGATCTGGAACTGCACGGCCAAAGACTACATCGTTCAAACTCCGCCCGGTGCCGTCAACTGGGTCATCGGCAGCGTCGGTCAGCTCAAAACAGCAGCCCGTCCGTTTGCCAGCCGTCCAGACCTGCCGGCAGCTATAGTC
>JAGPMT010000055.1 GCA_018052735.1 Phycisphaerae bacterium | reverse complement strand
ATTTCGGACGGCGGGAGATGATTTTGAAACGCAGGGCCAAGTTGGAGACAAATGCAATCGAGAACAGAAGGGTGCTTCATTCAACGATTCATGAAACCGCAAGCCAAAACCGTACAAATAAAGACTTTAAATTGTCTCATTTCGGCTGAAGACGTACACACGGTTCAATCCGGGCGATATTGTCGAAGACGGGCGTATTGACTTGTTAGACGCTGCTGTTTTGGCTTGGCGATGGAAAAAAGCTCCGGGGACGCCTTCTGCCGACATGGCCCCCGCAGGCGGGGACGGTCTTGTTGACCAATTGGATTTGCTGATGCTTTGCAGCAATTGGCCGGCCGCGGCAGAACAATAGGGCTGCAGAAATAGCCCAACAGCAGCGGTTTAACGGCGCTTGGAATAGGCGGCTTTCAGGACAGCCGCCTGAGGCATTACAGGGTATTCTGCAGCTTAAGCACTCGCAGAATCCGGTATCAAACCTTGCGTATGATAGAGATTGCATATCTGCGCCCACCTTCTATAATAAAAAAGAGCCGGATTGCATGTGTACCAGAAAGGCATCGGCAGAAACGGCTTACTGTACCAGTCAAGGAAAGGATAGGCAGATGTATCAGGGCAAAGCGGCGGTGATGGCAAGCATGGCAGCTGTATGCTGTTTACTGACAGTGGGCTGCCGAATGACGACAGCCCGCGAACAGATTTCCAGAAGCCGCGACTTCTGTTTTGATTGGAAGTTTTTCAAAGGCGATGCAGCCGAAGCCTACCAGCCTGCTTTTGATGATGCACACTGGACGGATGTGCATCTGCCTCACGACTGGAGTATTGAGGAATTCAAGGACCGCACGAATCCCGGCAGGAGTGAAAACGGTTATTTTGCCGGCGGCGTCGGCTGGTATCGAAAGCATTTTCAGCTTTCCCCGCAGGAGCATGGCCAAAAGGTCTTCATCCTGTTCGACGGCGTTTATCAAAACAGCGAGGTATGGATTAATGGGCATTCCTTGGGCATAAGGCCGTATGGGTATATCAGTTTCCAGCATGACCTGACACCCTATGTGAATTGGGATGGCGACAATGTGCTTGCGGTGCGGGTCAACAATACCGACCAGCCCAACTGCCGCTGGTATACCGGTTCCGGCATCTACCGCCGGGTATGGATGACAGTAACCGATAAACTTTATGTCCGCAGCTGGGGAACTTCTATAACCACACCGCGTATAGAGCCGGATAAGGCGTATGTGCGAATCGCTGCGGAACTGGAAAACGCCTATGCCGATGCCCAGTCCTGTACCCTGACCACCGTCATTTTAGACCCCCAAGGTAAGGTTGCGGCCGAGTGTGCGTCTGTTCAGCGGATTCCGGCTGAAAGCGGCTTTCAAATTGAACAGGAGCTTGAAGTGCGCTGTCCGCAGCTGTGGTCGATTGACAGCCCTGCGATGTACATTGCCCGAACAATTGTCCGAAATGAAAGCGGCATGTGCGACCAGTACGACACGCCGTTTGGAATCCGCCGCATTGCGTTTGACAAAGACAAGGGATTTCTGCTCAACGGCAAGCCGGTCAAGATGAAAGGAGTCTGTCTCCACCACGATGCCGGCTGTCTTGGGGCAGCCGTTCCTGTCAGGGTGCTCCAGCGCCGGCTGGAAATCCTCAAATCCATCGGCTGCAATGCCATCCGCACCAGCCATAACCCCCCGGCGCCGGAACTGCTGGATTTGTGCGACCGGATGGGGTTTGTTGTCATCGATGAGGCATTCGACAAATGGGAAGGCCGCTATGCCCGTTCTTTTGCCGAATGGTGGCAGACGGATTTGACCGATATGATCCGGCGGGACCGCAACCATCCGTCGGTGGTGATGTGGAGCGTGGGCAATGAGGTGACCGGGCAGGGCAGTACCAAATTTATGGAGCAGCTCAAGCGGATGGCCGATTTAGCCCGCCGCGTCGATCCCACGCGGCCGGTCACCTGTGCCTTGTTTCCGCACGGTGCAAATCCGGCATTTATTGCACAGATTGCCGACATTGTTGACGTGGTTTCATGCAATTATATGGAACAATTGTTCGAAGACTTCCGCAGGGAAAGACCTGATGTTATTCTTGCAGCCAGCGAAAGCTTCCCTTATTATCGCGGCGAAGGCACCAATATTAAGGCCTTTGTGCCGCTTAATCCATGGCTGGAAGTGGAACAGCACGATTATGTCGTTGGCGGCTTTTACTGGGCAGGCATCGACTATCTGGGCGAGGCAGTGGCCGGCTGGCCTTATCACGGCTGGAATTGCTGTCTGATTGACACCTGCGGATTTGTCCGTCCGATTGCCAATCTTGTCAAGAGTTTCTGGATAGACCAGCCGATGGTGCATATTGCGGTAATGGATGATTCGCTGGATGTGCCCAAGCCTGTCAAGGAGCATTGGGACTGGCCCAAGACCGATTCCCACTGGAATCTGTCAGGTCAGGAGGGCAGGCAGGTCAAAGTGGCGACCTTTACAAATTGTTCTGCAGTTGAGTTATTCGTTAACGGCAAGCCGCTGGGCAGAAAAGAACTCAAGGACTTTCCGGATAAAATGATAACTTGGATGGTTCCCTATGAGCCCGGCCACATCGAGGCCCGCGGCCTCGAACAAGGCAGGACTGTTTGCGACCATTACTTGCAGACAGCCGGCAAGCCGGCACGAATACGCCTCCTTGCCGATCGGCGGAAAATCTACGCCGATGGCTGCGATGTGAGCCATGTCGAAGTCCAGATTGTGGATGAGCAGGGGATACTTGTTCCTGACGCAGACAGCCCAATTCAGTTTAATATACAGGGGGCAGGACGGATTATCGGCGTAGATAACGGAGACCTGACCAGCATGGAGCCATACAAAGCCGATAGGCGAAAGACCTTTCACGGCAGAGCACTGGTTATTGTCCAGTCACTCCGCCAGCCGGGAAGCATCACCCTCAAAGCGCAAACAGCAGGATTGCCCCCCGCTCAAATGATCCTTTTTGCCGGCCGATAACTTTTCAGTGGGCGGTATAGGACTTGAACCTACGACCCCCAGCGTGTCGAGCTGGTGCTCTAGCCAACTGAGCTAACCGCCCTAAAGAACCTAAGTCTTTAGTGGATAAACTCATACACTACTTTCAGGCATTTGTCAAGAAGGAAAATCAGAAGAAAAAAAGGTTCCAGCGGTTCTCCAGCGTCAAAGACAATTGTACTTTGACCAGACTTGATGTGGACTTTTTGTTTTGGAGAAATGAAAAAGAGAGAAATGAGACCGATATTTTTAAGTTTTATAGATATAAATACTCCTCTTATTATTCCCCCATCAACCTGTCCAGCACCTCCGCCGCCTTCTTTTTATTCGCATTACTCGCCTTGGAGTAAGATTCATCCAACACCCTGATTGTACGTCTTCGGCCTATAGTGGACAGACAGGAGGCATTTATGATCCTTTTAGGATTTCGACACCATCTGATTTAAATTCTATTGGATTTGACTCTAACGGACCTGCAAAATACGCCCGATAATAATGTGCGCAAAATATTGTACGTTATCACCTTCAATAATCGACGGCCAACTGCTGATAGACCCCTGCTTGGGATTACTGGCTTGCCAGAAGCAGACTAAAAGACAAATAAAACGTTTTTCATAGTTGATCTTGTTGTCGCTCTAATGCAATAAAATTAACTAATCCATCACGGCTTTCTTAAATTCCAGCGTGACTTGTCGCTGCGGGGGTCGAATTTGGTCAGCGACGGCGTACTGACGCTCACCGCAGTCAATGCCAGCGGTTCCTTTGAATCAGACTCGGCCATCGGGATAATGCGGTATGTTCCGTCGATTAACTGGTCGATGCGCCACAATTGTTCAGGCTCGCCGGTAAAGGCTGCAACCACTTCAAGCTCGGCATCCTCTGTAGCCGCCAGAGCGCGATCCGTACCGGCTATCGTAATCTTGAAAAAGGGGGAACCGAGATAACCCCCGACATTGGGGACGGGCGTGATAGTCCACTTTTGATGAGCCTGGAGCATATAATCACCCAGACGAAGGCCAACACTGCCGGCCGGCCAATTTACAGACACCGCTGCGACATCCTGATCCGGAATCGGAGTCACTGGCCCGCTGTATCTTCTGCCCATACCTGGGCCGCTTGGGCCGCCGGGACCGCCAGGGCCCGCTCCGCCGCCGGGACCTCTGGGACCCGAAGACATTTCACGGATTCTTCGATTTTCACTGAGCGGTACAGCCTCCACAGCCAGTTCCAGACAATAACCGCTGCGTTCAGACTCGATTGCAAAAGTGCCCCCGGTAAACATGTCCCCGGCAACCGGCCATCCGTTTTTCCAAAGCAACGGACGAATATCAAGAACGCTGCGGCCGCCGCGATCCATGTCGGCTTCGTAGTGGCACGAGAATTTCTGAACGTCATTGCCAAGGTCGATCAGGCCGAAGTGGCCGGGACCGATGAGGCGATTATTGGCGGCCACGACAAGTTTGCCGCCGCCTCGGAGCATGTCAATGCCCATATTGTCAAGGTAAGGGCCGGTCGGTTTCCTGGAACGTCCGACGCGGATATTGTAGGTAGAGTGGGTGCCGCTGCAGCACGTGCCGTGGGTCCCGAAAAGGTAGTACCAGCCGTCTCGATAGATCAGGGCCGTCGCTTCACAGTCGATGGCGATATTGACCGGCTTGTTGCCTTTGACACGCATGCCCGTTTTGGGATCGAGCTGGACAATCCTGATATAGCCAAAGTAAGTCCCGTAGGTGCACCACAGTCTGCCTTTCGGGTCAAGACATAACGAAGGGTCAATGGCGTCACAATCCTCGATGCCGTCACTCGATGCCACTTCAATCGGTTCGGTGTATTTAAAATCAGGGGAATTCGGGTCAAGGGTCTTATTCCACATCGTAAGAATTCTGCCGTTATGTCCACCCCCCAGACCGCCGCCGGTCGCGCCATAGACCACCAGATAACGGTCGCCGATTTTCATGACATCGGGGGCCGCTCCGCCGCCGGGACGTACGGCGCCGCTTCGCCAAGTCCAGCCGTCATTGGATATCAGTCCGCCCCCGCCGGTGCCGAAGGTGTAATACTTGCCGTCGCACTGCACGACTGTCGAGGGATCGTGAATGTAGGGTTCGCCATTCAGGGTCATCGCCGGACAAAACGGCTGCAGTAAAAACAGGCCCCAAACCAATGCTGTTAAATAACATAATTTCATGGAACCTCCTGAAATAATAACAGGCAATTAGAATAGATTAAACCAGACAAAACGAAAGCCCGGACGAATTTACTTCGCGGCCGTTTCAAGATTCACGACGAAATCCTTGATCGGTTCACCCTGCTCATTGATAAAACGAACACAGAAATCGCTTAATCCCGGACCGTTAATGACAGCACCGCGAATAACATTGCGGCCTTTCTGGAGCGTAACGCGTTTGGAAACGCAGTCATCCATCACCATACGCCGATCCCCAAACAGACCCACGGCCTCTGTGCCGTTCAGCCACCACATGGACGCGGAATTGGAACCGACTGCCAAACGGATATTCTCTATCTGACGCGGGCAGTCAATCACAGTCACAGCCCAGAACAGAATTCCGTATGTCGGCTTATTCAAGCCGTAGGCAAAACGAAACAGCTTGACATTGAAGTTGGTACTATCCAGAGCATGCCATGTGAGTTCCATATCGGATACTGTCACTTTGTCGCCGTCACGCGGAACGACGGTAAACTGGTCGGGAAAGTACTCGGTACAGATGGTATTGCGGACATAACTTTCGGTAAACCCGGCATTACTGCGGATGGGCAGCTTGATTGGTTCCAAAAGCAGCCATCGCTGGATGAAACCATCGGCATCCGGCGATTTGACGCCCGATCCGGCCGCCCTGAAGTAGGGTTCAATGCTGCGGCGATCTTCACTGGTTTTGGGACTTTCGGCGGTACTGCCTGATCCGGCTGAACAGCCTTCAAATAACACTATAAAAAGGATGCTGAATATCACGAGTATGATATTGCGACATGTATTCATAACAGACCCTTCACATTACTTTGAAGTTACGCGGGCAAAACAAAACCTATTCTTGTTTGAAAATTGATATATACAATCCATGCCGTACTGTCAAATAATTTAATTAACCGCTGAACTGCAAGTAAAGCGATATAGACTTTGCGTCCCTCGCTGCCGATGCAGTTTGTCCGGTTATGGGTTGCTTGAATAAGACCATAGACAATTATTTTTGTGATTGAAAACGAGGTTTTAGAATGGGCGGTACAGGATTCCAAATTGTGCCCTCCTGTTTGTAAGGCAGGCGCTCTAACCAGCTGAGCCAACCGCCCTAAATAACATAAGTCTTTAGCGGGCAAATAGATACACTATTTTTTAATGCATTTGTCAAGAAGGAAAATCAGAAGAAAAAAGGTTCCAGCGGTTCTCCAGCGTCAAAGACAAAAGTGATTGGCGTGGACTATGTGTGGATT
>JAGPMT010000034.1 GCA_018052735.1 Phycisphaerae bacterium | reverse complement strand
GTATAGATGCCGGCGAAATTCCGGCAGTGGTACTGGTCCGGGACGGGGCGGTTATCCCGCATATTCAACTGGCCCAATCGACCGCTTTTATGGACTGGTCAAATGTGGAACTGGCGGTCTATGCTGCAGACAAACAAACAGCCGCAGGTTTGGTGTGTCTGCCCTCCGATCAAAAATTATACACCCTCGAAGTATCTCGGGAAAAGGATCAATTGTGTTTGACTGAAAATCCCCTTTTTGAAAAAGTCAACTGGACGATCCGGCAGGCATCTCAATAACAACGGTAAGAAATGTTGACCCAATATATATATGAGAAGGGGCAAAAGGAAAGCAGTTCCATGAAAATCCCAATATGGTTTCATGGATTTGTTGTCCTTATTGATATTTTAAAAAAGGTAAAAAACGAATGTATGTCTGCCGATTTGGATATGAGGCCACAAGCACTCCTGACTAATTAATTATCGGATAGATGTGTGCCTTTTCAAAAGTTATCTGTTCACAAATTCAGCAGGCAGGAAAAGCCATGGATTAGGCAGCGATTTGTAAGTCTCTCTCTTACAATGACTTACATATAAAAGGTGTAAATTTTATGATTTGATTGTTAGGAAATAACTTTTTAGGGATTATAGGATTTAGAGATTGATTATGGCACTGAGTGAAAGTCAAATTGTAGAAGTAATACTCCAAAACCGGATCCGGCTGATGGGTTTTGTTTGTTCTATCGTGGCAGATTTTCATTCAGCAGAAGATATTTATCAGAAGGTTTGCCTGCAGGCTCTTCAATCGGCAAAAAAATTTAACGATCCCAATCATGTATTGAAATGGGCATGGATAGCGTGTCGTTCTGAATCACTTAAAGAAATAAGAAAACGCAAGGGGCAAGAGGTTATTTTCGATGAGCATATCCTGGATATGATTCAGACTGAATCACAAAAACTGTCATTCATGGACGATCCAGAGATATTTTCTATTCTCCAAACGTGTCTGTCTCGGCTTCCATCTGCGGTACAGCGTTTATTGCAAATGCGGTATATCAGCAATTTAAGCGGAGAAAAAATCGCCGCAGTTTTAAATCGAAGTGTCAATTCTGTGTATATGGCTTTCAGCCGGGCGCATCGTGCGTTATATGATTGCATGCGTGAACAGATTGATATACTGGAATCCAAATAAATCGAAATGGAAAACAAAAAGAATCATAACTCGGGTATTTCGCCGGAAAGTGAATTTATTCTGCTGGTTTATGCCCATTTGGGGAATACCTTAGATAGCCGGGGTAAGGCGGCTCTCCAACAATACCTCAAAGATCCGTATTACGTTGCCCGTTTTGTCGAAATCTGCAAACAGGATCGACTAATCTATGAGTTGTTTTCGGCGGGTTTGCCTCAGGCCATGCAGGAATCGGACTTCATGGATTTTGCAGTATTAAGGGAAATGGCTAAATACGAGGAATGTGCCCCATCTATTAAGATTGAAACTCATCAACCCCAGCAGGAGCTGATTCAAAAAGTAATATATCCTCCACGACCAAAACACAGGATGAGCAGGTTTAATCTTGTTTTTTTGGTTTTGAACTCCGCAGCCGTTCTGTTTCTTGTGCTGTTTATCCATTTTATGCCCACCAGCGGGGGTACTGAAGTTGCAACACTGACAGACAGCTTCAATGCCAAATGGGGGAATAATGATGGTCCACTGGAAACAGGGACACGGCTGGCCGCTAACGGCAAAGAAATATGTCTAAGGGAAGGCCTGGCGGCGTTATTATTTGACAACAACGCAAAGGTTGTTATTGAAGGACCTGCCAGGTTTAAGCTTATTGCAGATGACCGAATTGGCCTGAGTTTCGGCAAGGCCTATACGATTGTGCCGCAGGGGGCAGTTGGTTTTTCCGTATATACTGACAATGCGAAAGTGATTGATCTTGGGACGGAGTTTGGTGTTGAGGTGAACAGTCAGGGCGATACTTGCCTGAACGTGGTCAAAGGTCAGACACAGCTGATTACCGGAAAGAAGTCTGATATAAGGGTTGTTGAGCAGAAAACGGCAATAATGGTAAACGGCAGCACGTGTGAGGTGTCAACCATTCCCTACAACGATTACCGGTTTGTACGCAGTTTTAATTCGGCTAATAAGGTGGTCTGGAGACAGCAGCCATCAGTTGACCTGGCGGATATCGTCCGAAACGGAAATGGCCTTGGAACTGGAAACTCTGGCATACGCCTGCATCCCTTTAAGGGGTTTACGTATGATCAGCATATATCTGGTCCGGCTGTTGCTGCAAATAAATATCTGCCGATTAAAGACCACCCCTTCATTGACGGTATTTTTATACCAGACGGCAAAACGGTGGTCAATAGTCGAGGCGATGTATATGAAGATTTCCCGGCGACAGGCGGGGTCTATTGTATTGATTTATTTGCGAATCCGGCTCCGGGAATTATTAAAATAGATGCACAACCGCGTACAGTTTATTTCGATGGGCAGGAATACAGCGACCAGGGAAAGCCCTGCATTCTTATGCACGGCAACCATGGCATTACTTTTGACCTGACGGCTATTCGTGAAAGCTATGTTTGCAGTATCGGTTATTTGAAATCCCGTATAGGAGTTGCGGATTTTCAGGAGGGTCATCCCTGTAATGCCAATTTTTATGTGCTCGTGGATGGTCAAGTGAGATATTCCCTTCTTCACTATAAGCAAAAAGGGGAACTGACGGATATTTCAATCAAGCTCGAAGATACGGATCGTTTTCTGACCCTGGTGACAGCGGACGGGCAGGGCCCCAATAAATCCGGCGATGATCTTTCCGGTCGAACGTTTCTCTATGACTGGTGTGTTTTTGCCGAACCGGTTCTGGTATTGGGTGAATGATTCAAAGCTCTTTTAAAAAAACATGACGCAGGCGTACTGTGTAAAATAAATAATATTTATCTCAGGAGGTATGTACGATGAATAAAGTATTATGTATTTTAATGTGTGTATGTGGGGTGACTATGTTGTATGCCGGGGAAATTACGTCACAGATTGAGATACCCGCCATTGGCGCAGAGGACATCGCCCAGATTGAAGGTGCAGCTTCGGATACGCTGAATATTGGCGGAACTGCAAACTATAGCGGAGATAACGACGCATACACGTATGTGGCCGGTGACCGTAATACGCAGGGGCAGACCTTTACAGTGCCTGGCGCTGCTATGCTGCAGGGCATCTGGGTGCAGCATGTCGGATACACGACCTACTTAAACAACGGAACATGGTATGACTTCAGCGGCGATGTAACGGTTCGCGTTTGCTCCGTTTCCGGGACGGCATTGACTGTCTTAAGAAAGGAAATCAAGACCATTGCGGCCAGCAGCACCTTTAGCGGCAACGGCGATAATGGTACCGGTCGATGGATCCATATACCTCTGGATGAACCGATTCTGCTGGCGGGCAATACGACCTATGCTTTTGACCTGACCAAGTATTCCCAGCATTTTGAGCTGAATGGTCTGAAAGCAGGTCCCTATGCCGGCGGACATGCCTATTCGACCAATTCAAAGGAAGCTCTGAATATGGATGTCGTCCATACAGACGGCGACCGTACGTTTATTTTGGATTTAGCTCCTGGAAAAGTGAGTCCTGTCACACCAGCTCCCGGCGCTATCAATGTGCCCCTTGAGGTAATCTTAAGCTGGCAGGTCAATGATCCCAACGTTACTTCAATCGACCTTTATTTCAGTACAGATCCCAATTTGCCGCCAAGCAGCAGGCGGCTGACCGGCGCTCCGGCCACAACAACATCATGGAATCCGGGAGGGTTAGATTACGATATGACCTATTATTGGCGGATCGATACGTATGAACCCAACACTCTTCCCGGCGGATCAGGTACTATCAAGACAGTCGGCTGGGTCTGGAGTTTCAAAACGGTCGGCCAGTCGGCCACGGTAAGTCCGGTAAGCCCGGCCAAGAGAGTCGTCAATGCGGGAGAAAACACGACCCTGTCGGTAATGACGGTCAACGCAACCTCGTGGCAGTGGTACAAAGTGGGCACGCCGGACATTGCGCTGTCCGACGGCTCCAAGTATTCCGGGGTCTCAACCACCACCCTGGTCATCAATGATGTCCAGCAGGCCGATGAAGGGTGGTATTATTGTCGGGCCGGCAACGATAATTCCGAGCCGGTCAACAGTGTGCCGGGCCTGGTGATGACCAAGCGACTGATTATTCATTACCCCCTGGATGAAGTGATTATCGGGGAAAATATAACCACACCGGATGTGGTCGGTGGGTTTGATATGACGCTGAAGACAACGGGTGTTGATTATCCCAGCTTGGTTGGTGGCGTGGCGGAACTTGGCGAGGGCGGCAAAGCTCTGCTGTTCAATAACGTCAACCCGGCCGACCCGAACGTATGGGGACAATATGCGACTGCCGGCGATGTTGATATGGAAGCTATGGGGGATGGCCTGACGATTGCTTTCTGGGTCCAGTGGACTGAAAATAATACCAATTGGCAGGGTATCATCAACCGTCGCGGCAGCTGGGCAGCGGGTGATATGATGTGGCGTATTGACAAGAATCCGTCCACGGGAGAAATCAGCTTTGAGCGGGCAGGTGGAGCAGGCCGAGTGGCGACCAATCTGGTGCAGGGCAATTGGCACTATATTGTAGCCACCTATGATATCGCCTCGGGAGTAACCAAGATGTACAACAATGGCATAAGAGTATCGACGGCCACCGGATTTACCTATGGAACGGGTACCAACTCGGGCTTCAAATTGGGCTGCAATAACGACGTTGCCAGTGAATTTTTCTGCGGCAAGATTGACGATGTCAAGATTTACAACTATGCCCGCAGCGCTGCTCAAATCGCACAGGACTATGCAGATATTATGAAGGTATCGGTGTGCAACAGGGAAGGTATGGCAGATATGGAGTTCGATACCAATGATGATTGCAGAATAGATATGAAAGACTTTGCCCAGTTTGCTGCGGATTGGCTCAATGACAACCGTATTTACCCGCAATAACCAACGCTGTACGGTTTGGGGGCATTTTCGCAATGCCCTCAAACCTTGTATTTTAAATACGTATAAAGATATTTTTCGAAGATGCAGAGGTCAGTCAGGGACGATATGGATAATACAGGAGCCTGTCTCTGCATTGCCAATTTGGCTGGTTTTGGCTGGGTGGGGGCTTTGGCCCCCTGCCCCAGCCGGCCAATCTGCAGAACATCTGGCATGAAAGCCTGTATCCGTCATGGGGCAGTAAAAATATATAACGAACACCGATTTTTGAATAAATTGCTGGCCGGCGGCGTTTAGAGAATATAAGGACAATATTGCAGAGGCCGTTATTTTTTGGCGATGGATCGGTTACTGGTTTGAAGCTGATTGTGACGGTATTCCAGACTGTACGACCTCTGCGGGCTAATGATTTGCTGTGTTCGCTGAAAACCGAGAGATAATCAGCATATAACTATACGGGGGAAAAATGAACCGTTTTATTCCAGTATTAGCGGGACTTTTGGTAATCTCTGTATGTGTCTGGGGTGCATCGCTTCAATGGGTATCTGACTGGGGTGCCAGCGGCGTACCGGCAAATCTGGGTATGTACATCTATGTGCCGGACAATGTGGCTGAAAATCCCCCTGTTCTGGTTCTTTTGCACTATTGGGGAGGAACCGCCAGCAGTGTTTTTTCCCAAGCGCGTGCAGGCGGTATTGTAGCGGCATCCGATCAATACGGTTTCATTATTGTTGTTCCAGAAACAAACGACTGCTGGGACTATGGTTCGAGCCAATCTCTTACCCGTGACGGCGGCGGGCAGACTCAAGGTATCGTCCAGATGGTCCAATATACGATTAATACCTACAATGCCAATCCCAATCGCGTTTATGTTATGGGCAATTCATGCGGCGGTATGATGACACAAGCCATGCTCGGTGTCTATCCTGATATATTCAGAGCAGGTGTTGCGTTCTGCGGTGTGCCGGTTGGCGGGGCTTGGACACCGGTTACACGGACAGCTCAGCAATGGGGGGACATCGTTCGCAATCTCAATCCGGGATATACCGGACCCCGCCCGCGCATCCAGCTCTGGCATGGCACAGAGGATGAGCTTGTCAGTTATGCCAACCAGGAGGAATCCATTCTCCAGTGGACCAATGTTCTGGGATTAAGCCCAACACCAACGGCAGCGGCGTCGCTGACAATGAATGGCAGACAGTGGACCCGCCAGATCTGGCAGGATGCCAAAGGCAATACCCTTGTTGAAGCATTGTCAGAAATAGGCGGTACGCACAGCATTGGATTGCTGTTTGATGCCCACTGGGTGATCCCCTTTCTGGGTCTGAATATCATAGGTCCCCATGACCCCGAAAGCAGTATTACTATCCCGCGCGGCCGTCCGGTGCTTAACGCGGAACGAACGACCTTTGTTGCCGATAACGGCCAACTTCTTCGCGGGCCGTTTACATCCACGGAATGGAGCGGAGCGGTACCATATGAAGAGATCGCCAAGATCAAAAACCTCGGTTTTAATGCGGTGCATCTTTATGGCGAATGTTTTGACATCAATTATCCAAACCCGGGTTCGACAGCGCCGGGATACGCGGCCGCCCGCATTGACAGTATTGTGCAGAGTACACGCAATCTGGGTTTATATCTGATTCTTACGATCGGCAATGGCGCCAATAATGGGAATTACAATCGCAGTTATGTTGAAGATTTCTGGAGATACTATGCGCCGCGCTACGCGAATGAGACGCACGTGCTGTTTGAAATTCAGAATGAACCGGTAGCTTGGGGGCCTCCTTATTTAACGCATACCAATCCGCCGGGAGCAGTGGATATGGAAATCTCCGCTTATAATATCATCCGTTCGTATGCCCCCGATACGCCGGTCTTGCTGTTCAGTTATGCTGTGCCGTGGGGATCAGGAGGAGCCAACGACGCTTTGATAGATGTTCGTGCGTTCAATACGGCTGTTTTTGGCAATCCCGACGCCATTTGGACCAACGAGGCGGTGGCCATTCACGGCTATTCGGGAAGCAGTTTAACCTCAGACTTCGCTGCCGCCATGATCGGATTCGGCTACCCTTGCTTTCAGACGGAGTTTGCCGGAGGTATTTGGGGTGAAGAAGGCGGCGGTTTTGAACTGTATACGGCATCGGAAATGGAACGGCGCAAGGTTTCCTGGCTGACCTTCCAGTTTATTCCTCCATGGGGTGTTTCTGACTGCATAACGATACCCAAAGTCTATAAGGATCGTGTGGATAGGTCGGGCTTGTCCTGGATGCCTGACTACGGGATTTGGCCTCAGATCCGGAGTTCATACGGCAGTGGCGGCCAACCCCGGTCTACAACAGGTTTAAGCGGAACTTTACGTATTCAGGCTGAGGATTTTGATATTGGCGGTCCGGGTGTGGCTTATGACGATATGACGATGTCCAACGAGGGTGGGCAATATCGGACAGCCGAAAGCGTGGATATTGAAGTTACTTCTGATTCCGGCGGCGGTTACAATATCGGCTGGACCATGGATGGTGAATGGCTTGAATATACTATCTTTGTTACGGAAGCGGGCTATTACAACCTCCGGTTACGCGTTGCTTCACCGAATACCGGCTGTGCGGCACGCGTCGTTTCGTACAATCTGGATAAGACGGGTAGATGGACTATACCAAACACGGGAGGCTATCAGAATTGGACTACAATAACCAAACAGGTTTTTCTGGAATACGGACGGCAGAAGTTGCGTGTTGAAATTGTTACCGGTGGTTTCAATCTGAACTGGATCGAACTTTCGCCGGCTGCTGTTGGTCCGGTTACTGACAGTGTCTACAAAATAGTCAATCAAAACAGCGGTCTGGCGATACAGAACAATAACCGCAATGTGATCCAGAGCAGTTTTATAGACGCAGCGACACAGAAGTGGAGTCTTCAGCATCAGGGCGCCGGTCAATACCGTGTTCGTTCAGCATATGACAACTGGCAATGGAATACCTGCATTCTCCAACCGCTGGGGGATGGCTATTATCGTCTTATCCGTGAGGATTCAGGTCTGGACTGCGGAGCTGAGAATGCATCTCTTGATGCTGGGGCCGCGATTGTATTCAATGAATATGCCGGCTTGGCCCACCAGAAGTGGGCGGTTTTAAGTCCGTCTGCTCCGGCATTTCCTGTCGGTTTGACAGCCGAGCGGTCTTCCTCGACACAAATTGATTTATTCTGGACGGCCTCTGCCGGTGCGACCAGTTATAATATTAAACGTTCGGTTAACAGCAGCGGCCCCTATACTATTATTGCTGCTAATATAACGGCAACCAGCTATACCGATACGGATGTGATCAATGGAAGAGTATATTATTATGTAGTCAGCGCCAACACCCTATCGGGGGAAAGTCTCAACAGCAGGCCGGCCGTGGTAACGCCCTGGAAGTCTCAGGACATTGGTACTGCGGCATTGACCGGCAGCAGTATTTTTAATGGTGATGTATTTGTGGTGAATGGATCGGGAAGTGATATCTGGGGTACGGCAGATGCATTCCGCTTTACCTATTTGACGGTCAATGGTGATTGCACCATCATAGCACGTGTTGTTTCAGTGCAAAATACCGATTCATGGGCCAAAGCCGGTCTGATGATACGCGAAAGCCTTAATGCCAATTCAAAAAATGCCTTCATCGCCGTTACACCGGGCAACGGCGTGACTTGGCAATACCGCACCAGTACCGGCGGCAGTTCTGCCAACAGTGCTGCCACCGGTCTGGCAGCGCCCTACTGGATTAAGTTAGTGCGCAGCGGCAGCACCTTCAGCGGCTACCATTCTCCTGACGGTATTACCTGGACGCAGCAGGGGGTGTCGCAGACCATCAGTATGGCAAGCACGGTCTATATCGGTTTGGCGGTCACTAGCCACAATAATTCGAGTCTTTGTCAGGCCGTCTTTGACAATGTGACGGCCCCCGGCTGGCCGCTGCCTTTGGGACCTGTGGCGCCGGCAAATTTATCTGCGACGATGATAACTTCCAGTCAGGTCAACCTGACCTGGACGACTGCGTTGGGGGCGACCAGTTATAACATTAAACGCTCAACCGCCAGCGGTGGTCCCTACACAACTATTGCCTCTACTATAACTCTGACAAGCTTCAGTGATACAAATATAACGGGGGGTGCAACTTATTATTATGTAGTCAGTTCGAACACGCCGGATGGAGAAAGCCCCAACAGCAGTGAGGCAGTTCCGTCCAGACTGCGGACTTATCTGAAATTTAACGAATCCAGCGGCACAGCCGGCTTTGATGCCACCGGCAACAACTGGAACGGCACACTGGTCAACGGTCCGCTGCGGGCAGCAGGAAAGTTTGGCAATGCCGTTGATCTGGACGGCATCAATGACTACGTGTCTTTGCCGGCTGGTGTGGTTAACGGATTAACAAGCTGTACGATTGCCGCATGGGTTTATCTGGATACAGTCAGTAATTGGTCCCGCATATTCGACTTTGGAACCGGCACAAATGTAAACATGTTCCTGACCCCGCGCAATGGTTCGACAGGGACTGTGCGTTTTGCTATTACAACCAGCGGTGCAGGCGGTGAGCAGCAAATCAACGGAAGTTCAGCGCTTCCAACCGGGGTTTGGACGCATGTGGCTGTCACACTGGCAGGCAGTACAGGGATTCTGTATGTCGACGGGGCCGAAGTTGGGCGCAACACGGCAATGAGCCTGACTCCTTCTTCACTGGGCACAACAACGCAGAATTATATCGGCAGATCTCAATACTCTGCTGATCCATATAGCGACGGACGAATTGATGAGTTTCGGATCTACACCCATGCATTAAGCGGCTCTGAAGTGGCAATGCTGTATGCAGAGCAGATTCCGCTCGATATTCCTTCTGTGCCGACAGGTCTGAGTGCCACTGCCGTATCTAGCGGACAGATTGATCTGAGTTGGACGGTTTCTTCAACTGCGACAAACTACAACATCAAATGCTCAATGTCCAGCAGTGGTCCCTACACCCTGATTGCCAGTGTATCAGGGACCAGCTACAGCGATATAGGGCTGTCCGAATCGACAGTCTATTATTATGTGGTCAGTGCCGTTAACAGCGTCGGTGAAAGTGCTGATTCCGAGCAGGCTGGCGCGATAACGCATGGGTTACCTCCTGCAGCACCTTCCGGTCTGACGGCAATAGCCGGCGACGGTTCGGTAATACTAACCTGGAATGCCAATACGGAAGGCGATATTGCTGGATACAATGTTTACCGATCCACAACGCCGGAAGGCGAATATACCCTGCTGAACGGTTCGCTGCTGAGCAGCCCGGACTTTATGGATGAGACAGTCAGCCATTACACGCGGTATTATTATGTGGTGACCGCTGTGGATACCAACTTGCTGGAAAGTCCTTCTTCCAATCCGGTGTCGGTGATGCCGATAGATGAGCTGGCGGTGGTGCTCAGCGCGGCGGATTTTGAGAGCGGATTCGGCGAGTGGGTGAACATTACAGGAGAGGATTTTACGGACTGGACACGCAATTCCGGCGGCACGCTGACGCCCTATACGGGTCCGTCGGGCGGGGCCAACGGCAGTACCTGGTATGTGTACCTTGAGACGTCACCGGGGGGTGCCAATACCGCCGGCAATACGGCCATCCTGCAAGGCCCGGTGATCGGCGGCTATAATCGCGTGCTTATGTTCTATTACCACATGTATGGTGCTGCTATTGGGACGCTGAATGTGGACGTCTTCCATAACGGCGTATGGCAGAATGGCATCTGGAGCCGCAGCGGCCAGCAGCATACTTCCAATAGCCAGCCTTATATGCAGGCGATTGTGAACCTGACGGGTTACAGCGGCCCGATCCAGATTCGTTTCCGGGCGGTAGCTGCCGGCGGGCCGACGGGTGATATGGCGATTGACGATATCCAGGTTTCAGGCCGCCCCGTTTACGGCGACATGAACGGGGACAATCGTCTGGACATGGATGATTTTGTGGACTTTGCCGGCTATTGGCTGCAGACTCATTGTGGGTTGGATTTAGACGGCGACTGCAAGATTACGCTTTATGAGTTTGCCGCCTTTGCCGAAAACTGGCTGGATAGTTCATCTCAATAATGTCAACTTCAGAAAATAAAGAGTAATTATGAAACAAGCGCGAAGATGGAAATTCCTTTTTGTTGGAGACCTCGTATAGTCTCTTTGTCCGGCAACCCCATGATCAGTCAGCCGAAAGCACCAATAGTCCGAGATATTGCCTGCTGTTGCGTCATCACTGACGGGACAGTCAGCTATGTGCTGAATGGCAATTTTCCCGACACTTTTTCTGCCATTAAAAACCGGCAGAAACAACGACTCCGTACTGGGGCCGAATTAGGTTACCGACTCAATTTTGCCGCCCAAAGTACGATTCGCTGCAAAACTTTGGCGGTAGGCAGCATTGAGAAAAATATGCTGTGCAGCTGGCCCGGCGACACGTATCCGAAAACAGAGGGAACCAAGGTGCGTTTTTCAAATTAATGAATAGGATGTCTTTAATTTTGTGCCCAAGCATGAACGTGATGCCCCTGAACTGCCGATCGCGGCGGCTCTTGACGTGGTCGCCCTCCGGGGTCCATCCCCAAGAGCCGGTTAACTGCTTTCCCGTGCGAAACAGTTCCGCCTTGATTCAAAGGTAAGTCAGACCAGCAGATGGGGACAACTTCGATGACACTTTTTTCGTTTGGTGCCAAACTTTTTTGAGCCGAGCGGCATTGAAAGAAGAGGCTACCGCGATTGCGGCTAATGACCGTATTGCAGAGAAAAAGTTTTTGCATTATATGCTGCTTTATGATATTCACAGATGTAAGCAGGTTAATTTGATGTGTGTTAATGATAAATATTTCTGTTATGTTATCAAACCGTCGTTAACGACGAAGAAAATTCCGTGTCACCAAATGGGACAAGGGGCATCCAAACTGCTGCTCAAGCAGCTTGAAACTCCTGTGAGAGGGAATTGTCCAGAATGCATCGATCTGCCAGAAGGGTTAAATGTTCCAGCTTCGTCTGTCAGGATTAGGCATTAACCGTAAAACGTAAATTTAATTTTTTAATATTGCAAAACAGATAAAATTTGGAGATATTATGACAAAAGTAAGTGTTGTGGAGAAAATGGTGAAAATCAAATTTTTTTCAGCATTCCTGTTTCTGTGTTTCAGTATTGTTCTGCAGGCAGCTCCTTCCGGTTTGGATAAGTTCGGACATTTACAGTCCATCGCGGGTTCCGATAGAAAGGATTTTTCTTTCTGCACTCTGGAAAACGGCATTCAGCTTCACGTCGGCGATGCTGTCAAGAATGTGATTTTCTATGGTTCTTCCACAGTTCGTGTCAATGAAAATCTCGGCCGCAGCTACTGGGAGCATCCAAGTATCGTAGTTGTGGGCCAGCCTGCGGCTGTTCCATTCAGGATCCATGAGACCGCAGACAGTGTTGCGATTGTATCGGATACACTTCAGATTAAGGCCGATAAACAAACTGGAGCGCTGAGGTTTATGAATGCAAGCGGCAAACTATTGACCTGCGAGCGTGCCGTAAACCATGCGATGATTAAACAGGTTGAGATTTCTGGTGCCCCGACCTACGAGGTCTCGAATACCTTTACTTTGAAGCCCGATGAGGGATGGTACGGCTTTGGCTACATCGACTCAGCTCCCATCCAAATCAACCGACGGGGGCAGGAATTGCTGCTGATTCAGACCAATATGGGCATTGTGATTCCCATGATCATATCCTCTGAGCGGTATGGAATCATGTGGGACATCTATTCCGTCATGCGGTTCAAAGACGATGCAGCCGGTGCTACACTTTGGGCTGAAAGTGCTCCCGGCGGCGTGGATTACTATTTCTTTGCAGGTGACACGATGGACGATGTAATTGCCGCGTACCGTAATTTGACGGGGAATGCACCTCTGTATCCCAAACAGGCCCTCGGTCTGTTTATGAGCAAGGAACGCTATCAGACCCAGCAGCGCATTGTCGAAGTGGCCAGGACTTTCCGCAAAGAGCAATTTCCGCTGGATTACATTGTACAAGACTGGCAATACTGGGGAAGCGATAAAGATGGCACCTGGAGCGGTATGATCTGGAATAAAGATCGCTATCCCGATCCCGAGGGCATGATAAAGGCAATTCACGACCTGAATATGAAACTGATGATCTCCATCTGGCCGTCCGTGGGTAATGATACCCCGCTGGCCCATGAACTGGACCAGTATAAACTGAGATTTGAGCCGCTGCACTGGATATCACGGAAAGCCCGCATTTATGACGCCTTCAGTGAAAAGGGACGGGAAATTTACTTTAAGCATGTGAAGAACGGTCTTCTGGACAAGGGTGTAGATGCCCTTTGGATGGACGGCACCGAAGTGGAGGTCGGCACGGCCTGCTGGAATCCCAACGAAGTTGCGCGTGATATCAAAAGACTGGGAAGCAATGCTCTGGGCGATTTTTCACGTTACTTGAATGTCTATACGCTTATGACTACCAAGGGGACTTATGAAGGTCAGCGTGCCATCAGCAACCAGCGTGTGTTTACACTGACTCGCTCTGCCTGGTGCGGGGCTCAGCGTTACGCTGCTGCCTCCTGGTCAGGCGATTCGTCGGCCAGTTGGAATATGCTGAAGTCTCAGATGGCCAGCGGACTTCATGTGACCATGGCCGGCAATCCCTGGTGGACGCAGGATATCGGAGGCTTCTTTGTCAACAACTTCCCCGGCGGGGAACAGAATCCTGCCTATCGCGAACTCTTCTTGCGATGGTATCAGTTTGGAGCCTTCAATCCAATCTTTCGTATTCATGGAACTAATATTGAGCGGGAGCCCTATATCTTCAGACAGATGGATGCAGAAGTTTATGATGCGCTGCTGGATATTACGCACCTGCGTTATCGCCTCATGCCGTATCTTTACAGCCTCAGCTGGAAAGTTACCAGTGAAGGATACACGCTGATGCGTGCTTTGCCGATGGATTTCCCGGATGATGCCGGAGTCCGCAATATCAGCGATGCCTTTATGTTCGGGCCGGCATTTCTGGTGCATCCTGTCACCCGCGCCATGTATCGTACAGAAAGTACGCCTGCCCCGACCGTGCCGACGGAGTTCTTGCGGACTCCCGACGGCAAACCGGGTCTGGCCGTGCAGTATTTTGCCGGCATCAACTTTGATACGCCAAAGGGCAACGGAATTGACGAGGTTGTCGATCATGACTGGCCCGGACCGCCGCTGGCTGTTCTGCCCGGCGGCCTGAACGATTTAAATAACTTCTCGGCGCGTTGGGAAGGATTTCTGGTGGCCCCTCAGGACGGCGAATATGAAATCGGGGTCGAAGGGGATGACGGTTTCCGGCTTTATTTAGATGGGAGAAAAATCATAGAGGATTGGCGCGAGAATGCCGCGCGCTACCGCAGCGCCAAAGTCACGCTCAGCAAGGGACAGCAAGTGCCGCTGAAACTGGAATTCTACCAGGCCGGCGGCGAACGTATCCTCCGTCTCGGCTGGCGCACCCCCAGCGATATTCGCAATCAACGTGAACATGAGACAGCGGTAGATAATGTCGTGAAAACATATCTGCCTGCTGGTGCGGATTGGTATGATTTCTGGACGAATGAGAAACTTACTGGGGGAAAAACGGCCGAAAAAGCATGTCCGCTGAATATTCTGCCGTTGTATATTCGTGCCGGTTCGATTGTACCAATGGGTCCGGTTATACAGTATGCGACCGAAAAACCAGATGCCCCTTACGAAATTCGCATTTACCCAGGCGATGATGCGAAGTTCACAATCTACGAAGATGACAATGAAACCTATAACTACGAAAAGGGTGAATATGCTACCTATGATCTTGTTTGGAATGATGCAGCCAAAAAACTAAATATTGGTGCCCGTAAAGGTTCGTTTCCGGGGATGGTGCCAACACGCCAACTGAAGATTGTTCTTGCTGTATCAGAAGAAAATGCGGGTATCAGTGATGCATCCAGAGCTGTTAAATCGGTTGTTTATACAGGACAGGACATAGCTTTGGAATTTTAGTTGAGGGGTACAGGTTTTTGCTGTTTTAAATTAGCCGATGGCGGCATGAATTGTCAACGGATTATCGAGTCAGGAAATACAAATATGGAGAAACCAATAGAAATTTCAGGAATCCAGAAACTTATTTTGACCGTGGTAATGGCTGTCGCAACGGCTGTTGGAATGCTTTGTTATGCGGACAATCCGATTATTCAGACAAAATACACCGCCGATCCGGCACCGATGGTCTATGATGAGACGGTATATCTTTATACCACCCATGACGAAGATGATGCTACCGGTTTCAAAATGTTTAATTGGCTGCTATATAGTTCAAAGGATATGGTCAATTGGACAGATCATGGTATTATTGCTGGAGTGGCCGAGCCGTACAAGACCTTCAAGTGGGCCGACGGTCATAGCGCGTGGGCTCCCCATTGTATTGCCAGAAACGGCAAGTTTTATTTTTATTGTCCTACGATATTCAAGGGGCGAATGGCAATTGGTGTAGCGGTGGCAGAAAGTCCGACCGGACCATTTGTTGATCCTCTGGACAAACCTCTAATCTATCGCGGGAATCCAGGGGACTACGACCCTGCTGCATTCATCGATGATGACGGACAGGCTTACCTGTATTGGGGTGGCAACGGTCCTTGTTATTATGTCAAGCTTAATGAGGACATGATTTCCACTTCGGGTGACATCCAGACGGCATCCATCGATTTTACCGGCACTCCTCCCGAAGCGTCTTACACAGAAGGACCATGGTTGTGGAAGAAGAACAATCATTACTACCTGGCTTGGGCGTCCCGCTGCTGTCCGGAGGGTATCGCTTATGCCATGAGCGACAGTCCCACAGGTCCATGGAAGTGCAAAGGGACGATCATGGATCCGAATTCTCACTCGGACGGTAACCATCCGGGGATTATTGATTACAAGGGAACAACCTACCTTTTCGGGTTAAATTATGAACTGTTTTTCACCCTTCAGGGGCACAGAAAGAAACTGGAGAGACGTTCAGTGTGCGTAAAAACAATGACCTACAACACCGACGGCACGATTCAGAAGGTTCCTTGGTGGGGTGACGGAACGGCGATACCGAGCGTACCTCAGGTCGGCTTTCTCAATCCTTATCAGACCGTAGAAGCCGAAACGATCTGCTGGGCATCGGGGGTTAAGACCGAACACTGCAGTGAAGGAGGGATGAATGTCTGTAACATCGAAAACGGTGATTATATTAAGATTAAAGGAGTGGATTTCGGCAGGGGGGCAGTTTTTTTTCGAGGCTCGGGTCTCTTCCGGTTCAGAAGGCGGTTGTATCGAGATTCGTCTGGACAGTCCAGATGGGATCCTGGCGGGAACCTGTGCAGTTTCCAACACCGGGGGATGGGAAATATGGAAGACCGTGGGGTGCTCGGTTAAAGATGCCGCTGGCGTGCATGATTTATACCTTGTTTTTACCGGGGGCATAGGATCACTGCTGAAATTGAACTGGTGGAAATTCAAATAAGGAAAAAAGCTCTATGTATATGAACGGATATATGCAATTAATCACATTTCTTGCAGCAGCAATATTGGTTAGCCCATGTATTGGTCAAAATCCTATTTTTCGCGATGTCTTCACGGCTGATCCGGCGGCTCTGGTCGTTGACGATACGGTCTATGTCTATGTCGGTCGCGATAACGCCAAAGAGGGACAGTTTTTTACTATGCCGGAATGGCGATGTTATTCCTCAAAAGACATGAAGGTATGGACGTCACATGGCCCCATTATGCGGCCGGAGGATTTCAAGTATGCCCGGCCTGATACCGCATGGGCCTGCCATATGATTGAGAAGGATGGACGCTACTATTTCTATGCAACGTTGCGTCGCAATAACAACAATGAACACTGTATCGGAGTGGCTGTTGGTGATAGTCCGCTTGGTCCATTTAAGGATGCCCGCGGAACTCCGCTCATCACCGATGATATGACTACCGATTCGAGTCGTCCCAACGCCGATATTGATCCTGCCGTGTTTATTGACGACGACGGTACCGCCTGGCTGATGTGGGGTAACGGTGATTTCTATCTGGTCAGACTTAAGCCCAGCATGATCGAGCTGGATGGGCCGATCCAAAAAATACCGCACCCAAATGTTGCGGAAGCACCTTGGCTGTTCAAACGCGGGAATTTGTACTACAATATCTATGCCGCTGATGTACCCGGCAATCCGCCGGAAAAGGTCGCTTATGCGACAGCAGAAAAAATCACAGGTCCATGGACCTATCGCGGATTAGTAACCGGTTCTCCCAAGGCAGGTTTTACCATTCATCCAGCGGTCATTGAGTTCAAGGGGCAATGGTATTTCTTCTACCACGATGGCTCCACCAGCCTCAATGGCATACCCGGCGGCGATTGCCGACGAAGTGTTTGTGCGGAATATCTTTACTTCAATGCCGATGGAACCATCCAACCTATCATGCAAACCGATGAAGGTCTTAGTCTTCCGCCAAAAGTGACTCAAACGTCGGCACAATTATTTACGCTGCGGGATGTGCGGCTGCTGGAGAGTCCTTTTTCTCAGGCAGTTCAGGCCAATCGGCAGTATCTTCTGGCTCATCATGCCGATCGACTGCTGGCACCATTCCGTCGCGAAGCGGGACTGTCGCCCAAGGCGCAGCCTTACGGCAACTGGGAAAGCATGGGACTTGAAGGGCATTCGGCGGGACATTATCTTTCAGCGATATCACTGATGATTGCATCAGGTGCTGATCCGGACGGAGAATTTCAGCGTCGTCTGGACTATATGATTGATGAACTGGCCCAAGTCCAAAAAGCCAACGGCAATGGTTACCTTGGAGGGATATCGGGAAGTAAAGAATTTTGGGCCCGTATCGCCGACGGACATGTTGAGCTTATAGGAAAAAGATGGGCCCCGTGGTATAATCTCCATAAAATGTTTGCCGGACTTCGGGATGCCTATCTTGTTGGAGGCAGCAAAAAGTCGCGTGATTTGTTGGTTGGTTTCGCAGACTGGTGTGAAAAGATAACATCCGGTCTGACTGACCAGCAGATGCAGCAAATGCTGGGTGTCGAATACGGCGGAATGAATGATGTGCTTGCTGATATTTATGTGATCACCGGAAATAAAAAATATCTGGAACTGGCCAAACGCTTCAATCATCGGTCTGTTTTTGAACCTCTCGAGAATCGCCAGGACAAGCTGACCGGCATCCATGCCAATACCCAGATTCCTAAGATAGTCGGCATGGAGCGGATTGCGGCTCTGACTCATGATGAGAAACTGCACACTGGGGCGGAGTTTTTCTGGGAAACCGTGACGCAGAATCGCACTGTGGCCTTTGGCGGCAACAGCGTCAGCGAACATTTTAATAACCCCGCGGACTTTAGCGGCATGATTGCGCACCGGGAAGGTCCTGAATCCTGCAATACCTACAATATGCTCAAACTGACGGAGGAACTGTTTAAGGCAGAACCCAGGGCTGCATATGCAGACTATTACGAGCGAGCTCTGTACAATCATATCTTGGCATCAATTCATCCTCAAAAACCCGGATATGTTTATTTCACCTCTATCCGACCGGATCACTACAGAGTATATTCTCAGCCGGAGGTGGCCTTCTGGTGCTGTGTCGGTACGGGGATGGAGAATCCTGGACGGTATGGGGCGTTTATTTATGCTCAGAGAATGGATCAGTTGTATGTAAATCTTTTTATTCCTTCGAAGCTTTCTCTGAATGTGGGGGGGGTGGTACTAAGACAACAAACGCAATTCCCGGATGAGCCTCGCACGCAGCTTCATTTTCAACTTCTAAAACCAACCGTCTTTACGCTGAATATTCGCCATCCCTACTGGGTCAAAGCGGGTGATTTTGCGGTCAAGGTTAACGGGCGATTGATTGATGTCAAGTCAACTCCTTGTTCCTATGCGGCTATCCGGAGGGAATGGGCTGACGGTGACACGGTAGATGTGGAGCTTCCTATGCATCTGCACACTGAGCGCTTGCCTGACGGCTCCGACTGGGTAGCTTTTCTGTATGGTCCGGTTGTACTAGCAAAACCCGGCAGCACCGAACACATGGACGGGCTGTTTGCTGATGGAAGTCGCATGGGTCAGGTTGCGCATGGTCCATTAATTCCGCTTGACAAGGTGCCGACTTTGCTGGCAGCGGAAGAGGATTTGCTTAAGCATATTGTTGAAGATCGTGCCGCCGGACCGCTGCATTTTCGTATCAAGGATATCATTGAACCAGACGACCCGGCAGGTTTGCCGCTGATGCCGTTTTTCAGACTGCATGAGCGTCGCTATCAGATGTACTGGGAACTTACTACCCCCCAACAGATTAAGACACGACGGGAAAAACTCGCAGCTGAGGAACGCCAACGGCAGGTACGTGAAGCGGCAACTATCGACTGGATAGCGGTAGGTGAGCAGCAGCCTGAGGTAGAGCATGATCTTCAGGGTGAAGGTATGGAAACGGGGATTCACAACGGTCGGCGCTGGCGCCATGGTTACTGGATTCAATATACCCTCGATTCACGGGACGCCAAAGAAGTCATTTTATCTGTTACTTATTCCGGTGACGATCGAGGTCGCGAATTTGATATCTTGGTCAACGGCACAAAGATCGCTACTCAAAAGCTGTTCGGCGAAAAACCGCATGATTTTATAGAAAAACACTATCCGGTTCCTGCCGAGATCCTTCGGACCGCTGAAAACGGTTGCCTTACAGTTCGGTTCACCGCAAGCCGGGGATTGGCGGGTGGGTTATATGACGTTCGTCTGCTCAGGCTGAATGCTTCGGGAAGTCATCCTGCCAATTAGTTCTGTTTGGCACGGAATTGATCTGACAATCTGATGTTAAAAAGATGAAAAGTATTAATAAAGGTGAATATTGTATGGAAAAACACGAAATAAAAAAACATGTCACAGACATGGCGATAATGATAGTCATTTACTTGAATACAATTGGACTTGCCGACAATCCTATTATTCAGACCCAATATACTGCCGATCCGGCTCCATTGGTTCATCATGATAGAATTTATCTTTATACCACCCATGATGAAGATGTGTTGGTGAATAATTTCTTTACGATGAATGACTGGCGGTGTTATTCGACAACCGACATGGTAAACTGGACCGATCATGGATCACCGCTGTCATATAAGGACTTCAGTTGGGCAAGTGGGGATGCCTGGGCTGGTCAATGTGTTTACAGAAATGGCAAGTTCTTTTTTTATGTTCCCATGAAGATGAAAGTCGGCGGGAAAGCAATCGGGGTAGCGGTAGCAACCCACCCGGCAGGGCCGTTTACAGATGCGCTGGGACACCCCTTGGTGGGCAACGATGGGAGTTGGGGTGATATCGATCCGACTGTTTTTATTGATGAAGACGGCCAGGCATATCTGTATTGGGGCAATCCCTACCTGCGTTATGTGAAATTAAACGAAGATATGATTTCTTATTCCGGCGATGTCGTTGAGGTGCCTCTAACACCAGCCGGTTTCGGCCTCCGCAGCAAAGACGACAGGCCCTCTTCCTATGAGGAAGGCCCATGGTTTTATAGGCGAAATGGAAAATACTATATGATTTTTGCCGGCGGTCCTATACCGGAACATATTGGTTATTCAACGGGCCCCAGTCCAACAGGTCCCTGGACTTATCAGGGTATTATTATGCCTGCACAAGGCGGCAGTTTCACAAACCATCCAGGCGTATGTGACTATAAGGGGAATTCCTATTTCTTTTATCATAACGGTGCTTTGCCGGGCGGCCATGGATTTCACCGTTCGGTATGCGTCGAGCAGTTTAGGTACAATGAAGACGGGACAATCCCGACCCTCAGTATGACCAAGGAAGGAGCGCCTCCGATCGGCCATCTCAATCCCTATCGAACCACAGAAGCTGAAACGATCTGCTGGGCATCGGGGATTAAGACAGAACGCTGCAGTGAAGGCGGAATGAATGTATGCAGCATTGAAAACGGCGATTATATCAAAGTCAAAGGCGTTGATTTTGGCCCCGGGGCCAAATCCTTTGAAGCCAGGGTCGCTTCGGAAAGCCAAGGCGGCCGCATTGAACTCCGCTTTGACAGTCCGACCGGCAAGCTGGCGGGGATCTGCTCCGTTCCTTGTACCGGCGGCTGGCAGAAGTGGGAGACAAAGTCCTGTACTGTAAAAGATGCCGCCGGGATACACGACTTGTATTTCGTGTTTGCCGGTGACAGCGGATTTTTGATGACTTTCAATTGGTGGAGATTTGAGAGGTAGAAAGGAGTGTGAGAAAGATTATGATTCGAAATGTCATGAAATATACGATATTGCTGGCCGTCATTTTCTTGCTTCAAGAGTACAAAGTTGCTCAAGGCAGTCAACAAAAATCTGTCCCGACAAAGAAGCAAACCTTTCAGCCCAATTTCGAATCTTTAGAGAAGGCAAATCCGGTACCGGAATGGTTCCGGGACGCCAAGTTTGGCATCTATTTCCATTGGGGGGTTTACAGTGTTCCGGCGTTTGCCAACGAGTGGTATCCGCGCAGCATGTATATTAAAGGATCAGCAGAAAACAAACATCACCTGGCTAACTATGGTGAAGTGTCTGAGTGGCCCTACCACAATTTCATCCTCGGCGCAAAGGACAAGCAGGGACGTTTTGTACAATTTGCACCCAAGCTCAAGTCCGAAGGCGGTCAATTTGATCCCGATGAATGGGCGCAATTGTTCGCCGATGCCGGCGCTAAATTTGCTGGACCGGTCGCGGAACACCACGACGGCTTTTCGATGTGGGCCAGCAGGGTCAATCCCTGGAATGCTAAGGATATGGGACCGAAGCTGGATTTGGTCGGCTTGCTGACAGATGCCATTCGAAAGAAAAATATGAAGGTTATTCTTTCGATGCATCATGCCTATAATATTACAGGATTTTATGATGTGGTGCCGAAAACAAACGATCCCCTATTGCAGATGCTTTATGGGCAGCAGGGGAAAGAAAAAAACGAGGCGTTATGGCTGAGCAAGCATCAGGAAATCATCCAGATGTATCAGCCCGATATCATTTGGCAGGATTTTAATCTGCATATTATTTCACAGCCGGTGCTTTTGGAGTTCCTGGCTTACTACTACAATAAAGCCGGTGAATGGAACAAGGAAGTCGTCGCCACCTATAAAGATGGCCTCAATATCAAATGCGCGGTTCTTGATTATGAGCGCGGAGGACCTGCCGATATTACTGAAAATTACTGGCTGACGGATGATGCCGTCAGTTCCTCAAGTTGGTGTTACACGGAAGGAATCCGATATTATTCCACAAAACAAGTGCTTCACGGTTTTCTGGATAGAATCAGCAAAAACGGCAACCTCTTATTGAATATATCTCCCAAAGCAGACGGCAGTATTCCGGAGGAACAGAAAGATATGCTGCTGGCCATAGGGGCATGGCTTAAGAAATATGGCGAGGCAGTCTATGCCACCCGTGCGTGGGAACAATACGGAGAAGGCCCGACAAAAATGGGCGGAGCGCACGGCCAAATGGGACCTCCGAGCGAGGGGACGGCCGGTGATATTCGTTATACAAGATCCAAAGACAATAAGACGCTTTATGCTATGCTGCTGGGCTGGGAACAGGGACAGACTGAAGTGGTTCTTAAATCATTGTCTACGGACAGGATTGTTGGTCAACAACCCAAATCGGTCCGGTTGATCAACGGCCGTGCCGGCGAATACCTGCCATTGGTTTTCAAACAGGACGCGCACGGATTAACCGTTTGTTTGCCGGAACGTCCTTTCGAAGAACTGGCCTATGTACTAAGGATCGATTTTGACAATAGCATTCCGCCGCTTAGCAGGCATGCTGACCTTGATTGTACCCCGTATTATCACATTGTTCCTGCCAACAGCACAGGGCGCTGGGTGCTGGGTTCAGATTTTTCCGTGACTGAGAAAACGAAACAGGCTGCCCACCAGTGGAAGTTGGAGTCTGCCGGCAAAGGTGTTTACATCATATCGAACCGCCAGGATCCTCGAAAGGTGATCGATTATAATATATCCAGTCATGATCTTATTCTTTCGGAGTATGCCGGAAAAAACAGCCAGTTCTGGAAGATTGACGATGCCCGAAATGGATTATTCACCATATCCAACAAATATAATCCGAATGCCAAATTATCCCTTTCTGAAACGGCTGCTGAAGGGACAAAAGCGGGACTGGACGGTCCATTGGCTCAATGGAACCTCGTGGAAGTGTGTGATTTGAAACAGACAGCTTTTAAGCCGCATGTTATCCCGGGAACGATTCAGGCCGAGGACTTCGATACCGGCTGTCCGGGCGATGCTTTCTATGACAGTGACGATAAAAACGAAGGCGGGCAGTATCGTCTCAATCAAGGTGTGGATATCGAAACATGCAGCGCCGGAGGTTATAATGTGGGCTGGACCCGTGCCGGGGAATGGCTGGCATATACAATAGCGGTCAGCAAGACCGGTGCATACCGTGTTTCATTCTATGTTGCCTCGGCTCAGGACAGCCCCAGGATGCACCTTGAATGCGGCGGCTCGGACATAACCGGAATCATTTCTGTTCCCAATACGGGGGGCTTTCAGAATTGGCAAATTGTGACCCGGACAGTCAACCTTGAAGCTGGTGAACGTATACTGAAATTGGTCATCGACGGCAATTATGTGAATCTTGACAAAATGGTTTTTGAAGAAATAGAATAAAGAATATGTGCGTCGGAGGCCCCGCAAAAAAAGCAACTGAAGGAACTTCAAAGATAATGCGAACTAAGACGAATCCGGCCAGACAACGGTTTTTGGTTATATTGATTACATGTGTATTAACGCATGTTGATGCAGAGTCGTCTTTCCAGTCTTGGGCGAAAACACCGCCGATGGGGTGGAACAGCTGGGATTGTTTTGGCACAACTCTTACCGAAAATCAGGCAAAGGCGCAGGCTGATGCCATGGCCAAATACCTCAAACCGTACGGATGGACTTATTTTACGGTTGACATCCAGTGGTATGAACCCAATTCGCAGGGACATATTTACCGCCGGGGTGCCCGATTGGAGATGGATGAGTACAGCCGGCTTATACCAGCGCTGACGAAATTTCCTTCTTCGGCCAATGGCAAAGGCTTTAAGCCTCTGGCTGACTATGTGCACTCTCGAGGCCTGAAATTCGGTATTCACATCATGCGCGGCATCCCCAGACAGGCTGTGCGCGACAATACTCCCATTCTCCGAACACAGGCCCGAGCCGCCGATATTGCCAATACCCGTTCTATCTGTGCGTGGAATCCGGATATGTATGGTGTCGATATGAGCAAACCCGGGGCACAAGAATATTACGATTCGCTTTTTGAACTCTATGCTTCATGGGGTGTGGATTTTGTAAAGGTTGATGATATCGCTCGCCCTTATGACGAGGTACAGAAAGCCGAAATCGAAGCGATCCGCAAGGCAATCGACAAAGCCGCTCGGCCCATGGTGCTGAGTCTGTCGCCGGGCGATACGCCGATTGAGCGGGGTGAACATGTAATCAACCACGCCAATATGTGGCGTATATCCGATGATTTCTGGGACCGCTGGCAGCCGCTGTATGAGATGTTTGGACGACTTGAGAAATGGACCCAATACCGGGCGGAAGGGGCATGGCCGGATGCTGATATGCTGCCTTTCGGGATTGTGGAATTCAATCGTCCTACGCGTTTTACTCCGGATGAACAAATTACCTGTATGACCCTGTGGAGTATTGCTCGCTCACCGCTGATTCTCGGGGCGGATATGACGCGGATGGACGAATTCACACTCAGCCTGCTGACAAATCCCGAAGTGCTGGCCGTCAATCAGGCCAGCACAAACAACCGGCAGATTTCAAGAGAAAATGATCGGATTATCTGGGCGGCAGATATTCCCGGCAGCGATGACCGGTATGTTGGATTATTCAATGCGCAGAGCAACGACAAACCATTTGACCTGTCCAAAGCCGATTATTGCAGCCGTCATCTCCGGGGCGAGCCCAAGGCGGATATAGTTGATATCTGTGTGCCGATTCATAATGCCCGGCGGTTAGTGCTGGTGGTTAAAGACGGCGGCGATGGCAACAACTATGATCATGCTGCCTGGATCGAACCAACGATAACCGGTCCCACCGGTTCCCTGAAGCTAATCGACTTGGAATGGAGCGTTGCCGCGGCGGGCTGGGGGGAGGTTCGGAAGAATCGGACAGTTGACGGGCGTCGGCTGACGCTGAACGGAGCGGCTGTTGAAGGTATCGGGACACATGCAGTCTCTGTGATTGAATTTGAACTGCCTGAAGGATATGAAACCTTTACCTCGAGGGGCATGATTACGGAAGGAAGTCAGGGAAAAGGCACGCTCGAATTTTGCGTTCTGGTTAATCCCGACAAGCAAGTAAAGCCGCAATACAGTAGGGTGTCAGTATCCTTTGCGGATCTTGGCATCTCCGGTAAGGCTCGGGTACGCAACCTTTGGACGCGTCAGGATATCGGTGTGTTTACCGGTTCATTTGATCAGGAATTGCCGCTGCATGGTGCCGGATTGTATAAGATCTCACCGATGCCGTGAAGCCGGCTGTGGGCGGCGTTTCTGCCGCTGCGGCGAAATGTAAAACGAGCAAACAGGAATAGTGTATGTAGTATCAATTGTAAATATTGTTGTTTGATAGAAAGACAAAACTTATTATTTGAGGATTGGCTATGAGAGAATCAAATCCGACGGATGTAATGAGAAAATTTCCGACACAACTCCTTGTTTCTGTGGATACGCAGTTCCTCCGGAGGCTGCTGCCGGCCTGTCTGATGCTAGGTTTTTTTGCGAGTGAGAGGTTTTCGGTTTCAGCTTTAGCGGCCGAGGAAGTCTGCCGGTCCTGTTCTTACAAGGTCAGTGTTATCGGAGAGTTTAGCCACTACAAAGCCGCGGACTCTGTTGTAATCGAGGAAACCGGCGGCGAAGAAGCGGCATTCCGTGAAGAAATCTATGGCAAAGAGTTCAGTATCAGTGTTTCCAATCTGCCTGCGGGAGAATACAAGGTCCTGATTGGTGTAGCAGAAACCTTTTTCAGCGAACCCGGGCAGCGAATATTCAGTGTAGTTTCTAATGACATGGCATTAGCCGCAGATTTCGATATTGTCAAGGCTGCCGGCAAGGCAAGAAAAGTATATTATATCACCGGTGTCATCGATCATGAAGATGATGCACTCAGGGGACCGCTGAAAGTAACCTTTAAGGCCCATCGAGACAATGCCAAATTCAACACATTCGAACTGAAGGATGCTTCGGGAACATCCGTTCTGTTCTTCAACGCTTCCCAGATTGCCGACCCTTTCACTGGCAATGCCGCTGTGATACCGGATATCAAAGAGGCACCGATCTGGCGTGACCCGACTCAACCGCTCCGGAAACGCGTCGAAGATTTGATTCGCCGCATGTCGCTGGCAGAGAAAGTGGCACAGTTGCAGAACGATGCGCCGGCAATCCAGCGGCTCGGACTTCCCGCTTATAACTATTGGAATGAAGCCCTGCACGGTGTTGCCAACAACGGAATCGCAACCGTTTTCCCGGCACCGGTGGGGATGGCTTCCACCTGGAATCCGGAGCTGCTTCGTCAGGAAGGAACGATTATCGGTATTGAGGGCCGTGCTAAATTCAATGATTATGCATCCCAAAATAATGGTAATTCCAAATGGTGGACCGGTTTGACTTTCTGGACGCCGAACATCAATATCTTTCGCGACCCGCGCTGGGGCCGCGGCCAGGAAACCTACGGCGAAGATCCCTTTCTGACCGGCGAGATCGCCGTGGAGTTCATCAAGGGCATCCAGGGGGACCATCCCGACTACATGTTGGCAATGGCCTGTGCAAAACATTACGCGGTACACAGCGGCCTGGAGCTGGAACGCCATCGCTTCAATGCCGAACCTTCGGAACGCGATTTGTATGAAACCTACCTGCCTCAGTTTGAACGGGCGGTATGTGAGGGAAAAGTTGCAGGCGTAATGAGCGCCTACAACGCCCTCAACGGGATTCCCTGCAGCGCCAGTACATTTCTTCTCAAAGACTTGCTGCGCACACAATGGGGATTTGAGGGATATGTTGTTTCGGATTGCAGTGCTATCAATGATATCTGGAATCCGCGGGCTCATCGGTATGTTCAGACTCCGGAAGAAGCAGCGGCGCTTGCGGTCAAGGCCGGTTGCAATCTCTGTTGCGGCAGCGATTACAATGCCCTTGTACAGGGTGTTCAAAAGGGCTTAATCAGCGAGAAGGAAATCGATGAGGCGTTGTATTATACGTTATGGACACGTTTTCGTCTTGGTTTGTTTGATCCGGCCGAAAAGGTGCCGTATTCAAAGTATACTATTGCTGACAATGACAAGCCCGAACACAGCAAGGTTGCTCTGGAGGTTGCACGGCAATCCTTGGTACTGCTCAAGAACGACGGCATCCTGCCGCTTGACCGTTCCAGATATAAAAACATTGCCGTTATTGGTCCGAACGGCAATTCAAAGTCCATGCTTGAAGGGAACTATCACGGCTCGGCTTCGCATCCGATTTCAATTCTGGATGGCATAAAACAATTGGCCGGGGATGGTATTAAAATTACATTTGCCATGGGCAGCCCGGTTACTACCAAACACGGGACGGCGGCCTGGAGTCGGCAGGATAACCAGACCAACCGCCCGGTTTCAGAGCTTAAAGAAGAGGCACTCAAAATTGCCGCAGATGCCGAATTGATTATTTATGTCGGCGGCATAACACCTGCACAGGAAGGCGAGGGCTTCGATCGAGACTCGATCGAACTGCCTGAGGTGCAAACCCAGCTTATCCGGGCGCTTTATGAACTCGGCAAGCCGATGGTCATGGTCAACTGCAGCGGGTCGGCTGTTGCCCTGACATGGGAAGATGAACATCTGTCTGCTATTCTGCAGGCCTGGTATCCTGGACAGGAAGGCGGACGCGCAGTTGCTGAAGTTCTTTTTGGCCAAGTTAATCCATCCGGCCATTTACCGCTGACATTCTACCGTGCAACTTCCGACTTGCCCGACTTCAGGGACTATTCGATGGCCAACCGCACCTATCGTTATTTTAATGGGAAGCCGCTTTATGCATTCGGTCATGGCTTGAGTTATACGACCTTTGAATATAAAAATGGCAAACTCGCATCGAATGTGATTCCAGCCGACGGTGTTGCAACGGTGTCTTTCACGATTGAAAATGCCGGCCGACTTGCCGGGGATGATGTGGTCCAGATCTACTACCGGCACATCAGTTCCCAGGTTCCGCAGCCGAAGCTTGCCCTGTGCGGCTTTGCTCGCGTGCATCTAAAGCAGGGGGAGCAAAATCTGTTGCCATTGATATTCCCGCCAAGCGGCTGCGTTACTGGGACACGGAGAAAAAACAGTATGTAGTAG
>JAGPMT010000008.1 GCA_018052735.1 Phycisphaerae bacterium | reverse complement strand
GTATCCTTCAGCCGGTCGATGAATAGAATATAAGAAAACAGGAATTGACGCAAGCTATGAAACAGGTACAATCAATGTCGGAAATCCTAACACACGAAATGGCCCTAACCCAGGGGGACAGTCACTGGCATCGATCAAGATTGGTTCTAACGGCTTTCCACTAACCAACGCAGAATTAAGAATAGTTAATTGATCTTCTCTATTCTTTCGTAAGTGATCATTGTGATTAAATTCGGATAAGATTTCGATCTTCTGTTTCAGAATATCGTCTTGCTGCATTGTATTCCGTCGATAATTGCAGCAACCAAACTTTAGTGCCAGAACACTTAGCAGTAATGATGATGCGACAATCGCCGTCTTCTTCATAAGCAGGAGTCCTTAGTCATTAGTTATTTGAAACAGTCACCATCCCAGCAGACATGAAGTTTTTTCGTTTCGGTTAACAAAGCGTCCATAAGCAATATTCTCTCCTCTTCCACAGCAGCTCCATTCAGTGGGTAAAACCACCAATCGTCGCCATCACCATCAAATGGAGATTTGTGTGGGCCATGCTCAAGTGGATACAGCCAACACTTGTCAAAAACTGATACTTTACCAAAAAGTCCGAAAAATCGACATTTGCATTTCCACTCGCAGACCGGTAAATACACTTTGACGCCTCTGTTTCTCATAAGACCTTCTAATATGGCATCAACATAGTCCGATAGAACATTCATAGTTGCAATATAGTATAGAACTTCGGCCGGATCCGAACACAAGGATGGCAGATTGGAAATAGTCTTAGCTATCAGCACTTCGTTTACTGTTAATTTGTAAGGCACAACTATGGGAGCCATTATAGCGAAACTATCGTATTTACACCGACATCTTAGGCCGTGCGGATCAAGATAGCTTAAGGGGTTATTTAACGTGTATTGGTACACGTTCATACCATCTTTATAGTGCTTATTCACATCAAACGGATTCTGTGAACCTCCAGCCGGATTGATTCCCAGCGGGTCGCGTTGCATGAAGCGGCCGGTTTGGGGGTCGTAGGAGCGGGCGCGGTAGTACATCAGTTTGAGCTGGTATTGGCTGCCGTTGTAGTCCAGCATATCCAATTCTCTCCCTGTGAAATAGTACGGATTGCCCGCTTCGGTTCCGGAGAAGGCGGTAAAGTTAGGATTCAAACGGGTCATTTTGCCGTAAGCATCGTATTCGTATCGTTCCAGTACCACTCCACCGAGTTTCCTCAGCAGGGCCACCGGACTGTACAGATGATCATGCAGATAATAATAATTCATCGCCGGAGTGCCGTCCGACGCATCGGTATCTTTCATGAACAGCACTTCATCAATATAGTTACCATAGACAAAATATCGCTTTTGTACACCGGAATCGTCATATTCCGCCAGCACCTGCCAGTTGTCGGAGTAGTAATACAGCGTTGTCGTTTGGGCAACGGCATCATACACCTTGATTCGTCGGCCCTGGGTATCGTAAGCAAACTCGGCAATTAGAGTTTGCTGATCGTCCTCAATTTTCACAATGCGGTTCTCATAATCATACGTATAGACATAGCCGTCTTTGTCCGTGGTGAGATTGCCCGCATCGTCGTAGTCCAGATTATGGCCGCCGACAGACGTATAGCGATTGGTCAGCGTATCGACGGCAAAACCAACCGTCCCCTCGCCTCGCAGGGTCTGATTGCCCGCCCTGTTCCCCAGGTCGTCCATCACAAACGCTTCTGTATCGCTGCCGTTGCTCAAATATGTTACTCCTGTCAACCGATCAATATCATCATAGGCGTATTCATTATAAGGGCTGCCGCTGCGATGGTCAAAACGCATTTTCCAAATATTGTTCTCCTTGGGTACATATTCATAATGGAAATCCACCAGCGAACCGGCGGTGATGTCCGTTATCCGGCCGTACTGGTCATAGCCATAAACAACGCTCACAGAAATATCCGGATATGTCCGCTCGGCAACCCGGCTGCCAAGGTAGTCATAGTCAACCAGGTTTGTCGTGCCATCCAGTGAAAGCGTATCAATCTGCCCCAACGGGGTGTTCGTGCGCGTAAGGGTTATTGGAGAGGTGTTGGGATAGCCAATTAATGTCCGGAATCCGGCGGTGTCATAGGCATATGAGACGGTTTTCCCTGTCGGGTCGCCAAAGAGCTTTTGAGTTTCGGATTGCAAATATCCGGTATCATAATATCCAAGCTCCGATCTACTGATTTGCGTTGTTCCTTCGACCTTATTAGCACTTTCCATGCGTCCCATCGCATCATACATAAATGTCTCTGTCGTCGTTACGGAGGCAATTGTGGCCGATTTGGTCAGTAGATTAACACCGGTGGCGTCATAGGCGTATGTGGTAACAATGCCCCTCTGGTCGGTACGCTGTTTGACCTGCCCATTGGCAAAGTACGCATACTGAATGCGTCCTTTTGTAATACTGACATTTTCATCATATTCCGGATAATAAATGTCCGTCACATTGCCTTGGTCATTATAGGCGTACCGGGTTTCCTGACGTGTGCCATCGTCTGATTCGTTCGTGTAACCGGCGATGGCAGCCAGGCGTCCTACCCGGTCGTAGCTCCATTCGGTCGTTTGTTTGATGTCCGGCGTTACGCCGCCTTCGGCATCAGCAACCTCCGTTTTCTTTTGACCCGCCGCCCAGTAAGTGTATATGGTTTTCACGTCATTTGGTTTGACTTCGGCTATCTTGCGACCCGCAGCATCGTAATAAAACGTCGTCAGCATCCACGAACTCGGCAGTGGTTCGGGAATCGGCGGCAAGGTGCCGGCAACGTGTTTGACATCTGAAGAATCGTAGAGCAGTTCGTCAGAATCATTATAGGGCTTGCCGATAATCGAAGCGATTCTGCCGGCGGAGTCATATTCATAATAGGAATCATTATACAGGATAAGACCGGCACTGCCGCCGCCGGGATTCATCTCAGTCTGTAAACCGCGGATTACCTGGCCGGAAGCATTATAGAACAGTTCGGTCGTATTTCCAACCGGGTCTGTCGTTTTGTACCGCCTTTCAAGCGCATCGTAATCGTAATAGGTTGTCGCATCTGTCGAAGAACTGCCGTAATAGATCGTCTGTGCAACCAACTGACCGGGATAGTTCCGCTCGGTTCCGCCGCTTGGATAGTCATAATCATACGTGTAATCGGTTACGATATCCTCAGTCGTATCAATACCGTCCGAGTCGGCGGCATCCGCCATCGTCACTTTGCGAGTGATGCGTCCCAGATTGTCATAAACAGAGCGTGTCTGCATTACCGGCTCATCAGGATCAGGATCGGCTATATTTTCCCATGCGATTTCTCTGATAACCTGTCCATAACTGTCATATTCGAGCGTCCGGTAATGATTTCGAGCATCGGTAATCCAAAACACACGCCCCGCCCCATCATAATAGCTTGTGGTAATCGCTCGTGAACCGGAATCATCGTGAGCAGGGGCAATCGATTCCGTCCAGCAATAGATATTATCGCCGCTGGGTGACGGAATCTCATCATCACGATCATAATAGGTAATGCTTGTGGTTATCGCGCAACCGGCGTTGATAGTGCCGGTCGAAGCATAATGGCCAACTTTCGTCTCGGAAACCTGTTCCAGCATGCCGTTTGCCGAACTATCGACGTCTTCATAACGCGTCTCCTGCATTGTTACGATGTCGCCGTTTTGGACAATAGACGGATCATCTACAATACCATCGTAATGAAGAGATACTGGATTATTGCTGTGCTCTACCTTTTGAACCGACCATTGTACATCACCTAATACATCATAAACCGTCAATGAAACGACATCGTTGTCAGCGACATTACTCGTATAAGTTTCTGTGACATTATTGAATTGATACTGACGCTGTAGAATCTGTCGGCCAAGCTCGTCATATTCGTATGCAGTTACAGAAAATTTCGTTTCAAGACCATTCAGAACCCGCTGTTTCTGTATTCTGCCGGCAGTGTCATAGTCATATTCGATAATCATACCGAATTCATTGTGGTGCGAGGGATTGGTCTCGGCCGTGTATTCCTGAAGTGTGGTCAACCCGTCACCGTCGCTGTCTAGGTTTGCAATAGCCGGGGCCAAAGGATCTAATCCGTACTTTATTTTCCACCAATCCGGGATGTCGTCATCAACGGTGGAGAGCAGATTCGGATTGGTGCCTGACCAGTATTCCTCAAGGTTTGTCAGCATGCCGTCGCTTCCTGCGCTGATCTGACCGGCATTACTGGGATCCAATGGGTCAAGCTCATACAGGATCGCCCACCAATCCGGCAACCCATCGCTATCGGTGTCATACAAGTTGGGATTGGTTCCGTACAGGTATTCCTCCCCGTATGTCAAATGACCTTGACTCCCAATGCTTTGCTGACTGGCGATATCGTATAAGGGATCAAGATTATACTTTATCTTCCACCAATCCGGGATGCCGTCATCGGCAGTGCTATAGTTTTCCCTGTCTTCTACAGTCGTGGCCGCCTCGTTCGTATTTCCATAAGCGCCCATATTGATTCGACCACCATTAGGCGACGGTTCATTCAAATATTCAGAAGCAGGATCCCCTGCATCAATACAAGGCGAAGAAAGCAGCAGCCGGTAATCGTCCTCAGTGGGATCCCGAAAATGCGGATTTTGCGAGATATTCCCTACGCCGCCCTGTGTCCAATCCCGAATGCAGGAATAACGAACAAAAGGTGCACCATTAATCTGGTCGGCGTCGTTATTCCATAAAATGCTATTCCTGACAAAACCGCCACAGGCAAACACTCCGCCGCCCTGTGATGCCGTGTTATTGACGATTGTACAATTAATGATATCCCCGTAACAATCAGCAACCGCGCCGCCTGAATTAGTCGCCGTGTTTCCGGCAATAATACAATTTTTGATTTTTCCATTTAATTGAGCAATGCCACCGCCGTTTGCTTGGGAAGTATTGTTCCGAATGATGCATTTTGAAATTGTTGTTGAGGCCCCATGGCCATAAATACCTCCACCGGCTTCACTTCCTTTAAGATAGAGTCGCCTCACCTGTTCTCCGGTAAGAGCTTTGTCATATATACGCACATCATCGTACATGCTTTTAGAAGAATAATTGATTGTGTCTGTACCACAGTAACTCCACCAAGCTCCTATCATCAAGGGTTGTAACTCGACCTTTTCTTTCTTCGTCAGGCGTTTTTGCCACTGCTCTTTCGTTTCATCCGGCAATCGCCTCAAAGGTTCAGGTGCTGGAAATGCCAGCTCGACACCCCTTATAATCGCCCGTCGATACGTCGCCACACTGTATTTGCCGGAGGGCTTCCATTCAGGATTCTCTTTACAGTTTAAGCCGGGGACATTCCCGCATGAAAGCGGCGTCTTTCTGTTGGCATAGTCTCGAACCAGCTGCTCCGCCTGCGCCTCAGCAGGTGAGAAGCAATACACCTCCGCCAGCCTGAACAGGTATGGCTGCAAAATCTGCTGTGCCCTCGGTCCAAAGTAGATTTGACGTGTGTGGCCGTGGTGGGCGGTCTTATGGTCAACCGGCGAATACACCCATATCTCCCCCCTTCTATCAATGTCACATGGCCGCAGATTGATTAGTTCGCCCGGTCGAGCGGCGGTTAAAAGCTGCAATTGGACCATTGCCCAGACCTGTCGGCTCACATAGGGCTGGATGGCGTCCACATGCTCCTGCGGCACCGGTTTGACCGGCTCCGGATCATGAGCCTCACAGCGGCCCCGACGCAGTCCGGGGACCGTTGCAAGGGCTTGATGGAGAGCACCAGGTAGCAATTCCTGTGAAACGCCCCACTTGAACAACATCTTGACCCGGCTTATCGACCGATTGACATTATTGCGGCACCAGCCCATCTGGACCATCTTCTGCTGCACCGCTCGCAGGCAACGTGGCCCGAACTCTGAGGCCACCGTATTGCCATAAAGCTCCAGAAGCGGTCGCAGGGCGTATCGTAAGCTGTCCTGCTCGCTTGTGGGCTTTCCGTCCGGGCTGCGGTAGTAACTTTCCACATGCACCCAGAACCGGGCGACCAGTTCGTGGACGGTTATATCCGCATAACTGTTCAGGGGATTTCTGCCGGCCGCGTGCCATTCGGCGATGGTCCGGTGGTAGCTTTCGACAGATTCCGGCGTGCCGTAAGGGCCGAAGTAAACTGCCCTGCCGTTGAAGACGACATACGCCTGGCCGGTGGCCTTGTGGTGGCGCAGTTTCGGCGTTCGTATGCGAACACAGCAAGCGCTTGCGGCTTTGAGTTTATTCGATGTCGGTTTTTGATCTGAAAATGATGTTTTTGGGTCAATTATCTGGCTTTTCACGGTCATTTCCCTTTCAAAAAAAGAGTAGTACTACTGCTTTTTTTTAAGAGTTACGGCCGCGCTGCGCCTTGGGCAGGTAATCGTAAGTGTCGATTTCAGCGTAACTTACAACGAATGGAGCCAATGAGATTCGAACTCACGACCTCTTGCATGCCATGCAAGCGCTCTCCCAACTGAGCTATGGCCCCGATTGAAAGTGTATTATTAACAAAAAAAACCGCCTCTGGCAAGACCGTATTCTGGAGAAATTATGATTTTTTGGCTTGTTTAGCAAAAAGTTTTACAGAAGGTTGATTTTCCCTCTTTGGAGGAGTATCTTAATATTATTATTCACAGTAAAAAATGAAAATGAGAAGCAATATAATGGCATTTTATCCTCCGAAACCAAAGAAAATATCCCGCCGAAGAATGCTTAAGCAAAGTGCTCTTTCCATAGGGGCCTTTACCATTGTGCCGCGTTCGGTTCTCGGAGGTCCCAATCAGACGCCGCCAAGCGAAAAACTCAACATTGCCTGCATTGGGGTGGGTGGTAAGGGCTACTCGGATGCCCAAAGTGTCAGCTCCCAGAATATTGTCGCCTTGTGCGATGTCGATGACAACTATGCGGCCAAGACATACAATCAATTTCCGCACGCGAAGCGGTATCGAGATTATCGTGTGATGCTGGAGAAGGAAAAGAACATCGATGCAGTTGTCGTCGCCACGCCGGACCATACGCATGCGCTGATTTCTCTGACAGCAATGCGGCTGGGCAAGCATGTGTATTGTCAAAAACCGCTGACACACACGGTGGAAGAAGCTTATCGGATGAGTCGGACAGCCGACCAGATGAAAGTTGCTACGCAGATGGGCAATCAGGGGCAGGCCGACGAAGGTCCGCGGCGGATTCAAGAAATGATTGCCGATGGGGCTATTGGGGCTGTTCAGGAGGTGCATGTATGGACAGATCGCCCGATGAATGGGCTTTTTGATACATATTGGCCGCAGGGTATCGAACGGCCTGCTGAAGCAGCGGATATTCCGGCAGGTCTGGATTGGGACTTGTGGCTGGGACCAGCCCCGCATAGGCCTTATCATCCCTGCTACCACCCCTTCCGCTGGCGCGGGTGGTGGGATTTCGGCACAGGGGCATTGGGCGATATCGGCTGTCATGCATTGGACTGCGTTTTTCGGGCTTTGAAACTGCGGTATCCGCTATCGGTGCAGGCATCCTGCACGCAGGTCAACCGAGAAACGTATCCGGTAGCATCAATGGTAACTTATGAATTCGGGGCACGGGAGGATATGCCGCCGGTAACAGTAACTTGGTACGATGGCGGGCTGAAGCCGCCGCGTCCGGAAGAACTGGAACCGGGCAGGCAGCTTGGCATCGGGGGGTGTCTTTATATCGGCCAGAAGGGAAAGATTCTGGACGGGCGGATTATACCTGAATCCAAAATGCAAGAGTACACTCCGCCGCCTAAAACCCTGCCGCGTTCCATTGGCCATTATGAAGAATGGATTGCAGCCTGCAAAGGCGGGACGCCCGCCGGCTCCAATTTCGGCTTTGCCGGACTGCTGACAGAAGTTGTCCTGCTGGGCAATATCGCCCTGCGGATGGAACTGCGGGAGTCGCTGTGCCGGCAGAAACTGCTGTGGGATGCCGAAAAAAGGGAATTTACCAATCTGCCCCAAGCCAATGCGTTTCTCAAAAAAACCTACCGAGACGGCTTTTCGATCGATTCACTCTGACGGCCGCCGTGCTTTCGGCATTCGGCCAGAAGCCAATCGTACCATGCATTCATCCCCTGCCCTGTTGCGGCGGATACCTGGAATACAGCTGCATGAGGATTGAGCATATGAATGTCGGCCAAAACTTTCTCAAGGTCAAAAGGAATATAGTCGGCTAAATCAATTTTGTTAATCAGAATAACATCGGCTCCAGTAAATGTGCCGGGATATTTGACAGGCTTGTCATCGCCTTCGGGAATCGACAGCACCACCGCCCGCCGGTGCTCGCCAAGGTCGAAAGCAGACGGACAGACCAGATTGCCGACATTCTCAATTATAATCACATCCAAAGTCTTGACATCCAGCAGCGTGAGAGCATTGTGCACCTGCTCAGCGGACAAATGACAAGCGCCCTGCGTTTCAATCTGAACGGCCTGTGCTCCAGCTGCGCGGATTTTGCGTGCATCGGTATCGGTTTTAATATCACCTTCTATGACTCCGACAGAAAGACGGCCTTTTAAGTCTGTAATTGTGCGGGTAAGAAGAGTTGTCTTGCCGGCACCGGGGGACGATATAATATTTAAACAGAACAGCTGATATTCATCAAAAAAAACTTTATTTTTCCGGGCACATTCTTCATTGCGGCTTAAAATCCTCTGGTTAAGTGATATTTTCATATTCATCCGTTCCTTCTTACGGGCTTTATTACCCCTTTGCAAAGCCTGCATTGTCCTCAAATTCGATTGTTTCCAAAAGCAGCGGCGCATCGGGTTTAAAATCATATTTATCCCCCCCGCAGGCAGTGCAGACGGGCTTGTAGACATCAAACTCAAATACGGTTTTGCATTGTCGGCAGCAGGCCTGCAGCGGGATATGGCGGATTGTCAGCGTCATCCCCTCGCACAGAGTGCCTGCGGCGGCGGCCTGAAAGGCCGTCTGCATCAGCTCATCATTGACGGTATTGAACTGGCCGCAGGAGATTTGGGCGCTCAGGGGCTTTGCCTGCAATTGGCGGGCATTTTCGAGAATCGTTCGGACAATGCTTTCTGCAATGGCTGTTTCGTGCATCAGCAAATCCTCGGAAGTTCCCGGCCATACGGCGTCGGCACAATGCGTCTGCCGCCAATGCGTGTAATCAGTTCCACCAGCGCCTTGTCTTCAGAGCGGGTAATAGTGCCGATTATGGCTGCATCCCGACCGAGCGGGTGAGAGCGCCACAGGGCCAATGCCGTTTCAGCCGCTTCGGGGGCGACCACTGCCAGCACCTTGCCTTCGTTGGCAACATTCAATATATCAAAACCCAGCATATCCGCTGCTGCCTGAACCGTTTTGTCTGCCGGCAAATCTGTTTCCTTAATTTCGATACAGACCGATGCGGCACGGGCGATTTCGTTAAGCACAGCCGCAGCGCCGCCGCGGGTGGGATCTCGCATAAACTTCACAGACCGGCCAATATTTTCATACAGCATCGCCGTCAGTTCGTGCAGGCAGGCACAATCGCTGGCAAGCGTGGTTTGAAACTCCAGACCCTGCCGCTGCAGCAGAATCGTTAATCCGTGGCTGCCAAGCGGACCGTTAAGGAGTATCACATCGCCGGGCTGGATATGTTCATACCCCGGCTTGGCGTTTTGGAGCCGCATTCCGATGCCGGCCGTGTTGATAAAGATTTGGTCGGCTGCACCCTTCTCGACCACTTTGGTATCGCCGGTTATAATCTGTACTCCTGCTGCACGGGCTGTTTGGGCAATGCTGTCAAGAACCGCCTCGAGGGTATCCATTGCAAGGCCTTCCTCGAGGATCAGCGACAGACTTAACGCCATAGGCCGAGCACCGGCTACTGCCAAATCATTCACTGTGCCGCAGACAGCCAGCTTGCCGATATCGCCGCCGCTGAAAAACAAGGGCTTGACGACAAAGCTGTCGGTGGTAAAGCACAGCTTGCCGGCCGGCACATCCAGCAGTGCAGAATCGGTCAGCTGCACCGACTGCCCGCTGCCCAATCGCGGCACTATTGTTCGGCTGATAAGTTCTTCCATCAGCCGTCCGCCTCCGCCATGGGCCAGCATAATTGTTTTATGCTCATTCATATTTATGTGTTTAGGATTTACAATTAGGAAAATTTCATTGACCGTATTTGTACCAAGCCGCACAGGCGCCTTCGGTGCTGACCATACAGGGACCAACAGGTGCATCAGGCGTGCAGCGGCGGCCAAACAGCGGACACTGCGGCGGATCAATCAGCCCGCAAAGCACCTGCCCGCAGCGGCAGGCGCCGGCTTCTGGGGCCGGGATTTGCTCTATGGCAAACCGTTCTGCTGCATCAAACTGCTTGAAAGCCTTGCGGAGTTTGAATGATCCGTCTTTGATGACGCCTAAGCCCCGCCACGGATCGTCGCTGAACTCAAATACATCAGCCAACAACTGCTGCGCTGTTTTATTGCCCTGCGGTGTTACCACAGCCCCATAGACCGACTCGACAGACGCTTTACCTTCGACTTTCTGACGGCAGATGGCAGCCAATCCTTCCAGAATCTGCATAGGTTCAAAACCGGCTGCCACACAAGGACGGCAGAATACCTGAGCAATCGGTATATAGGCATCCGAGCCCAGGATCACACTGACGTGACCGGGACAGAGAAAGGCATCGATTTTGTCGTTGCGGTCGGCCACCAAAGTTTTCATCGCAGGAATCACCCGTTTGTGGCCGCAGAGAATGCAAAAATTATCAATGCCTTCCCGAGCAGCATCCTGCACCACCACCGCTGTTGCCGGGGCAGTTGTCTCAAAGCCCACTGCGGCAAAAACAACGATTTTGTCGGGGTTTTTCTGCGCCAGCATCAGAGCATCATCGGCGCTGAGAACCACATGGACATTCGGCAGAGACTCCATCGAACCTGTGCTTCCCGGCACACGCATCATATCGCCGTATGTAGCAATCAGGACATCCGTGCGCTGCGCTATCTGAAGCAGAGTGTCAATATAGGACTGGTCTGTAACGCAGACAGGACAGCCCGGACCGCTGAGCAGCCTGAGATTATCCGGCAGCAGGGAACGAATGCCGCTGCGGAAAATGGCAACAGTATGCGTGCCGCAGACTTCCATTATGTTTATCTGTCTGCTCAGGCGGCTGCAGGCCGAATGTAGGGTCTGACATGTTTTTTCAATCCGTTCGAGCATTACTGGTAGGTCTCCTTGGGATGGGCTGTGTTTTGCTGTGCCTCGTATCGGGCGATTTCCTCAAACAGTTCCCATGTCTTGCGGGCTTCCTGCGGATCCACTTTACTGATGGCATAGCCGGCGTGAATAAGGACGATATCGCCCACCTCGATATCCGGTGTCAGGGCAATGCGAATCGTCCAGCGGTTGCCCATGGCATCCGCTACTGCTCTATCCCCGTTTTTCTCTATAATTCGTGCCGGTACTGCTAAACACATTGCATCACCAACCTTTGCCTTTGTCCAGCATTTCTGCTGCGATTGCCGCCTGTCCCAGCGAAATTCCGCCGTCGCTGACAGGCACGGATTGTTTCCATAATACACGAAATTGCTCCTGCTGCAACCGGACGATCAGGCGATTGGCCAAATACCGATTGCAGAAGACCCCGCCGGATAGTGCAACAGTATTCAGCTGCCGCTTTTGGCGGGCACAGAAAGCCATCTGGAGAAGGCCTTCGCAGACGGCATTTTGAAAGCGGGCGGCGATGACAGATGCATCCATGCCATCTCTGATGTCCTTTATCATGGCTTTTATAATCGGTGCAGGTGATAAACATATCTGGGCACCCTCCGAATCAAGCTGAACAGGATAGCCCTCTTCTGCTCCCCGGGCGGTCATTGCTTCCAGATGCATCGGAAGCTGGGCCTCATATCGGTTGACAGCTCCTGCCCCTGCCAGTGCTGCGGCGGCATCAAACAGCCGGCCCAGACTTGATGTCGCCACAGTGTTTAATCGCTTTTGTATCTGAAGACAAATAAGATGGATTTTTTCGACATCCGGTTCGATGCGGTTCAGAATGTCCATATACTCCGTCAGGCAGCCGAAATTGCCGTCAGGGGCAAGCAAACCCACCAGCGGGCGGATAGCTTCTTGAGCTGCTTTGTCGCCGCCGGCCAGCGGGTAATAGGCCAAGTGTCCAAAACGCTCGAACTCTGTTAAAGAAGCAATCAGGCATTCACAGCCCCAGACAGCCCCATCAGTTCCATAACCGGTTCCATCAGCTGCCAATCCAATTACCGGCCCCTGTTCATTGCAGTCGGCTAAAACCGAGGCAATATGCGCCCAATGATGCTGGACACGCAGGAGGGGAATGCCGGCTTGTTGAGCAAACTGGGAAGATAAATAGCCGGGATGCAGATCGCATACTGCTGCCTGCGGTCTGACATCGAACAACTGCTGGAGGTGTTCGATAGAGCGGACATAATGGCGAAAAACCTTTGCGTCGGCCAAATCTCCGATATGCTCGCTGACAAGATACTGATTGCCTTTGACAAAACAGATAGTATTTTTTAAATCGCCGCCGGCGGCAAAAATGTCTTTGGAAGCCGGTTTACTTCGGAAGACAGGAGCAGGCACATAACCCCGGGCCCTCCGTAAAAAGGCCGGCTGGTTATTGACCGTATGAAGCACAGAGTCATCTATGGGACGGTAAATCTCGCGGTTGTGCATCAGGAAGACATCTGCAATGCCGCCTAATTCATCCAGAACTTGCTGGTCCTTGCAGATAAGCGGCTCATCGGACAGATTGGCGCTGGTCATGACCAGCACAGCGATGCCCGGCTGGGCAAACAAGAGATAATGCAGAGGAGTATAACACAGCATAAATCCGAGCCGATGGAGGCCGTTGGCCACAGAAGGTGCCAGTGCATTGGGCTGTATTTTATCCAGCAACACAATCGGCGCCTGGGGACTTTCGAGCAACTGCCGGCTGAGAGGATCCACAATCGCATAGCAGCTGACAGTTTCAACCGAAGCGGCCATCAGCGCAAATGGCTTCGCATCGCGCCGTTTGCGGCGGCGTAATTCACTGACTGCCCTCTCGTTATGCGCATCTGCAGCCAGATGATAGCCGCCCAGCCCCTTTATGGCGGCAATGCCCCCGCGCAACAGGATTTCTGCACAGCGGGCGATGGCCTTGTCGGAATCAGCTTCTATCGTATTGCCGTCTGCATCGGTTAAACGTATGGCCGGCCCGCAGACTGGGCAGGCAACCGGCTGCGCGTGAAAACGCCGATCCAGCACATCGGCATACTGCCGCCGGCAGACACTGCACATTGAAAATGCATCCATTGTTGTATTAGCCCGGTCATAGGGAATCGCCCTAACAATCGAGTAGCGCGGCCCGCAATGGGTGCAGTTAATAAACGGATAGCGGTAACGCCTGTCGGCTGGATTGTTCATTTCATTCAGGCAGGCCTTGCAGACAGCACAATCGGGGGTCACCTGACTGGCAGGTGTTCCGGCGGGGTCGCTATCGGCAATAGAAAAACCGTTTTCGCCGCTGACCGGATCCAGGGGGCAGACTGTCAGCGATACAATTTTCAGCAACGGGGGATAAGCGGGATTTTGGCAATCCAGCAGCTGGCTTTTGAATTGCTCTATAGCCGCTTTGCTGCCCTGCACTTCGATGAATACACCCTGTGTGTCATTGCGGACATAACCACATAATCCGGCTTCTTGTGCCAGACGATACACAAAGGGCCTGCAGCCAACACCTTGAACCCTGCCGCAAATTGTTATTCGTTCTCTTATCATTCGCAGGTCCGCACACTTGTCACATCCTGACCTATTTTTCGGGCTAATCAAAAATTACTACAAAGTACAACACAGTCGATCTAAAAAACTAAAAAAATTACATCTGCATTCTGATACGTCTTATATTATCGTCTTATAATAACACAGCTGCAAAAGATATATTAAGGTGTTTTGTGATTTTTACTAACGATGCTTAATAATTCAAAAATATTTCATTGACAAATCTTTGCAATTGCTTTACAATTCACATTGTATTAATGGTCAATGACCTTGGGGGGTCAGTTAATGATAAAAAAACAAAACAAATTTTACCTCATTAAGATGGCAGGCCGCGGGCCGCCGGATTGAAAAAAGAGAACCCTCTGCTTTTCACCGCCCATTAAATCTTTTCAATCCATCGGCAATCATTCTCAAAAACCACAAAAAAGCAGATTCCCGCACCTTAGAACAGGAATCTGCCTTTTGCTGCGAAATCAGATACTAAAATTAGTGACGGCTGTCTCTGCCGCCTCTATCGCCGCCGCCAAACCGCCGCTGGCCGCCGGGACGGCCGCTTGGGCGGGGACCGCCTTGTCCGCTGAAACGGCGACCGCTGCTGAAACCTCCAGCACGGCGCGGGGCTTTTGTCTTGGGAGGATTAGCCGCTGCTACCTTGATATTGCGTCCAAGATGCTCGGTATCGTTTAATCCTTCAATTGCTGCGCTGGCTTCTTCATCGGTGCTCATTTCGACAAATCCGTAGCCTTTGCTCTGGTCGGTTTGGCGATCCTTGACAAGATTGACGCTTTCTACAGTCCCATAGGCCGAAAACCATTCCGTAATTGTGTTCGTACCGATACTGTAATCCAAATTTCCAACATACAACTTTTTCGCCATAATGGCCTCCGCTTTTGTTCTCGACCTTGGAACAGGTCAGGTTAAAGGAAAAGAAAGGCAACTGACCTTTCACTCTACAACCGCTTTATAATATCCCATCGTCGGGGCAATTGCTAATAAAATCCGCCGTGAAAAGTAATTTTCCCGATAATTCTCTGCGGGAATCGATATCCCTTTTTTGCTGTCAGCGGGTCAGTTTTTGGACAGCTGCCGACAAGTGGGCGGGGCTTGTGCCGCAGCAGCCGCCCAGAATAGAGGCCCCGGCCTGCCGGATTTGAACCAGCGCCAGAGCAAAGGCATCGGGGCTGAGAGTGTAAACAGCTTTATCGCCTTCCAAATGCGGGCGGCCGGCATTCGGCTCGGCCAAAAGAAGCAGACCTGTGCCCTTAAGGGCGGCTGCATAATCACCTGCCAGCTTGACATAGCCGGCCATATCCAGCGTGCCGCAGTTGAAGCCCAGTCCGGCAATTCCCAGCGGGGACAAGTACTCAACAGCTTGAGCAGGCGTAATGCCCATCATAGTTCGTGCCCTGCCGTCGGCGGCTGCATCATAGGCCAGCGATACCAAAATCGGCAGGTCATCCGAAACCGTCCTGACGGCAGCGATTGCCGTGCGGACTTCTTCAAGGGCTGTCATGGTCTCGATAATAAAGCCGTCAACGCCGCCATCGCGGAGACCTTCGGCCTGCCGGGCAAATGCCGCAAGAAGCTGCTGGCCGGTTATTGTTCCCAGCGGCTCGAGAAAATCGCCGCAGGGGCCGATGTCGCCCAAGACATAGCGGTCGTCTCCGGCTGTCTGCCGTGCCAGTTCGGCTCCGGCTCGGTTGACTGCATAGGTCTTATCCGCCAGCCCATAGCGGCCCAGCGACAGTGCATTGGCCCCAAAGGTGTTGGTGATAACCGCATCAACGCCGGCATCAAGATACCTCTGATGCACCGCTCGTACCAGCGCCGGGGAATCCAGATTCAGCATATCATTGCATCCGCCGGCCCGGGCTCCCTGTTCGATAAGCTGCGTACCCATTGCCCCATCAACAAAAAAGAGGCCTTGGCCAAGCCGGCTTGTAAGCGTCTGTCGCGTCATTGTCCTTCCTCTTGTGCAAACTCACAGTTCTCATCCAACCGGTACACATTCGCATAGCCGTCCCGTCCGGGACGGACAAACAATTTTCTGCCGATCTGCTCCGGCGGCAGCGGCCGAATATTTTTAAGCCGAATCAGCACAGCGCTTTCTTCCTGCCCCATTCGGTCAAACGATGCCGCCCGAATGCGAGTGGGTGCCACAATACCCGTTTCACCGGCGGCATACTCCCCAAGCTGGACCTGCACTCTTCGGATTTGTTCGTCATCAAAATACTCAATCTGCTCGACGCGGTAATCGCATGCGTTGATATAGGCGCGCTTGATAATACGGCCGGATTCATACAAGCTGACGATATCAAAGCCATCGCGGTGAAACAGCTTCCAGTCCGGTCCTACAGCAACAATACCCAGCGCTTCCACAAGGGAATCGGGATTGACTATCAGCCCTTGCCGGCATTGGGCGGCCTGTGCACGAGTGCCCCACCAATAGGTATCCAGCTCGGCCTTGATGCGAAGCCAAAACTCCGATTCATTGGCGCCGAAGCGGGCTTCCTTAAACAGCAGCTGACCGATGAAATCGACCCTGCTGTCGGGCACAAAGGCGATGGCGGCGCTGCGTATCGGCTCATCCCGTTTCTTGCCCTGCTGGTCTATCCACGAGATGGTGCAATCGGCGCTGGCGCGGAAGGGCTGGAGATTCTGCCTCTGCAGAGCCAGAGCGGCGGCGGCCTCTTGAATAGACGATTTACCAGCGCACAGCGGCTGCTGGGGCTTCATCGGCTGGGGGGCACAGCCGGCCCAAAAACCCAGCAGCAGCAAAATGAACATTCTGTCTTTCAACAGCGAACTCCCAACGCACGTTATCGTCAACCCCGCATAGTATGACACATCCGGCATGCAAAATCCACCTCTTTTTTAAGCTGCTGATTGTTCTTTTCAAAATGCCGTTTATTTTTATAATAATGGTTGCAGTCGAACAATTCGGCAGAATTAATATTGCAGAATGTAAGGATTTTATGAAAAAACAGATTGGGACCATTCTACTCGTTTTGGTTATCTGTGCAGGCGGATCGGGATGTTCCAGACAGTTCATCCAAAACAGCTGGCATTGGCTGGGAACGTGGGCGGCCTCGGCACAGCCGGTAGAGGCCGAACTGATGCCCCCGGATTATCAAACGCTGGACAACACAACAATCCGTCAGGTTATACGGGTCTCTGCCGGCGGCAGGCATCTGCGGGTTCGCTTTTCCAACAGCTTTGCCGATGCATCGGACACACTGCATATTGAGCGGGCCTTTATTGCCGAGTCTGCCGGCGCCGGTGTTATTGCGGCTGATACTCTTACCCCGCTGACATTCGGCGGCAAGCCGTCAATTGCAGTGCCTGCCGGAGCTGTCATTGCATCCGATGTGGCCGCATTTCACCTGAAGCCCAATTCCGATTTAGCGGTATCGCTTTATATCTCCAAAGCTCCTGCCAAGACCACCGGCCATCGCAGCGCCAGAGGCGAGGCGGCGTTCATACAGGCCGGCAATGCGGCAGATGCCGCCTCCTTGCCGCAGAATACAGCCAGCAAATGCTGGTACTGGCTGTGCGGGCTGGATGTACTGGCGCCGAGCTCCTGCGGGGCGGTGGTGTGTCTGGGCGATTCACTCACCGACGGCAAAGGCTCGACAGAAGGTGCCAACCGCCGCTGGCCGAATTATCTGGCGCAGCGTCTGCAGGCAGACTCGACAACCGCCTGCATCGGTGTGCTTAATCAGGGCATCGGCGGCAACTGCCTGCTGGCCGGGGGGATAGGGCCGACCGCCCTTGAGCGGCTGGATCGTGATGTGCTTGATCAGCCGGCGGCACGCTGGATTATCGTGCTGGAAGGCATCAACGACTTGGGCACAGGCACAGCAGACGCCCGGCAGATTATCGCCGGCTACGAGCAAATTATAGAACGCTCGCGGGCTCGCGGGCTGCGGGTATATGGGGCAACGCTGCTGCCCTGCGGCAGGTCGTTTTATGACAATCCCCAGCTGCAGGCCCAGCGGCAGATAATCAACCACTGGATTCGAACCAGCGGCGCCTTTGATGCGGTAATTGATTTTGATGCGGCCCTGCATAATCCCGCCAATCCCCAACTGCTGCTGCCGGAAGCTGACAGCGGCGACCATCTACATCTCAATGACCGCGGGTACGAGATGATGGCAGAGGCTGTTGACCTGACGCTGTTTAAGCAATAGCCTGTCGGCAAAACCGGCCCCTCGGAGCAGTCCTGAAAGAATGATTTCGGCATAACCAGAAGAAAACAAAAAATGAAAATGCTCAAATGATCGAGCGCTATTGGCTACCAAAAGCAGACAGAGTTTGCCGGAAATGCAGCCGTTTATCTATTGTGTTAAGGTATCCAGTCCTGCCGGCTGCGGCCATCTGCCAACAGCCGGTCTTACATTCATACATAAAGCAGCAGGGACAGAATCTATTCTGCAGAAATGGGACAGATTTAATCGGATTACCGTCCGACATCTTGAGAAAAATCATCAAATCCGTCTTGAAAAAGAAGAATTTTCTTGCTAATGTTGGTTTTTTTGATTAGGTTATTCGCCTCTGAGGCAATTACACGGCGGTGTAGCTCAGCTGGTTAGAGCATGGGATTCATAAGCCCAGGGTCGGTGGTTCGAATCCACCCGCCGCTATTTTAGCCGAAAATAATTTACATGAGGGGGATAATGTCAGCTCAGCCGCCCCCATCGTCTAGCGGCCCAGGACGCCGGGTTCTCATCCCGGTAACAGGGGTTCGAGTCCCCTTGGGGGTATAAAAAAAGGCGAGGAAGTTATCCTCGCCTTTGCTGCCTTTATCTCATCAAATCCTCACGAAGCAAGAGCGGCCATCAAGTCATTAATCATTGCGTTCAATACAGGCACCGCTTCGCCAACAGCAAAATCCTGCGGTTTGGCAATGCCGTCTGTTTTCTTGGCAATCGCCTCAAGCTGGATAATAGCCAAGTCATACGCTCCGTCCTGAATTAAATCATCGGCTGCTTCGATCATATTACGCAGGGCATTGAGCCGTTTGTCGGGGCTGTTGCCGGGTCCATATCCGAGCAGTGTGCCGTCGGCCGCACTGGCATCAAAATAAGCCAAGATATTTTGTATCTGCACCAAAGGCGGCACTTCAGCAGCAATACCCATCCCATAAAGAGACACTTCTACTATTCCTTCATCTTCATCATTGCTTATGATTGTAACCGTGGCAGATTTATAGCCCTGCGAGGCGGGGGCGAAGGTAACTTCAAAATCAACGCCTTTTGATGTATTAGGCGCAATAATCAATGGATTATCCTGTGTTGGAAACACACCATCAATAGTAAACGCTTCATCCCCTGTCAGCTGCACATCATATACTATCAGGTCAGCATTCCCGTGATTATAGATTTCAACCACAACCGTTGAGCTTTGTCCGAGTTCGACATTGCCAAAATCCCAAATACCTTGGGCAGGCTGAACATAAATATCAGGCGCCGTCTGGGATATATTCAGATTAACTATTGCTCCTTCCTCTAAGACAAGGGGAATTGATATAGGCCCTTCTGTTCCATCACCTGTCAACAGCATCGGATTACCATCTGTACCCAATGGCCCCACAATCTGAGTTTGCCCAGCAGAAAGCTGGTCACCGCCTAATACAAAAGATGAACCGTAAATGGTTACAATATCTGTTGATGTCGTATTGAGCATGGTATCTATCGTACCGGCATAAATATTAATTGTAATATTGCCCCCTGACGTCAGAATACCACCTCCTGATCCACCTAAATTTTCAGATATATGGGCACCTTCTCTAAGATTCACCGTCGCACCATTATACACAAATGTGTAGCCCGTTTCACAATTGATGTCCACAACCGGATCTTCAGAACCATCAATAAACACAAACCCTTGTCCGCACACATCCAGAGCTGCTGCAAAAGGCGACAGACACAGAACCGCGGCCAGACATAAAAATCCATTACCCCAAACTACCTTTTTACTTAACATATAACACCTCCTAAGAAAAAAATTAATGTTTTTTATGTCCCTGACATCAGGACATTAACGACTTTATCGGACAAATCCTATATTTTTCTCCATAAAAAGCCTCTAAATCCGCTTGGCAGCGGGATTGTCGGAGTGAGAAAACCGGCGTCCCAATACAGATTTAACCTATTGTCTGAAAATGGCTTGCTGTACAAAGTCTCCCCCTTGCTGAGTAAAAGAAGCGTTGTTTGACCTGACAGAAAAACCAATCGAGAAAAAACCCCAGCTTTGCGGCTGTATCGTCCTGCTGCGGCTGGCTTTACCCTCTTAATCCCAGATGTTGGCTTCATTATTCCTCATTCCTTCCTTCAATTCAGGATAGCATTATACGGAAATGTTGTCCAATTTCAAGTGTTTTTCTTGATTTTTATCGGACAATACAGATTGTCGATGCGGCTGATTCTGAATATTGTGCACAGTAGGTACAAATGATAAATACCCAGTGTTTTTCATCTGTACTGCGGCGGGCGGTGCAGTTATATTTTGATGACGTCTTACCGCAAAGCAGAAGATAATGGAATACAGGATATTATAATGACAGAACCAAGCATAGACCTACAAAGCGACCAGCGATATATGCGGATGGCCATTGATCAGGCCTATATCGCCGAAGAGAACGGCGATGTGCCGATCGGATGCGTGATTGTGTACCAAAACCGGGTAATTGCCAAAGGATACAACCAGCGGGAGTTGCTGAGCGACCCGACGGCGCATGCAGAAATTATCGCCCTGACGCAGGCGGCAGACTACATCGGCAGCTGGCGGCTGACGGGCTGCACGATTTACGTGACGCTGGAGCCTTGTCCGATGTGTGCCGGAGCGCTTGTTTTAGGACGGCTGGACCGGTTGGTTTACGGCACGGATGACCCTAAGACGGGCGCTGTCAAGTCGCTGTACAATATTGTGCAGGACCCGCGGCTTAACCACCGGCTGGAGGTAACCAGCGGCATCCTGCAGGAAGAATGCCAAAAGCAGCTTCAGGCGTTTTTTCAGCGGCGAAGGCAGGAAAACGCAAGGCAATAGCAAAGTTTAGCGAAGGCGGGTTTTGACAAAAAACGAGGCAATCAGCGGGCGGCAGTTTTGCTGGGCTCGAAGACAGAGACACGGCCCTTGCCGGCCTGTTTGGCGGCATAAAGGGCCTGATCGGTCGTCTTGGTTACATCACCGGCGCAGTTTTCGCCGTCATACTGCCCCACTCCGACGCTGATGGACAGGGGGATGCGGTGCTGTTCCCAGAGCATTGGTGTTCCTGTGGTAACAGCGACCATACGCTCGGCCACTACCGCTGCATCGGACAGGGCTGTATTGGGCAGAATTACGGCAAATTCATCTCCGCCGTAGCGGGCGGCGATATCAATCTGACGGATGCAGGCGCTGATGCGGCGGGCAATCTGCTTGATAGCCATATCGCCGGCCCGGTGGCCGTAATTGTCATTAATCGGCTTGAGATTGTCGATATCGATCATAATAATCGAAAGCTTTCCGCCGTACCGCTGGGCTCGGCGAAGTTCGATTTCAAGCATTTCATAGAACATTCTGTGATTGAGCATTCCCGTCAGGCCATCGGTTTTGGCCTGCCGCTGGGTTTTTTCGAACAAGCTGATATTGCCGATCGAGGCGCCAATGAGCTGGCGGAACAGTTCCACAACGGCGATATCATCTTCGGTGAAGGGGCCTTTGTCGTCTTTGTCGCTGAGATTGAGCACGCCGACCACCCGACCGTGGCAGATCAGCGGCGCAATAATGCAGCTTTTCGTCTGGTAATTTTTGGCAAAGATGCGCTGTGTATTGTGAATGTGGGGTGTTTTGTGGGAGTCGACATTATCGATAATCAGCAGTTCCTTGCTGCGGACGGCGGCAACCATCGGAGACGGCGGATTCTGGTTGAGCGATACAATGTTATTAATCAGAAAAGGATGATTGTTTTTCTCCAGATGAAGGATATCGCTGTTTTCATCCAGAAGATAGAGAGATGCCAGTTTGGCTCCGATAAGTTTGGGAATCTCCTGAATGCATATGTCAGCAATACGCTTGACATCCAGACAGTTTATTTTCTTTGCCAGCGGGGTAATCGCCTCCAGCTGGCAATTCTGCCGGCAGCAGCCGCTGCCATTGCGGTTTAATTTCGGTTTTTCCTCAGTACTCATACCTCTGTGCGTCGGTGTAACTATCCCTTGTCGCCCAGCCGGTAAATCCGGCCGGATGTGCCGTTATGCCTCCTTACGGGGCCTGCCTACCGTATATCGGATGAAAAATAAAGGTATTTAACCTGCTCAATAAAATTTAATAAATAATTCGGGCTCAAAACGGCAGATAGTTCTGCCTTGGGGATTTATTTTTTGCAGCCTCCTGAAAGACAGCGGTCTTATGGTCTGTATTATCGCCCCTTGAACGGATTTTCAGGAAACAGTCGGAAACCATCGGCGTTTAATACACCGAATAGGCTGGCTGCCGAGCCGGCATTTTCATTGACGCAGATGGAGAAATGGTGTATTTTTTGGCCTGAAATTACCTGATTTTTTGTTATTTAAGGAGTTAGCGATGTCTGGCATTATTATTGTTGTCATCGCCGGCGGGATTATCCTGCTGATACCGGTATTGATGTATAACATGCTTGTCGGCAGGCGCAATCAGGTCCACAATATTTTAGGCACAATGGATGCCCTGCTGAAGAAACGGTGGGATCTGATTCCGAATCTGGCCGCAACGGTCAAGGGATATGCCGACCACGAGCGTGCATTGTTCGAAAGCGTTGCCAATGCCCGCTCCAAGGCACAGGCCGGCCTGCTGAATGATGAGGAAAAAGTGGAGCTTGAAAATGCGTTCACGCGGATGGTGAGTGTCGTTCGGGCAGTTGCAGAAAATTATCCCCAGCTGAAAGCCGGCGAGAACTTTCTGCATCTGCAGCGTACGCTCAATGAGCTGGAAGAGCAAATTTCAGCAGCCCGGCGAGCGTATAATGCATCGGTTACAGATTACAACAACGCCGTACAGATGTTTCCGACTAATCTCCTTGCCGGTCTGTTCGGGTTTACCGAAAAGCCGCTGTTTCAAATCGACCAAGACCAGCGGCAGGTCCCCTCGGCAGGAGCCATTCTGGGCGGACACAAGGCATGAAGACGGCGGATGAACTGAAAGCGTTTTATGACAGCCGGCTCCGTTCGGACATGCAGCAGCTCCAGCAGCAGCGCAGGCAGCTTGTGCAGAAGTCAATGCTGGCTGCCGGCATCCTTGCGGCGACAGGACTGGTTATCGGGGGAATTGCTGTTTGGCAGGGCGCAGAACCGATTGTGCTGGTTCTATTTTTGATTGGCGGGCTGATAGGAGGCGGAATTTTTTTTGCTGTCGCCGGCAGAAAATACAAACAGGCATTTAAGCAGAAAATTATCGGCGGCCTTGTGCGGTTTATTGAGCCGGGACTTGACTATCAGCCCGAAGGCTTCATCGATCAGCAGACTTTTGAAGCGGCCGGACTGTTTCACCAGCATATTGACCGCTACGGCGGAGAAGACCTTGTAACAGGCATCGTCGGCAAAACTCAAATGGCCTTTTCGGAAGTCCACGCCGAATACAAAACGACAACCCGCACCAGCAAGGGACATACACAAACCCACTGGCATACGATTTTCAAGGGACTTTTTTTTGCAGCCGATTTCAACAAGCATTTCCGCGGACGTACGATTGTTCTGCCGGATACGGCTGAAAAACTGTTCGGAGGACTTGGCAGGATGCTGCAGTCATGGAATATTGCACGAGCCGACTTGGTAAAACTGGAAGACCCGGAGTTTGAACGGGAGTTTGCCGTGTATGGAGATGACCAGATTGAGTCACGGTATATTCTCTCGACCAGCTTGATGCAGCGTATCCTCGATTTTCAGAAAAAGGCGGGGGTGAAGATTTCGCTGTCTTTTGTCGGTTCGACGATGTATGCGGCTGTTCCGCTGGCGCGGGACCTGTTCGAGCCGCCCTATTTCAGCACGCCGGACAGTATCGACCGGATAGAGGACTATTACAGGGATTTGATGCTGGCTGTCGGCATCGTTGATGATCTGAATCTCAATACGCGCATTTGGAGCAAAGAATAAGGGATCTCAGGACCTGCAGGCGGTAAGCCGGCTAGGTTGACAAGGCCAGTTCAAATCGCAAACATATTGAAGCCCGTAAGTCGTTTGACACCAATTGCATCATAGTCCATCCGGCCAAGACAATATATGGGGCCATACATTTGCCAAATCAGCAGCAATCCAGTCAGCGGCACGGAGTTTCTCTGCCGGAAACGATGTCGTCAGAGCCAGACAGCGGGCGCCGGCACGCTTAGCCGCTTCTACGCCGCTAACTGCATCTTCCACGACAAGACATTCAGAAGGATTCAATCCTAAACGCTCGATAGCCGTCTGAAAAATCATTGGATCGGGTTTTTTGCGGGAAACATCTTCTCCAACAACCACGGCATCAAACCACTCTTCCGGAAGGCCGATTTCAATTAAATTGCCGCGCACCTTCCGCCGGTCTGCGCTGGAAGCTATAGCCAGTTTCTTGCCCATCGAGCGGCAGCGGCGCAGAAATGTCTGTACACCCGGCAGCGGCTTGAGATTTCCTTTGATAATCTCCAGATAGATATCATAGGTGCGTTTTTTGGCCTGTTCGATATCAATGGGAAAATTATATTTTTCGGCCACACCTCCAAGATAGCGGTTTTCACCCGTTCCGACGAACGGCAGAAAATCGTCCGGTTCAACAGACAGTCCATGCTCTGCAAACATCAGACAGGCGGCCCGGCAGATAAACGGCTCGGAATCTGTCAGGACGCCATCCATATCCAGCACCACACCGCGAGGAAGCTGCAAGCTGTTCATCGTCTTTTTCCTGCCAAGTTCTGCATTGCATTCATTATCCGCTGCCCTGCAATAATACTTCTCAGCGGTAAAGGTATTGTTTTAACTGTTTATCAAGCTGTCTGGCCTGACCGGCGCAGCAGACGTCAAGGCAACGCCAAAACTGTTTCGAATGATTTTTAACTTTGGTATGCACCAGTTCGTGAAGCAAAACATAATCGCAAAGTTGGGGCGTCAAATGTGCCAGCCGAATATTAAGACTGATGCTGTTCTTTGCGGAACAGCTTCCCCATCGCGTCTTCTGGCGGCGGATTGAAACTCGGCTGAACTTGAAACCATATCTGTCTGCCAGCATTTGAAGACGTCTGCAAAGCCATTGGGCGGCGCCGGCTTCATCGCCGCAGAAAGCCGGCATTCCCGCCTGCCGGCGGTGCATCCGTTCCATCTGTTTTACACGGGCAACATGCTTTTGAGCCCAATCCCGATGCTTTTCCAGAAAAGCAACAGCCTGCATTAAGGTCGTGCACCGCGGATAAGCGATCCGTACAGGGCAGCCCGGACGTATTGAAATGCTCATCCGTTTGGCCCGTTTAGACGGCACAAAAAGCACCTGTCCCAGACCGGGTATATCTTGGGAAATGGACTCCCTATGCTGACTGCCGCTTGCAGGGGACATAACTACCGCAGGAAGCATTGAAGTAAATTATTACGGCGTCTGCTTGGCTGCATCAGCGATGCAGTATAAGTACTGCTTACCTTTGAGATACAGCCGGTTGCCGACCACAACCGGCGAACAGTCAAACCGGTCATCCAGTGTATTGACGGCAAGCACCTCCAGTGTATCCGAATTTTTCAGCACATAGCAAACACCGTTTCGTCCGATCAAATAGACCCGCCCCGCCGCACCGACAGGCGAGGCATAAATGCCTTTCATTTGTTCAAGCTCTTTTTTTAGATAATAGGGAGCGCCTGTCTGGGCGTTGACACATGAAAGAATAGGATTTATGCCGGAGCAGAAATAGAGCTTATCTCCGTAAAGCAGCGGCGACGGCACATACGGAGTGGCTTCGGTGATTTGCCATGCAACAGCATCCGTTCCGGTCAAATCGCCCGTTCGTCCAAGCTCAATGGCCTGCATCATACTGCCGCGAAAGCCGCTGGTGCAGTAAATCCGCCCGAAACCCAGAACCGGCGTGGGAATAACATTCTGCGTTTGTCCGCCGCATTCCCAGATGACCTGCCCGGAGAGGACATCATATGCACGCGTGCGGTTGGCTCCGGCAACTACAATCTGCTGTTTTCCGCCCACTTCCGCAGCTATCGGGGTTGTCCAGGATGTTTTTTCATCGCGCTGCTTCTGCCAAATTGTTTCTCCTGTTAATTTATTGAGGGCTAAAATACACGAATCGCCTTCATGGTCTCTGACGACAAATAAGCCGTCTCCAGCCAGCGCTGCTGAACCGCCTTCGCCGAAGCCAGACCGAATCGTCATTGGACCAAAATTACGGCTCCATTTCATATTGCCGTCAAAGTCCAGACAATAAATCCCGCGTGATCCGAAATTGGCCCAGAGCAGCTTGCCGTCAGTTATGGGTGAGTAGGAAGCAAAGCCATGGTCATTGTGATGACCTTCATGGGGCAGCATCTCACAGACAGTTGTTTCCCATATTTGCCTGCCGGATGTTCGGTCTAAACAGACGACATTAAACCGGTAAATATTTGTGGGTTTGCCGCGGCCGGGGCCTCTTCGCTGGTCTGCCGGCTGAACTGCCGTCTGCTGTTGAGCAGATTCTGCTTTCTTGTCTGTCTTGACAGCTGTCTGGAAAAATATCCTGTCGCCGACGATAACCGGCGTAGAATTCGATTCATCCCCTAAAAGACGGACTTTCCAAACAATATTTTTTGTTTCGCTCCATTCAATCGGCGGATTGCCATCGGGCGAAACACCCATCATATTCGGCCCTCGCCAAGTCATCCAGTCGGCTGCATTATCGCCCCAAAGGTTGGTCGCAGCTAAAAGCAAAATACCGAAGAATACTCTGTTGCTCATCTTCAATACCCTTCATATCATTAATTCAGTCTGCCTATACTTAAATACAACTATATACTTACAGATTTTTTATTTTATCGGCAAATAACAACGCCATTCAGTGTAAATCTATTTCAAAAATCAGCCTTTACAATTATACGAGCAGACAGCCCCGTCATCAGCAGGAATCTAAGGAATTATTATTCCTACTTTCCATCTGCTATTGGAGGCACTTGCCAGACTATTTCTTGCCCCTTCTGAATTTGAATGGGGTAACACCGGCCGGCATAACGGACCCGACAGAGATTTCCCAGCAGAGAGCGAATTTTTGCATAATTCAGCCGGCCTTCTTTCCACTCGATATCAAGCTCAAAACCGCCTTTTGCTCGCAATCCCTGTATGCGGCCGTTCGGCCAGATCTTCGGCAAAGCCGGCAGCAGCTCTATCTCTGTAAGCATAGATGCGCCGCTGTATTGTACTCTGCTGTGCATCATCATTTCCGCAATGCCCGCCGTGCCGCCGAAATTGCCGTCAATCTGAAACGGCGGATGTGCATCAAACATATTGGGATAGGTTCGCTCCGGTGCGATAAGGAGCTTCAAAATAGAATAGGCATGTTCTGCATCCAACAAGCGTGCCCACAGATTCAGCCGCCAGCCGATTCCCCAGCCAGTTGCATTATCGCCGCGAATTTCCAGAGACTTGCGAGCCGCTGCCGCCAGCTCCGGCGTATCATATATATTAATCTGGTCGCTGGGGTATAAGCCGTACAGATGGGAAACATGACGGTGATGCTTATCGGGTGCTTCCATATCCCAGTCTTCCAGCCACTCCTGAAGTTGTCCGGCGTTTCCAATTTGATTGGGGGCCAACCGGTCGCGGACCTTAACAAGCTGCGATCGAAATGACTGGTCTGTATTGAGGATGCCGCCGGCAATTATACAGCTGTCAAATAAATCGCGAATAATCTGAGAATCCATTGTTGGGCCTGCACATATGCTGGCTCCAAATTGATGACCATTTTCAGGTGACAACGAAGGGCACGTCACCAGCCATTTGTGGGTTGGCTCTTCAACCAGCGTATCCAGAAAGAACTGAGCTGCCTCCTTTAGAACAGGCCATATTTTTTCCAGATAAATACGATCCCCATTGTATTCGTAATGCTCCCACAGATGTTTACACAGCCAAGCGCCGCCGGTCGGCCAAAATCCCCATGTAGCCCCGTCGATTGGAGCCGCCGCACGCCACAGATCCGTATTATGATGACATACCCAGCCGCCGGCCCCCCAATGCATCTGTGCTATTCGACGGCCGGTTTGCGACAAGTCCATCACCATTGCAATCAGCGGTTCGACACATTCGCCCAGATTGGTCGGCTCAGCAGGCCAATAATTCATCTCCGTATTAATATTAATGGTATACTTGCTTCCCCACGGCGGAGTCATGCTGTCATTCCAGATCCCCTGCAGATTGGCCGGCTGAGTACCGGGACGCGAACTGCAAATCAGCAAATAGCGGCCAAATTGGAAATACAGCGCAGCAAGCTGCGGGTCATTACCTTTGGCAAAGTCAGCAATCCGCCGGTCGGTTGGATTTTTTATGGCCTCTGTCGAACCCAAATCCAGAGATACCCTGCGAAATAGACTCTGGTGGGCAGCAATATGGTCCTTGAGGATGTCTTGAACAGAGCGTTTTCCAGCGGCTTCAATAGCTTGTTTGGTCAAGAATTCCGGATCGCCGCTGACATCGTTATACTTTTTATAACTCGTGGCAATAACTATCAGCAGCACAGCTGAATCTGCACCAATGATTTTAAGGCAGTCTTGCTCGGGAGATAACGTTCCCCCTGTTGTTTTTGCCAGCAGCCGGGCTTGAAATTTCAAGGCCCCGGCAATGCCGGCAGAGCCACCGTTGACACCGCTTAGAACCAGTGTATCAGATCCATCGCATTTGACAGAGGCCTTTTGAGGGCTTTTCATTCCAATCCTGCAGCTAATATGCCCCGGTTTATCTGCAGTAAGATGCACAGCAATAACCTGATCAACCGAACTGGAGAATACCTGACGCGTATATCGCACGCCATCGGCAGTAAATGATGTTGTTGCTACAGCCGTATCCAGATTCAGGTCCCGCCGGTAATCTGCAACACGTTCGAAACTGTCAAACTGTAGCAATACATCGCCGACGGTCTGATAAGGCATCTGTGTTAACGGTTTGCCCATCATTTTACTGTCAATGAATCGCGATGCCTGACGATATTGTCCTTCGAAAATCAGCCGTCTGGCTTCCGGAAGAGCCGCCAGCGCTTCGGGATTGATCGGCTCATACGGCCCCCCCGCCCACAGCGTATCTTCATTAAGCTGAAGCCGCTCATTTACAATCCCGCCGAAAACCATTGCCCCCAGCCGCCCGTTCCCAATCGCCAGCGCTTCGGTCCATTTTTCAGCCGGCCGGCGATACCATAAGCTCAGCGGTTCGGCCGGTGCTGGAGCAAAACCCTCTATCTGACCATCAAAAGCCGTTTTCTGACTAAACTGCGGCAGCTCGGATAAAGACTGACTTTGGATATATCCGGAAAAAATAAAAAAAATTATTATGGACAATTCTGGCCTATTACATCTAAATACTTTCATTGTCTTTCTCCAAGATAAGTTTATTTGAACAAAATATTTCTCAACATTTGCCTTCATGTAGAAGGATAAAATCTGCAGCGTTTTCAAACAAGAACTTTTCTTGTTACTTTTTTATTTAATGGAATTTAGGTATTTTTACTGATTTTATTTGTGAATGTAATGTTGGTATAATGTATAAAAACATTGCTGCCTGTTTTTGCATCCGGAAAAGACGGCTGATAGTGCTTACCACAAGTGGAATGTACTACTAAATAAGGCAGCAGGACAAAACCGATGGCTGTCAGCGTCAAAAGAGGAGGACACCCCAGAAGGACTATAAGTCCCTATTTCCATTTTTTAATCTACCGTCTTTTTCAGAAGAAATTAGGCTGCGCAGACGTTCTGCCAAGCTTGTGCATAAAGCATCATTTAGGAGGTTAGTAAAATGAAGAAAGTTCTTAAAATTCTATTGTTTTTACTGATCTGTGCATCGTTGTCGGCAGGATACAATTACAGCGTCAACGGAAAGGTTTTTTATTCCGGAGGGACCGATTCAGTCAAGGGAGCGACTGTAACACTTACGGTAAACTGGGCCGTCGGTGGTGTGGCTTCAGGCAGTACAACAACAGAAAAAGACGGTTCATTCAGCTTTGTTGTAAGCTCGGATTCGCTGGATTACATCGGAGCCACGATGGAGCTGAAGGCCACCACAGCATTTTGCTCCGGCAGCACCACTTGGATATGCAAGAGCTACTCCGAAGGAAAAGATGTATGGATTTTTTGCAATGTTCAAATCAATCCGGATTTGTCTACTGTTGTTAAACCCCGGCCTTTTATTTCGGCCGGCCGCCAATTGCCGGTTACAACCGTCGCTTATCTGGATCAGCCCGTACATCCCGTTTTGGTACAGCAATTTCAGGTTGCATTGAGGTGGAATCCGGTACATATGAATATTGCTGCCGTGGAATCTTCGCCGGGTTCGCCGTTTATTGTGGAGACGTGGGGACCTGGACCTGATATCGGAACTGCAATAGTAAAAGGACACTCATTGTTTGGACCAGTACCGATGAAAATATGGCCTGAACCGCCGGATTCATTTTTTGACATTTTCTTCGATGTTCTTGTACCGCCGGAGGAAATGCCTTTGTATTCAACGGTTACCGTCGTTCCGCTTGAAACCTATTTATATGGTCCCGAAGTATATTACCCCTATCAGCATCAAAGCGATTTCCTGATTGGAGAACCGGAACCCTGTAAGGCAGTATTTATGATTGACAGCTTTGAGGAATGGGAGACAGCATTGCATTCATCCCTTCCAGACGCCAACATTCGACCGGCTACACTAACTTTCTGGCGGCAATATATGGATTACTGGGCCAATCCAACAAGTGAAATTGAGGGTGAACCGTATCCGCGCAGCGAGTTTATTCCGCCCATTGAACCGGAAGGGATGCTGTATGTCTATGAAGGCGGCGGAGGCGGCGGGGGTATTCCTGAAGATGCCGGTCTTGTTATGGCATGGGGCACAACCCCGCCGGCAGAGGAAGGCAACTATGCTTCCGCTTGGCGGTGGGATTACGGGCTTGATCCAGATTTGTCCAACTGCACCATTCAGGTTACCGTCTCGCCGATGACGCCCAATATCAATATTGTTTCTTTCAGTATCGTTGACATCGCCAACCGGATGCGGACATGGTGGTGGAATGTGCCCGGCACAATTCCACTGGGAGTGCCCACAACAGTTAAAATCAATACAGCACTCACAGGTGTAGCTGCCGCTTCTCCTGTTGCTACGGGCTATATGAATGTCCCAGGCTTTGATATCACCAAGTCGCAGTTTTTTGATGTAGATGAAAATTTCAAGTATATTTTCGGTCAGCAGCCTGTGCCCCCGCCGGGACAGCAGATTTTCGTTTACGGCTGGAATTATTGGCACAATCTGCTGGTAACCAAAAACACCCAGGCCTACAAAGGAACTTGGCCGAAATATTCGCAGCCGCCGGTTGTGCTGAATCCGGAGCAGGCGGTGCCGAATATTCTGGGGTGGGATGAGGTTTCAATTTACAAGCCGCCTCAATGGCCCATTATGGCCGATGACTGGATTTGTCTGGACGGACGGCCTGTTACGGACATCCACTGGTGGGGATCATTCAAGGGCTGGACACAACCGTATTTGCCGCGCGTTGTGCCGAAGGCATTCCATATCGGAATATGGACGGATGTACCGGCTGGACCCAATAATCCCTACAGCCATCCGGGCAAGCTTATTTGGGAACACATTTGCGACAACTGGGTGTGGAACTTTGCCGGCTACGATATTGACCCCCGCTGCGAATATCCCGAAATGCCCTGCTTCCGGAATGAGGCCTGCTTCCAGTTCAATCAGCTCCTCAGTGAAGATGATTGGTTCTATCAGAAACCCAGCGAGAATCCAGAACAGCCGAACATCTACTGGCTTAGCATTGCCGCTATTTACGATGACAATGCTTTGATTGCCAATCCGTGGGGCTGGAAAACAAGGCCGCATTTGTTTAATGATGATGCGGTTCGTATCATCGCAACAGCTGAGGGACTCTGGCCGCCGCAGGTTGGTTCGGTTTTCGGCAAAGGTATTCCGATTCAAATCCCAGAATATCCGGCTCCGGGCGCTTCATGGGATTTAGCCTTTGAGCTGACAACCAACCAGAAACCGCCCTGCCATACACTGCAAGGCGATATCAATCATGACTGCGTCGTCAATCTGCATGATTTTGCCATTCTGGCAAGTGATTGGCTGCTGACTTCGCCCTAAAATCGCAGCTTAGACTTTCGAAAAGGCCGATTCCTTAAAAAGGCATCGGCCTTTTTTATTTGTGCAAACAATAGCTGCTTCTATTGTACACATAACGGTTTATCTTTTTAAAAGATGATTAAAATTATAACTTGATTTTTACAGGGCTTTTCGTATTGTGAAACAGCCGATTCAAACAACAAAAAACCAGTGGAGACAAAGTTTTATGACAAATATCAGTATTACAGCCCCGAAGGGATTTCTGGCGGCAGGAGTCCATTGCGGGATTAAGCAGTCCGGCAAACCAGATTTAGCAATTGTTTATTGCCCTACAGGTGCAGCGGCAGCAGCTATGTTTACAACGAATGCGATTCAGGCGGCATCGGTTGCTGTCTGCCGGCAGCATATCGCCAGCAAAAAAATCTATGCAGCCGTTATCAACAGCGGCAATGCCAATGCCTGTACAGGCACCAAGGGTTTGGCGGCGGCTGAGGCCATCTGCCGCAAAACCGCCAGCCAACTGCAAATTGCTCCCCAGCAGGTGCTAATTGCCTCCACCGGCATCATCGGACATCAGCTGCCTTTATCTAAAATTACATCCGGGATTGCATCCGCTGCCAGCCAGCTGCGAGCCGACTCAGCAGGCGGATTGGCTTTTGCTAAAGCAATTATGACAACCGATACGCGGTGCAAACAGGCGATACGTACTGTGAAAATAGGAGGTAAAACCATCGCCATAGCCGGCACCGCAAAGGGAGCCGGAATGATTGGCCCCAATATGGCTACGACTATCAGCGTCATCACTACAGATGCAGCCATTACTAAAATCCTTCTCGATAAAGCACTGAGAAATGCTGTCGGGCTTTCCCTGAACCGCTTAACTGTAGATGGCCATCAAAGCACCAACGATACGGCAATGATTTTGGCTTCAGGCCTTGCAGAAAACAAGACAATCAAGAAACAAGATATCGGCTATCGCCGTTTTTCCGCGGCTTTGGCTGACCTATGCAGTGATTTGGCCAAACAGATGGCTTTGGATGCAGAAGGTGCCACACGGATGTTTAAGGTTGAAATCAAGGAAGCTGCGACAAAGGAAGATGCCTTCAAAGCTGCCCGCGCAGTGGCAGATTACGACTTGGTTAAATGCGCTATTCATGGAGGGGATCCTAATTGGGGCCGTATTATCTGCGCTGTCGGCTCCTGCGGCGTCAAACTCAATCCCAACCGCCTCTCCTGCAAAATTGGAGATATTTACGTATTCAGAAATGGAAAACCGACCAATTTTGACTCCAAAAAAGTATCGAAGATAATCAGTCGAAAAGAACATACAATTACGGTCTATTTAGGGTCTGGCCGACATAACGATTTCTGTTACGGCTGTGATCTAAGCAGAGATTATGTAACCATTAATGCTGATTATCATACTTGACAGGCCGATTTTGCGGATCAAAATGAATAAAGCGGCCCAAAATCCGATGCAGGCAAAAACTATAAACAAAAAGGTTGAAAACTTCTGAAAAGTCGCTATATTGTTTTCAATTTTAAATTTAACACTTATATATTCAAATGAAAGGGATCAACACGTGAAAGGATTAGAAAGGATTGGATTGTTGGGATTACCGATGATGGTACTTTCATCAACAGCCATGGCACAGGAACAGGCCGCCCAGACAGCAACAGTTTCTGCCAAGTTTGCTCCGATGGCGCCTTATTTGGCAATGGGCAGCGCTGTAATCTCTCTGCTGATGGCAATCTATTTCTACAAAAAAGTCATGCAAGCGCCGGCGGGCAGCCCTAAGATGATGGAAATAGCCGATCATGTTCGCGAAGGGGCTTATGCGTATTTGTTCCGCCAATACAAGGTCGTTACAGTGGTTTTCATTATTCTTGTAGCGGTTTTTGCCTTTCTTGCCTATAAGGGCGTGCAGAATCCATTTGTCCCGGTAGCTTTCCTAACAGGGGGCTTTTTTAGCGGCCTGTGCGGTTTTCTGGGCATGAAAACAGCAACAAATGCCTCCAGCCGCACAGCACAAGGCGCAAGTGAAAGCTTGAACAGGGGATTGCAGGTTGCATTCCGCTCTGGTGCTGTGATGGGACTGGTGGTAGTGGGTTTTGGCCTGCTGGATATTTCTCTCTGGTATATTCTGCTGGATAAAGTCTTTTTTGCTCTGGGTCCAGATGGATTAACCAAAGGTTTCAAAATCGGCAGCTTTGTACTGGTTCATCCCGGCATTGACAGTGCTCATAAGCTGGTAGAAATCACAACAACCATGATTACCTTCGGTATGGGTGCTTCAACACAAGCGCTGTTTGCGCGTGTCGGAGGCGGTATTTACACCAAAGCGGCTGATGTGGGGGCCGATTTGGTCGGCAAGGTTGAGGCAGGCATTCCCGAGGATGACCCTCGCAATCCGGCGACTATTGCAGATAATGTGGGCGATAATGTCGGCGACGTAGCGGGCATGGGCGCTGACCTGTATGAAAGCTACTGCGGCTCAATTCTGTCAACTGCAGCACTGGGGGCAGCTCTTCCGGCTGCTTCTTTGGCCGCCAAAGGAATTGACCCGATAATGGCTGTTTTATCGCCGATGATTGTAGCCGGTATCGGCATTCTGCTGTCCATTGCGGGCATCTTTATGGTCAAATGCAAAGAAGGTGCATCCCAGAAAAACCTGCTGACAGCTCTTTTAAAGGGTACGCTAAGCAGCTCCATACTGATTGTGATTGCACTGGCTATTATGGCCAAGATGGGAATGATTACATGGGGCATTTTCTGGTCGGTTATCTCGGGGCTTGCCGCGGGGGTTATTATCGGCCAGATTACAGAGTACTATACGTCAGATGAATACAATCCCACTAAAGGCATTGCCGGACAGGCCGTGATGGGACCGGCAACAACCATCATCGATGGGCTAGCTGTCGGCATGTTCTCGACCGGCGGCTCGGTTATCACTATCGTCATCGGCATTATTTGCGCCTATGCCTTTGCCGGCGGCTTCAGCGATGTATCGATGGGCCTGTACGGAATCGGCTTTGCGGCTGTAGGTATGCTGTCTACGCTGGGCATTACGCTGGCCACGGATGCCTATGGACCGATTGCTGACAACGCCGGCGGCAATGCCGAAATGAGCGGTCTTGGCGAAGAAGTCCGCAAACGGACCGATGCTCTGGATGCACTGGGCAACACCACTGCTGCGACCGGCAAGGGCTTTGCGATTGGCTCGGCTGCTCTGACAGCCATGGCTCTGCTGGCTGCTTACATTGAAGAGGTCCGCATCTGGATTGGTCGGCTTGCCAATGAGAGTCCCGAAGGCATCTATATGGGCTTTACATCGGCACAGGTAAAAGTTGCCAGTATTTCTCAGTTTGTTGAGGTTTATGATTTGACGATTATGAATCCCAAGCTGATTTGCGGCCTGTTTATCGGGGCTATGATGGCCTTTATCTTCTGTGCAATGACAATGAAGGCGGTCGGCCGAGCAGCCGGGGCAATGGTCAATGAAGTGCGTCGTCAGTTCCGCGAGATTCCGGGCATTATGGAAGGCAAAGGCAAGCCAGATTACGCCCGCTGCGTGGCTATATCCACAGCCGGTGCACAGAAGGAAATGGTCGTGCCCTCAGCTTTGGCTATCGTGGTTCCGGTAGCAACAGGGCTTCTTTTAGGCGTGGCAGGCGTGATGGGCTTGCTGGCCGGCGGCTTGACAGCCGGATTTGTTCTGGCAATCACACTGAATAATGCCGGGGGTGCATGGGATAACGCCAAGAAGTATATCGAAAAAGGCGCATACGGCGGCAAAAAACTGCCCGATGGAACCAAAAATCCGGTCCATGGCGCAGCCGTTGTAGGCGATACTGTCGGCGATCCCTTCAAAGATACTTCTGGACCCAGCTTGAACATCTTGATTAAGCTGATGACAATGGTCAGCGTGGTATTCAGCGGCATAGTGGTCAAGTTCGCACCTATGATCGGGCAGTGGTTCTTCAATCTGTTCGGTTTGAGCAGTTAATTCCGAATGCTTGACGAATTGCGTATTTTCGATTAGTGTACAGGAGCGTCCCCCATAATGAGGACGCTCCTATTTTGTCTACAGAAAATAAAACTATGGCAAAAAAGACATCTAAAAAAACAGTAAAAAAACAAACCGCCAAAATAAATATAAAAAGACCAAAACGGTCAACAGATAAACAGCTCGCCCTTTCGGCGGCTCGTATTGCCCAAGACCGCAATTGCACTGATATCACCATTCTTGACCTGCGGGGCATCAGTCCCGCAGCCAACTATTTTGTTATTGCAACGGGAACCAGCGACCGCCAGAGCCGAACGGTAGCAGACGAAATTTCACAGGAAGCCAAAAAACAGGGACATCAGCGATTCGGCATCGCCGGCTATGAACGAGGCCAGTGGATTCTGCTGGATTTTGTAACGGTGGTAGTCCATATTTTTGATGCTGAACATCGGAATTATTACAATCTTGAGATGCTCTGGGGTGACGCCAAACAGTTAAAAATTGACAAAAAGCAGGAATAATGAAACGTCTGACAGATATTCTTGAAGAACGCATTTCTGGTGCCATTCGGCAGGTTACAGGCCGCTCATTCCCGGCGATGGTTCGACCTGCCGCCGAGCCGAAATACGGTGATTATCAGGCCAATGGCATAATGCCGGCCGCTAAACAAATCAAAACCAATCCCCGCCAATTAGCTCAACAGGTTGCAGCTGTACTTGATATTGCTGATATCTGCCAACCACCCGAGATTGCAGGGCCGGGATTTATCAATCTGCGTCTCAAGGATGAGTTTTTGGCTGCTCGCCTGATTGAAATCAATTCAAACAAACAGCGTCTGGGTATTGAAAAAACAAAAAAAACCAAAACAGTTGTGGTTGACTATTCCGGGCCCAACATTGCCAAACAGATGCATGTCGGCCACCTACGCAGCACTATTATCGGCGACTGTATCGCCCGTCTTTATGAATTTCAAGGGCATACAGTAATCCGCCAAAATCATATCGGCGATTGGGGCACACAATTCGGGATGCTGATTGCCCTTCTGAAAGAGCAGTATCCGCATATCCTCGATAATCTGTCGTCTGCACATATCGCGGATCTGGAGACTTTTTATCAGGATGCCAAACGCAAATCCGAGGAAGATAAAACATTTGAACAGAAAGCCCGTCAGGAAGTTGTCCGGCTTCACAATCACGATGCCGATACGATTCTGGTTTGGAAGCAGATTGTGCAGGAATCCAGAAAGCATTACCTGCCGATTTACAAAAGCTTGAATATCATGTTGACCGCCGATGACGAACGCGGGGAAAGCTTTTATGCGGATAAACTGGCCTCGGTAGTAGAAGAATTCAAGGGACGCAGATTGGCGTCAGAATCCGATGGAGCCATATGCATATTCCCTGAAGGATTCAAAAACAAGGAAGGCCAGCCCCTGCCTTTTATTATTCAGAAAAGCGATGGGGCTTTTTTATATGCGACCACAGACCTTGCGGCACTGCGGTATCGGATACAGGAGCTGCATGCGGATACAATTATCTATGTAACAGATGCGCGCCAGTCGCTGCATTTTCAGATGCTGTTTGCGGCGGCCAAAATGGCCGGCTGGACTGACAGCGGAACTGAACTGGTCCATGTCACATTCGGCACCATGCTGGGCGAGGACGGCAAGCCGTTCAAGACCCGATCCGGGGGAACCGTCAAGCTTAAAGACCTGCTGGACGAAGCAGTCGAACGTGCTCGAAAAATTGTAGAAGAAAAAAATCCTTCTCTTTCAGCCGAGCAGAAAGAACATATTGCACAAGCCGTCGGCATAGGGGCTGTTAAGTATGCCGATTATTCCAATAACCGCAACAGCGATTATGTTTTCAGCTTTGACAAGATGCTGGCAATGGACGGCAATACCGCTCCGTATATGCAGTATGCTTATGCACGGATTAAATCCATTGAGCGCAAGGCCTCGGGGCGCGAGGTTGACATTGAACGAGAGCTTTCCGGCCTTTGCTCTTTGAGCTTCACATCCGAAGCGGAAAAAGAGCTGGCCAAGCTGCTGATACGCTATGATCAGGCAATCGATGCGGCGGCACAGGAGTGCCGGCCGAATTATCTGACCGGATATCTGTATGACCTGTCACAGGCCTTTAGCCGTTTTTATGCAGCATGTCACGTTCTTGAGGCTGATGCACAGCAGCGTCCCTTGCGGCTGCTGCTGTGTGACTTGACAGCCCGTACAATCCGGCATGGCATGAGCGAATTGCTGGGCATTGAAGTTGTAGAGCAAATGTAGGAGGTTGCCAATGAAAGTTGTTCAAGACAGCTTCTTTGTTAAAACACATAAGCGAAATGAAATGATTGATATCACGTCAGAAGTGGAAGCAGCCATCACCCGAAGCGGCATAGACACCGGTATCCTGACCGTTTTCTGCCCCCACACAACAGCTGCCGTTACCATCAATGAAAACGCCGATCCAGATGTTGTTCACGATATCCTGATGACGCTGGAGGAACTGGTGCCGCATTTTCGCCAAGGATACCAACACAGCGAAGGCAACAGCGATGCCCATGTCAAATCCTCACTGGTCGGTGTCAGTAAAACAGTTTTAATCCAGAATGGACGGCTGAAATTGGGAACTTGGCAGGCGTTGTTTTTCTGCGAGTTCGACGGTCCTCGCCAGCGAAGCGTTTACCTTTCCATTTGCGGTTAGCACAGATATTCAAACAGGACATTGCCTTTTTTCCTATGTGCCCAACTTTTTCAGTGCCGCGCAAAAAGATGGCGAGGATAGCGGCTCCGTCTGGGGGGGAAAACGGATGACCACTTCGCCTCGCCGAGGATTATAACAAAGTCTTTTCCCCTGACTTCATCATCAATTTGAAATCAGTATATCCATAAAATCGGACTTTGTCAACGATTGTTTTTATAAAAAAACGAATTTAAGAGCATATAAAAAACTTTAATAGGTATTGTGTACCCAATATTACCTGTAATGAGTTTTCAATACAGCACACGTTAAGGCTTGCAACCAAGATATTTTTTTCGTAGGATTTATAACTTGTTTGTAACGGAAAAAATAATGAATACAGTGTATAATAAATACGCACGATTTAGGTAAAGGAGTGTCCTTAATTTATGGGAAAAAATAAAAAAAATACCGCCGCGGAGCTTATAACGGATAATGCACGTCAGGTATATAACTCGATTCTTGCCAACCGTAAACCCACGATGAGCACTCCCATCCGCTCCTTGTCCAATGTAAAATATCATGTCAAAAAAGGCCATTTTGAAATAAAAGGAAATACCAAAAACCGTACGCTGACAGTCAATACCGTAAAAACCTTTGCCCAAACTTTGAAAATGATGGCCTTGTCTAAGGAATTAATAGACAATGACAATATGGCAACCAAACGAGAGGCCTATTATATCTCGAAAAACTGGGGAAAGGCCGGCTTTGACGAACAGCCGGAATCTGATACGGTGATGGATGATATGGAAGCAATGTTCGGCGTAAATCGCGAGCAGCTTCGCTTCGTGCCCGAAGAAAAAGGCGGTGATGTGGCAGGTCAGCTGATTGTTCTGGACAAAGATGCCGGCGGCAAGCCGCTGAAAATCGACTGTACCCGCTTCGGTTCAGGGGCCTATTCCATTCCTATCAATGTCGAAGAACTGGGATTCCAGAGCAAAGCTAAATTCATTTTGGCCATCGAAACTGCTGGAGCTTTCCAGCGTCTGGTCAAATGCGACTATTGGAAAAAAGCCGACTGCATCTTGATAAGCATGGGCGGTGTACCGACACGGGCCTGCCGGCGGTTTATACGGCGGCTGAGCGATACGCTGAAAATACCCGTCTATGCCTTCGTCGATGGGGACCCATACGGATACTTCAATATCTACCGGACACTGAAGGTCGGCTCGGGTAATTCTGCTCATTTGAATGAATTTTTCTGTGTTCCGCAGGCACGATTTCTTGGAGTAACGCCGCAGGATATTATCGATTACAAGCTGCCCACGCATCCGTTAAAAGATGTGGACGTCAAACGAGCCAAAGATGCTCTGAAAAACGATCCCTTCGTAGCACATCATAAGCCATGGCAGGAAGCCATCAATCAGATGCTGAAAATGGGTGTCCGTGTCGAGCAGCAGGCCTTTGCCAAACATGGGCTGGACTTTGTTGTGGATCATTATCTGCCGGATAAGCTGAAAAATCCGAATAAGTTTCTTCCCTAAAAGTTTGTCAACAGATAAATGCGGATGGGTGTGATAGCAGACAAATTGAAAAAACTGCAGGATGAGATTGCCTCTGTTTGTGCACGCTGCCGGCGCAGTGAAAAAACCATCCAGACCATCGTCGTAACCAAAACAGCATCTATGGAGGCGATTCAGGAAGTAATTCGTGCTGGGGCTGTGGAACTGGGGGAAAACAGAGTGCAGCATCTAAAGCAGATTTCCGATGAAGTAGATGCATTTTTAAAAGAAAAAGCGGAAGCCGAGGGACTTCCTCGCTGTGTGAATTGGCATATGATTGGGCATTTGCAGCGTAACAAAGTCCGCCAGACTCTGCAGATCTGCAGGATCATCCATTCCGTCGACACCTTGCGCTTGGCTGAAGAAATTAATATCCAAGCCCAGAAAATGGGAATTCATATAAATGTGTTAATGCAGGTTAACTGCTCTGGAGAGCCGCAAAAGTATGGAGTGCCTGTCGGGGCAGCCGTTCATTTAGCCGAACAGATTGACACAATGCCGAATCTTCGTCTGATTGGGCTTATGACCATGGCCCCTCTGACAATGGATAAAGATATTGTAAGGAGCTGTTTTGCCCGAGCTCGAGAGCTTTTCGAGGAAATTCGGGCCGAACATATTGGAGGAGCCAAATTTAAGCACCTCAGCATGGGAATGAGTCAGGATTACCCCATTGCCATCGAAGAAGGAGCCACAATGCTCCGTATCGGATCAGCTATTTTCAGTTAATTTTCTGATAGAAGACAAATTACCTGTTATATATCCGGTTATTTGCGATCTTGGAATTAGCCGCTAAAATTATCCAAATCCTTTTCAGTTAGATTAAGTCACCCCCTAAAATTACCGACATTTATCATCAGCGGTTTGTGTTCCGAATTATACAATGCTTACGGAAACCCAATTAACAACCTGTTCAACTAATTCGGCAGCCCCTGTAAATGTCCTGTTTGCAGGCGAACGAGCGATTTCTGACGATTTGCTGTTTCTTCTGGGCAGCCGCGGATATCACTGGAACCGTATTAGATTGGATGAACTTTATACTTATGCGCAGCAAGGGACAATTTGCGGCCCAGTAATTGTTGACGCAGAAATGATAGATTCTGACAGCGTCTCCGCTTACCAAAGTCTTTTTGAAAAACTGGATCAGCAGGACACACCAGTTATTCTATATCGTTGTCCTTCCTGCATCAAGACCGACCATCTTCAACTGGCTGTCAGGGCAGAGTCTCTCGGATACGAAGAACTTTGGGCACGCATCGAAAGCAGTGTGCAATTTTCTAAACGGCTGCAGAAGCTAAAAGGGCAAAAAGAAAACTATCTGCTTGCAAAAGACACCGCTCAGCAGCTTGAAATGGCAGGACGTGTTCAGCGCAATTTTCTGCCGGCCCAGCTGCCTGATAATGATACCATTCATTGGGCGGCTGTATTTCGTCCGGCCGAATGGGTCTCCGGCGACATTTACGATGTAGCCCGACTGGATGAAGATCATATTGGTTTTTATTTAGCCGATGCGGTAGGACATTCGATGCCTGCGGCCCTGCTGACAATGTTTCTCAAGCATTCCATAATAATGCGTCAGACCTTCGGCAACGATTATACCATATTTAAGCCGCAGGAAGTCATTACCGCCCTGAATCTGCGGATGACGCAGCAGGAATTGAGCGGCTGCCTTTTCGCAACCTGCTTTTATGGTCTTATCAACATCCGAACACTTACACTTGAATACGCCCGAGCAGGTCACCCCTACCCTCTTCTCATTCGCGGCGGTCAAATTCACCAGCTCGAATCCCGCGGCGGTCTTCTCGGGGTATTCGAGGAAGCGCAATTTGAGCAGAAAACCCTCCAGCTGCACCCGGGTGATAAACTGTTTATATACTCAGACGGCGGCGAACCTCTTATCGCTCATGCGGCCGATGAAGGGCAGCTTCAATTCAAGCAGGCATTCGTGGATATTTGTAATCTTCCAATCGTGCCGATGCTTCAGGCATTTAATCGCATGGCAATCCACCATGATTTCCCGCCGAATCAAATCGATGATATTACGGCCATCGGGATGCATGTTGTCAAATAGTTCTTTTTTATTTCACAAATTGTCCGATAAATCCGCCTCCGTCAGCCAGCTGAATAGTCAGTATCTCATTTTTTGATGCTGTTGATTTTTCAACAACCACCGCATCCGGCTTATTCATATTATCTCTTACATAAATGGCCTTGTAAGCACCCTCCGATAAAAATGACAACGGCACCTGCAAGGTTCGGCTCGGACCAGCTGCCGTGATCGCCAGCATCCACATATCCCCGCTGCGCCGTGCAAATATGGACAGTTCACCAATTCTGGAGTCCGGCAGGACTATCGTCTCATCCCACACCGGCTTGATGCTTTTAATGACTTCTAAGGCCGGATTATCGAGCACACTTTGGGGATGGGCAGCTATTGTAAGAATCGGGCTGTGGAAGGTCGCCAGACAGGCAATCTGATGTGCCCATGTTGAATCCCTGCGCCGGTCATTGAAGACCATTGTAGTGTAATCGCACGGGCCTGCTAAGTAACGGGTAAAGGGTAAAATCGTCTCATGACGGGCACGCTGCTGAAGACTGCTTGATTCCATTCCCCGAACAGCCTCATAAATCATCGCGTTAGGCCATGTACGAAGGCGGCCGGTGGGTTTATTGGCGCCATGAAAATCAATAACACACTGATAGTGAGCCGCTTTTTCCAGCAACGCCTCGTAAAGGTCAATATTTTCCTTGGCTTCATGGTCAAAGAAATCAATCTTGGCGCCGGCAACTCCGAGACGGTTCAAGCGAGCAAAGAATTCTTCTCGCTGCTCAGGTGTACGGAGATTCCGGCTGTGACGCCAGAATAAAACCCGAACGCCCTGCTGTTTTGAATAATCTGTAAATTCACGTATTTGCTCATCTGACCATCCGTAGGCGAATCCTTCGAGAATATGGTATTTGGCTCCAATTTGCCCCGCCATACGGGAAAAGTCTTTCATCCGCTGAAACTGGTCGGCATCTTCATTTCGTACATAGTTCCGATCTACATAATCCCACACACACAATCCGGGCTCTACCCAAGGAGTATCCATACCCTGCGGAAAATATTGCGGATCAGCCGGAGGACAGAGGTTCGGGAGAATATCGCTATTGACCAAAACATTTAAGTCGCGGGCAATGAAAACAACCCGCCATGGCGTCGTAATCGAGCCGGAAATTGCTGCCGGTACAGCAAGACGTTTTGCTTCATCGCGCCCATACCGGAGTTCATAGGGATAATTGACAGGTTGACGATGTCCAAGCCCTATAATCCAGCCGCGTCGTCCATCGTTTTCCAATGCCATACCGGAATAGTTGACCAGATTGGCTTCAGTAATGGAACCGTAGCCGGCCCCGTCAGGCAGCTGGAATGTCAGCGGAGGTCCTGCCCACTGACCGGCTTTTACATCGGAAATGTCCTGTTTGGTGTATTCGGCTTCATAATGACCATCCAAATCATGATACCAGACTGTTGTTCCGGCCGGCAGAATAAAACGCGAATATTCATTCGGAGTACGAACAGCTTCGGCGTTTCCATCAATAATATGACGGTATGCCACCCCATCATTAAAAACACGAACCTCCAGAATATACGGTATTTGGCTTAAATCATGGGTATATGTTATTCTGGCTCCATTGCATCGGTTAACCGCTCTGCTGTGTGCACCATGCAATGGATAAGCTTCATCTATAGAATACTCTTGCAGAGCATTGAAAATAACGCCGGATGAAATATCATAGCCGTCTATTCTCATATCCAGAGGAGACGGCTCAATAACTATTGTGCTTTCTATCATCGCCGACCATGTCAGCCGTTCGGGATTGGAATCTATAATGAAGGAAACCTTGCCATCGGGACTAACCAGCCGGACTTCCTTCATGGGTATAACCCGCTGCGTACGGCGTGTGGTTGAACGATTGGTTCGCTGTTGTCTGGGCTGTTGACGTTCTGCCTGCGCAAAAGTTAAGGCAGCTGCATACAATATTATCGCTGCAAAAGCATATTTTCTGTTTATTGCCTGCATTGTGCTGATCTCCTCATTTCTTGATTGTTTCTGCTATTATCTTTATTGCATGAATAAAAAATCTTATGACCTCATATTCCCGGCAGTTTTGATGCTGCGTCCATAGCAATTCAGGATTTCGGATAGAATCATTAACAGTCGTAAAATATTCATTATCTACACACCCTAATAGATTTTACAGTATTCAAAATACGAAGTTCCAACTATTCTACTCAGCAAAAGCTGACTTGTGCTTCTGGACAACTTAATATTCTGAATTCGGCAGCTGTCATTCATCTATATCCAAATAATTTGCCGCGGGAAAACATTGTCCAAAACAAACATTGCCTGTTGATAGGACACAGCTCTATTCTTCTTTTCAATCCTGATTTTATCTGCTTATTTCTGGATTTACTGCTGCCACTGCTGCTCCAATAACTTTTAACTGGTCCATAAAAACCTGTGCCATCAGACCGCTGGGCTGTATGGGGACATCCCATGTTACTGCGCCTTGATATTGAACGATACGGCGGCTCCATTCGGATACCTGTTCAGCACTAAAACGCGGCTGTCCCATCCCCCAGGTTTGTCCGAGGTAGCTCAATACATGGACCTGTGAGCCGTCCATCAGTCCATCGACAGAACGTCGTATCATAAGACGCTCGGGCTCATTTATCTCGCCGGCAGAATAGTCTTCATGAGGTGTTACAGATATAATACGATCCACAACACCCGGATTAAATGCGACTATTGAAGCGGAATTGCCTGCCCGGGCGGCTGCGGCAAAAGAAGCAAAATTCGGGGGCTGTTCATAACGGTACATTGTGTTCGGCCAATAACAGCCGTCAAACCACCAGCCGGAAACCTTATCCCCCCAGCGGATTGACCAGTCACGGATAATTTTTTCCCATCGCAGCTGGAATTCAAGGTTCCGATCCGCTCCGTCTTTCCATTGCAGAGTCTGGCAGGCAAGGCGGTCGCGGCTTGGTGCACCTGCCGGCAGATAGACTATCAGTCGGATGCCGCGTCGGGTCAGTGCAGCAGATAAATCTGAAACCAAATCGCGGCGGGAACATTTGCTCGGCTGAATCCCTGTGAGCTGATCATAAACCGGATTAGGGGCCAGATAATATCCGGAGTTCTGGCCAATAGTGATAATATAATACCCGGCTCCTACAGATTTGACCTGTTCGGCCAATCCTTCTACATCAAAGTTATCCACAAGCTGGTTCCACCGCTCAACACTCATAGGAATATTGTCAGTCTTTGCAATCCAGTCGGCCAAATAATGGTTCATCACACCCCATTTGGCTTTCTGCATCCAAGATGCCCGGTGTTCGGCATGTCCGACACCGGCAGTCATCAAAATCAGGACTAATCCGGCAATATCCTGTACAAATCTGCACTTCATATTGTGCTCCTGTTCATACATTTTCAACATACATAAAGCATCCCCTGCCTAGGGCAAAACCACAGATTTAATTTTAACCAGTTCAGCCCCATGTGGTGCAACAACCATCTGGAATTGTTCGTCATATTGCCCAAGCTCTTTTTGACGCCACAAATCGCGTACCGTTTGTCTGCCAGTCAGTTTCAGGTCTTTCCAGGAAGCCGTAATCGGTGCCGGCTGGTCGCTGAGATTAAAAAGTCCGACAGCAATAGATCCGTCTTCAAGAGGCCGTGCCCAAATTTGATATGGTTTGAGGGTACGTTTCTGCTCCGGCCGGTCGCTGCGTACAATGGTAACCGGCTGGCCTGTTTCTACAATCTGTACAGCCTGCTTGCCCAAGGCATCCTGATTAACCGCCAGCACCTCATCGTTTGTCAGCAGATTCAGCGTAAACTCATCCAAACGCGTCATATCGCATCCAATCAGCAGCGGCGAAGCCAGCAGCGACCATAAAGTAATATGGGTATATTGTTCATCGGGGCTCAGCCCGCTGGGTTTTGGTTGCCGTCCGCCCCAGCCGCCAACATAGCCGACAACCAGCATATCCGGATCGTTCCAGTGCCCCTGACTCTGATAAGGAGCCCATCTAGTCTGGGTGAATCCGATGCCTGTTACGCTCCACCAGTTATCGCGGATATCTCCGGTGGTACGCCAGCAATTGGCAATTTTGGACAATACCGGAACATTTTCAAAAGGCATGCTGTTGGACAGACTTAAGATAATGTCGCGTCCGCTGGAACGCAGTGCATCGTACATTTCGCGTGTTTCCGGCTCTTCATTTGGATTCCAGTCATATTTGAGATAATCGATACCCCACGCAGCCCATTGCTTGGCATCGTTGACGGCAAATGAATACTTGCCGATGGCCCATGGCAGTCGCTTTTTGTTCACATTGCCGCTTTTGGGTATTGTGGGCTTTTCCCACGAACCATCAGGATTTTCTGAGGATCCCCCGATATACTCCGCATAGGAGGTTGTCCACGGTGTTGAATAGATGCCGACCTTTAATCCCATCGCGTGAATAGCATCACACAAACTTTTCATATCAGGAAACTTCTCATTGCCCTGTATGGCATTGAATGGACCTCCCCTTTTACCCTGCCAAGCATCATCAATATTGATATAGGTCCAGCCATGATTAATCAGATCAGATTCAACCATGGCTTTCGCTGCGGCCAGCACTTTCTCGGCATCGACTGTCGGGCCCCAGCAATTCCAGCTGTTCCAGCCCAACGGCGGAGTCAGAGCAATAGTTTCGCCTGCAACAATCTTAAATTTCTTTTCGCTGACACCTAAGCTGTTTTTTGCTCTCAAGATTACCTCGTATTGGCCGGGAGCAGCCAGCGTACCCGTAATTTGTCCGGTTTTGCCATCAATCGTCAAACCTTCCGGCAGTTTATCTGCGGCAAACTCCATGGGGTAGTTTCCAGTAGCCGGGATCCGATAGAGGAACGGATGCCCGGGCCTGACTCCGAAGATGCTCGGTCCGTTTATACGCGGCTCAGCGGGAGCTTTGGGAGTGCGGATCTCTGGTTGGGCCTTTGGTGCAGGCAAAGCAGCATCCGTTCCATACACCGACGCCGTCCAGACAGACAAAATGCCCACAGACAGCAGTGTTTTTACAAAAACCTTCGTGTTTAATAACATATCAGCAATCCTTTCTTTAACATAGTTTAATGTTCTTTGCATAACATTATCGAAACAGCATCGTTGTATACCACAGAATCAGCATCCGACCGTATAACCCACCTGCAGGGTGCCTGCGATTTATACCGTACTCAGAGCTATCCCGCATATTTGTCCCCTCACAGGCTTGGTGCACATCTGCATTGTCGTCTGCCCAACAGAATGATACATCCGGAGCGTGATAAAACAATTCCCCGGTCTGAAAGAATCTGTCAAAGTCCGGCAATGAACCTTCATAATGTTTATCCTTCCAATATTTCCACATTTTAAGATGAAAAGAGTACAGGAAATTATTTTACGCTCACTTTATCCAGCACAGGAGAATTGCGAATAATCAGCCGGCGAACATCCTCAAACCGAGCCGCAGGGACTTCTGCAGCAAGCTGCGCTTTAAAGCTGTCGATTTCAAGGCCATCAACGTCTACACAAACCATTGCCGGCCGGAGATCTTCCTTCAGAAAGCTTATTTTTATATTCTGCAGTTCCAAGTCCCGAACATGCCGTGCAAATACACCGTAAGCAGGCATTACCCCGATATTGCGCGGTTCCGGATAACCAGTTCCCAGTTCCGGGGGAATCCGTGCCGCATCTTCTTTCGTGCCGCCGCCATTGAAGACAAGCCAAATATTATCCAACCGGACCCCTTCTATGGGCTGTTCCGGAAGTCCCGTAATCTGAATGCCGCTCATGGGCTCAATGCCTGTTGCTATTACATTTGAAATCAGAATATTCCGCATGCGGCTCGGCTCGGTTACATTCGGTCCGCGGTTGCGTTTTCCGGTTGTAATATAAATCGGATATGCAGCAACATCCATCATTGCAATGTTATTGATGACAATATTTTCCATAATGCCGCCATCAACTTCCTCCAGCGCCAGCCCTCGACAGCCGCGGAAAGTGCAATTGGACACTGTTACATTCCGAAAACCGCCGTTGGCTTCCGTACCAAACTTGATGCGGCCGTTCTTGACTCGGCTAGGTTTCATCGTGCCATCAAGCAGAGTACCTTCTTCAAAACCTGAAACCTGACAATTGACAATCGTCAGATTTTCCGTAATGACATTTTTCTTTAAGGCAAAACTGCTTTTCGGACACAGCGCATCATCGCCGGGGGCGTTGATTCGGCAGTTAGAAACAGTTGTATTGCGGCAGCAGTCAATATCGATGCCGTCGCGATTGGTGTCAATCGTTACATTGTCGATGGTCAATCCATCGCATCCGGTCGCCAAAATCGCAAAATGGCCGCCGTGATATATGGTAATATCGCGCATCAAGACGTTTCGGCATAACTTCAGCGCAATGGCCTTGTTGCCCAGCCGGACAGGCTGCATTTCTCTGCCTGCAGACGCCGCTTCGGGCTTATTCCAAGTTGAAAAACCGCACATCCGGTCCAGTAAACCATCGGAACGGACAAGCCCCCCGCCGTTAATCATTCCATAGCCGGTTATTGATACATTCGTAAGATTTTCGCCCCATATCAAACTGTTATGGAAATAGGTATGTCCGCCATCCTGATAAGCTGTTCCCTCCCAAGGTTCTGTAAAGTCATAGGCATTCATTTCTTGAGGGGCGCCCAAAATGACTGCACCGGCACCCAGATGCAGATTAACATTGCTCTTAAGATGAATACTTCCGCTCAGATAGGTGCCGGCTGGAAGATAGACAGTTCCTCCGCCTGCCTGTGCACAGGCCTCGATAGCCTTGTCGATGGCCGGACTGTCGAGGGCCTTGCCGTCTCCCGCAGCACCGAAATCGCATACATTCCATGCGGCCTTCCCCTTCTGGATCGGGATTTCAGACATTCGCGAATCAGCACTGGCAGTTCCGGCAGAATCTGTATTGGCCGATACGGATGATGCAAAAATACCTGCGGCAACCGTCCATGCGAGCATTTGGAATAACCTGTTCACAATCGCACTCCTTTCGTTAAATCGTTTCCATTTCATTTTTTCATTTTCTCCAATTGCGGCCGTTCCACTATTTCTGTTGCCCAGAGGAAGCCGGCCACTGCTTCTTTGGCATTGACCATTTTTTTGTAATTAATATACTTATCATAACTGGCCTGCACTCCTAAACCATCGCAGGCACTGTATATATCCACAAGTCCTTTAGCATTGATTCGTGCATTCTCTACAATGCCGTGATAGCCCTTCCTAACAACCGGTTCAAATTCGTTTTTGTCAATCAATCCCAGTTCAATGCCTCTTTGGAGTGCATAGGTAAACATCGCACTGCCGGAATTATCCGTCCAATTGTCAGGCCGATCGCCTTTGTCCACCACTTGGAACCATCGACCTGTCGGAACATCCTGCGTGCGTTTCAGACCAACAGCCAGCCGGCGGAAGATTGCTTCTATCTCCGGCCGCTGGAGATGATCTTTGGGCATATCAGCCAGTGTTTCGACGACAATCAAAGCATACCAGCCCAATCCCTCACTCCAAACCTCCGGCGAAAGGCCTGTATTGGGATCAGCCCAGCGGCAGACCCTGTCACCGTGACCGGGTTCATAAATACCATGCAGGTAAAGCCCTGTATCATCACGCTGGGCACGTTTGGCATACACAGTAATCTGCCTAGCCGCTTCGTCCCAGCAATAACGGCTGTCGCCGACAGATTTTCCATAACGTGTTAAAAACATTTGGCCCATAAAAATGCCGTCAATCCACATCTGGCCGTGCATTCCCCGGGCATGCCAGAAACCGCCATCGCTGTTGCGGGGATAATCATCCAGAGCCCGGCGAATCGTGTCTGCTGCTTTTTTGTATCGTTCATCCCGGGTATATTCATAGAGCATCACCAGTGTGTTGCCCGTCATCATATTATCAAGATTGGTAAAAGATATTTTCTGGAGATTGCCTTTGCTGTTGAGAACACTGCGGAAAGCGCCGTTCTCGTCCACAAATAGGTCGATATAGCGCTGGATGTAATCGAAGTAGCGGCGTTCGCCTGTGTCGCGATACAGGCGCTCAAATCCGCACAGCATATAACCGTTCACATAGGTCCATGCATTAAAATAGGCCTTCGAGTAATCCGGCCAGCGTGCCATCACGGTTTCGGCCGCCGCGATCGACCAGAAAGCCGGCGCCTGCCCCGGTATGTAATCTAAATGCGCATCCGGCACCGCTGTTGCGGCCGCATCTTCAAGGGCAGAAGCCGCATACAGAAAAGCGGATGCAATAAAAAATATAATACCTGCACTATAGTTGGCTCTATATCGTAGCTGATACATCCTGTTCATCGCTATTCTCCTGTATCTGCCGGTTTAATTGAATTCCGCATACCAGCGGACTTGCCGACTTTCTTTTGTCTCAATCAACAAACGGATAAAAGGCCCATTCTGGCTGATTATTCTTATAGCAGTTCCGGCCTGCCGATCTGGTTCTGACACACTGACAGATTTGAGTTGCCAGATACTATTTCCTTTCATTGCTGCAATGCGCAGCTCGTAGGAATCATTGGCGACGACCTCGCTGACACCCGTCAGCGTTTTGAGTGATTCGTCCCATTTTTCTTCTTTGACATCCACTATTCCCTGTGTAATATGGCGGGAGGTGCTCAGCAGCATCGGATTCGAACTTACCGGGCGAACAGACAAGATGCTGCAGCCTGCCTGCGGCAAAGAGACCTTGACAGAGCCGCTGAATGGTTCAAGGAATGTATTGGCCCAGTAATCGAAGCCGATATACTGCTTTTCTCCATCCAGCCCGATTTTACGAAGCGGATAGTGAATCTCTGCAGTATTTTTATCGTCCCAATTATACAATGCAATAACATCGCGACGGACCCCGGAACGTTCATCACTCAGCAGCCAAATGCGAGGGATCTCCTGCTCAAAAATATCCGCCGGCCGGGGTGTGAGATTGTGTGCAGGCATGGTACGCTTAAGGATATCCAATCGTTCCGGGGGGAGTTTGGTATAATCCGTACTGCTGGCGTTTAATTGCCCCGAAATAGTAACCCAGGAACATAAGGTTATAGCCTGCTGAAGAGGAACATCGTCCTGCACATAAATCGGGTCAGGATCATTATACCAAACCCGTCTGTGCAGGAAATAGACTTTGCTGCCGTATCGGGGACCGCGAAGCATCGCTTCCCATGTACGCTTGTTGTCAGGGCCGATGCGCATTGCATCGACCAGCCCCATTGCAGGAGCAAAGGAACGCATATTCTGGGGAATGCAGCAGCCAAGGAAAAAAATGTCCCTGCCGGCCGCCTTGCGGACAATCTGTAAACCTGTGCGATAAGACTGGATATGAGTCATCGACGGGTCGTAGAGAACAGATTCACCGAGCTGGTCATCAGCATATTTATCATTGATATACATCAGACGGGCAGCTGTTCCAGTATATAATCCATCCATTTTGAAATACTGATAACCCCACTCATGAGCAATCCGATGAACAATGTCATAAACATACTGCTGTGTTTTAGGATTGGTTAGATCAAAACAGGTGCCGCCCCATTTGGTATCAAACGGTTTGCCGTCTTTCTTAGCAAACAGATATTGTTTGTCTGCAAAATAAGGATCATCAAAAGTCCCCGCAAAAGGCATAAACCAGATGCCGGGTGTCAATCCGAGTTTTTTAATATTATCCGCTGCGGTCTTCATGCCCGATTTATAAGGCCCGTTGGGCTGGACTTGGGTAAAGTTTTTTCGGGGACCATTTGTGGACTTGCCATCCTGCCATTTGTCATCAATCTGAACAACCGAGAAACCAAAGGGGGCCAGATGTTCTTTAGCAAAGGCAGCATTCTGAATAAGATCCTTTTCATTCGATGCTCCCGCATGATACCATGTGCAATATACTGTCGGCTGCGGGGGCAAAACGATAGCATACTTCTGAGCCACCGCCTCTGCATAGGCTTCGAGGCCCAAGCGTACATCATCAAACCAGCCAACCAGCAAGGTTTCAAGAGTTTCGCTTTGGCCGGTCTGCAGCTGCAGGCGCCCATAGTCAATCCGCGGCTCAAGAATTACTGATGTACCCTGAATATCCGAAAACAAGACGCCGCTGCCGCGCTCGTTAGTCAGCCACGCAGCAACGACACCCTTTCGGGTATCGGGATCAACAATGGATAAAAATGCGTAGCTTCCACTGTTGGATTTCTTGTCCACCGCGGTAAGTCCGGCTGTGCCGTGTGCCTTTAGCTGACGGGGGGATTTTTGCAGATCAAGTTTGAGCACGCAAGGTGCATAATATGGAATTGTTTTAATTGCAGCTGACGCATTATGGATTGTGCTCTGCATAAACACAAACGGAAGCCTATCATAAAGAGCCAGCCTCTGACGATCGCCGGAGACGGTCACAATCTCTATAGCCTGCCCTTTGCCGAATCCCGTGTCGTTCAGATCATTTCTGTGTGCAGTGGCTAATGCTTCTTTAAATTGGATAGACGAAATATATGTTTTCTGAGCATCTTTGGAATAGACAGCTGCATTTTTGGTCTGATTGTCAAAGACAACAGCTGTATGCATATTTTCAATCTGCAGTTTTGCCGTTTCAGGAACAGCCAGTACAAAGCATGCACTGCTAAATACTGCTGTCAATACAAATAGTAAAACACATTTCTTTAACATCCTGATACAACTCCTTTCAAAAGAAAACGATTTTATTGCACTTCTTCAAGGTTCGAGTTCACTGTCAGCATCTGGCCGCTCTGGGTATGATACGCCGCGCTTTTACTCCGGTATCGAAGATGAAGCGGATTGCCGAGCAGGGATTTAATCCGGGCCGATGTAAGGCATCCATCCGTCCAATCCATTTCTATTTCGAAACCCCCGCGAGCCCGTAATCCGCGAACAGACCCGCTGGATAATGCCGACGGCAGAGCCGGAAGAAGCACAACCTGCCCCGCATGACTCTGAAGAAGCATTTCTGCTATCCCCGCCGTGCCGCCAAAGTTGCCGTCAATCTGAAAAGGAGGATGTGTATCAAACAAGTTCGTCAGTGTTGACTTGGTGATCTGTTCACAGAGCATTTTGAAGGCGTGATCGCCGTCTTCCAGCCGTGCCCAGAAATTAATTTTCCATGCCTTGCTCCAGCCGGTGCCGCCATCGCCCCGCAATTGCAGTGTTTTGCGTGCCGCATTGGCCAGTTCGGGTGTCTTCAGCGGGGTAATTTGAGTGCCGGGATGGAGACCAAAAAGATGGGAAATATGACGATGCGCAGGCTCAGGTTCGGCAAATTCCTCCTGCCACTCGAGCAGCTGTCCTTGAGAACCAATCTGATAAGGCCGCAGTTTTGGCAATTTGTTCTGAAGAAGCGATCGGAATTCTGCATCCACTTGAAGACGCCGGGAGGCCTCAATAGTATTGGCAAACAGCTCCCGGATAATAGCCATATCCATTGCCGTTCCCCTACAAACGCCGGCTCGCTGTTGTTTGCCTGCGGCATCTGTATAGAAGAAGTCATTTTCAGGAGAAGTAGAAACCGGTGTTATAAGAAACCCCTGTGAGTCTTCAACCATCCAATCGAGATAAAATTCACAGGCCCCCTTCATAAGAGGATATGCCCTGCTGCGGAGATAATCTTCATCTCCAGTAAACAAATAATGGTCATAAAGGGGCAGACAAAGCCAGCCCGAACTCATTGGCCAAAATGAGGTTCGGGTCACATTATCAACCGGCTGTGCATCCCGCCATATGGAGGTGTTGTGGTGAGAGACCCAGCCGTCAGCATGATACACTTCGCTGGCGACTTTACGGCCGTCGACTGCTAATTCCTGAATCATCTGAGCCAGCGGCTCAAAACATTCAGACAAATTGCAGATGTCCACCGGCCAGTAATTCATTTCAGTATTAATATTCAAGGTATAGGCACTGGCCCACGGCGGAACAATATGGGGATTCCATATGCCCTGCAGGTTAAGGGGCTGAGTGCCGGGTCGTGAACCGGAAATCATAAGATAACGCCCAAATTGAAAATACAAGGTTATCAGCATCGGGTCCCGGACTTGACCAAATTGAGCGATCCGCTGATCCGTCGGCATCTCGGCATACTCATTCCAGCCGCCCAAATCAAGCCAGACACGATCGAACAACGCCTTGTAATCCGCTGTATGGCGTCCAAGCAAATCCTTATAACTGTATTGCCCTGCCGCTCTAAGAAAACCTTTTGATTTTGCAGCTGCATCCAGACCCTGGCGAACAGGATTTTTATCAAAGCCGTTAAAACTGGAGGCTGCATTGAAGAGAATGACGGCTTCATCTGCACCATTTACAGTAAGACGATCGGCAGCAGCCTTCGTTTGTCCCCCGCGTAATGACACTGAAACAGCAGCATGGAAAAACATTCCTTCACCGCCTATAGCGTCCCCATAAAAGATGGTTTTTTCCGGATCTCTGCGCCGGCCGTTTTCGTCCCAGATTTGAGGATATTTCCACGTTTCGTTCCGGTCTTCAACCCATTTGAGTGTACGCCGAAGCACCAAGCCGGGAACTTGTCCCGTCATTTCCAGATGTCTTGCATCATCTGCCCTGACTGCTGCAGTCGGATGCGGCGAATCCATCCGTATGGAGAAATTCAAAGAAGAAGGTTTGTCTGCGGTCAGACGAATAACAATGACATTATCCGGATAACTTGCAAATATGTCCCGCTGATACAGGATATTATCGGCCGTGTAGGAAATCCGGCATAACGCCGACGAAATATCCAGCTGGCGCCTATAATTTGAAACCTGTTCACTATGCTCAAAATCAATATATAAGTCCCCCAGCGGCTGATAACAGGCCTGACCTGCGCCGAGCCAGTTTTTTGTGATAAAATCATCTGCTTCCGCAAAACGGCGGGCATTCAGCATTTCAACAACCTTCGGCAGACTTTCATAAATGTTCAATTTAACATCTCGATAACCCGGATACCCGGAATACAATGTATCTTCATTAAGCTGCAGGTGCTCCTTCTTTGAACCGCCAAATACCATTGCTCCCAGCCGGCCATTGCCTATGGGCAAGGCCTCTTCCCATTTCTGTGCAGGTTTTGAGTACCACATTTTCAGCGGAGGATTTTTAATTGGAATCAGGTCCATCCGGCGAAGACGGGTTAATTCGCCTTGGCCGACATCAAGCGGCCGAATAGAAATAGCATGTTCGCCCGCCGCCAGCGTTATGCGTCCCGCCGTTGTAACGGCACTGTCTTTGCTTACAGGTTCCGAAAAGATCTGGTTATCCACTTTTAATTCATAGCGTCCCTGGCCAGCAGTATTTTCGACGCTAATCAATTGCAGTTCGAAAACTGTTTCTTGTATCAGACGTGCTTTCCAGCTGATAACAGCCCGCGGATCATTCCACTCTTGGGTACAGTCCCGATTTGTTTTGCCGTCCATAAAGCGGACGCGGTCGTGCAAATCGCTGTCAAAGACATGAAGACGATTTGGAACACGGGAATCCAGAAGACGGGAAGCGGCCCCATCAGGAGTGCCTTCAAAAACAACTTCAACAACACTATCGACTTTATCCGGCGGCGCAGGGGGCAGAGAAATCTGAATATCAAAGGGATTAAGACGTTCAAAAGAAAGAGTCTTTTTTTCACTTCTATCGAGAAGGTTAACAGAACGCACCCTATTTTTTAGTCCGCCCAGCAGCAGAATCTGGTCCTCAGGCCAATCAAATATATGAAGATAAAGGGTATTGCCCTTTCGGGTCACCGCTCCCCAATTCTGCAAAGGAATGGGGGAACGATCTGTTTCAATCACAGTATGCCTATAATATTTCATCCACTCAGCGATGCCGTTGAGAATCTCAATATCTTCGGAAGCAAATTTGCCGCTGCCCATAGGGCCTATATTCATCATCAGGTTTCCGCCCCGGCAAACAGCTTTGGCAAGAAGCTGAATAAAATGTGCTGCCGGCTTGTGGCTTTTATCATGCTTACTGTACCCATAAGATTCATTCGTCGTGGGAATACCCTCCCAGTCGGACTCTCGAACGGGTACAAATTCGGCGGGTCTGTCTGCCGTGGATCGGTAGTCGCCGTAATTGCCGCCTTCGCCGCCTACACGGCTGTTGACGATAACGTCGTTACTTTCCTGCCGTACGGCTTTGAGAATCCGGAGAAGCTCAGAACCCGGCAGCTTGCTGGATGTATCGAACCAGATAATCGAGGGATGATAATTGTTAATCAATTCTCGGATTTGGGGAATTGATTTTTCATCAACATATTTGCGGATACGTTCGACCATTTCTGGATGCTGGTCATACCAGCGCACACCGCCCCACAAACCAAGGTCGCCGCCGGGATTTTGATATTCCCAGTCATTGCCGGGAGCATTGGGGTGCTCCCAGTCAAAGGCATGGGAGTAATACACACCGAATTGGATACCTTGTTTGCGGCATTCGTCCCGCAGACGCGCAAGAATATCCTTGCCGTAAGGCGTTGCATCCACGATATCAAAATCAGACACCGCCGAATCGTACATTGCAAAGCCGTCGTGGTGCTTGGCAGTAATAACAATATACCCCATGCCGGCGGCTTTAGCCAGCGCCACCCATTCGGCTGGATCATAGTCTACCGGATTGAATTTGCGGGCGACCTGTTCCAGATATTCCTGACGGGGAATCTTGCATTTTCGCATCAGGTGTTCGGCATAGCCGCTGACTTTTTGACCTTTCCACTCCCCGCCAGGTCCAGAATACACCCCCCAATGAATAAACATCCCAAAACGTGCTTTTCTCCACCAAGTAAGCCGCTGGTCACGATTTTGCATTGACTGCCGCCACCAAGCCAAATCCGGCTGCTTTTGCCGTTCGGTCAGTTCAATTCCCGGTATTGAAAGAATATCGGCATCTGTTTGCGATATTGCCGGGACGGCCCACAATAATACAGCGTAAAAAACAGTCGTCACAAAAACCATCGAAATTCCTTTTCCCATCGTGTATCCTTTCATGTTTTAATCAAGCCAGTTGGCAGCTATTTCAAACATGGTTTCAATCTCATACAACGTCTGCCAGCCGGCAGATAACGCAGCCATATCGTCCATATTTACGGCATTGTCAAGTGTCAGATCACCCGGACGGTGCGGCACAGCCGACATTTCTGCACTGTTGGTGCTTTCATTGCCGGCACTGTTGGAAGCAGAAATGACATAATAATATCTCGTGCCGTTTACAACAGTGCTGTCACTGTAATGGAGTGTCATTATCCCTTCAATAATTGTTGTATAAGGCCCGCCGGGAACAGTCGAGCGTTTGACCGCATAGCTGACTGCACCCGGGGACGCATTCCACGCCAGATCGACCTGACTGTTGCCGCCGGTCACCGCAAGGCCCGTTGGGGCGGCGGGTGCTGTTGTCAGTTCGGCAATTTCACCCGGGGTTAAAGCCCGATTATAGATGCGGACATCTTCCATGCAGCCCAGATAGGCCCAGCGGGAGGTATTGTTGTAAAAATCGGTACCGATGAACAGATCGTAGCTGTTGGGAGCCGCTGCCCCTGTCCAGTGGGCCTGCGTATCCGGAAGTCCATTAATATAAAACTTGGTGTTGTTTGTTCCCAGCGTCGAATCGTAAGTCATCGCCACATGCGTCCACGTATTGGACGGAATAGCGGTCGATTTCAGAAAATCTGCATTGCCCCACTTCAACAAAAGCTGGCGGTTGGTTTCCAGTCGGATCCCCCACGGCGCAGTATACCATGCCGCACCGCTGGTTCCGCCCTTTTCAATCAGTTGGCGGACAGCCGTTGTGTTGGTATAAAGCCACATAGCAATTGTGATTTGTTTGGCCACCGCATTGAGCGAGGGGCTGCTGGGGACCCGTATGTAGCTGCCGTTAACACCGTCAAAGCTGAGGACATTACCTCGCTGGGCATCGTGTATCGATGTCAAGCCGCCATAAAGGATGCCGTGATTTCCATAACCGGAGGAATCGGCAGCCGTACCGTTATCGAACGCAAATCGCGCCACCAGTCCCGTTGGCGCCGAGGCACTCGGCGTTGCGCTGACCTGCAGAGAATCGGAACTTTGTCCCGCCTCATTGACCGCTGCAACCACATAATAGTACGTCGTGCCGTTAACAACATCTGTGTCCGTATAATAGGCCGTCATCGGGCTTGCGACGATAACGTAAGGCCCCCCGCTAATCTCTGACCGTCTAACGATATAACTCGCTGCAGCCGCTGTCCAGCTCAGCGTTACCTGCCCATTGCCGGCAATGGCGCGCAGGTCTGTTGGGGTATCGGGGGGTGCAGCCGCCCGCGAAGCACTTAGCGCAATCTCAAATGTACTGACCCCGTTAAACGTCCGCAGCGGGGCAACTTGCTCAATCGTAATGTCGCTGTATGCCGTACTTCCAGCCAGGCCAACCGCACCAATATCTGCACTGGTCAAGGGCAGCTCTGCACTGATATTATCGAAAGTAGTCGTGTTCAGAACGCTGTTATTATGCGAACAAACGACCAGACCCGTCAGGACGGCAGCCGGCATAGATATGCTGACACCGGAAGATCCAACCTGTATCCAGTTTATCCCGTCGACGGACTGATAACCGATGAAAGTATTGCCCGACCGTACCAAGCGCAGCCAGCGCGGGGCAGTCAGGCCGGCAGTACGGGCAAAGTCAATGGCATTTGCGCCGGCGGCGTCGCGGTACTGCATACTCACGCCATTACTCGGCGTTATATACAGGCCGACATAGCGCGAGTTGGCGGCGCTGCTTTCACGAATCATAACGCCGGATTTAGCCCAAGCGTTGGTATTTGTCTGGCTCAATACCCGTGCGGTAAGTGTCAGATCGCCAGTTTGTGATTGCCACGCGTAATGAAATTGGTCTGCCGCTGCCCAGATATCAGCACCGCTGCCGCTGATGGAAACGGCATCCGTAATATCCAGATAATGGTCGCTGGGAAGCTGGATATGATATTGGCCGTCAGATTGCATAACCTGATCAATCTCAAACATCTGGCTGATGCCTGTTGTGCCGCTTCCGGAGAGGGTCCCAAACGTCATCGAGAGGTATTTGCCGCGCAGAACCGTACCCAGCGGCAGCGATGTATCGGTAATCAGCGCATCATAACTGTCACCTTTCAGGATGCGGGTTTGGCCTGTAATCTGGCCGGAATAATATAGGTTCGACGGCATAAACGAACCGCCGGGGTACTGGAAACTGCTTGCGTTCATCACCCATACCCGCGCATTGCCGCTGCCTGTTGTATGCATTCCGATGCGCCCCGTCAGCGAATAGCTTCCATCGGCGGTTGTCACCGTAGCGGAGCCGGTATTGGCGCCGGCCACCTGCGGATTGTGCAGGTTCACAATATAGGTATCCGCCCGCCCATCGGTAAACATAACACGCAAGCCCGCTGATTCCAGTTGCGAACCAGCCATCGGAATGCGTTCGACGGATGCAATTCGACTAACACCGTTGTTGAGCGGTTCAATAACGCTGACGAATAAGTCATGCAGCGGACCGGAGGCAGTCCGCCTGCGGATAATTGTCGACGGCCGCCACAGACCATTGACCCACCAGTTGATAGGTTCGCTGTCCACACGCGCCGGGACAGGCGTGCGGCCCATATAGACGGTATATTGTTCCGGCTCAGAGGTCATCCACAGTTTGGTGTCACGCGGCGAGGAGCGGTTGGTATCCAGATAGCTGATCTGAAAATTGCCCGGCGCTGGATTGCTGCTCATGTCACGGAAAAAACCGTAATAGGGAAATGAAGAACCCGAACTGGTCGGTTCATACCATGTTTCAGATCCTTCCAGCATGGGTGTCTCGCCGGGCATCGGCGTCAAAGCAAAACTGCATTGGGCAGTTTGGTCATATCGAATTGAACCGTGCCAGACATAATCGTGTGTTGTGCCCCCCGTCACCCTGAATATATCTACCGCATAGGGACGTGTCAAATCCATCGTATTGAGCAGCATGATGCGCTGGTAGCGCGAGGCCTTGTTATGGTAGGCCCTCTGGCCGTCAATTTCCGTCACAGCCAGACCGTCCTGCCCCGGCTCGTACAATGTCAAATCGCCGTTGCCATAGGTGCTGGCTGAGGGACTGGCCATATCGCTGCGGTCGATAGTAACAGCATTATAGGCCAAGATTTGTTCAGTAAACTGTCGGCCCGGTGTGCCGTTGTGGTAGCGCACATTGCCCAAAACTTCATTACCAAAAGCCCACAATACATACGCACAGGTATCGGAACGCATGTGGTTGTTATCGCCGGCGAAACACTGATTGAGCTGTACAGCTGTGCTGCTGCCGGCACCCATTGAAACCGAACCGTAGGCAGGCAGCAGGACGGAGGTGCCGCTGTTGCGGGCAGCAAAGTATGTCTTAAACGGCGTATCGCCGAATGAGGGAAGCTGACCGTTGGGCAAGCTGGCAGCCTGCCACTGCGCCCGGCCGTATTCGAGAATATTGACATAAGTATTAGTACGGACACTGATGGCCTGCAATTCGGGGGTGTCGGCAGGCCGAGTCAAAAAATAATTCCGTGTGTTTCGCGCGGCGTCGAGATTCTCGTTGATGTAGCCGATGGAATAACCCATCCCTTCACTCAGCGTCCCGTCCCGCTGGATTTTTCGGGTCACAGTTGCATCCAAATACCGGTCCATATAGTCGATGTAATCCGGCCGGTTCAGGACTCGCGCCACAAGTGCCAGCACAGTATAGGGCCCCGACAGATTGCTTGAAATCGCCACATTGATCGGCACACGGTAAACGATGAAATCGCCTTCGTTGCAATACAAATTATCTGTAATATACTGCCGGACATCAAAGCCCTTTTCTATGCTCAATTGCGCCAGCGCCGGACTGTCGTATATTGCATCAAAGGCAAACAATTCATCATCCGCCCATTCGTGGGCCAGCCCGTTATGGTCACTGGCCCGCTGTAAATCGCTGGACAGGATATAGTCCGGCCCGGCGTTAATATAAGTTGCGCTGTTCTTGGCTGTCATAACATAATCCGGCATATATGCAGCCCAATCCAGCAGTGCAACAGCGATGCGGCGGGCGTAGGCTTGGTTGCGCGTCGCATGGGTGCTGCCGCTGGCCATGTACGTGGGGGCTAAAACATTCAGGTCGCTCCGCAGTTTGTTGCGTTTATTGTGATTGATCAGTTCAAACACCATCGACTTGGCCGTCGAACTGCCGGCTCGAAGATAATACGGCATCGCCAGCGTCTTGCCGCTGGTTACCAGCACATTTTCGTAATAAATTGGATACGCAGGTGTGGTCGGAAAGACCGTCCCGCTGGGCGTACTGGTAATCAGGTTGGGTGTCGATGAACTCCATGACCAGCCCGTATCCCCCGGAACTACTGCCGGCACAAAGCCGTAACTATTATTCCGAGGCGATTGGCGGGGGACGAAGTTGTTGACATACTCCGTTTCGGTGTAATTATTAATAATGGCGTTGGCCAAAGTCGGATTGGAACTGCCGGGGATACTCAAAATCGGATGCGGCGGTTCAACGGCTAAAGCCGTTACAACTCCGCTGTACAGCAGTGCCGCAACCGTTAGCCAACTAAATAGGTTCTGAATCGTGAGCATTTTTTTACTCTCGTGTATATTTCAAAATACCCTTATCCCATCGTGAGCGGCTCAATAACATTCTCCTCCATCGCTTGGCTGGTGTTATATTCAATTACAACAACACCCGCATAAGGACTGGGCGACTGGGCAGGAACATCAATAAACAAAGATCGCTCGTACGGTTCATAGCTAAGCGGGGTCTGATTTTTATCCGCCAGCAGATAAATTCGCTTGACAATGCCGCCTTTCATGCCCTCCATAAATATTTTGCGGTTTTGCGGCCAGTCGAACACATGCAAAAACAGCTTGCCGGGCTTTTGTGTCATACAGCCGGCTGGTCTCATGCGGATATTGGCGCTGCTGGGGCCGGCCGTTGTGCCGTAAACTGCTTGGCCGTTAACTTCCAGCCACTGCCCTGCTTCTTTCAGAATCTTGACGGATTCTTCAGGAATAACACCTTCGGCGGTCGGGCCGACATTGAGCAGATAATTGCCTCCCTTGCTGGCTACATCGATCAGATTTCGAATTACAGTCTGGGCATCCTTCCAGTCATGGTCATTTTTGTTGTATCCCCAGTGTCTGTTCAGGGTCATGCAAACCTCAAACGCTGTGCCCAGTGTGCTTTCGGGGATGCTTTGTTCCGGCGTGCCGTAGTCAGAACCAAAGCCCAGCCGGTTATTAATCAGACAGGCGGGTTGCAGGGCATGAATCATCTTCACCAATTCCTCGCCGTCAAGCAGGGTTTTGCGGTCGTAATTCCTGAATGAACCACCTCCGTCGAACCACATAATGCCGTTTTCTCCATACTTGGTCAGCAATTCCTGAACCTGTCCTTTCATATAAGCGGCATACTTTTTAATGTCGGCGTTGTCCTGCGGATCACCGTGAAAGCCGGCGGGAAACTCCGGGCGAATCTGAGAATATTTCTGCGGAAAGTCGGGATGGTGCCAGTCCACAATTGAATAATAGGTACAAAACATGATTCCCGCCTTTCTGCATTCGTCCGCCAATTCTTTAAGCGGATCGCGCTTGAACGGCGTAGCATCCACTATATCGTACTCGGTCAGGGCTGAATCGTACATGCAGAATCCGTCATGATGTTTGGCGGTAATCACTAAATAATTCATTCCCGCGTCCTTGGCCAGCGCCACCCATTCTTGGGCATTGAATTTGACGGGATTAAATTGCGGCGCAAATTTTTCATACTCCGACGAGGGGATATTGCCCTGCAGCATAATCCATTCGCCATAATTAGTCTTGCCTTTCCATTCGCCCGCCGGCAGTGCATACAGCCCCCAGTGGATAAACATCCCGAATTTCTGCTGGTTAAACTGCTCCATTCGGATCTTCTTTATCTGCTCGCGTGTCTGCAGCTTCTGGCTGCTGTGAGCACAACCGACCGTCCCAAGAACCAACGTAAATGCGAAAATCCCCATCATTGCCTTTGTCTGCATTGTTTTAAAACCTTTCTTTATTCATCATTACAGAATCCATTCAGGACGCCTTGCTTTTATTTTGACTCCATATAATGGCTGGCCATCAGCATTAGGTCCCCTATATTCACCCGGCCGTCGCCGCAGCCCGGCCAGATATCCGCTGACAGAACAACTGCCCCGTCCAGCAGCCACTGGGCACTGACATAGGCGAAATCAGCCAGCGTCACCCGGCCGTCACCATCAATATCCCCATGCGGACCGCCGGTCATAATACGCCGGATCTGCCCGGCGCAAAGGGCAGTATTATAAATGCGAATATCATCTAACCGCCCGAGGTATGCCCAGCGGGAGGTATTGTTGTAGAAATCCGTCCCGATAAACAAGTCATTGGTATTAGCCGCAGCCCCGCCTGTCCAGTCGCTGGCGGCATCCAGTACGCCGTTGATATAAAACTTGCGGTGATTGAACGGGAGTGTCGAATCGTATGTCATCGCCACATGAGTCCATCGGTTGGCTTCAATCGCTGATGAATACAGCGGTCCTGGGGGGTTGGGAAGACCATTACCCCAGTTCAGACGCAGGGTGCGGTCGCTTTCCATGCGGATACCCCAAGGCGGTATGTACCAGGCCGAACCGCCGGTTCCGCCTTTTTCAGTTAACTGACGCACCGCAGTTGTGTCCGTATAAAGCCACATTGCAATCGTGATTTGTTCGGCCGCTGCATTGAGGGAAGGGCTGTTGGGAATACGGATGTAGCTGCCGTTTACGCCATCAAAATTGATGACCCTGCCGCGCTGAGGGTCTTGTACAAACGTCAGATCCCCGTTGAGTATGCCGTGGTTGCCGCTGCCGGAGGAATCATTGGCCGTACCGTCATCAAAGGCAAGATGCAGTATCAGGGCTGTCTCCAGTGAGCGTATCTGTGCCGTGCGGGAGAAGAAGGTTCCCTTGTCCGCAGTAATCCGGCAGTAAAACTTCCGGCCGGTGTCGGAATAGCCGGCGGCCGGAATGATCAGCATCGGTGAATTCGTACCAACAGGCACATCCTCCGAACCGGCAACTTCAAACCACTGATAATTCAGAATGGTTACCCCGCCAACCGGAATGACCTCAAAGAAAATGTCACCCCCGCTGGCCGGCTCCTGATCAAATGGCGTTTCCGGATCGATAGGAAAGAATCTCTCGTCGCAGGGACATGTATCGCTGCCCTTGGCGATGCAAAAGTCGGCAAAACGCACCTCTTCATCGCGGAGGTATTGCGAACTGTTCAAACTGCGGTAGATGCCCCACTTGGGGCGATTAAAAGTCGCATCGCCCCGCCACATGTCAAGGTTGTTGTTCGTGTAAGACATCAGTATGGCGCCATCGCGGATCCGCGTGAGCACAACGTCGATCGTGCCGTTTTCCGCATACAGCGTCCGGACATACGCCTCGACCCATTCACCCTTAAACGGCTCAAGCGGCGGATTGTCCTTGGTGCCCCCGCCGCTGCTGCCGGAAGAGGGGGTAAAGATAAGCTGCATCGTTTGAGGCGTTCCATACCGGGGGGTCAGGGTGATAATCGGCGCATCGCTGTCGGAACCGTCGCCGGCTTTGATCTGGAAAATATGCGTAAAATTGGGCGAGGGCTGAAATCCTGCATCGAGTTTGAATTTCCAGCGGTAGGTGTGAATGTCATTGTAGTAGCCCTTGAGGTAGGCAGGCGAAGGTCCGTATGTCTTAATCTCGTTGCGCTGCCGGTCAAAGTTGACGCAGCGGTCATTGTCGGGCGTCACATGGATATGAAAAACAAAAACATACTTGCCCAGAATATCGTCCCATGCTTCCGTAATATGCCGTCCGAATTCCGGGTGGCTGCAGTCCGGAACTTCTATCGGATAGCCGCCCAGTACACTGGAAATCAGCTCGTAAGTACTGCCGGGGCCGTCCGCTGCAAGCGTAACCTGTGTGTAGGCCGACACCGAAGACAAAACTGCAGCTGCGCCCAAAAACAGCTGGCGAATTCGTAATCTACACTTTGTGCCCATAATATTATCTGTGTTATCCATCGGCTTTTTCTTGTGCCGTTTTGCCGTCATTGCGATTCGAGAAAATGTGAAACAATTAAGAGCAGATCATACAAATCTACGCCTCTGTCGCCCCACATCGGCCAGATATCCGCAGAAGGGTTAAATGCCCCATCGGTCAGCCACTGGGCACTAAGAAACGCAAAATCCGCCATATCGACTCTCCCATCACCGTCAATGTCGCCGGGCAGAGGCGGCGTCATCATCTGCTGAATCTGGTCTTCTGTCAGCGACTTGTTATAAATCCGAACATCGTCAATAAGCCCTTTGAAAAACCACCGCCCCGCCGGTAACGATCCGCTGTACTGTTCCCGCCCAATGGATACGCCGGCACTGGTATTGTCGATAGGTCCGCCGCGATTCTGGTTGGCCGGACCGTTGCGCTGCCCGTTGATATAAAATGTCGCCAGATTACCGTCGATGACCACAGCGGCATGCGTCCAAACATTCAGGGGAATTGCATCATCTGAAAAAACCGACGTATCATTGCCTGTCCATAGCCGATTGGGCGGATTGGTATCACCCTTAACGGTCAGCGAATACGCATCCTTCCACTCGCCCTTGCTGAGAATGGCATTGTGATTTTTCGTAACAGCAACCTTGATCCAAGCGGCTAAAGTCGCCTGGCTGGTGCTGCTGAGATTCAGGGAAGCATCGTTTCCCAAATGAACGTAATCGTCAACGCCGTCAAGGCTGAGCACGTGTCCGCGTTCGGGATCAGTTACAATCGCTGCCCCATTCATCAGCAGGCCGTGATTGCCTCTGCCGGATAAATCGTTAGCCGTGCCGTCATCAAAATTCAAATAAGCAACCAGATTCGTCCAAATTGAACAAATCTGTGCGGTGCGTGATGTAAATACGCCTTTGTCCGTCGTGATTCTACAATAAAATTGCCTGCCGGTGTCGGCTTTGGAGGCATTTGAAATAATCAGAACCGGCGAATTTGTCCCGATGGCTGTATCCCCTGATACAGTCAATTCAAACCACTGATAATTCAGGATAACCGCACCCGGCAGAGGGACAACTTCAAAAACAATATGTTCCCCAATAATCAATTGCTGGTCTGCAGGTGTAGCAGGATCTATTGGAAAAAGAGCAGAAAATGGTCCCACTTCATTAACCGTCAGCAGTTTCGCTGCAATGGGAGCAATGGAAAACTCATCCGCACCTTTATCCGGTGCAGAATCCCGCGGCTGGCCGTCCATATCAACAGTTACATACGGAAAAGATCCGATACCTGTTCCAATCACAGGGCTGTCAGACTGAAGATGATAAACACCGTCAGTGTCTGCAGCGAGAAGCGGATTTACAGTCGTGTAACCGCTGGAAGGCATGCTCCCTGCACTGCTCGTATTCCAGCGAACATTGCCGATCCATACTCCCGTGTAAGGAGCTGTGCTGCTGATGCTGGCCATACTGCCGCCGCCTTGAAAGATATTGTTGGCTACCGTAATATTCAATGCGCCCAGACCATCGGTACGCGCAGCCATCTGATAATGTACGTTGTTATTGATAAATGTATTGTACGATACCACGCAGTCGTCCGGCCGGTCATGGCAGGTCAAATCTGACCCTTCGGCTACTTCGCCGTCGCCGTTTCCCATATCAACGCCTTTGGTGTTACCCTCAAAGTAATTGGAAAATATCTGGTGGCGGTCGCCAAATATGCGAAGACCGTCGGTTCCGCGGAAATAATTGCCGTACACCAGACAGTCATTGCCGTGACGCAGCGTCAATTGCGCCCCTGCTGAATCCCGAAAGGTGTTATAACGGTATGTATTGCCGCTGGACTTATTGGATATCAGTTCGTTCTCACCGCGGCAGCGAACAAACAGATTGTATTCAATCAATCCTTCGCCGGTGGACATGCTCAGACCGCTCAGGCCGAAGCGAATGGTTTCGGCTCCATTTTCACCGGCATTAGAGAAATCATGGAAATAGTTATGATGTATCCAAACCCGCCGTGCAATTTGGGTACCTGTGCCGCGTACGTCTATCATATTGCCGACGGTACTTTTATTTCGGAATTCGTTGCGGTCAATTTGAGCATCATCGCCGGCTACAAGGAGATAGTTGCCGTCGCCTGAACATTCAAAAATATTGCGGGTAAAACGGCAAAAGACCGCTCCGCTGTTAATGGAGTTTCGCCCGCTGATATGGGTAAACTTAAATCCCTGAATGTGCACATGGGCAGACGGGCTGTTGAGCGCAAAACCATAACTTCCTGTAATTTCTGCGCCTCCGACGGTTGCCGCTTCAATAACTATGGGCTTAGCGGCTGTACCAATCCGGTTAACCGTAATTTGAGCGGATGTGGCATAAGTCCCATTGGCTACAATTATCCTATCACCGGCAGATGCATTGTTAATTGCTGTCTGCAGCTGAGCGATAGAGTTCACATATACTTCTGCGGCTTTGGAATCCGCAGCTGCTGTAAAAATCCAACAGCAGGCAGTGCACACAATCCATTTAATCTCAGGCATTATGCCTCTCTCTCTTTCAGCATGTCTAAAGTCAATTTTATCCCGACCTGTTTTGTAGTTATTATCCATCTATATGATGCAGCTTTTGCTGACACGGTCAGCTCACCGCAGTCCTATTTGCCATTGCCGAGCAAACATAAAAAGGTCGGCTATATCAACCCGGCCGTCTCCTTCATGCGGAGCAATATCTGCAGAGGGAACAGATGACCCGTTAGACAGCCATTGTTGAGCAAAAATAATAAAATCTGAAAAGTCCACTATCCCGCTGGAATCAAAATCGGCCGACAAGGGCAGGCAAATCCTGCATTCTTCGGAATACCCCGACTCAATGCCTTGTCCATCTGCCGCTGCTACAACGTAAAAATATGCAGTGCCGTATTCGGCGGATGAGTCTTCAAACCAGTTTTGTCCAACTGCGTTGGCTATTGGTACAAACTCATTCTGTTCGTTACGCCGATAAATAATATAATGGTCCACAGGTTCGGCCGGCATATCCCAGCTTAGAACGATGCTGCCGCTGTTTGCCGATGCTGATAGATTTGTCGGTGACGCCGGAGCCATAAAGCGGTGAAATATTTCAAGCTCTGAAATATTTGCTGATGCCGAAGCTCCGGCCAAAAAACTGCGTTTGGTCAAAACAATATATCGGCCTCTGATGAAGGGAGGAAGAATATACTCGATCATCGCCGGGCTGTTCATCCAGTTGCCTGCATTAATCAGTTCACCCTGACCTGTTGCAGGATCATAATTTGACCAGATCAGATTTCCTTCATCATCCAGAACATCCAAATCGAAATCCCGATTGCGGCTGTATGTCCCGGGATTAGGCCAATGATGGATTCGAATCTTATCAATCAGATAAGTCTCCTGTAAATCAACTCGAATCCAAGGCTGTTGATCCGATCCATCCTGAGCGGAATACCAGATTTCTGGATAATTCAGCACCAAACCATCCACAGCATACTCCGGTCGAGCTGAACTGTAATAACTGCTGGCCGTTACAGGCTTATATAGAGCCAGATTCTCCGGCAAATGGGGTACCGCCTCAACCGGCAGACAGGGAGCTGTTTGTTCACCTTCGTCGTTGAAGGCCGTCAAGACATAATAATAGGTTTTGTTGTTTTCAACATTCTGGTCAAGATATTCACAGACAGTCAGTCCGGAAGCAATTGGAACATAACCTTCACTGATGCAGCGGCTCCGGTAAAGTATAAAACCCGCAAAGCCGGGCTGGGTATTTGCATCCCACAGCAGTCGAACTGCTCCGTCCATCCCAGAACAACGGAGGCCGGCAGGAACTTCAAGAGCGATTTTTGATATACTGGATACTTCGGAGGAAAAGACAGACAATTGGCCGGCGCTGTTTTCAGCCCGCACCCGATAATAATAGCGTGTCTGTCCATCCATTCCATCCCTATCAATATAACAGCTTTCGGTTACCCCTTCGGCCAGACGGGTGAAACCGGAATCCGGCTTTGTGGAACGATAAACGACATAATGTGAAAAATCCGGCTCCGTATTATCATCCCAATCCAATACAATTATGCCTTCCCCCGGAACGGCCGTTAAATGGGCAGGTGCGGCCGGTATGATGGATTGCTGTGTTGTCAAACCGCTGTCGCCGTTCCAATAGATATCATCTATCCACATACTGTCCAATGGGATATCATCGGGAGCCCTCGGAACCAGAAACATTGCCCCTGTCAGAGGCGATTGAACAGCTATACCAAATGTACATCCGCCTTGGGGAGTAATTCGATCCGATTCCGCAGGCGGCTTTACTGCCATGTCAGGACCTTCTGCGGGGGTAACATAAATATTAAATGTATCAGCCGCATTATCGGCCTCAATCCAAACATTATACCACTGGCCGCGCAGCAGGCCTGTTTTCAGCGTCATTGCATGATCGACTGTGATGATATCAAATACAGGACTGGAAGCATCAGATACAATGCCGAAACCTGCGGTAACTGCATTGCCTTGACAGGTTGGACTTGTAAGAAATGCGCTGCCGGCATAATGATGTATCCCTAAGTAGCTTCGAAGCGGTTTTGTTCCGGCGTTTGCTTTGAAGCGGAAAAAAAGAACCCCCGTTTCCGTATTTTCAATAGGATTGGTCAATCCGCTTATCCCGCCGCCGCGATTCAATGTTCCGCTGCTGTGACCCGAGACAAGCAGGACGGTGTTTTCACCGGCAATCTGCGTTTGAACGTTGCCGGTACTTTCGCCTTCCGTATCCCAAATGCCGCCCAAAACACCGTTACAGGGCAGGTTGTCAATCGTTACGTTCGCTGTCCGACCATTAAAATCTTCCGCTAATTGACCATTAGTTCCGCCGGGAATGTTGGTGATTCGAACAGCAGGCGACCAGAACGGTCCTTTATCTGTTACAACTCTGCAGAAAAACGTTCGTCCGAAATCAGCCGCGCGCGCTTCGGGAAGAATCAGCAGAGGACTATTCTCTCCTGCACGGATATAGTTGGAACCGGATATTTCATACCACTGATATTCTCTGATAACTGCACCGTCGGCCGGGACTGCTTCAAAAATTACCGGCAACCCTTCCAAAAGCGGCCTGTCTGCGGGAGTTCCTTCACGAAGGGGATTAGGCTGGAATCGGGTATTTCCCGCCCATGCAAGAATCTCATCCCAAATGTTGCCGGTACGCTGTGAGATGGAAGAAACATTATTTACAGCCGTCGGCCCCAGACGATCCTGAAGCTGCTGAAAATATAAACTGCGGGGGTAAACATCCTGCCATTGATGCTCCCACCATCCAAATGGCTCTTCCGGCGCCCAGCTTCCCTCGCACTTGTCCGCCTTAGAACCGATAGCAAAATTCATGGCCCCTTTGGGCGCATCGCATTTCTGATTGGGAGTTTTGCAATTCCAGAAGACCATCTGCGCTCCCGACCACCCATGCCCGGTACCGCTGTCCTGGCGATTTTCAACAGCGATAGAATTGCTGGAATAAATATTATCAAAAAGAGTCCCGGTGGACCAGCGGTGGTGAGGGCCGCTGTCGGCATTGGAATGGGCCGCATAGCAATCGACAAAGGCATTCGGACCGCGTGTTCTGGAGCCCAGCACAAAATCATGACGTCCATCATAGGCATAGCACCGCTGTATTAAGACACGGGTAGCCGTTCCTTCAATATTAAATGAGTAGCGTCGGCCGCCGGTTATAATCGATTTGGGATCAAGAAAAGCACAGTCTTCAACTGTAATCCAGCGTGCATAATTTGATACATTGACACAGGAGTAGGCAAAATACTGAGCTGTAACGCCGCGAATCCAGCTGTTCTCGACATACTGCATCTTAATCGCATCCCACGGATGCTCTTCATCGGTATCGCCGGCATAACAGGACTCTATGCGGAGATTTTCTACAGCACACAGACTTATTCTGCTGATAGGATTAAGCTTAAAGACTTGTCCCCCGCCGTATTTGTCCTGATAGACATCCACTAAAGGGACATCTACTGTTATAGTATTGCCTGAAATTGCTGTAATGTACCGCTCATGATCAGTTATATAGCCGGAAGGAGTCCATCCCCATTGCGCCATATCCAAATCATCAATCCAGAACTGGTTGGGAGTCCGTCGAACTGAAATCCAATCGCCTACAGAAAAACCGGATGTATCAGATATTTCAAAACTTACAGCACCGCTGGGGACATACGGGGTAGTAATCGCACGTATCGTACCGCTTTGAGCTGCATAACTGGCGCTGCCGCTGCCGACAGAAATGACATCATAATCGGATGGGGTTACGGCTTCCAGAACCGTCCCGAGAACATCCTGACCTTCACCCCGAAGAACCACCCCGCTTGCCAGAATATACAGCGTAGAGGCCACTTGATACCGGCCAGCCTTAAGAAGAACCGCCCCGCGAAAACCGTCAGCGTTCGGAGTACGAGCAGAAACAGTATTGATCGCATTTTGAATGGACTGCGTATCGTCCCCCTCCTGCGGCTCAAGCGTCAACACAACCGGCACATCCGGAATAGCCGCGCCTCCTCCTTTGTAGCCGCAATAAGAAAAATCCGGCAAAACATTATCCGCATTCGTCTCGCCTTCATTGGCGTAAAAACTATATTCCAAGCGGCCTTGGGAACCTATATATGCCAGCATACTTTCGGCGCTGTAAGCCGCGCCGTGCAGAAACAGAAGAAACATCAGCAGACTCAAAACAGTATCTTCTGCACGGCAAGGCCGCACAGGTTTTGTTTGTTCTGCATCACTCATATCGCCCCCATATTTCTTGGCTTATCTGATTTTCGCACCAGACCCGCAGGAAACAGGATTTATATTATGCGGGGGACGCCCGTTATGTCAGCGTCCCCTGCTGTCAATTTCTACCTATTGAGGCCACTCAATACAATCCGGCACCAGCATACAATCCATCCAGTGAGATGCCAGCAGTGCAAAATCTGCCAGATTGACAATACAGTCCCCGCTGGCATCATACAGAGCCAAAATCGGATCGCCGGGATTTACGCAAACCGGCTTGCCGCTGACGGGGTAATACAGGTCCAAAGCAATGGCCGTTGCATCATAAGCCGTATTGAAAATCCGGACCTCATCCAGCGCTCCCGGAAGATTGTCGCCGCTGGCTATATGCATGACACCAAGGGTATCTGGCCCCAGTGTTCCCGTATCGTCGCTGGAAGCTAAATTTCCATTGATATAGACACGGATCATCGTACCATCCCACGTTGCACAGACGTGAGTCCAGACATTGGCTTCAATCAGATTAGCTGTTTGTGCCGAATAGCCGAAATTATTATAAAACCGAACCCCTGCCCTGTTACCTTCGCTTTGACGCAGTTTCAGCGACCACATCCATGTATCATAGGCAGTTCCTTTCTGCAGGATGACGTTACCGTATTCTGAAGGAGGAGTGCCGTCCCACAAAATCCATACACTCAGCGTCAATTGGCCGGTAAACTCCGACGGATTCAGCATACTGACAATGCCGTAGGTATTGGGATCGAAAACCGCAGCTCCATTCGAAGCGGGAGCAACAATACCGTCAATAAAAACAGGAGTATTTCCCGGCACTGCAATCGATGCATGGTACCCCCCGACCGAATCCAAATACCGCTGGTTTGCGGTATCATAATCGGTCTGGTTCAATGTCCAATGCGCTAATTCCCGTTTGACACCTAAAGAGGCCGCATTGGAATAGACAACAGAGGGATTATAAACTTTGCAATAATAATACGCTTCATCAGATATCGAAATAGTTGACAGCGTTAAAACGGCTGAAGATGCGCCGGAAATCAGCGTATCATCGTCCGGTGTGCCGCTGGTTCGGTCGGATGATTTATACCACTGATACGAAGCCGGCAAAATACTTTCAGCCGCAATCGCAAACTGGACAGTCTGACCGGCAGGGGCAATTACATCGGCCGGCTGCTGCGTAATAATCGGCAGCGAGTGCATTGTTTCAAAACTCCACACCCTGCCCGGATCTACCAATACTGTATGATTCGGATCATCCATCTGAACTGTTGTTGTGACGCGCCAAAAATAGTGTGCGTCATATGCCAGAACCGGTTTGTACGACAGGGCTGTCTGACCGGCACTAACCAGCGCTGAAGGTTCGCCGTTCTGAACATCTGCCTGATTGGATGAGAAATATACATCGTAGCCCAGCACCGCTTGAACATTGGGATCGTCCGGGGCATCCCACGAAAGAACCTGATCTAACGGAACCTCGGTGGCGTTATTGGCCGGCACCGGATTCCGAGCACCCTTGCTTATAAACACCAGTCCGGCATCGCCATCCCACCAGACTTCATCAATAAACGTCCGGGCAGATTGAGTAGTTGACCGGGTGGTGGAAGACAGACGGGGTGTATCAAAAAATGCCCCCATCAGCGGGCTGTTTCCATACGTCGCGGTATTTTCAAACGGCAGATCGTCTGCAATTCTGTCAGCCTGAGTGGGCAGCGTTGGTGGGCCTGCAGGCCCCGAAGCAGGGCTGATGTATAAATCAAAGGTGTTGGCTGCGTTGTCGGCGTCTATCCAGCAGTTGTACCATTGCCCGCGGGTCAGACCGGCTAAAAGAACCGCACCGGGATCTTTGATAGCGACCAAATCCACGGATGTGCCTGCACCATTAACCGCACGGAAACCGGCTACAATATAGTTTTGAGGACTGTTGCCTGCAACGGCAAACGGCGTGACTCCGCTTAGAGCATGAATACCGAAATAGGTGTCAGCCGCATTAGCTTCCACGCGAATGCAGAATCGGAAAAACAAGATGCCGCTTTCTGTATTTTCAATGGCATTATCAATATCGGCAAATCCAAAACCGCGGCTGTTAGCACCGTCGGAGGTTGTCATAAAGCGAATGACAGTGCTTCCGCTGTTGGTTTCGACATAAATATTTCCTGACGTTCCTCCGGTATTCGTGCTCCAGATGCCCCCGCCGCCGGCAGTCGGAACATTATATGGCATATTTGCTCCGACCGTCATCCCTTCAAAATTATCTACGAACTGCAGCTCTGCCTGAACTGCCGGGCCAAACAGCAGCACAAGTAAAATGCCTAATCCTGTTACAGTTATGTTTCGCATTTTACACCCTTTCTATCATCCAAAAACCCTCTATTCTGTTTATCCGATAGGCAGTCTGCAGTGTTATGGCACAAGCTGGTCATAAAGCCAGTAAGCGGCCATCTCGACCAGATCGCCCACATCAATTCTGCAGTTATGGTTAAAATCGAATGCCTGCAAGACCGCATCGTTCGGATACACGCAGACTGTTCCGCCTTGAATATCTGTATAGGAATAGGCCACCGTGACCGGATCCAGGGAATAGTTGTAAATCCATACGTCATCCAGCAGGCCATTCATTGGCGAAATTGGCAAGCCGGTGGTCAAATCCAAACCGACGGCTCCAATCATCACCGTTGCGTCGGTCCCGCCGCTTAAGGGCATCGCTGCACTGACCGCGCTTTGTCCATTGCGATAAACCCGAGCCGTTGAGCCGTCATAGGTAACAGTCACCTGCTCCCACTCGCCAACCGGCAGCGGTCCCGTGGCGGCGACTGTCTGTGTGCCCGTCGTATAGCGCTTAAAGGTCAGGTTGTAGGGGCTGGTGTTGCCGATTTCCAGCTGCCACATCATCCCGTCATCCGTATAAGCGTTCCGTTTGCCGATGAGGCCCTGATAGTACGGGGCTTCCCACTGGCCGGCCCACTTAACCCACAGCGAAATCGACAGCTGCCCGGAATACTGCGACGGGTTCCATGAGCCCGCGTTGGCCCAGCCGCTGCCGGCATTGATTGCAACTGCATTGCCCGTTTTTGCCGGATTGACTCCGGCCGCAAACAGCGGCGTACCATTCGGGTCGGCGTGATGCCCTTCGCCGCTTGTGTCGGCGTATTTGCCGCCCACCAGACCATCCAGTGTCCAGTGCGCCAGCGGTCGCTGAATGGCTAATCCCGCTGCGCTGGAATACGCCACCCGAGGATTCGTTACCTTGCAGTAATAAAAGCCCTCATCGGCAGTCGAAACCCCCGACAATGTCAATGTTGGCCCCGTAGCTCCGGAAATCAAGATATCATCCCCAAAGGTATCGTTAGCCGGATCGCTCGATTTATACCACTGGTACGAAGGCGGGAAAACGCTTTCTACCGTAATCGTAAATACTGCGGCTGTGCCTGCTTTCACAACTGCATAGGCGGGCTGCCGGGTAATTGCCGGAAGCGACGATTCGGCGGTAAATCGCCAGACACTGGAAGGCACAATCAACTGGGTCTGGTTCGGGTCATTAAGCCTGATGCGCGAATCCACACGCCAATAGTATGTCGTATCATAAGCCAAAACAGGATCAAAAAATTGAACCGCCTGATTTGTACTGACCCGTACGGAAGCCAGGCCGGCTGCAACCTTCGCTTCATTCGGATCCAAATACACATCATAGCCGAATATCTGTGCCACATTCGGGTCATTCGGGGCATCCCATGATAAAATCTGATCCAATGGAACCTGCACCGCCCGATGGGCGGGAACAGGATTCCTCGCCCCCTTGCTCGTCAGTGTCAGCCCCTCATCGCCATCCCAGTAAATATCATCAATAAAAACATCTTCGGTCTGTCCGGAAACCAATGTCGGTACAGGTTTGCCAAATGTCACACCGGCAAGCGGGGAAGCAGTTGCCATTCCGAAAGCAAGTCCCTCTCCGATTCTGTCGGACTCCGCCGGCAGCTCAACCGGCCTGCCCGGACTGCTGGATGCATTAACATATAAATCAAAAGTATCCCTCGCGTTGTCCGCAACAATCCAGACATTGTACCACTGATTACGCGCAAGTCCGGTCTTCAGGACTGTCGCATTGTCGATCGTTTTTATATCAAATGTCGCGCTGGAAGCCGCACAGAATAAGCTGAATCCGGCGTTCATGGCGCTACCTTGACAGGTCGTAGAGTTCAGATAGCTGCTGCTGGTGTAGGTATGTATTCCCAGATAATCCTGGAGAGGCCTTGAACCGGAAGCAACCTTAAAGCGGAAAAACAATATACCGGCTTCCGTATTGTCAATGGGATTGGTAAGCCCCGCAATACCCGCACCGCGAACCAGCGTTCCGGAACTGTGGGCAGATACCCGCAATGTCATGCTCCCGTCTGATGTACGGGTAGTAATATTGCCGGTAGATTCACCCTCGGTATCCCACGCCCCTCCCAATACGCCGTTGGGGATCTTTCCATCAATGGTTACTGCCTCTGTCTTGTCGGTAAAGTCCTCTACCAGCAGCAATTCAGCAACAACCGATGCCGCCGGCAGTAAAATCATCGCGATGAACAGAATTCGATGGGTTTTCATCACAATTTCCTTTCATATACAGTCCAAATCAGCTTTACCTTGTCCGGAACTCCAGAATCGCCGAAACCATCGCCGCACGATGCACACATCGGTTGCCCCAACCACTGAAATATCCCCCTTTGTGGATTCATAATATCCTGCCCCTGTCCTTTTCCAAAAACATGCCTTTGGGCGATAATCCCTCAACAGAACGACCTTCCCCCCTGTCTTTTATTTTCCCTTTTCCTCACAATTACTTTCTGGAAAAAACCGAATCAGAAATAATTTCTTTTCTCCATCCCTGTTGTCCTGTGTTTCTGGGCAACTTAAAGGAATGCATTTTTTTACTAAACCACAAATCCGGGCATTTTTTGCCGTGCTTTTTAACAAAACACCCTGTTCAGGATATCGTTTGCCCGATACCCTGAACAGGGCAGCATTGCATTGGCGTATTCCAATTCCTGCCGTCCGGGCAGAGATATTAAACCGCCAATTTCATTCACTTCTTTCTGGCGTCTTAGGGACGAGCCACTACATCGGGGACTAATTGTCCTTCAAGCCAGTGATTGGCCAAATCTATCAGATCTCCAAGGCCGATTTCGCAGTCGCCGTTGAGGTCATAAGCCACCAAAATCGGATCACGAGGATCTACGCAGGCTTTCCGTCCCAGAGGATCCACATCCGTAAAGGAATAAGCAATGGTAACCGGGTCAAGAGCGTAGTTGTAGATCTGGATATCATCCAGCAATCCATCGAGAATCGATGTTGCCACAGGGGGCACAGCCGCCGGATCAAGTCCTACGCCGCCGATAACCAAGTTGGAAATGATCCCGTCGTTAAGGGTAACCGGACCGCTGACGGCATAGGTCCCATTGCGGTACATTGTGGCGGTCGTTCCATCATAGGCAACAACAACCTGTTCCCATTCGCCCACCGGCAGAATCGGACCGGTAATGCCGTTGATGTTGCTCTTGAAGGTCAAGAGACTGGCAGCATTGTTGCCGATTTCCAGCTGCCACCGCATATTCGTTGCATACACACTGCGTTTGCCTATCAAACCCTGATAGCGCGGAGTTGCCGGCTGGCCATTCCATTTGACCCACATCGACACTGTCAGTTTGCCTGTAAACTCCGAGGGATCCCATGCCCCTACGGTTGCCCAGCCGCCATCGGGATTGACCCATACCGCATTGTTTGTGAGAGCCGGATTGACACCGCTGTAAAATACCGGCGAACCGTTGGGGTCGGCATGATGTCCTTCCCCGCTGATATCTTCATACTTGCCGCCTACTAATCCATCCAGTGTCCAGTGCGCAACCTTGCGTTTTACGCCGAGGGCAGCCGGTTTGGATTTTGCGCTATAGGTAACGCTGTTATATACATTAGAGGCAACAAGGTAATAAAACTTCTCATCAGCCAGAGCAGCATTGGAAACAGTATAGGTCAGATCTGTAGCCCCGCCGATCAGCACATCATCAGCCGGCGTGCTGTTGCTTCGGTCATTGGATTTATACCATTGATAGGTTGCCGGCACATAAGGGCTGGAAACACCTGCGGTAAATGAAGCAGATCCTCCCAAGTCAGCCAGCTGATCAGCTGGGTCACTGGTAATTTTGGGACCCGGATTTGTTGTTGTGAACGACCACACCTCGCCAGAATGAACGCGGGGCACTTTGGGCTCATTGGGGTCATCAACCAGCGTAACAATCGTATCGACGACCCAGTAATATGTCTTGACAAATGCCATATCGGGTGTCGGATCGTATGATGCTGCCGTTTGAGCGGCACTTTTGAGGACTGACGGATCCCGGTTGGTTACTTTTGCCATATTCGGGTCCATATATACATCATAGCCAAGCACTTGAGCAATCTTGGGATCATCGGGCGCCTCCCACGAAAGCACCTTTTCAATAGCCACATCGATTGCTTTATTGGCCGGATCCGGCTTCTGAGCTGTCAACGATGCTAAACCGTTGCTGCCGTCCCAATAGATTTCGTCCACCCGGATATTGCCTAACTGGGTGGTTGACCGCTGCCATGGAGCAACCTCAGCTGAATAAGTCCGGCCCATAACAAACATCCCGGCCAGAGGAGCCGTTGTGGCAACCTCAAACGGCCTGTCCGATACGACTTTATCAGAGGAGGCCGGCAGAGTCGCTGCTCCGGCAGGTCCGTCAGCCGGGCTGATATACACACTGAATGTCTCCGCTGCATGGTCCGCTTCAATCCAGCAGTTATACCACTGGTTTCGCAAGAGACCGGTTGCGAAGGTAGCCGTATGCTGTGTTGACACCATCTTCATCGTGCCGGCCGGCTCACCGTCGCTCCACAGATGAAAACCCGCCATAAGATAGTTCTGCGGATTGCTTCCTATAGCCGAGTCGTTTATATTGGTTGTCCGTGTATGGATTCCAATGTAGTAATCCACCGACCGGGTGTTGTCGACCAAAAATCGGAAAAACACCACACCTTTTTCACCGACTGCAATAGGATCGGTCATATTATACGTGCCGGCTCCGCGGCGGTCGCCGCCGGAGTTTCCCGCGATGTTGCACACATTGGAGCCGCTTTGCAGCTGGACCTGAATATTACCCGATGATGTACCGTTAGAAACACCTACGGTACCATTGTTTCCTGCCGTGGGTGTCGCACCGATAAGATTTCCGATCGGACGCCCATCAAAATTCTCGGTAAACTGCAATTCTGCCTGGACTGCAGTGCCCAGAAGCAGGACCGCTGTGATCATGCATATTGTCTTGATTATGCTTCTCATTACTTAACCCTTTCAAGTATATGGTTTCTCTTCACCGTTTCGACCGTCTCAGGGACGCGCCACGCACGTCGGAACCTGCTGGCAATGCAGCCAGTTGGCCGCCAGTTCCGCAAGGTCCGGCAAATCAATCTTGCAGTTGTCGTTAAAGTCATACTTGGCGACAACCGGATCTGCATCATTGATGCACACAGCCGCTCCTGTTGCGTCGTGGTACATATAGGCCGCTTCAACTTCATCCACGGCATAATTATAAATCCGCAGGTCGTCAATTTGCCCGTTGAAGAACTGCCCGGCAACGCCCGATGTATCGCGGTTGGCACCCAGCTGGAGATGTTCCACACCGTACAACCGGCGTGTTAATCCTGTTGCCTGCCCAATCCGCACACCATTGCGATAAATCCGCTGGATTCCGGTTTCACTGTCTTTGGTAAAAATCCAGTGAATCCAGTATGGCTCGGCAGCAGTATTGACTGCATTGCCTGCTGCTACACGGTCATAGGCGCCGGCAGCATCCGAATTCGAAATATCCAGATACGCATTGTTGTTGCTCCACGGAGTATGGATATTGACCAGACGGTTGCCCGGCAGTGCATCGGCATAGCCGTAAAGGGTTACTGTACCCACCGTAGGTGTATTATTTTTGGCCCAGAATGCATAGGTCATTTCTGTTCCGGCTTTCGGCAGGGCTGCGGCCGGCAGAATCAGATAATCATCGATTCCATCCAATCCAAGGGCATAGCTGCCGACTATCCCAGATGCGAATGTCGGGGTTGAATTCACATCGGCAACAGAACCATCATAACCGCCAACAGCATCCGCATAATCGTTTTCAAAACCCCACTGACTGGTCAATCGTGCATACTCCACCCACGCTTTATTGGAATATACAATTGTGGGACTGTTGGCATTGGATGCCGCACAATAATACTGGCCTTCATCACTGGGCTGAACGCCGGTAATTGTCAGGGTCGGCTGGATAGCACCGGAAATCGGGGCATCATCTTTGTACCATTGGTAATCGGTTGCATTGACTGCCTCTATGGTCAGCACTGCATCCGGTTTGCCGTTGGCTGGACCGCGAACCTGACTGAGCGGGTGCGTTGTAATGGTCGGAGCCAGTGAAATAGTTGTAAATGAATACACTCCGCCCTCAATGGCGTTTGGTTCGGTCGAAAAATCATAGCGGCCAGCGACATCCACACGCCAGAAATACTGCGTGGAGTAAGCCATATCTGCAGGACCAAAGGGATCGTATTCTTCCGCGGGACTGTTCGAAACGACCTTTACAGACGCATGGCCGGCCTTGACCAAGTCCTGGTCCGTACTAAAATAAACATCATAGCCGGTAAATATAAAGTTGGGCTCGAATTCGGCTGGCGGATCCCACGACAGAACCTTGTCAACCGGCACAAATTTTGCTCCATTGGCAGGATCCACATTCTTCACGCCGCCGCCGGTCATCACAAGACTAATCTCGGTTTCCAGCAATGCCGTATTGAAAATCTGAATATCATCCATCAATCCTATGTATTCCCATCGGGGAGCTGTACCGGGGTAGTTGTAGATATCGGCTCCAATAATCAAGTCATTCGTGTTTGTGGCAGGGATGGTAGCCCATGTCGCCTGTGCATCTAAAACACCGTTGGAATAGATCTTCACTTGATTTTCTGTAAGGGTCGAATCAAAGGTCAGGGCGATATGAGTCCACTCATTCAGCGGAATCGCAGAAACAGAATACAGAAAAGCCACATTGCCCCACTGAATGCGCAGACGGCCATCGCTTTCCATTCGAATCCCCCAAGGGGCTGTATACCAAGCGGAACCGCCTGTACCGCCTTTTTCAATCAGCTGCCTTGTTCCTGTACTGGGGATATTCAGCCACATGGCTATCGTGATTTGGCTGGCAACTGCATTCAGACTGGGGCTGTTTGCCACCCGTATAAAACTGTCTGCCCCCCCCAAAATTCATTACAGCACCGCGTTCCGCATCCGTCGCCGGAGCAACATTGCCAAACAGAACGCCGTTATTGCTGTTGCCGGAACCGTCGGCCGCCGTCCCGTCATCAAAAGTATAACGGGCCACCAGGTCCGCCCTGGCGACCGTCGCCAGTATCGCACCTAAACACATCATCACAACACATAATTTCTTCTTCATAATCAAACCTCCGCAAAAAAGTTAATATCTGTAATCCGTCTCAGCCTGCCGGCACTGTCTGTCGTTTTCAGACCCGCATACGACAGGCCATGCCGTCCATTTTTTGTCTGTTACGGTACACCGGCATACGGAAAGCCACGAAGAACAAAAGCGAAATCATCCGGATATTTGGGGTCAACCTTTACAAAATGGGATCCCACGCCGGCTGTCTGGAGCAGCCCCGGATCAACCCATTTGTATTTTTCGGCGTGTCCGTCAGCAAAACCAAAACTGCCGCGGTCAAAATGCCACATCGCCGGCAGATCCACCCAAACCCATGCCGTTACCGGCTGTCCAACCAGACGCATATCCTGATCCCAGCTTCCGGCATTCAGGCCGCGTCCGTCATTCTCCTCGACAAAAATAAACTTGCTTCCGGGTGTTTTAATCTGAGAGTATTTGGTAATAGAGACGAACTGAAAACTGCCTGTGGCAGCATAGCGTCGTCTGGCAGCATCCCATGCGCCACCTCGTGCCCCGCCGGCTATGGAATACGACCGGTAGCCCCCGTTTACGGTGGTATAACCATTTAAGGCCGGAGGCTTCAAATACCGCTTGTCAGCCGGACAATGATACGAATCGGACTTGCCTACATAATTAAACAGCAGGCCATTTTCGATTCCTTTTATTTCTTCCTGATAATCAAAATTCGATGCATATGCGTTTGGATTCGTTTTGGATATGGGGAAATCCACCCAGCAGTAATACGGATCACGGGTCCAGGTGCCGGCATTTCCGCTGGCGTTGCCGGGAGAATTGCCCCCGATGAGCTCATCATGATTATCCTGACTGTAGGCAAACCAGGCCTTGCCCAGGCCGCTTAAATTGGTCATATCAATCGTAAGCTGGGCCTGAAGTTTGGCCGCCTTTAATCCGGGCAGCAAAATCGACAGCAGCAGTGCAATGATGGCTATCACTACCAATAACTCAATCAATGTAAATCCTTTTGGTTTCATCGCTATCCCCTGTCTACTTAAAATCATAATCCATTTTCTCTTGTTTGTTCACCGGCAAGCCCGCTTACTGTACGGACTCGATTGTTAATTGGGGCTGCACAAAGAAACTCCAGTCCAAATGCACTGATCGGTCACTTCCATCGGTAGTCATCAGCGTCAGAAAGCGGTCGCTGTCAGACAGATTAACATCAATCGGTTTCAGCCCGGACTGATATTCCATATCATCTGCCCTGAACCGTTCCTGACCATCTACCAAAATGTAGAAATTCACATAGTCATGGGCTCGTTTTGAAGAAGCCGGCCCTTCTCCTACTCCACAAAGGGCTGAAAAGCTGCTGATGCGTGTGCCTTCCGGCAGTGAATGGCGAATTTTCCGCAGGTCAAATGTAATACCCAGATTGCTGTGCAGAAGGATGATAGGCCGACCGGGACCGCCGAAAGTCTGCCCGCCGATTTGAACAGTGTGGTCAAAGACCTCATTGGCCGTCTTCAACGGGAGAACGGAGCCGTTAAACGGCCCGTAAAAACAGCGTCCTGTGGTTTCCGGACATCCTTCATACATATCGCCTTCGGAACTGACCTGAACAGCCCCAGCCCGGCCGTCCGGAATAAACAATCCATCGACAAAATCAAGGTCCGGCACCAGAATATAAGGAGTTGTTCGCTGGATGCCGTCCGGCTCCATCCGCTGTGCCAACTTGCCCGTAATCGGATCAATTCGGGTGTTGGCCTGTCCTGTCCCCCATCCGTTCCCGCCCCCTATCACATCTGCCAAATCGAGGGGCTGTCCCCGCCAGACATAATGATTCTGCGAATCGATATCCCGCACAAAAGCACCGGGATTGATGGCAATTGCCTGAATTGCTTCCTGTCCTTTTTCTACGCGGCGAGCCTGCCCCTGCTGAACAAGCTCCGATGTCCCTTCTTCGGACTGCTTGCCAGCTATCAGTGACACCTTGCCTTTAAGAACATGCACTTCCGTGCCGCCGTCAATATTGACTTTGACGCCGAACTGGGTTCCTAAATCGATGACATTGGAGTTGGGTGTGCTGACGATGAAACCGATAGCCCGTCGCGGCACATTGGCATATAAACGGCCGTAGCGCAGTTCTATCTGGTCATAAGTAATAAACTCAAATTCGCTTGGGGCTTCTACAACTACGTTGCTGCCGTTATCCATCTGAATCTTAAGGATTCCTTCCTTCAGCTGAATTCCGCCCTGTCGGGTGAAAAGCCGGTCTCCCCGCTTGAGGGACATAGCCGGATCTGCCCACCGCACATCCACCATATCAGCCAAAGTCGCAACAGGATCAGAAAATTCCTTGGGATTCAGCTGGACATATACAATCAGCAGAATAACAGCCGCCAGTGCGGCAACTGCTGTAATCAAAGTTGTCTTGCTGCTTTTGCGAACGATCTTCTGTTTCTGTAATTTTTCTATCAGAACAGGTTCATTTTTGCTTACTTCAAGCTCTATCGTCGGAGCAGTTTTTTCTTCATTGAGAAGAGCTGCCCATAAATCCATCTCATAAGGCGATTGCAGAACCGCACTGTCAAACAGCAGTTTCTGATTGTCTTGGCCTACAAACAGGTCATACAGACGCCGCTGAACATAAGACTCCGTTACAAACTGCTTAAGAAACTCAGGATCTTCTTTGAGATATTTGGCAAATAGTTCCTGTTCCTGCCGATTCAGCGAGCTGAAAAAATACTGTGACATCAGCTTATCTCTATCCATTGCTGCCAAACTCCCTCGCTCTCATTGTCTTTGGGATGCACTCCCGAAGCGAAAGCCGAATACGATGAAGTGCTACAAATACGGCGTTGCTGGAAACTCCCAGACATTGAGCAATCCGTTTAGCATCCATTTCACGGACGTAGCGCATCTGCAAAATCTGTTTCCAGCGGCCCTCTATCTTGGAAACACATTTTTCCAGAGCTTTTTTCATGTCATCCAATTCGCTGCTCTTCTCATGATATGTCTGAGCAATTTTATTGACCAATTCGTCATCAAAAATGTGCTTATCGCGGGCATATTTACGCTTATAATGCAATACTTCATTGCGGGCGATTCCAATAGCCCACGCCGTAAAAGGGGATTTTCTATCATAAGTGTCGTATTTACGGACTACTGCTACAGCCACCGATTGCAGTACATCGTTAGCATCTTCAAAATTGGGTACCGTCGAAGATATGAATGCCGACACAATAGATTGAGCCTGTGTCCAATAAACGGCGATTTCCTCAATTTTTTTCTCACTATTCATAGCCAGATTCTGCGTTTATCATTACTGTGCATCATTAATCACCCATCAATTCTAACATCTTTCGCAGAAAAAATTTCACAGACTATATTTTCTTTAAAATTTTTGTGGTTACGCTTTGTCTATTTTTATGAAATCTCTATATTCATTGTAAGAAACGTTTCCTATCGGGTGATATCTGTTTAGTTTGGATAAATCTTTTAGAATGGAATTTTTGTGAAGCTACTTTTCAAAGAAAGGAATCCCATGTCTTCCTGCTCGGCCTGTCTTTTCTTAACAGCAGTTTACTTGTTCTTATTATTATCGGGCTCTACTGCGGCAATCCCGGAATATTCTACTCGATTAACCCAGAATTGGGAATTTGTCAAAGGCGATATTGGCGGGATTTGGGAAGCACTTCGCAGCGACAAGTTAAGCAATAACTGGGGCGCTTGGCAAAAAGTTGTCCTGCCGCATTGTTTTAACGCTTATGACGCCGTTGATCCTGATACGCGGTATTATCAAGGTCCCGGCTGGTATCGCACACAAGTAAAGATTGACAATCCTTTTGCAGGCGGGCGCATACTTCTGCATTTTGAAGGGGCTGGTCAGAAAACAGAAGTATATATCGATACAGAAAAAGTCTGTTCTCACATCGGCGGATATGACGAATTTATTGCAGACATTACAGATGCAGTCAATCGGTATAAAGAAAAACCATATTTTAAGCAAGATTCTGAAGATCGCATTACCAAAAAAGGACTTATTCCCATTGCCATTCGCTGTGATAACTCCCGCGACCTTGAAATGATTCCATCTGATCTAAGTGATTTTAATCTCTACGGCGGTCTGTACCGGTATGTCAACCTTGTCTATGTTCCGGCAATCTCTCTGAAAGGGCTTCATATTAAGACCCAACGGGCAAGCAATGGAAGCTGGCAGTTAACTGTTCAGGGAGAGCTTTACAATCCCTCATCCCTTAAGGAAAACACAACAGCAAAAGTCCAAATTCTGGATCCGGATGGTACCGAGATTCTTCAATCTCAAACTATCCTTGATTCCCAGCAAAACAGCGCCGTTCTTTATCAGACTCAATTGCAAAATCCGGTTCTTTGGTCAACAACCTCCCCCAAATTATATACATGCATCGTAACCCTTATAAGCAGCAGCGGCCAATCTGCGGTCAGCGAACAATTCGGCTTTCGCTGGTTTGATTTTGCCCCCAAAGGGCCTTTCTACCTTAATGGACAGCGCTTATTGCTTCACGGCACCCACCGTCATGAAGATCACGCAGGTCTGGCTGCTGCATTGACAGAAGAACTGATTGTCAAAGAGTTTAATCTGATGAAGGAAATGGGAGTCAATTTCATCCGTTTGGGGCATTATCAGCAATCCCGCATCGCTTTGGATATGTGCGATAGATTGGGAATCCTCGTTTGGGAAGAAATCCCCTGGTGCCGGGGCGGCCTAGGCGGGGATCGTTATAAACAGCAAGCCCGCGACATGCTGACGGCAATGATTGACCAGCACCGGAATCATCCATCGGTTATTATCTGGGGTTTGGGCAATGAGAACGACTGGCCGGGTGATTTCGAGGAATTTGACAAGGAAAAAATCCGCTCGTTTATGGCCGAATTGAATGACCTTGCGCACCGTCTTGATCCAGAGCGTAAAACTGCTATCCGTCGCTGTGAATTCTGCAGCGACATTGTCGATATTTATTCGCCGTCAATTTGGGCAGGCTGGTATGGCGGGAAATTCACCGAATATAAACAATCTTCCGAACGGGAAATGGCCAAAGTCAGCCATTTTCTGCATGTTGAATGGGGCGGCGACAGCCATGCCGGGCGCCATACAGAAAATCCCTATGAAGGGCTGATGGATATCCAAGCGGCCGGCAAAACCGAAGAAAGCGGCATGGATTACCTGATGACCGGCGGTCGGGCACGTGCTTCACGGGACGGCAACTGGTCAGAAAGCTATATCTGCGATTTAGTGGATTGGCATTTGAAGGAGCAGGAGACAATGGATTGGCTGACGGGCACGGCATTCTGGATATTTAAAGACTTCTCCACCCCCCTTCGCCCGGATAATCCGATACCTTACATGAACCAAAAAGGCGCCGTTGAACGGGATTTGACTCCCAAAGAATCATATTACGTGTATCAGTCTTATTGGACTGACAAGCCGATGGTGCGCATCTATGCCCATAACTGGCCGGTACGGTGGGGCAGGGAAGACGAAAAAAAACTCGTCAAGGTGTATTCCAACTGCCCGGAAGCTGAACTGTTTGTCAACGGCAAATCGGAAGGGATTAAGCAAAGAAACAGCCAAGATTTTCCTGCCGCCGGACTGCGCTGGCTGGTTGGCTTCAAAAAAGGAATGAATCACCTCAAAGTCATCGCACGCAAAGACGGTACTGAGGTTTCGGATGAAATTGTATTCCGCTACGAGACTCGACAGTGGGGCAAACCCGCCCGTTTGGTATTAAAGGAAGCAGACCGAACAGGCGACCGGGCAACACTGCGTGCCGCACTGCTGGATGACAAAGGGATTATTTGTCTTGATGCAAGGAATGTTATCCGTTTCGGCATAACGGGAGACGGAAAACTGATCGACAATCTCGGCACATCGCGCGGTTCCCGGATTGTCCAGTTGTACGGGGGACAGGCCTTCATTGATGTACAATTAAATCAAGGAAAATCTGTGGCAAGTGCATCCTGCCAAGGATGTCCAACAGCATTTCTGGAACTTGAATCGATCCCCGACAGCATCAATCTGCGGTCCTTGACTGCCGGCCAGCAGGCCTTGGAGATGGCCCGTCTGGATCGGGAGCGGATTTTAAAACTGGCCGAATCGTACTTGACCATCAAGCCGATTTCGCTTAGTGATTATCCGGCCCCTGCTGATTCCGGTGCCGGCCCGGGAGATTTTTATTCTATGGGAGATTATTGGTGGCCCAACCCGAATACCCCGGACGGACTTCCCTACGTGCAGCGGGACGGTCAATCCAACCCTGCCAATTTCTCTGTACATCGCCTGCTGGTACGGCAGCTGCGGGACGCCGTGGCGGCTCTTGCCGCCGGATATGGAATCACTGCCGATCCGCGCTATGCCCAAAAGGCGGTTGAACTGCTGAACACTTTTTTTGTTAACGAACATTCGCGGATGAATCCGCATCTTCTTTATGCTCAGGCCATTCCCGGCATCAGCAAGGGACGCGGTATCGGCATCATCGATACGCTGCATTTGGCTGAAGTTCCATTGGCTGTTGAAGCATTAAAAAATTCAAAAGCCATGACGCCCGAAATTTTGGCAGGACTGAAGCAGTGGTTTGCCGATTATACCGAATGGATGACCACTCACCCCAACGGACTTCAGGAAATGAATGCGGCCAATAATCACAGCGTTGCATTTCTGGTTCAATTAGCCGCTTTTGCACGTTTTACTGAAGACAAGGAAAAACTGCAGCTGGCCCGCGAACGGTTTAAAAAGATCATCTTGCCATCCCAGATGGATTTAGACGGAAGTTTCCCGGCTGAACTGGCACGTACCAAACCCTATGGCTATTCTATTTTCCAACTGGACAACATGGCGCTTCTGTGCCTGCTGCTTTCAACAGAACAGGATAATCTCTGGGATTATACATTGCCGGACGGCCGCGGCATGAAAAAGGCCATGTCATTTTTGGTTGATTACCTCAAAGACAAATCCGCATGGCCGTATCCGCCGGATATCGAGCATTTTGAGCAATGGCCTGTCCGCCAGCCTTGTCTGCTGCTGGCTGGTTATGCCTTAAACCGGCCTGACTATCTCACGCTCTTTCAAACGCTTAATCCTGACCCTGCAGATATGGAGGTTCGGCGAAACATGGCGGTAACGCAGCCGCTTTTGTGGCTGTTGCGTGCAGAAGATGTGCCGCTTCTTCAGTAAAAAACGGAATATATCCGTAAATCGGGCAATATCGGTTCTGACAGGAGCGTTTCTATGGTAAACCTGCTATAAGGATAAGGCCCGATTATGGCATTGAAAAAAAGATTATTCGCTGTTTGCATTTTTGGCACTGTTTTATGTTCAGCATCTGCCGCCGACAAGCCGAATTGGTCATCCGCCCGGCTTTGGGTATGGGATATAAATTGCCTGCAGCAGATTAAGCAGAAGATACGGCAGCAAGACCCCTTTTTTACGGCGGCATTCGAAATCCTTCAGAAAGAAGGCAAACAGGCATTAACGGCCGGACCCTTCAGCGTGATGAACAAAACATTGGTTCCTCCCAGCGGAGATAAGCATGATTATATGAGTCTGGCCCCCTATTTCTGGCCTAATCCGGATACGCCCGACGGTCTGCCTTATATCCGCAAAGACGGGCAGCGCAATCCGCAATCGCTGGATTCCAAAAGAGACCGCCGGCAGCTCGGCCAGCTGTGCGATGCTGTTGAAGTGCTTTCGCTGTGCTACTATTATACCGATGATCCGATGTATGCCGAACGGGCGGCCATGCTGGTGCGGACATGGTTTCTGGACGAAGCAACGAAAATGAATCCCAATCTGAATTTTGGGCAGGCCGTTCTGGGCAGCAGCGATGGACGGTGCTACGGCATTATTGAGACAGCCGGGTTTATCGGAATTGTGGACAGTGTCGGTCTAATTCAAAACAGCCCTTTCTGGACAGCAGCTGACCAGCAGAAACTCGTCCAGTGGTTTACGGATTATTTGACTTGGCTGACCAGCCATCCGCTGGGTCTGGAAGAAAGCCAGACAAAGAATAATCATTCCACATGGTATGATGCTCAAGCGGCGGCCTTCGCCCTCTTTGTCGGCAATCGGCCGCTGGCCCAGCAGATTCTTGCTTTAGCATCACAAAAGCATATCGCAGCAAAAATTGAACCGGACGGACGCCAGCCCCATGAATTAACACGTACCAAATCGTACGGCTACAGCGTGATGAATCTACGCGGAACGTTTGTTTTGGCCCGTCTGGGGGAACATGTCGGCATGGATTTGTGGAACTGCCGAACAGAAGACGGACGCTGCCTGCAGAAAGCTCTGGATTATCTGATTTTTTATGCGGATCCAAAAAACAAATGGCCTTATCAGCAGATTGAACCCATCGACGCTTCCGCTTTGTATCCGCTGCTGAAACAGGCACATGCTAAAATCCGCGGCTATGATGCTCAGCCGGTCTTGAAAACACTGTCCGAACAGAGCATCCATTCACAGCGTTCTGCCCTTTTGTTTCCTTAACAGCCAGCGATAATCATACTTAACAATTGCCGATGCAAAAAATAGCTTTCTAAGTATCGATCGCTATCGTCGTGTCGCTTCCTTCATCAACCGCGGAAAAAAATATCCTTGAAAGAGCCGCCGGCAAAAGAGATTTGTCGCTGCCTGTGCCGTCTGAGACCTGTGAATACCTGCGCCTATGGATTTTTAGCTCATTATCCATAGGCGCAGACTGTGAGTATGGATTTTTAGCCAAATTTTCCATAGATACAGGTATTTACATATATTCACATATAACTCCCTCATAGGGAGTCTGCCCCCATCGGCAGCATCGGACAGATAGAGTCGCCATCTACCGCCCCAGCTGGAAAGGCGGTTTGTGCTGTAGCCGTCAGGTTTGGTGCATATGCTCTTGACGGTAGCGTTTGGGATTGCGTCTGAGACCTGTGAATACCTGCGCCTATGGATTTTTAGCTCATTATCCATAGGCGCAGACTGTGAGTATGGATTTTTAGCCAAATTTTCCATAGATACAGGTATTTACATATATTCACATATAAC